>JBBAKL010000074.1:0-15757 GCA_040403535.1 Bacteroidia bacterium
GTATCTGACGCGGTAAAATCCATTGAAGGTTAAAGATGTCGTACTTCATTATGCGCTGAACCGATTCTTTATTTTTAGCGTAATAATCCATTACCAACTGATTACCGTAAACACCTTGGGTATTTAGTGCTTTAAAGTGTTTTTTTAATAACGATACCAATTCCTGCGGTTTGTATTCACGAATATGCCATGGATTGCGACTTAAAGACATGTGACGGTTTGGGGTGGTAACTATTAATTTGCCTCCCGGTTTCAAAACACGCGCAATCTCCTTAAGATATAAATCATCATTTTGGATATGCTCAATCACCTGAAAAGTTACCACGAAATCGAAAGAATTATCAGCTATATTGGTGAAAGGCGGAACCGTTTGCTGTTTAAATTCAACATTCGGATAAGTTTTAAAATCAACATCGCACACAAACTTGTCGATGGTTACAAATTTATCAACGGTTGGGGCAATATACTTTACGCCATAACCGGAGCCTGTTCCAATTTCTAAAACAGTACCTTTTACAATTTTTGCAGCTTCCAGATAAGCAAAAATACTGCGTTGTAATACGTAATTATCGGATAAATCTGTTGCGCTAACGCGTTCTGCTGTTGACATTATTAATTTGCTAAAGGTTGACCTTGTTCCGGATTTGGCATTAATTCTTCAGGCGGAACAACAGCCTGAATGCGGTTCATAAATTCTTTATTTAACGCGTCTTGTTTAAACTGCATGGTTATGCTCACTAAACGTCTTAATATTTCCTTGCATTGGTTGATCTCGCGACCAAAAGCAACTCTATGAATTGATTTTTGAGCATTATACACCTTGAGATCACCTTCAAAAATATCGAACATACGTTTGGCTAATTCGTTAGCTTTAGCTGTCTCTCCTAATTGATAATATCCGGCAGCAACCGTAAATAATGTAGCGTCGTAAGGTACATTCTCGTCAGGCATTTTTTCTAAACATTTATCCAATACTGCTTTTGCCTTACTGTTTTTGCCTTCTGAGATTAATGCATTTGCTAAAATCGACATCTGCATACGTAAGTTTCCTGCCATACGCATACAATTCTCGTCCAGATTAACACTTGGCTTATCCATACCACCCCATAAGAATTTATTCATGATATTATCGTACATCACTTCGGTATTTACTCTGCCTCCTCCCATTTCTTCAGCATCACTTTGCTTCACCGGCACTAATCGGAATGCTAATCCTTCCAATTGGAAGTATTTTTCTAATCCAAGGTATGCATCGCTTCCTGTAGTAACAGCGAAATAAATTGGTCGTTTCCAATCGTTATGAGCAATTAAATCCAGAACCATTAAATCATTTTTTGTAATAGCGCCACGGCCAATACTCCAATTAATTGATTTTACTAAACGGGCTGTATCTTTTACTGAAATAACTTTGTTTTTCATTACAGCCATAGAATCAACCGGAACAAAAAACTGCTTGGTAGGTAAGTAATCCAGATATCCTGAACCATACTCAAATTTATTAGCAATATCATCACTTTCAACAAACTTTACAGCCTGCTTCAGATTCATTGGTCCTTGATTCTTATCAAACAAATACACCACTTCACGTAAACGAGAAACTAATTTTTCTTCAGGAATGGTGAATGGAACAGGAGCAGATTCGTAAGCGGCACGACGCATTTGATTGATGTACCAATCTGTTTGTAATAAACTAAGATTAACTACGCGTACGTCGGTTCTGATGCCTTCCACCTCTTGAGCGTACCATAATGGAAAGGTGTCGTTATCTCCGTTTGTAAATAAAATAGCGTTAGGTGCACAAGATTCCAGGTAGTTGATAGCGCAATCGCGTGATAATGTTCTTAAAGAACGATTATGATCGTCCCAACCTTCTGCTGCCATTACTGCCGGAATAATTAAACTAAAACCCGTTGCAATTGCAGCCGCAGCTTTCGCATTGGCTTTTTTACTTAGAAATTCAAATAAAAACAATACACCAAATCCAATCCAAATAGCAAATGCGTAAAACGAACCAGCATAAGCATAATCACGCTCACGAGGCTGGTATGGCGTTGGGTTCAGGTAAATAATAATTGCTAATCCGGTTAACAGGAAGAAAGATCCAACTACCCAAGCTCCTCCTTTATTGTTTTTATAGTGAAACCAGAACCCTAATAATCCTAATATTAATGGTAAGGCAAAGAAATAGTTTGCCGCTTTATTTGATTTCATTGCATGGGTTTTCAAAGAACTATCCGCATCCAACAACATATCGTCTACAGCTTTAATACCCGTAACCGCATTTCCTTCCAATGTATTGTTATTCATACCCTGAATATCATTCTGGCGTCCAATAAAATTCCATAAGAAGTAACGCATGTACATATAATTGATCTGGTAGTTGAAGAAGAAGCGCAGATTGGCACCAAATGTTGGTATCTCGATGGTTTCTACTTCACCAGTTTGATCGTTTGTTCTGTTCAATGTTTTATGATTATTCGAAACATCTCCCCAATAACGGTATGCCGCTTCATGGTGGCTTTGGCTACTCCACATACGAGGGAATACAGTACAAAAACGTTCGTCATATACAGGAATTGAATTTTTACGATCATCCACTACCACATATTTGCCCTTTTTCTCATCCTTCATGTAAATAGGATCGCCACTCTTAAATTCGGATTGAGATTTGGTAGGCGCATTATAATATTGGCCGTATAAAATTGGCCAGTCACCGTACTGCTCTCGTAATAAATACGAAAGCATATTTGGAGCATTTTCAGGATTATTTTCGTCCATTGGCGTATTGGCCTGTGAACGTATTACCAACACAAAAAATGATGAATAACCAATTAAAATAGTGGCTAAACTCATCATCAATACATTAAGGTTGTTATAATTCAATTTAAACTTGTTAATACCATACAAGATACCACCAAAGCTAATTGCACGTCCGAACATTGAACCTGCGTTTCCGGCACTTAGAACAACGATTAATGCAAATAATATTGCCGAATAGAAAGCAATTTTGTAATGGGATTCCTTTTTAGATGTACTATAGGCGATAAAACCGGTTAAGGATGTGATTAACAACGCGAAATAAACAATTGTTCCGGAACTAAAGCCCATATGTAAAGTATTAGTAAAATATACTTCACAATCTGATAAAAACTTAACAATTTTTGGAATGATTAACGACTGGACGCTTCCTAATATTAATACCGAAACAACACCTGCAATGATGAAACTTTTCCAAGTAAATGTATATTTTTTATAGTAATAAATGAAGCAAATGGCAGGGATAACCAGTAAGTTTAACAAGTGAACCCCAATGGATAATCCCATTAAGTAAGAAATTAACACAATCCAACGCATGGCTCCAATGGGATCATTAGTGTCTTCTTCTTCCCATTTTAAAATTGCCCAGAAAACTACCGCGGTAAAAAATGCCGACATAGCGTAAACCTCCCCTTCAACAGCTGAAAACCAAAATGAATCGGAAAAGGTATAGGCAAGGGCTCCAATTGCACCTGCTCCTAATACCGCCCATTGTTTACCCTGAGTAAACTCTTCTCCATTTTTTACAACTGCTTTATAAGCCAGTCTCGTAATACTCCAAAACAAGAATAGGATACTAAAGGAACTGCAAAGTGCCGACATAATATTTATCATCATACCGGCATTGGCTGGTTCGCCACCTCCAAATAATGCAAAAAAACGTCCGATTAATAAAAAGAAAGGTGCTCCAGGGGGGTGTCCCACCTCTAATTTGTAGGCACAGGCAATGTACTCACCACAATCCCAAAAGCTAGCAGTAGGTTCGATGGTACTGACATAAGTGAATGTGGCAATGGCGAAAACCAGCCAACCTAAAATATTATTTAATTTTTTAAAATCAGGCGTCATATATAATAAAAGATAAGTTGCGAAGTTAATAAAATGCCATTTATAGGCTAGAAATAAACGTTTAATTTTTTTCAAATATTATTTGCGGAAACAGAAAATTTGTTAATTTTGCACACGCTTGAAAAAGCTCGGTAATGTCCGATGGTGTAACTGGCAACACGTCTGATTTTGGTTCAGAAGAGTCTAGGTTCGAAACCTAGTCGGACAACAAAAAAAACCACGCAAATGCGTGGTTTTTTTTTGGTTAATAATTTCCCTTTCTTGTTACTTAAATATCCAGAAACAAAAATCCAGATTGCTTATTTTTAATTTGTACAATAACAGGAACTCATGACATATAAAAAAGCACTTATTACAGCACTTGCCATTGTTTTTTTTCAAGGTGCCCGATCACAAAATCTCGACTTCGACTTTATTAAAAAAGCCATTGATTATTCTGGCGAAGAATTAGCTCTGGAGTTAAGTAATAAAAAGTTCAAATTAATAGAAAAAGAACACAAGAATATTGGCGATAAATTAATAAACAAGTCGGATTACTATTCGAACAAAACGGAAGAAAGTTCGATCGAAGGGGTTCCTGAAACTGCTTTATTTGCCAACAGCAAACGATCAAAAAAAACCTTATTTATTTCATTTTCGCAGGCTCTGGCATTCGACAATTTTAACAATTTGGAAAATGACATTAAGAGTAACTTTAAAAAAGAGAATGTATTACAAAGTGAAAAATACGAGTCTGCGATTATTAAATATTCATTTAATAAAAACCTATATTACCTTTTTAAAGAGGAAGACACCTATTACATTATAATTTCAAATTACCCTTTAGAAGAGACCTATTTTGTTAAATAAAAAAGCCCCGAATTTGGGGCTTTTTTTTATTCTTTTATAGAATCGTTGGAACTGACTATTCCTTTTTCAGGTTTATCCGGATCAAAAGTTAAATCCACAAAATCAGAACCTTTATTAAAGCTGATAGTTAAAATGGATTTTCCATCCCACTCAGCCACTGGCATTTTGGTCATATTAGTAATGGTTTTTGCGCATGAACTGAAGGTTTTTACCTTCCACAGCGCTTTACTTTCCTTATAATTCCAGCGTGTAAAGTACAATTTTGACTCTCTTGTGGTTCCGCAAGTATTAATGGTTTTATTAAAGGCTTCAACCAGAATTAACATATAAACTGTGTCGCCAGCTGCCTTTTGATAAAGAACCTTTGATATTTCCGGGTCACGCATAATCGAATCCTTAAAGCAATGCTGCAGATTAGTATCTTTTGCAACAATATTGAAGCATAATTTCATTCTTTCACCTGCAGCTTTAGGCTTAACTGTTTTAACACTGAAAGTGTTGTACTTCTTTTTTAAAGCAACGCGAAAAGCAACACGAATAGAGTCGTTTTTCTTCTTCACAGCCTTAAAATAGGTTGTTTTACCTGATACAGGATCGGTTTCTGACTCATTAGGCAATTGGTAATCTAGCGACTGAAAAGGAGTCATACCTTCATACATAGCGTAGCCCAATAACGAATCCGGAGGCGCAGCTTTAACGGTTTCCGAGGTTTTAGTTGGATCGTACTTTTCTTTTGTTTTTGGTTGTGTTTTTTGAGCATTAGCAACAGATACAAATGCTATTAAAAATGAAACAATAATCTTTTTAAACATAAAATTGATTTTGGTTATACAATATTAGTTACTTATTAAAATTAATAAAAATACAAAAAGCGTACAATTATGAGTAGCGAATTGTTAATATACGCTAATTTTTTAAATTTTAATTCCCAAAATAAGCCGGAAAATCGCTTTAAACCCTTATTTCATTAATACCGAATCTGTCACCACACCTTCCTTATAATATTTCCAGTACCCTACCTTTTTATCATCCTTATAATAGCCTTCTTCCAATTTCGTGATTGGTTCGGTAATATTTAATGGTTTGTAGGTAATCCATAGACCTTGTTTTTTATCGTTAAAATCAACAATATTTATAGTATCCTGCTCAAGAGTGATCTGGTAATATTTGTAAACTTCCTTTTTTTTAGGCGAAGATGCTTCACTTTTAACGCTCTTTTGACCAGCATCTGAACATGCTGCTAATAAAAACAGTAATAAAATTGATAATAGCTTATTCATGATTATTGTAATTCTGTTTTAAATAAATCACTAAAATATAATGGAGATTTTTGCAATCTGCTTCCATACCAACTAAACATTTCGCCATCAACTAAAATGACTTTAGCATTGGGACAAATTGATTTAAAAAAGGCAATATGCGTTTCGCGAAAGGGGTAAGGTTCAGAAGATAAAAGAATAAAATCGGGATTGGCTTTTTTTAATTCGGCTGCTGTTACTTGTGGATACCTTGATTGGTGACTAAAAACATTAATAAGTAAGCATGCTTCTAACATCGCATTAATAAATGTATGATTAGCTGCCGCCATGACAGGATCAAACCACATAAAATACGCGGCACTTTTTCCTTTAAGTAAATGGCTTTTCAATTTCGAAAACTCATTTTGAATTGAAGAAATTAACCCTTCGGCTTCACTTGTCTTACCCGTTATATACCCAAGCTCACCAATCATCTGATAAGCATCTTCAAGTGTATTCACATCACTTAACCATACCGGAAAGTCAGATCTTAATTCCTCTATTTGCGTTTTATCATTTTCTTCTTTGTTACCTATGATTAGATCAGGATTTAATGCTCTTATTTTGTCAATACTGAATTGTTTGGTACCTCCTATTCTTTCCTTGCCGTAAAACATTTCATGTGGATGTACACAAAACTTTGTTATTCCAACAATTTCGTTGCATAATCCTAAATCCCATAATAATTCCGATTGAGAAGGTACTAATGAAACAATACGCCTTGGGGCTTGTTTGAGTTCAAATGTATAGTGTGTTTGATCTGTGACTTTCATGCTGACGCTTTCATCGAATACAACCGAAAATTAGTATAAAACACTCAGGTAAAAAAGTGTTTATCTAAATTATTCTTGCATCTTTGTATGCCTATGAATAATGCCCTAAAAGCACATATTTCACTATTTTCGGCACAATTGATATACGCGATGAACTATTCCATTGCTAAAGATTTAATGCCAACACATATCGGACCAATTGCTTTAGTGGCGTTGCGAATTGCGGGTGCATGTTTGCTTTTCTGGATATTGTCTTTATTTACGCGCAGAGAAGGTTTAGACGTTGGTGATTTGAAAAAGATGGCCATTTTATCCATTTTCGGCGTTTTTATAAATCAGGTGTTCTTTATATATGGATTAAGTTTAACCAAGCCTATTAACTCGGCCATAATAATGATATCTAATCCGATTATGGTTATCCTGTTTACGCTAATTGTTTTTAAAGAACGCATTACCCTTTTAAAAATCTCGGGACTATTATTCGGAATTGCCGGCGCTGTTACTTTATTATTATTTAAAGGGAATTTTGAATTTGGCAGTGAAACATTAGCCGGCGATTTTATGACCCTTATTAACGCATCATCCTGGGCGGTATTTGTTGTTATGGCTAAACCTTACATGCAAAAATACCATACCGTTACTGTAATGAAATGGATATTTTTATTTGGATTGATATACATAACACCATTAGGAATTTATGAATTACCTGACGTAAACTGGAGCGCCATGACATTAGATGTTTTCTGGGCAATAGGTTTTGTTGTTGTGGCAACCACTTTTTTAGCATACTTATTAAACACTTATGCTTTAAAAGCATTAAGTTCAACAGTGGTGAGCATGTATATTTACCTCCAGCCTTTTTTAGCAACATTATTTGCAGTATTTTTAGGAAAGGATACACTTACACCAATTAAGATTTTATCAGCCGTTTTAATCATCAGCGGCGTTTATATGGTAAGTTATAAAAAGAAAAAAGTAACAATTGATAATATTAAGTCATGATTAAATCGATGACCGGCTTTGGAAAAGCCACAAAAGAATTCGAAACTAAAACTGTAAATGTAGAAATACGTTCGTTAAATAGTAAAGGAATGGACCTTTCATTACGCGTTTCCAGCTTATACCGAGAATTTGAACTGGAATTAAGAAACGAAATTACCCGTAAACTGGAACGAGGAAAAGTTGATTTAAGCATTTTTGTTGAAAACAAACATCAGGAAACTCCTGTAGACATCAATACTGAACTTGCTAAAGAATACCACAAAAAATTAAAAGCATTAAGCATTGAATTAAATGAACCCGGTGAAGATTTATTGTCGCAAATTTTAAAACTTCCTGAAGTATTAAAATCAGAAAGAAAAGAAGCCAACGAAAACGAATGGAAGGAAATTAAAAGTGTGATAGATAGTGCTATCGAATCGCTGAATAAGTTTAGATATGATGAAGGTAAATCTATTGAAAAAGATTTTAAAGAACGATTAAATATTATTCTTTCCTGTTTAAATACAATTGTTGAGCTGGATAAAAACCGAATCAATACTATTAAAGAACGCATTAAAAATAATTTGGCGGAAGTGATTGGAATTGATAAAATTGACAGTAACCGATTTGAACAAGAATTAATTTATTACGTTGAAAAACTGGATATTAACGAGGAAAAGGTAAGGTTAAAAACTCACTGTGATTATTTCATTAAAACAATGAACGACCCATCAAGCGGAAGAAAATTAAATTTTATTACTCAGGAAATTGGACGAGAAATAAACACAATCGGTTCTAAGGCCAATGATGCCGAAATACAAAAGCTTGTAGTGTTAATGAAAGATGAATTGGAAAAAATAAAGGAACAATCCAATAACGTGCTTTAATTGACATCTCCAAAAAAATACCTGATTGTGATTGCCGGTCCTACAGGTGTAGGAAAAACAGCACTTGCCATTCAATTGGCTAAAAATTATCATTCTGAAATTTTATCGGCTGACTCACGACAGTTTTACAAAGAAACTTCAATTGGTACAGCAAAACCAACCGAGAAAGAATTATCAGCTGTTCCTCATCATTTCATTAACACGCTGAGTATTCATCAAAATTACAGTGTAGGAGATTTCGAGAGAGATGCGCTGGCTTGTATTGACAATCTCTTTGAGAAGCATCAATTAGTATTTTTGGTTGGCGGTTCGGGTTTGTACATCAACGCGGTTTTAGATGGGGTTGATGAATTTACCGAAGTAAGCGACCATACGAGAAACAAAATAAAATCCGGCTATGAAATAAACGGAATTAAATGGCTTCAGGAACAGTTATCCCTATTAGATCCTGAATACTTTAAAGAAGTTGATCATAGCAATCCACAACGGTTAATGCGTGCGCTTGAAGTTTGCATAGAGAGCGGGAAGCCATACTCTTCATTTTTGAAAAAAAACAAAAAAGAAAGAAAATTCGACGCTATTAAAATAATGATAAATGCTCCTCGACTAGAGTTATATGAACGGATAAATAAACGGGTTGATATGATGATAGAGCAAGGACTGGAAGATGAAGCAAGACAACTTTTCCCATATAAACACCTTAACGCATTAAACACCGTTGGATACAAGGAATTGTTTAGTTTTTTCGAGAATAACATTACTCGTGATCAAGCTATTGATTTAATAAAACAAAAAACCAGAAACTACGCAAAGCGACAATTAACCTGGTTCAAAAATCAGGATACGTTTGAAGAATTTTTACCATCTGATTTCGATAAAATAAAAACTTATATTGAAATAATTCTACAGAACTCTTAAATGCTTTCATTTGTTCACGACTATATCAAACTAGAAAGACAAGTACTAAGCGTAATTGTTTCTGAATTTTTTATTCAATTAGTGAACGCCACTTTTATGAATATACTGCCTTTGTATATGACACGAGAAGGATTCACCGATGAAGAGATTGCTCTTTATATTACTTTTCGCTTTCTGGGAGTATTTGTTTTAGCGGTGCCGTTTGGCAAATTAATCAAAGGGAAAAAACTAGCTTTATTCTTTTACCTGTCTAATTTTTTCGTACCGGTATTCGGCCTTTTGATAGTTATTGCCATTGCATTAAAAATAAAATGGCTCATTATTTTATCATTATTACTATGGGGGGCTTCTTTTACATTTATGCAAATCCCCGTAGCGCCGTTTATTCTGAGAAATTCCGCAAAATACAACCATACTGCCGGAATATCTTTAAGTTATAGTACGTGGAGTTTTGCCAGTATAATAAGCGGTGCCATTATTGCTATCCTGGATTTCATTAATCCTACTCTCTTTAACGAAAAAAATATTTTAATTATTTTTTGTGTCTTGGGGTTTGGAGGATTGCCTTTTCTTTTCAAAACAAAATTTAATGAGCAAGTAGATGAAGAAGTTTCACAAGAGAATAACACGGAAAATAAAACCGACTGGCCCACTATTTTTAAGGCGCTAATTCCAACATTAATTATTGCCACTGGAGCCGGATTAACGATACCTTTTATCAGTTTGTTTTTTGATAAAGTTCACCATTTAGATAAGGGTGGATTTTCAATCATTAGTTCAATAGCTGCGGTACTGGTAGCATATGGAGCAATGCTTGTTCCGAAAATAAAAGAGCATATAGGCTATAAAATTGCAATACCTACCACACAATCGCTTGCTGTTATTTCGCTTGTAGCGCTTGCCACAACTCAATTTTACAGTCAATATTCAGTAGCCGTTTATATTGCTATATTTTGCTATTTAATGCGACAACCCTTAATGAATATGGCTGGCCCCATGACTTCAGAATTAGTATTAACCTACGTTGGAAAAAATAACCGCGAAATAACCAGCGCACTTACATCTGCAATATGGAGCGGTAGCTGGGTGATAAGCGGATTTATGGTTAAAGTCATGTTTGGCAAAGGATACGCTTTTGTAAATATTTTTTTAATAACCTCGCTATTATACGCGTTTGGCGTTTTTATGTATTATATGTTAATTTTAGACTATATTAAACGTGAAAAAAACGGATTAATTGAAAGTTGATGAAATTCTTAAAGTACATATTTCTTATCCCTTTTATTATTAATGCTCAAGGCGTTAATAAGTCCATGTTAAAAGCAAAATCAATCTTATTTAGAGATAATATATATGTTTATGGGTTTAATCAGTTAAAATCCGAACTAGCCTTTCAGGTTTTTAAATTTAATAAGCAATTAAGTTCTTTCGATTCCACTTATATAGCCTTTGGAAATGATAATCAGGAAGAATATCTTGATATAAGCGCTGATACACTCCATGGATACATTAATTTTTATCTTCAAAAAGCCGATAATAAAAATCTGGCTACATTAATACGCTTTAACGATTCATTAAGATTAATATGTCATATTCAAAATTTTGAAGCCAGTAAGATTAACAACTTAACAGCATTTGAAAACGAAATATACACCTACCATCACTCCACCTATACAATCAGAACTTCTGAAGACAGCCTTGGAAAGCAATTCTTTTTATCAAAGTACGATATTGTTACTGATAAAAAACCATTTGAATACAAACTTATTTGGCAATATCCGCTTGAAAAAAGAAACATTAATACCGCACATGTTTTTTACGCTAATGATGAAGTGCTCTTTATGTATGTTAACATCATTTCCGGAGAAAAAAGGGGACAATGGATTTTGAAATTAAATTCTAAATCAGGTAAACTTATTAAGGGTGTTAGATTAAACGAAAAAAACGACAATCGAACATTTGTCTTTAACACTCATTTTTATGATCAGAAAAACAAATACATGCTGATTACCGGTAATATTTACTCGGAAGAGCAAGTAGATTTAGAAGAAAAAAACTTCACTTTTAAAAATCTGGAAAAACAATACTCCCTTTTCTTTATGGTTATTGATAGTTTATCTGAAAACATTACGAGAAACGAAAAGACTATTCCTTTTGTATTTGCAGTAAACAAACCTCTTGGTAAAGAAATCCTTCATTATCATTTGAAGTTAAAAGAAATAAGAAAAAGCGGAGAAAATGAATATTTAGCATATGCCTCTTTATATAAAAACCGCAATAACGAACTTCTCTTTATATACGAAACAGGTTGTTTTTTTAATTTCATTATAAACGAAATGGACGTTGAATTTTATGCCGATAAAATACATTTAAATTCTTCGTCAATTAAGGGATTTGTCAATTATGACACTAAGGATATCAATGGTAAAATAGAGGTCCCATCTATAACTGAATTTGATAAATTTCTATATAAAAAACCAATTGCTGAAGTGGAATTATTATATGGTAAAGATGATTTAAAAAATCCTAAATGGGTTTTAACAAAAACAGATATTAATAGCGGAATTAAATCGTTTTACGAAGTCAAAATAGGCCCTAAAGGTCCGCAACATAAATTGATATTAGAAAACAGTAAATATCAATATCCCCAGGTTTACAGAACTGAAAATGATAAAATCATACTTTTTAATACTAATGTTGAATACAACACTTTCAGCTTAAGTGTAAAATTCTGGTAATTATTTTACAATTTTTTCTTTAAACGAAACGGATGCCATATTGAACCAACCAATAGCTTTTGTTTTAGCATTGGTGGGGGTAATAATGTTTGTTTTTACATTTTCAGGAGTAGTAGCAAAGAGGCCTGAGTTGGTAGTTTGAGAAATCACCTGTGATAGAAAACGAAAAGTTTCTTCAGAAATTGAATGGATTTCTACACGACATACATCATTTAATTTAAACACTTCTCCGCGAGGAGTTATACCATTTGCTATTGGAGGTGAAAAAATAAATCCATCTGCACCTGCACCGTTTGCACCATCAACAGCCAAATTAATTTGCGATCCTTTATTAAACAAAATACCATTACGAAATGATTTAACCCAGTAATAGTCTATTATTGGTCCGACAGCATCTCTGGCCCACATCTTACACTCGTAACCTTCATCCTGAAAAGAAGTTTTTTCCTCAAACTCAGATTGAATACTATCAATCGGAGTTGTTCTTTTTTGAAAGGCCGTTGCGTAATACGTATTTCCATCGTATTTTACTTCCAATTGATACGCGTGATTGAGTCGCGCAATTGTATCGGAAGGATTAATTGTATAAATGTATTCGCCGTTGCCTGAATTTGTAAATGTATACGATATGTTAGCCGTAACATCTTTTAAAACAACTGTTCCGTTATTAACAGGAGGTGGATTTATACCACTAAAATAAGAATCAGTATAAGACAATTTAACAATTTGATTGGCTCTTAAATCATTAATAAACGCGTCAACAACCAGTTGCCTCTGTCCTTCATCAAGCTTTACCTGAATAACATCTTCGCAAGATGTTAACATAATGGAGACGATTAAAATTATTGTATTAAATATCCTTTTCATATTAGAATCTGAAATTATAGGTTAAAGCAGGAACTATTGATCCGATTACAGAATAACGAACAGCTTCTGTTTGATTAGCATCTCCGTCTTTTGTACGGAAATAAATAGAAAATGCGTTTCTTCGGTTATATACATTGTATACACTTAAAACTACTGAATGACGTTTTTTCTTTTCAGGATCTTCATGATTTCTTGTAAAATAATAAGTAATTGCTAAATCTAAACGATGATAATCAGTGTTTCGGTAATTGTTCCGTTTATTCTCGGTGTTATAAGGAACATTAATAGTTTGTATTTGCAATTTGGCATTAGGAAAAGTTGCAGGAGTACCAGTTAAGTAAACAAAATTAGCCGAGAAACTAAAGCGCTTATAGTCATAAGTGGCAGTAGTATTGATCATGTGTGTACGGTCGTATTTAGATAAAAACCAATCATCATTACTTATTCCTCTTACCAATCTTTCGGTTTTTGAATAAGTATAGCTTAACCATCCGGTAAGCTTTCCTTTGGTTTTACGTAAATATAATTCGGCTCCGTAAGCTCTTCCTAGCCCTTGCAATAACTGGGCTTCAAGATATTTATTCAATAACAAATCAGCATTATCAATATAATCCAACTGATTTTGCATGTATTTGTAATACACTTCAAGTGAACTTTCATACATGTTTTCTTTAAAATTTCTGAAATAGCCAATAGCACCTTGATCTGCTATAAGCGGCTTAATATTATTAGTTACCGGTGTATATACATCTAACGGAGTGCTTGCCGCGGTGTTCGATACAATATGAATATATTGTGCCATTCGGTTGTAACTCGCCTTAATAGAGCTTTTATCATCAATAACATAATTTAAAGCTAACCTTGGCTCTGGAGTATTATAAAACTTAATATTTTCCCATTCACCTACTTTTTCCTCACGATCGAGTGGTCTTTCTTCGTTTGGAATAGTATCACGATAATAGTAGGCTGTTCCATTACCTACATAATTATAAAAACTCCAACGCAAACCGTATTCAGCACTTAACCGAGGTAATAACTTTTGTTCATTTCCAATGTAAACTGCGTATTCAATTCCTTTCTTATTTTCTAAACTTACGCTGAACTTTTTATTTTCGCTATCTGTCACTTCTGCTTTTCCGGGAACAAAATCAAAAAATATACCTTGTAACCCAAAACGTATTGTATTCTTACTGTTTAAATAATAAGAAAAATCAGGCTTTAAACTGTAGTTAATAATATTTGATTGCCAATCAAATTTCTGGCTTGTTCCTTCCTGTCTAAAACCTAATTGATAATCGTAATTACTGTAGAAACTTGTTAAATTCATAAACAATTTACTGTTAAAGACATGATTCCAACGTAGGGAGGTGGTAGTATTACCCCAATTAAAAGTAAATCCAGCACCAAAAACATCACGCCCCATATAACCACTTAAGAAAACTGTGTTTTTATCGTTTATTTTCCAGTTAACTTTTGCTGTTAAATCATAAAAATAGAATTTAGCATCTGCTAATCCCGGGTTTTCATTTTTAAGAAAGGGCTTAGCTAATACATCAATATAACTTCTTCTACCGGCAATAATAAATGAAGCTTTATCTTTTACAATTGGTGCTTCAATAGCAAGGCGGCTGAAAATTGTTCCTAAACCTCCATTAACTTCATACTTTTTGCTGTTTCCTTCTTTCATACGTATATCTAGAATTGAAGATACTCGCCCACCATATTGAGAAGGAATTCCTCCTTTAATCAATTTTACATCTTTAACCGCATCAGGATTAAAAACTGAAAAGAAACCAAATAAATGTGATGAATTATAAACCGGAGCTTCATCTAATAACACTAAGTTTTGGTCAATATTACCTCCACGAACATTAAAGCCACTGGCGCCTTCACCTGCAGTAGTAACTCCAGGCAATAATTGAATCGTTTTTATTACATCCACCTCACCTAACAGTGCCGGCATTTTTTGAATCTGTTTTATATCAATTTTAGCAGTGCTCATTTCCATACTGGTAATGTTCTTGTCAGCAGCTTCAGCTGTAATTTCCACCTCCTGTAAGTCTCTACCTTGCTCCTTAGGTTCAAAATTTAGAGTGATGTTTTTATTTAATTCAATCTCCTTTACAATATTGCCATATCCAACAAAACTAATTAGCAATGTATGCTTACCTGCAGGAAGAGTTAAAGAATAAAAACCATATTCATTTGTTGAGGAGCCTAGCTGGGTATCCTTTTTATATACCAATGCGCCAATTAACGCTTCCCCATTCTTTGCATCCTTTACATAACCGCTTACTGTAAATTTTTGCGAGTTGGATACTGGACCTTCTTGGGCAACTAGTAAAGAAGAATAACAAAGAAGAAATAGTATTATTTTTTTTATCATAAATATTTTTAGTTTACAAATATGGAAACTTTTATTTGCTTTTTAGTTTCTATCAAATCAAATTATAAACGTTTAACAAATAATTCATAGGAATGTTTAACTATGATTTAAAAACATCATAAAACAAAAAAGCCCCAGATTACTCTGAGGCTTTTATTTAAAATTGGCATCGACA
>JBBAKL010000075.1:0-15478 GCA_040403535.1 Bacteroidia bacterium
TAATACGATAATATCATTATCGAGCTCAGTATACACTTTAAGTTTTGATCCTGTTTTTTTTAATAGAGCACTTTTGTTGTACGCAATCTCAACTCCTGCTTCCGCTAAAAAAGGATAGTTGGGCGATTTAAAAGCGTCGAAATGTTCGGAGTTATATTTAAACGTTCGATTACCTCGGTATAATTTATACTCAAAATAAACACAAACCTCATTAACTATACTTTTACCGTTTTCTTTAGCTCCTGCAATTTCAATGGCTGTAATCAAATTCTCTTTTCCATCAGTACGAATTATTCCGATAGGTAATTGAGATCCTGTTAAAATTACCGGCTTACTAAGGTTTTCCAGCATAAAACTCAAAGCACTTGCAGTAAAAGACATTGTATCTGACCCATGCAGAATTACAAAACCATCATGACTGTTATAATTATCCTTAATCATACCGGCCAGTTTTATCCAAACGTGCGAATGCATATTGGATGAATCAATTGGTTTATCAAAAGCAATGGATGACAATTCAATATCAAACTTATTCAACTCTGGAACCTGATTGGTAAGTGATTTAAAATCGAATGGCTTTAAAGATCCTGTTTTAGGATCCTGCATCATGCCAATGGTACCGCCTGTGTAAATAAGTAGAACTTTTGATTTTGACTTAGCCATATACAATAATATTTAAAAAAAAGACACAAGATGTATAATGCTTGTGTCTTTTTACTTTTCTTTTTAACGTTTATTAGAATGGTAGATCGTCGTTATCATTCATGTTAGATGTAAAAACAGGAGCGCCTGTATCTACATTTGATGAAGAAGACTGATTTTGACTTCCAGCCGAAGCACCGTTTACTTTTTCAATTCGCCATGCTTCAAGGGTATTAAAATACTTAATTCCTTGAGGCCCGTTCCACTCACGACCACGTAAATTGAATTGAATTTTCATTTCATCACCTACGTTATATTGATCTAACAAATTGCATTTGTCTTGATTTAATTGAAAACTTACATGCTGCGGATAAGGAGATGTAGCTTCCGTAGTTAATACAAACTCACGCTTAGAAAAGCGGTCACTCACCTTTTGTGTGTCGAACTTTACTTTTAAGATACCTGTTACTTCCATGATATATTTATTTTATTGTTTACTAATCTATATGCTCTACAGCGAGTAGAACTTTCCAGGCTTCAGCAACTTTATTTTCATCCAGCAATCGTTTAGCCATGTGGTGAAGGTGCTCCTCCAGCTTATGGCGATCTTTGCTGTATAATTCAAATATTTCGTTTATGGCGCCTGAATTTTTATAATGTACTACATCTTCTTTAGAAGGAAGATGTTCTATGTTTCCTAATTGTCCTAAATTGTTACCGGTTAAAACACTGCTTTTTTTGATATAATCCGGAATAATATCAAAACCAACTCCGATTGTTGTAATTGGTTTTTCAATTTCAAACAAAGCATCGCCATGTGCGCGGCAATACCAATTACCACCCATACGCGCTACCAAATCAATTTTATTCTGATCAATCATTTTATTGGCGTCAAGCACTTCTTCACTCACGTGAATCATTACCACTTCGCAAATAACAAGATTACCGGCCCCGCCTTGTTGTCCTAACTCCACAATATCCTTAACCTTACATTCTAATTGTACAGGAGATTCTTTAACCCGAAACGGCTTCACTATTTGCGATTCGATTGGGGTAAAACCGGCTTTTGTAAACTCGCTCACTCCTTTAGGAAATGGGCTGCTTGCCAAACTCATCTGATGAACCATATTATAATTAACAATGTTGATCACCACTTCCGGCACTTCTTTCACATTTTCATAAGTGTCTTTTGTAGCGCCTGTTCTTCCGCTTCGTGCAGGCGAAAAAACCGCAATTGGAGGTGCTGCTGAAAACACATTGAAAAAACTAAAAGGGGCTAAATTCGGATTGCCGTTTTTATCAATAGTACTGGCAAAACAAATTGGACGCGGTCCAACCGCTCCCAATAAATACTGGTGTACTTGTGGTATTGTTAGTTCTTTAGGATTTAAGCTTAACATAAGTAACAAAAATACTGAATTGGCGGGGCTTTCCCGAAGGATGTTGATAATTGTAGCAAATTGTGAATTGCACTATTTTGTGCCTGAATTGCGTTAAATATTTTAAAAAAGTACAATTTAATAATTCGCCTGACGTTAGTGTTTAAAAACACAATTTGTATATTAGCGTTTTGTTATGAGTCAGAATTTAGTTATAATACCTACTTTCAACGAAATTGAGAACATCGAAAAGATGGTACGTAAGGTATTTTCTCTAAAACGTGAATTTGATTTATTGATAGTTGATGACGGCTCACCCGACGGAACCGCTCAAAAAGTAAAAGAACTTCAAAAGGAATTTCAGGGCAAATTACACATAGAAGAACGCAAAGGTAAACTTGGCTTAGGAACCGCCTACATCCATGGTTTTAAATGGGCTTTAAGCCGCGATTTCCAATATATTTTCGAAATGGATTGCGATTTCAGTCATAATCCGGAAGATTTGGTTCGTTTATTAGAAGCCTGCGAAAATGGCGCCGATGTTTCAATCGGATCTCGTTATTGCAAAGGCGGTAAGGTGAGTAACTGGCCAATCGGACGGATTTTAATGAGCTATTTTGCTTCTGTTTACGTTCGCATTGTTTTATGGTTACCGGTTAAAGATACCACTGCCGGATTTAAATGTTATAAACGCAAGGTTTTAGAAACTATTAATCTGGATGGAATTAAATTTATGGGGTATGCCTTTCAGATTGAAATGAAATACACCGCCTATAAAAAAGGGTTTAAACTAGTGGAAGTTCCAATTATGTTTATCGACCGCGTTGAAGGCGTTAGCAAAATGAGTACAAAAATATTTAAGGAAGCTTTTTGGGGCGTGTTACAAATGCGATTCAAGAAGATGGATTAATATTTATTCTCAACCTGCTTAAATACAAACAAGTCTTTTATTTACACTCCTCACAATTCCATTTCGGATCGTGAATATTGATGTCGAGAATTTTGGAAGTGGTATCGCAATCGTTAATAACGAAATCAAACATGTATTTGTCTTTAAATTCTTCTTTTGGCTGAATAAAATAGGTTCCGCAAGGATCGGCATGTACGTCGGTTAAATCATAATTAACCTCAAAATTTCGCATTTCAATTTTTAACAAAGCGCCATTATAACGCATGCATTTTAATTTGCATTGTGCTTTATCGCTAAATTCGAAGTGCTGAAACACAAGTTCCTGCATTTTCATTTCATTAGTGGTAACACAACTTCTGTTACCAAGGGTAGCTAAAACCACCAGGCAGCCTATTAAAAAGCCAATACCGTAAAATTTTAAACGTTGTAAAAAGGTCATTTCCTTAATGCTTATAATTTTTTTGAGCCAATATTAAATGTGCATAATGATGCTCGCTATGCCAGGTATAATGAGCTAATAATTCCGCTAATGTAAAGTTATGCTTACTTCCCGGATGATAGGTGGTCAATTCCCAATCGGTTACGCTTAAGTTATTAAACAAATCGGTAAGGCGCTGGTGAATACCACGTATAATTTGCAATGAAGGTTCAATTGATGAATTAGTTCCGTCGTATAAGGCAATCCAACGGTTTTCGTCGTACGGTTTAATTTGTGCGGGTTCTTCCGTTAAAGCCCCTTTAACGCGAATCATTAAATTGCAATGACTGTCAGCCAAATGATGAATCACTTGACGTGCTGTCCAGCTTCCTTCGCGATAACGTAAGTTTAATTGATCATTGTTCCAATTCTGAACCAAAGCCTCTAGTTTAGAAGGAAACTCACTGAAAATTTTTATGTTTTGTTTTGTATCGGATAAGGTATAATCTTTTCCCAGTACAAAAGGTCCGATTGGATATTTTAACTGTTCATTAAAATCTGACATGCCTATATTGCTGCCATTAAGAGATTAATATCTTTAAACGGAAGGTTGAAGGCTTCACCTAAATACTGATTGGTTAAAATTCCGTTGTAAATGTAAACACCATTCCTAACCCCGGCATCTTTACGCACCAAACTATCAAATCCTCCTTCATCACCCATGTTTAATATAATCTGAGAAAAAATGCTGCTAAAAGCATACGATGCGGTACGAGCAACCCGTGAAGCAATATTTGGAACACAATAATGAATAACGCCATGCTTTCTGAAAACCGGCTTAGTATGATTGGTAACTCTGGACGTTTCAAACACTCCACCTTGATCGATACTTACATCAATAATCACAGAACCTGCTTTCATTTCAGATACCATCGTGTCGGTAACAATACAAGGCGTACGACCTTTTGAAGCACGTAAAGCACCGATAGCAACATCAGCCGTTTTTAAATGTTTTTCTAAAACCTTTGGAACAACAACAGAAGTAAATACACGCGTACCCAATGAATTTTGTAAGCGGCGTAAACGCGAAACTGATGGATCGAATACTTTTACTGAAGCACCTAATCCTAATGCGGCACGGGCAGAAAATTCACCAACAGTTCCGGCACCAATAATAACCACTTCCGTTGGAGAAATACCACTAATACCTCCTAAAATTGAACCAACACCGTTATTAACGTTACTTAATAACTCGGCAGCAATTAATATACTGGCCCCACCTGCAATCTCACCCATAGAGCGAATAATTGGAAAGATTCCGGCATCATCGGTAATTAAATCAAACGCAACGCAGTTTAATTTTTTACCAATTAATTTCTTTAAAAAATCTTCAGGTTGAACCGTTAATTGTAATGCAGAAAATAAGGTTTGTTTATGCTGCATTAATTCAATTTCCTCCAGCGTGGGTGGGGCAATTTTAAAAATAACATCAGCCTTATACACATCTTGCGGAGAGTAAACAATCTCTGCTCCTGCTTCACTGTAATCATTATCCTCAAAATGAGCGGCGCTTCCTGCTCCTGCTTCAATTACCACACGGTGACCGTTATTAACCAGTAATGCTACAGCATCCGGAACTAATGGAACCCGATTTTCTTGATACGCTATTTCTTTTGGGATACCAATGTAAAGTTTTCCTTTTTTGCGCGCCACTTCCAGCATTTCCTCCTGAGGAGCTAAAACACCTTTAGTTAACGAAAACAAAACATCTTTACTCATTACCATAATTCTCTGAATTTATTTTTAATAATAATTACCGTGATAGATTGGAGCATTACAATCGTCAATACTTCTAAAAGGTGATGGACGGAAAATAATTCCTATCCTTAATTCAAATGTGCGGCTCATTACACTTGTTGCGCCATATACAGGAGGCGTGTATAAAATATCCTGATAGTAATGGAATTCAACAAAAGGATGAAAGCGTTTCCAGGTAAAAAACTCGTATCCTATTCCTGCATCACCACTAAACCATAATTTAGGCAATGTTCCGCTTACAGGTGTAAATATTGGTGCTGCAAAAGAATACATATACTCTAAGCGAACCCCCAACATACCATACCATTGTCCTTTTCCCATTTTGGGGCCGAAATACTTCAGGAAATTATTCCACTGTATCATCTGGTAAACGTTGGCACCGCGAACACCACTCAATTGGCCGGTATATTGATTTCCAATTTCCTTCTCGATAGCACCTTTAATAGTGTATTCAAATTCGGTTTGCCAGCGTAAACGATCGTAGCGTAAAAACTCACCTAAAATACCAACACCAAAAGCCTGGTAATCGTTTGAGTAATGGTTTTGCGGATAATAATATTCAGGAACAAAAACATTAGGGTCTTTTTTAGAGGCATTTAAATTCCGGTAGCGATGAGCAGTACTGTTACCTGCCACAAATATACCTACACCCCTAAAGAACTGAGCATTTGCTTCAACAGAAACAAACAACACAGATAGTATAATGATTAATTTTTTCATTAAATTATATTAAGCACTAACGGTTTCCATCCCTGCGTTAACCTTCTTAACTAATCCTTGTAACACTTTACCCGGACCAACTTCTGTAAACGAAGTGGCGCCATCGTTAATCATTTGAATAACGGTTTGTGTCCATTTAACAGGAGCAGTTAACTGAGCAATCAAATTCTTTTTAATTTCCTCAGGATTTGTTACTGCGTTTGCCGTTACATTCTGGTAAACCGGACAAATTGGAGTATTAAATGTTGTTGCATTAATGGCTGCTTCTAATTCGACACGTGCAGGTTCCATTAATGGTGAGTGAAATGCACCGCCTACCGGTAAAACTAAAGCGCGTTTTGCGCCTGCCGCTTTCATTTTTTCACAGGCAATGTTGATTCCTTCAGTAGATCCGGAAATCACTAACTGACCAGGACAATTATAATTTGCCGCAACTACTACATGTCCTGATGCGGTAATTTCTTTACAGATATCTTCCACCACTTTATCATCTAAATTTAAGATGGCTGCCATGGTAGACGGATTAATTTCGCATGCTTTTTGCATGGCAAGTGCACGTTTATAAACTAACTGAAGAGCGTCTTCAAAGCTTAAAGTTTTATTGGCAACTAATGCAGAAAATTCGCCTAAAGAGTGACCGGCAACCATATCCGGTTTAAATTCATCGCCTTTTGTAGCAGCTAAAACAACTGAATGTAAAAAAATAGCAGGCTGAGTTACTTTAGTTTGTTTTAGTTCCTCATCGGTACCGCTAAACATAATATCGGTAATTCTGAACCCTAAAATAGAGTTAGCTTTTTCAAATAAGTCTTTTGCTAATGCCGAAGATTCATACAAGTCTTTTCCCATTCCGGAAAACTGAGAACCCTGGCCGGGGAATACATAGGCTTTTTTCATAAGGGTAAGTAAAAGTGCTAATTTAGACTATTTTACCCCTCCTTATACGTAAAAGCTGATAATAGAGTTAACCGTAAATTGTTAAAAACGCTTACTAGTCGCGCTTTTTTAACCAGGCTGTAACAGCAGGTGCCAATTCTTTTTGAGACTTACCACCAACAAATACACCGATGTGACCGCCTTTAAAACTGTATAGTTCTTTGTCTTTACTGCCCACATGGTCATTTAACGGAATAGTAGCAGCAGGTGGTACTAAATGATCTTCAGTAGCGTAAATATTCATTAATGGAGATGTAAGGTTTTTCAAGTTCACTTTCTTTCCTCCTACTTCCAACTCGCCTTTAATTAATTTATTTTGCTGATAAAGTTCTTTCATGAATTGGCGGAAACATTCGCCCGCTTGTGCAGGACTTTCGCTAATCCATTTTTCCATGCGAAGGAAGTTTAAAAGCTTGTCTTTATCATCAAGAACATTCACTAAGCTTTGTTGCTTTTGCACCTTCATCATTGGCTTTAACAAATCAAATCCCTGATTTAGAAAATCACCCGGGATAAGGCCGTTATTACCTTCAACTAATTTATCAAAATCCATATTCTTACTCCAACGGAAAAGTAAACCATCGTTAGTACTGAAGTCGATAGGTGTTACATGAGTAACCAAGTTTTTCACCTTATTAGGATATAATGAAGAATAGATAACACTTAACGTACCACCTTGGCAAATACTTAAAATGTTCACCTTATCAATGCGGTGTTTTTTGCGAATAAAATCAACACAATTATTGATGTAACCATTAACGTAATCGCTAATATCCAAATAGCGGTCGCCTTTACCGGGATAGCCCCAATCAATTAAATAAACATCCAAACCTGAGTTCAATAAATTTTTAATGTAACTTCGATCAGGCTGTAAATCCAACATTTTGTATGTATTAACCAAAGCATATACAATTAAAACAGGAGTTTTATATGTGGCTTCGGAATCGCGGTTGTAGCGATAAAGCGTTAATTTATCTTCCTTATAAACTTCAGTTTTTGGAGATGTGGCAATATCAACATTATGAATTTGTTGAAGGGTTTCGTAACTCTTCATCATTTTCTGGCTCAAAACGGCCATTTCTTTAATCATGTTTTCCATAGTGCAAATTTGGTTTTTAAATATAGCTAAATTTTTTATTTTTTTTTTTTAATCGACATGATTGTTTGAATAAAACAAACATTCAAATCCTTTTAGATGACACCCAAGCAAAAATCCCGGGGTGAACCCGGGATCTACTTTTAAGCTGCCCTACAAACACTAAAAAGACAACCCGCTTTGCTATAAGTAACTTTTACTTTTTCTTAGCTTTTGAAGATTTTTCTTCTTCAAACAATTCAACAGAAGAACCGTTTAATGCTAATTTATTTTGTAAATCTTTAACTGTTTTTTTAAGATCGTGAATGGTTTTGTACAATTCATCAACTTCAGAACGGAATACCATTGGATAGTTCTCAAACATGTGTTCGAATTGTTTTTCGAATTGTTTTTTAACGTCCATTCCTAAACTAATTGTTTCGGCCTTAATTTTTGAAAATTCTTCAGTAGCTAACAATTCACCTAAGAATTTTTCGCTGGTTTTGATCCACTCATTATAAACATCGTTCATATTCGGCATTTCAGCCGGATTAACGTTTTTATATTTTTCAGAATATTCTTTAGCAATGGTTTCAAAAGCCTTCTGAGTTGTGGTCATAAGGTTATATTGAAGTTCATTTTGCTTAATTGAATATTCAGCTACTTTATCCATTAAAGAAATAGCTGCTTCAACATTTTCTTTTTCTTTACCAGGGTTAACTAATTTCATTAACGGCTCAAAAGTTTTTCCAAAAACGTTATTTACTTGTCCGTAAAGCGCCTTTAATTGCTCAAAATTACCGCTGAATAACTGAGGGAATTCAGTGTTCATCCCTTGTAATTGTTGGAAATACTCTTTGCTTAAATTGTTTTGGTTAACAAAAAATTCATGAACTTGCTTGGTAACATTATCATAAACTTCCTTCATATTTGCACCGGTGTAAAAACTACCGAATAATTGCTCAGCAACTTTCTTATAATTTTCAGTGTTATAAATTTGTTTCCAGGTTTCTACAGTGAAATCCTGATTTTGTAAAGCTTTCATCATTGGTTGAAAAGCTTCCTGAACTTTTAAAAACACCTGATTGCTTTCAAACATATTCTTAAACATATCTTTATTGAAAGAAGTATTTAAGTTTTTTGTATAAACATCATAAGTATTGTTTAAAGTGTTCATCCAGTTGTTGTAGATATTGGTCCAAGAACTATTCATTGCAGAAAAATTGTTCATGTAATCAGTAGCAGGTTTGCCGTAGTTAGCAAAGCTGTTGTATAAAGACTGATTAAAATCGGTCATTTGTTTAATTGAGTTCATTTGTTGGTTATACCAATTTTTAAAAAACTCTTCCGGTTTATTATTAGCACCAAACATATTAGGCATACCAGTTTGCATACCGCCTAATAAGTTCATTTGCTTTTCAAACCATTCTTTATAAATGTTCTGTCCTTCGTTAGCAATGTTTCCATTGGTAATAGCGCTTTGGAATTTTTTTGTAGTGTCCATCCACTCGTTCATTGCTTTTGTTTGTGTTTCGATCATGTTATCGAAGAACGGATTGTTTGTTTTCATTTTATTAATTTATTAAATTATTGTTATTCAGATATTTACTATATTTCTTTCTGGTTTCCAGTAAGTTACAATCGTGTCTGGAAATTTTATGCAAATATCGGATTTTTTTGATATTCATGTCAAGTATTTATATTAAAAAATCGTTAAATAATCGACTAAAAGCATTTATTAATCTAAATTAATTTTAAAAACATATCTTTGAAACCTATTATTAAACAAACAATTAGACCATTATGATTGAAGTTGGCCAAATTTATACACATGATTTTAACTTTTCACAGGATGAAGTTAACCGCTTTGCTGAAGTAACCGGTGATAAAAATCCTGTTCACCTAAATGCTGAATATGCTGCTAAAACAATGTTTAAAAAACCTATTATGCACGGTATGTTAAGCGCATCTTTATTCAGTAAAGTATTTGGAACTTTATTTCCGGGAGAAGGCACTATCTACCTTAAGCAATCTCTTAGTTTCATGAAACCAATGTATGTAGATACAAACTACGAAGCTGTATTCACTGTAAAAGAGATGATAAAAGATAAAAACAGGGCTATTGTTGAAACGTTAATTAAAGACAAAGCAACAGGAAATGTTTGCACAAGTGGTGAAGCAACGGTGATGAATGTAGATAAGATCAAATAAACTTAACTAAACACCTTTTATCCATTTCCATTTTATTTTAATTTTTATCCATAAAAAAAATTATGAGTAACTCTAACAAAAGAACGGTACTTGTTACAGGCGCAACCGGCGGACTAGGCACTGCTATGTGCAAAAAACTCTCAAAAGACGGTTTTAATGTTGTAGGAAACTACCACACAAAAGAAAAGGCTGAAAAATGGATGGAGCAAATGAGTAAAGAAGGTTTCTCTATTAAATTATTTTATGGAGATGTAAGTGATTTTGATAGCGCTGGAGAAATGATTAAAAAAATTGAAAGCGAAGTTGGTCCGATTGATACCTTGGTTAATAACGCAGGCATTACCCGCGATAGCCGCCTTGTGAATATGAAGAAAGAAGATTGGTATTCGGTAATCAATACCAATTTGAACAGTGTTTTTAATTGTACTAAACATGTAATTGACGGAATGATTTCCCGAAATTTCGGACGCATAATTAATATTTCTTCGGTAAACGGACAACGCGGACAATTTGGACAAACCAACTATAGTGCTGCTAAAGCAGGAATGCATGGTTTTACTAAATCGCTTGCCATGGAAGTAGCTAAATACGGAGTAACTGTTAACACCATTTCGCCCGGTTACATAGGAACAGACATGGTAATGGCAGTTCCTGAAAAAGTTTTAAATCAAATTGTGGCTCAGGTTCCAATGGGTCGTTTAGGCGGTACCCATGAGGTGGCTTCGTTAGTTAGCTTTTTAGCCAGCGAAGAAACCAGCTTTATTACCGGAGCAAACTATTCCATTAACGGAGGACAACACGTTTATTAATTCAAAGCTAAAGTGTCAAAATTCAAAGCATCGGAATGAATTTAGCTTTTTATTTTGAACATTTAATCTGTAATCTTGAATATTCAATCTTCAACTTTAAAACACAATCCCCCATTCTGGGTTTGCTATACTCAACTAAAAATTCTATTTTAGCAACTCTAACTATTCAATATGGAACAAAAACAAATTTCTAATGGGCATCCGAAAGGCTTGTACCTTTTATTTTTCACTGAAATGTGGGAGCGCTTTAGTTACTATGGAATGCGCGCAATTTTAATGCTATTTATGACCAAAGCTCTGTTGTTTGACAGCGGATTTGCTTCAGGTTTATATGGTAACTATACCGGTTTGGTATACTTAACTCCACTTATTGGCGGTTATATTTCGGATCGTTACTGGGGTAACCGCCGTTCTATTTTTATTGGTGGTATAATAATGGCTATTGGTCAGTTTTTATTATTCACAAGTGCTTCATTACTTGGAAACGATATTGCAAAAGTGATATTCTTTTTAGGCTTACTTTGCTTAATAATCGGTAATGGTTTTTTCAAACCGAATATTTCTACAATGGTTAACCAGTTATATCCTGCAGGTGATAAACGCGTAGATGCTGCATTCTCTATTTTTTACATGGGTATCAATTTAGGAGCGTTTTTCTCTCCTTTAGTTTGCGGAACATTGGCTGAAAAAATCGATTACAAATGGGGCTTTTTTGCTGCCGGTGTAGGTATGATTATTGGTATTTTATTATTTGAAGCATTTAAAAACAAATATGTTATTACCGCAGATGGAAAGCCTGTAGGAGGTAAACCTGAACACAAATTAGAGAAAGAAACCTCAGGTCCTGATGCAAAAAGTGAATTTAGCATGGGTCGTATTGGAATGTGGTTAGGAGTTTATGCTGCATTATGGATCATATTTATGTTTGTTGTTGGTTTTAATTTCGTAAGTACTTTAATTTTCGCTACTTCTATAGCGGCATCCGGATTTGTAATAACAGACCCAACTCTAAAGAAAGATGAAAGAGATCGTATTGTTGTAATTTACATCATTGCATTTTTCGTAATTTTCTTCTGGAGTGCATTTGAACAGGCAGGAGCATCATTAACCTTATTTGCAGATCAACAAACCGACAGACATATTTTTGGCTGGGAAATGCCGGCTTCTTACTTCCAGTCTGTAAACCCATTGGCAATTATCGTCTTTGCCCCTGTATTTGCAATAATCTGGACTTTATTAGGAAAAAAGAACATGGAACCTGCATCACCAATTAAACAAGCTATTGGTTTGTTTTTATTAGCAGTTGGATATTTAATTATTGCGTTTGGTGTTAAGGGTGCAACCGCTACTGAAAAAACAAGCATGTTCTGGTTATTTAGCATGTATATTGTTCATACTTTAGGTGAGTTATGTTTATCGCCAATCGGATTATCAATGGTTGCTCGTTTATCCCCAATTCGTTTAGGTTCTTTATTAATGGGTATTTGGTTTATGAGTAATGCTATGGCGAACGACTTTGCCGGTATGTTAAGTAAACTATATCCTGAAGGCGGAAAAGCAACTAATTTGATGGGTATGCAAATTACCGACCTTTATGATTTCTTTATGGTATTCGTAGTAATGGCCGGTATTGCATCGGTTATCTTATTCTTCCTATCCAAAAAATTATTAAACATGATGCACGGCATCAGATAATTACAGTAAAACTGATATAAAGCCGTTCTGTAAAAGGAACGGCTTTTTTTATTAATTTTACTATTGAAAATATGAACCTAAAAGATAAAGTTTTAGAAATATTAGAAAAGGAGAAGTATTCTTTTAAAGATTTAGCCGAGTATGTTAACATGAGCGAAGCTGAACTTACTACTGCTCTTGAAACAAAAAAGCTAGAACTAAGAACCCTGGAGTTAATCTCGAAAGGTTTAAAAATTCCACTTTACAGCTTTTTCCGTTCAGATAAGCCTTATTTTAACCTTAATGAAGAACCATATTATGTAAATAAATTATGGGACGACGCTGAAAAAGCTGAAGCAAAAGAATTACAAGAAGAAATTGCATTGTTAAAGCAAATTTTGGTTCACAAACAGGCTAAATTAGAAAGCCTGAAGTAATATGTATAAAAACCTCATATTAATTTTTACGTTTACTTTATTTTTCTCTTTCTGTTCGGATAATAAAAACGCCGAACATCCGGATATAGCTAAACCAAAGTTATCAGAACTCGATACATTTTATGGAGGAAATACCATGTATTGCGTGTCGGATACTGACATTAATTACTTTAATAGCATTTATAAAATTAAAATAGACACCTCTGAAAGCAATTGCATTACGGCTCAAAACGGATGGGTTGAACGTAATGGAGATACATTATTGCTTAAGATTAACGGACAAATGAAAGCCTACGTAAATGACAGTAAAATAGAATCCGACAGCTATACCGAATATCACTTTATAACTAAGCTAAATGAAATCAATTATTATTTGCTTAAGGTCTATTTTTACGAAGCTTTTTCTTATTTATTAGTGAATGCCAATAACGGAAAGGAAACTTACCTCTGCGGTTATCCTGCCATTGCACCTGATAAAAGTAAATTAATTGCAGGTTGCTTCGATTTACAAGCCGGATTTGTTTTTAATGGATTGCAACTATTTTCTATCACACCCGATTCCCTTAAATTAAACTGGAATCGTGAACTTACTAAATGGGGAACTGATCATATAGCCTGGGTAGATGATAATACCCTGGTGGCAGAACAAATTACGGTTGATTCAACCATGAACACAAAAACGTCTTACATTAAATTTACTTCTTGTAAATAACCAAATAAACTTATGTTAGTAGAACTATTATTTACTTTATTACTTGTTTTTCTCAACGGCTTCTTTGTGGCTGCCGAATTTTCGCTTGTTAAAGTTCGTTCCTCACAATTAGATCTCAAAATTCAAAAAGGAAGCAAACGCGCTAAAACAGCAAAAAGCTTAACTGACAAATTAGATTCAACCATTTCTGCTACACAGCTTGGTATCACATTATCAAGTTTAGGATTAGGTTGGATAGGTGAAGAAGTTGTTTCCAGTCTAGTCCAATCTTTATTCCATAAATTAGGAACAAGCCTTGATCCGGTTACCATTCACAGTATCTCTATTCCGATTGCATTTGCCTTAATCACCTTTTTACACATCACCCTTGGCGAACAAATTCCAAAAATGGTTGGTATAAAATTCTCATTGGAGGCGGCTATGATTGTGGCATTACCTCTAAAAATATTTTACTACGTACTTCGCCCTTTTATTTGGTTACTGCATAAATCATCCAACTTCTTATTACGCATATTAGGAATTCCAAACCTTGAAGAAGAAGTTCACACAGAAGAAGAATTGCGATTAATTTTAACTGAAAGTGAAGAAGGTGGTGCAATTAAACCAAGCGAAAATGAATTAATTCAAAACGTATTTGATTTTGATGACCGAATAGTAAAACAGATTTTAGTTCCCACAAACAGAGTAGCTGCCATTGATATTGAATCAGGACGAGATGAAATTATCAAACAAATTATTGATGAAGGCTTTTCTCGAATGCCTGTTTACTTAGGAGACATCAATAACATTATTGGTATTGTTCACAGTAAGGATTTATTAAAATCTGTTTTAGAAAACAAATACAAAACCATTAAAGAAATTATGCGTCCGGTTCACTTTGTGCCTGAAAGCATGAAAATAAGTGAATTATTGCGGGATTTTCAAAAGCATCACATTCAGATGGCTGTTGTTACCAATGAATTTGGATCAACAGCAGGTGTAATTACCATGGAAGATATTATTGAGGAATTAGTGGGTGAAATTCAGGATGAACACGACGAGGAAAAACCTAACGTTGAACAAAAAAGTGATACCGAATTTATTGTTAATGCTCAATCCAGCATTGTTGATGTAAACAATATATTACCTCTAGCCTTACCGGAAGATCCGCATTACGAAACCGTATCGGGCTATGTGAATTTTATATTCGGACGTATTCCCGCCGTAAATGATAAGCGAAAAAAAGATGGTTATGAAATAACAATTTTAAAACGCAACCGACAAAGTGTTGATAGCATTCGGTTAAAAGTAATCTCCTAAAACTAATGTTTTTAACCTCAACATACTGGAATAACCGATATAAAGACAACACGTTTGGCTGGGATACCGGTGAAATCACCACACCTTTAAAAGAGTATTTTGATCAGCTAACAAACAAAGAAATTAAGATTTTAATTCCAGGTGCCGGTAATTCATACGAAGCTGAATACCTATTTAATAATGGATTCAAAAACGTATTCGTGCTTGACTTCTCGGAAGAGCCTTTAAAAAACATTAAAAAACGTTGTCCTGATTTCCCTTCTGAACAACTCATAAAAGATGATTTCTTTCATCATAAAGGGAACTATGATTTGATTATTGAACAAACATTTTTCTGCGCTATTGATCCCGCTTTAAGAACTGATTATGCCAAGCACATGCATCAATTGCTTAATCCTAACGGACAATTAGTAGGTATATTATTTAACACACAATTTG
>JBBAKL010000076.1:0-15469 GCA_040403535.1 Bacteroidia bacterium
GGAAGTATTAAAACAAGCATCTGAAGCTTGCATTAATTTTGATAATCTTAACTTGTCTTTACTTGAAATCTCTCATCGCAGTAAGAACTATGAAAAAGTAATGGATGAGGCGCGCGCTATTGTAAAAGAACTTTTTGAAGTTGGTGACGAATATGAAGTATTGTATTTAGGCGGTGGAGCAAGCTTACAGTTTGCCATGGTTCCATACAATTTATTGAGCGAGAATGGTACTGCTGCTTATGTAAACACCGGTGTTTGGGCTAGCAAAGCAATAAAAGAGGCCAAACTTATAGGTAACACAAAAGTCATCGCTTCATCAGAAGACAATAAGTTCTCTTACATCCCAAAAGGATACGACATTCCAACTGATGTGGATTATTTACATATTACCAGCAACAATACCATTTACGGAACGCAAATGAAGAGCTTTCCAAAAACCAGTGTGCCTTTAGTGTGCGACATGAGCTCTGATATCTTTAGCAGAAAAGTTAACGCAAAGGATTTCGCATTAATTTATGCCGGAGCACAAAAAAACATGGGGCCTGCAGGAAGCACAATGGTAATGGTGAAGAAAGATGTACTTGGGAAAACCGGTCGTAAAATGCTAAGCATGTTGGATTACCAAGTGCATATTAAAGGCGGAAGCATGTACAATACGCCTCCTGTATTCCCTATCTACGTTACCTTACTTACACTTCAATGGTTAAAGAAAAACGGAGGCATCAGCTGGATTGAAAATTTAAACCAACAAAAAGCCGATTTATTATATAATGAAATAGACAGAAACCCATTATTTATTGGCACAACTGCTGTAGAAGATCGCAGTAATATGAACGCTTGCTTTTTACTTAAGGATGCGTCATTAGAACCTGAATTTGACAAATTGTGGAAAGAGGCAAACATCAGTGGTATTCGCGGACACCGTGATGTTGGCGGGTATAGAGCGTCTTTATACAACGCTTTACCATTAGAGAGTGTAAAAGCATTGGTAGATGTCATGAAACATTTTGAACAAACAAAAGGATAAACTGAGTTTACTTAGTTAAAGCATACTCTTACTCGTTACACGTTTTTATTACGGAGTAAATTAAAAACCAACAGTAAAATCTGTTGGTTTTTTTATTGGCTAAAACCCACCACTTATTCAATAAATACCACCACTTAATAAACAGTGGCTGTTTTGCCATAACCCTTCACTGCAATCAGCCGTATCACATGATACAATAAGTTACTGATTGTTTCACTCTAATAAAACCAATTCATATGAAAACGCTATTAAACATAATTATCGTAGCAATTTTTGGAGTTGAAGTTTGCTCTCCATTTATGATAGGCTATTTAAACAATCGTGACAAAAAAATGAAAGCCAATAACGAGTTTATCAGCAAACGCGAAAAAATAGAAAAAATTTATCGCAAGGTTGCGGCTCAACATTCAAGTAAAAACTGGAAGTCGGTCGACTATAGCGAGAACTCCTATTCTGATTCAAAGGCTTTAAAAATAAAAGAATAAACAGCAAAACGGCAAGGGGGTTTAAATGCTGTTTTTTTTGTAAAAACCATCAGTAACTTGATGGTTTTTATTTTTACATTTGCCTATATTTAAATATCCCCTTTATGAGCAAAAAAATATTAGCCAATGACGGCATCGATGCAATAGGAAAAGAACTTCTAGAAAAAGCAGGTTTTACTGTAGTAACTGAAAAAGTTGCACAAGAAAACTTAATCAATGAATTAAATGAAAAGGGCTATGTGGCACTAACGGTTCGCAGCGCTACTAAAGTACGTAAAGATGTTATTGATGCTTGTCCCGGTTTAAAAGTGATCGCACGAGGTGGTGTTGGAATGGATAATATAGATGTTGATTACGCAAAAAATAAAAACATCAATGTAATCAATACACCGGCGGCCTCTTCCAATTCGGTTGCTGAATTAGTATTTGCTCATTTGTTTAATGCCGTTCGCTTCCTGTACGACAGCAACCGACAAATGCCGGTAAACGGAGATACTAAATTTGAAGAATTAAAAAAGAAATATGCAAAAGGGGTTGAATTAAGAGGTAAAACAATTGGTATTGTTGGTTTTGGCCGAATTGGACAGTATGTTGCAAAAATGGCTTTAGGCTTAGGGATGAAGGTTATTGCATTTGATCCGTATGTGACCGAAGCTACCATTGAACTTGAGATAGAGGGTGCAGAACCTGTACGAGTAAAAATCATTCCTGTAGGTTTAGATAAAGTAATTCAGCAAAGTGATTTCATCACCTTCCACGTACCGGGCGGTAAATTAATCACCAAACACGAATTAGCATCCATGAAAAACGGTGTTGTATTAGTTAATGCAGCCCGAGGTGGTGTAATTAACGAAGATGATTTATTAGAGGCATTAAACAGCGGTAAAGTAGCGCATGCGTGTTTAGACGTATTTGAAAACGAACCAAAACCATCGGTAGCTATTTTAAATCACCCAAAAATATCATTAACGCCACATATAGGTGCCGCAACAAACGAAGCACAAGAACGCATTGGAGTTGAATTAGCAGAAAAAATTATTGCAGCTCTTAACTAACATGGCCAAAGTAATTCCTTTCAAAGCAATTCGTCCGGTTAATGATAAAGTTCATTTAGTTGCTTCGCGAACGGTAGATGCCTACCATGCAGCTGAACTTCGCGAAAAATTATTGGGTAATCCATTTACATTTTTACATGTGATTAACCCCGATTTTTATGACAATAAAAAAACCAAACCCGGTTCACCCGAACGTTTACATAAAGTAAAAAAGCGTTTTAATCAATTTGTACAAGAGGAAGTGTTTATGCACGACACTACTCCGTGTTACTACGTGTACCGTCAGATAAAAGAAAAAAACATTTATACTGGAATCATTGCATGTACCAGTATAGATGATTATTTGAATGGTGTTATTAAAATACATGAACAAACCATCACATCCCGAGAAGAAAAACTAAAAGATTACCTTGAAGTATGTGAATTTAATGCTGAACCTGTTTTGTTTTGTTATCCTAATGATGCAATAATCGACTCTACTATTTCTACTATTGCACAAAACAGAGCTGATTACGATTTTACAACTACAGATAAAGTTCGTCATACCTTATGGGTGGTAAGTGATAAAAAAATCACCGACACCATTTCTAAACAGTTTGAAGGCATTCCTCATATTTATATTGCCGACGGGCACCACCGTTCTGCCTCCTCTGCTCTACTTGGTAAATTAAAGCGCGGTGCTTTACAATCCTACACAGGTAACGAACCGTTTAATTACTACCTGGGTGTTTTCTTTCCTGAATCACAGTTAAAAATTTATGATTATAACCGTGTAGTAAAAGATCTGAATAACCTATCACCAAATCAATTGATAGAAAAAATAAAAGAGAAATTTACTGTTACTTTAGTTGAAAGCAACGACTTTGCTCCCACACGTAAACACGAATTATCGATGTACTTAGACAACAAGTGGTATTCATTAGAAGCAAAGGCAATCACATACAACCCTAACGATCCAGTTGGAAGCTTAGATGCAGCCATTTTAACTGAACACATTCTCTCGCCTATATTCGATATTCACGACTTAAAAACAGATAAACGAATAGGATTTATTCCTGGCGTAAAAGGAAGCGCCGAATTAAAAAAGCAGGTTGACGAAGGTAAGGCTGCTGTTTCTTTCGGATTATACCCGGTAACAATGGAACATTTAAAATGGATTGCAGACACTAATAACATCATGCCTCCAAAATCAACCTGGGTAGAACCTAAAATGCGCAGCGGATTAGTTATCTATAGTTTTGAAGATTAATAGAAATAAACATGTCGGTACTTGAAAATTTAAATAAAATAAAAGCTTCTCTTCCACCGCATGTTACGCTAATTGCCGTTTCAAAAACGAAACCTAACGATTTAATTACTGAAGCGTATAATGCCGGACAGCGTGATTTCGGAGAAAATTATGTGCAGGAACTGGTTGACAAACATGCGCAATTACCTGATGATATACGTTGGCATTTTATAGGACATTTACAAAGCAACAAAGTCAAATACATTGCACCGTTTGTTTATTTAATTCATGGGGTCGACAGTTTTAAATTACTGGAAGAGATAAATAAGCAAGCAAAAAAAAACAATCGTGTTATTAATTGTCTGCTACAAATTTTCATTGCTAAAGAAGAAACCAAATTTGGTTTAGCGTTTGACGAGTGTGAATCAATCTTAAATTCTGATGAGTTGCCTCGCCTTACAAACATAAAAATCTGTGGTTTTATGGCCATGGCATCTAATACCGAAAATGAAATTCAAATCCGCAATGAATTTAAATCCCTTAAACAATTTCGCACCGAACAATTTGTAAAACACCCCAATTTAACCATTCTTTCCTTTGGTATGAGCAGCGATTACAAAATTGCCATTGAAGAAGGAAGTACTATGATCAGAATTGGAAGCAGTATTTTTGGTGAGCGAAATTATAATGTGATATAATTAATTTGCGAAAGCTATATTAACACATAGACAATAACTCTATTTTACCTTACCGAAATTTACCATTATCAATTCCATGTCAGGCGAAATCATAGCAATCCTTACTACGCTCTGCTGGAGCCTAGGAATATTTCCTTTCACTGAAGCCACTAAACGAATCGGCGCTGCGCCAATTAACCAGTACCGTTTACTGCTTGCCTGGGTAATTATATCAATCATACTTTTTTTCAGTAATGGTTTAAGCGCGTCTGATTTATTTTCAAACCCAAAACCAAACCATTATTTATTTTTAGGGTTATCAGGTGTGATTGGCTTTACCATTGGTGATTATTGCAGTTTTACCTCGTTTAAATTATTAGGGCCAAAACTAGGAAGTTTATATACCACATTTGCACCGGGCGCCGCGTTAAGCATTGGATTCCTTGTTTTAGGTGAAAGCATAAACAGCATGGGTATTATCGGAATTCTTATAACCATTGGCGGCGTAATTTGGTTAACCTTATCTAAAAAAGACAAAGCTGCTGCTGAATTAGCAGGATTTAAACGCGATAAAAAAGGCATCGCATTCGGAATTTCTGGTGCTTTATGTCAGGGTACAGGATTAGTTCTTTCCAAGTACGGAATGGATTATTACAACGAGAAATTACCAACCATGCATGCCGTATGGATACGTTTGCTTTTTGCATTTTCGGTAGCGTTTATTGTTTCGTTATTGGCAAAAAAACTTATTACAAACTCAAAACCAATTTTATCAAATCAAAATAATGCTTTACCCTTTATGATTACCGGAACAATATTAGGTCCGGTTGCAGGGGTTTCTTTATCCTTATTAACCATTCAGAAATTAGAAGTAGCAGTTGCGCAAACCATTTTCGCTCTTTTACCGATTTTTGTGCTCCCAATCAATTTATGGGTTTACAAAGAGAAAATAACCATTCAGTCGGTATTTGCGTGTTTAACTGCTATCATAGGTGTATTCATTTTAATTTGGAGAAATCGTTTTTAAATGGAAGAATTAAAAGATATCAAATATTTCAGTTTAAACAAAGTCAAAAAATTTATTGTTGACCTTGGCGATGATCCAACAACAATAAAAGAACTATGTAAACTTATACTAAGTGAAGATCATCAAATATCCATGAGAGCATCATGGACCTTACAACATCTGAGTTTTGAAAAACCAGAAGTTATAAAAAGCTTATACCCTCAGTTAATCAAATTTTTGAAGCGCGATAACAATCACACAGGCGCCATCAGAAACGTGATACGCATTTTTCAGAACCTGAATATTCCGGAAAAATATACTAGTGATATTTATGATTTATGCATGAACTACTGTAAAAACATGGCCATGCCACACGCGGTTAGGGTATTTGCAATTTATGTAATGGCTAATATTTGTAAAAAGTATCCCGATCTCAAATACGAATTGGAATTGATTCTTTCTGAATTTAAACAATACCCGCAGCCTCCCTCCATGACAGCTTGCATCAAGAAAACAACAAAACTTCTGAAAAACATCCGTTAATTGAATAATAACATAAGTAGATTCACTAAGTTCTCATTGTATTCAAAACTACAACAAAATAAAGTAAAGCAAACTTAAACTATTTATGATAGTAATGGCATTTAATGAATATGCCACCTGATGCTTATTGTAGGTATATAAAACAAATGTTACGATACCTAATAGCAGCGAAATAAAGAGTAAAGGAAAAGAACGGCGTATATATAAATCTTTATCCCTTCCATCAAACTTTACCATGATTTCTTTTTGCAGCAACCAGTCTTTCCCAACACTAAACTTAGCCGTTTCATCGGGAAGTCTGCAAGTATCACGTACATTCACATCAAACTTTTGGTCATCAGTAGTAATAATTACCAGGCTACTGATCACACGTTTACCATCAATGATTTTCTCATCGTAATACGGTGTTAAGTTTTGTACGTAATGTGTTGTGTAATTACCCGCGCTGATAAAAGAGAAGATCATTTCGGTATAAATTATAACGCAAAAAATATTAAATACATTAAGGTATTTATAGCGTTTACTTTGCTTGAATTTTTCAATTTTAACTAATTGACGAAGCTGTTTCAGTTTCACCAGATCTTTTACTTCTTCAGGTGTTAAAGGCTGTCGTTGTGGGCGCTTATTGGTTTGGGAAACCATTAATTAAGTTCCTGCTCAATCAAATAATTATTTCGTACCGGTGAATTGCGAAGTATTAGCTCTCCAAGAAATCCGGCCAGAAACATCATGGAACCGAGAATCATGGTTGTTAATGCAATGTAAAACGAAGGTCGATCGGTAATTTTACGAGCCGCCACATGAGTAAATACGTGATACAGTTTATCGGCCCCCAGATACAACGAAGCCATTAAACCAAAAACAAACATAATGGTACCCACTAATCCGAAAAAGTGCATTGGCCGCTTACCAAATTTGCTTAAGAAGGTAATGGTCATTAAATCAAGGAAGCCATTAATGAAGCGATCCCAGCCAAACTTGCTTACGCCGTATTTACGAGCCTGATGCTGCACCACTTTCTCGCCTATTATACCGAAGCCGGCATTTTTTGCCAATACCGGAATAAAACGGTGCATCTCGCCATAAATCTCTATGCTTTTTACTACTTCTTTACGATAAGCTTTTAATCCGCAATTCATATCATGAAGTTTGATCCCTGATATTTTGCGATTGGTCCAGTTATATAATTTAGAAGGTAAATTTTTAGTAATGGCGTTATCAAAGCGTTTTTGTTTCCATCCACTCACCAAATCGTAGCCACCTTCGGTTACCATTTTATAAAGATCAGGTATTTCATCCGGACTATCCTGTAAATCGGCATCCATGGTGATAACAACATCGCCTTTTGTAGCTTCAAATCCAACGTGCAAAGCCGGTGATTTACCATAATTGCGACGGAATTTGATGGCTCTAACATTATTATTCGCCTTTTTTAAATCTTCTATGATTTTCCAGGAATTATCCTTACTGCCATCATCAATAAAAAGTATTTCATAAGTGAAGTTATTCGCTTTCATCACCTTTACGATCCAGTCGTGAAGTTCAGGCAGCGATTCTGCTTCGTCTTTTAGAGGTATAACTATGGAAATTTGCATAAGTTGACTTGCGAAATTAACGCAAATATTAGTTACAAATTTTACGAATTTATTCGTGAAATTAAAATAAATGTTAATTTTGCAGCGGTGGGTAAGTCTTTCACGACCAGCTCCTGTCAAATCCCCCAGGCCGGGAACGGAGCAAGGGTAGATGGTTGTAGCGGTGCGATGAAAGTAGCTTACCCATCTTTTTTTATACCATGTCTGTTAGAATCATATTAATAATTGCCTTTAGCCTTGCTTTTAGCAGGGCGTGGTCTCAGACTTTATATGGCGCTATGGCGCCTGACAGCGTGCGTAAAAAATGTGAGGCGGTCATCTTATCGGAAATAGGACAAAACGCTTTCAATAAGCATGTGAAATTTATTAAGAGCGACGGCCACCTGAATGGAAGTGTTTTAAACGGCTTTACACTGTTTTACTCATTTAACTTTCCGAACGTGAAAGAGAGCCATGTTATTTTTACGATAGACTATAAGTTTGGTAAAGGTGTAGTTAAAGATATCGCCTTTAAAAACCATACCAGAATGCCCGCTAACATTAAAAAGAACGGTGCAAAAGTTATAGGCTTTGAAGAGGCAAAAAAAGTGGCCATAACAAGCGATACCACCTTAAAAAAATACAGCGATAAACTCTACGGTGAAATCTCTACCGATTACGACAACACCAAAAAAGACTATTATTTTGTTTGGTATTTTTATTATCTGGAACCATGTAAGAATTGTGAGGCAGACTCGTATAACGCCCACAATGTGTATATAGACGCGGTAACCGGTAAATCCATTAAAAGTCCTGCTAAGAAATAAACCCAGGCTCCTGATGTTCTGTAACAGGGCAGACATGATCGCTTAAATTCATCAACATTCTTTAAACATTTGTAACAACAATCCTGTCTTCTTTTACTTTTGCGGTAATTAAACTAAACCAATGAAATTTTTTATTGATACAGCCAATCTGGCTCAGATTAAAGAAGCACAAGACTTAGGTGTTTTAGACGGTGTTACCACTAACCCATCCTTAATGGCAAAAGAAGGCATAAAAGGACAAGAGAATATTTTAAAACACTATGTTGACATTTGTAACATTGTTACCGGCGATGTAAGTGCCGAAGTAATCTCAACCGATTTTGAAGGCATGGTAAAAGAAGGTGAAGCCTTAGCTGCCTTACATCCTCAAATTGTAGTAAAAGTTCCTATGATTAAAGATGGTGTTAAAGCAATAAAATATTTTACCGAAAAAGGAATTCGTACCAATTGCACTTTAGTATTTAGTGCAGGTCAGGCTTTATTAGCGGCAAAAGCCGGTGCCAGTTATGTATCGCCATTTATCGGGCGTTTAGATGATGTAAGCACGGATGGTATGCAGTTGATTGAAGATATCCGCATCATTTACGATAACTATGGATTTGATACTGAAATTTTAGCAGCATCTGTTCGTCATCCAATTCACATTATACAATGTGCTAAAGTTGGTGCCGATGTAGCAACATGTCCGTTAAGCGCCATTACCGCCTTATTAAACCACCCTTTAACCGACAAAGGACTGGCACAGTTTTTAGCGGATGCTAAAAAATAAACAAACACCACTCAAAAAACTAAAAGCCTAAAGAGCCATTTCGAAAGAGATGGCTTTTTTGTTTTGGGGCTTCCTGCTAAGGCAGACGGGCTGTTGCAGGCTACGCTATCGCTACGGTTTTTTTCTAAGGCAAAAGAACTATATCTTCCACATCCCTAAGCCAAAAACAAATTGCTATAATTTATGGCAACATCATTAAAACATCTGCATTTAATTTTGTTGTATGATTATACAAATTGAGATGTGGCATGGATTGTACGATAACAAGCAACGCATGTTCTTAAAATTTCCGTACAACCAACAATTAATTGAAAAAGTAAAAACACTACCGGGCGCCAAATGGAGCACGAGTAACAAAGCATGGCATGTACAGTACACCGTTGAAATTTCGCATCGCATTAAAGTACTATTTAGCAATAATGCCGTTAATATAAATTACCTCAACCCAAGCCAGGCATGGCCATTAGTTGAAAAACCTCATCCATTAAAACCGCACGAAACATTAGGCAATCTCACAACAGAAGCACAGGAAAAAATACGAACCTTAAAACGCTGGATGTTGCAGCGACGATATAGTGACAGCACCATTGAAACGTATTGCGATGCCATAAAAACCTTTTTTCGGTTCTTTGCAGACAAAAACATCCATGAAATCACCAATGATGATTTGGTAATTTTTAACAGCGATTATATTTTAGCAAATGGTTACTCCTCCTCTTTTCAGAACCAGGTGGTGAATGCGATTAAATTGTTTTATAAGACCGTAGAGAACAAACAACTGGAAACTGAAATTATTTACCGGCCAAAGCGAGAAAAGGTTCTGCCCAATGTATTAAGCAAAGAGGAGGTGAAATTAATTTTAGAGGCGCCAAAGAACATTAAACACCGAGCCATGCTGAGCCTGCTTTATAGCTGCGGATTGAGGTGTAGCGAATTACTTAACCTAAAACCTGATCATATTGATGCCAACAGAAAACTAATTACTATAAAAATGGCAAAAGGACGTAAAGACCGAATTGTCCCTTTAAGCGATAAAATTCTGGTTATGTTACGTGAATACTGGAAACTTTATCAGCCAAAAGTTTACTTATTTGAGGGACAAAATGAGGCTGAGAGATATGATGAACGTAGTTTACAAAATGTATTAAAACAAAGTTTAGCAAAAGCAGGTATTAATAAACCGGTAACCTTACATTGGTTAAGGCACAGTTATGCCACTCACTTATTAGAAGCTGGAACAAACTTAAGGTATATACAGGAAATACTAGGACATAGCAGTAGTAAAACTACGGAGATATACACGCATGTTAGCTCTGCAGGTATACAAAAAGTAATTAGCCCGTTTGATAGTTTATGATAAAAATGCTTAAATTAGCTATACTAGCCAAGCGCCTATTTATGGCGCCTATACAACCAACGGTGGTTGTATAAGCGAATGTTTATGGCGCCTATAAGCTAGTTATAGCCAATGGTATGGCGACAGAAACACAACATATTAACAGCGTGACAAAAGAACTTTTAGACAACGGTTTTCTTCACCTGACTGACCAGACCGAAGAGCAATTAAACGAGTTAATAAATTCGTTAGGACAGATTATTTTCACTACTGACGTTATTGTGAAACCTGAAAGTAAAGGAATGGTAACTTCTGCTCGTGGACTTGACTTTCACACCGACCATCACAAAGCCAAATACATAATTTGGTATTGTTACAAACAAACCGACTTAGGTGGCGACAGTATTTTGATGGACGCAGAAAAAATTTACCAGCAACTTTCAGACGACTATAAACAACAACTCAAGACAATTGAACTTTTTGAACATAAAATATTTCCGGACGACAAAGAGAGTTATCCTTTTGTGGCGACAGACGAAAACGGAAACAGAAAATTTTATTATTCATTTTGGCTTGTAAAGAACGAAGACAAACAAAATCCTGCAATGCTTGAATTTCAGCGACTGATTAAACAGACAGAACCTATAAGAATGAACTTAAAGGAGCGGGACATTCTTGTTGTGAATAATCACAGAGTTTTTCACGGCAGGACACCAATTGAAGGAAGCAAAGACCGTTTCCTGAAAAGATTTTGGCTAACAGCAAACAATTCATAAATCAAAAAATAACGCAAAATGGAACAGACAATTTTAATTTATCCTGACCCGATTAGCGTAGAAAGAGTTTCTTACCTAATCAATCAAAAGGGCATTGACCCTGTAATCGCAAACCTTGACCTTGAAATGGTTAAGATGAAACTTCGTGAGCCAGAAGAAGGTGAAAATTGGACACACGAACAATGTGACAGTGCAGAAGTAGAATACAAACGCTACTTACACTTATGCAAAAAATTTGGAAAGGGAATTGTTCCAAACAAGATTATGGACAAGTTTTGGCATTACCACATTCTTGACACAAGAGCGTATCACAAAGACTGCGACACGGTATTCGGACATTACTTACACCACTTTCCATACTTCGGTATGCGTGGCGAACAAGATGCAATTGACTTGAAAAATTCATTCCTGCAGACAAAGGAAAAATATCGTGAAACATTTGGTGAAGAAATCGCAAGAGACGAACACACCGACTGTTGGCACGACTGTGAAAACCGTTGTTGGCACGCTTGTTCAGACGACAAATGACAAGAACCACCGGCTATAACACGGGTTTTGCGTCAGGCGGGGTGACGTGCAAACTTGGAGCTTTGTGCTTCTATTCAAGTTTACTGCTGGTTAACAGTTTTGTGCTCCGAAACCCGCCCGAACGCAAAGCCCGAAAACGTTATGGTACATTGTGAGTCGAAAACTATAACCAACAATTATCAGACTGAATAGACTTTGGTTCAAGTCCACCACCGCCAACAAATTGCATAATTGAAGAACCAAATCCACAAGGCACAATCTCGTCATTTTCGTTCAAGCAAATATCCGTTCCATTTACAAATTTGTAGCGTTTGCCTTTAACTTTTATTCCATCTATTTCGGTTTTCTCGGACCGACTGAATTTACAATCATTTTCACCTTTATATTCGGGATCAAGTAGTTTTTTTTGCTCTTTATTCAGATGTAATTTTGCAGGTTGGGTAAATAAATATGCTAAGTAGCCACTTGAAAATATGAATGGAATGAATGCTGCTGCTGCTAAGTTTCCTTTCCCGTTTCTATATAAGTAAGCAGACAATAAAGCACTTCCTGACATAACAAGAAATATTTTTGAATAACGATCTTTTGTAAACATAGTTTATAAATTAATTTAAATACAATTTAAGAAAATTTACTAAGCAATAAAAGTAGTGTTAATAAAAATATACTTTATTTGATATTGTTGTTACTTCTTTTAAATTTATAATAAAAAATTACAACGCACCATAACAGCATGCAAGCGTCATTTTTGCGAGTTGTTATGCTAATTGGTAAATTAGCAGTTGAAAGTTGTAGCAAAAACGGGTGCCTGCACGCGGCCCGTTAGCTGTGATTTTATGACTACACAAACAGAATATCAATATGAAGTAGGCTTTTCGTTTTTGAAACAAGACGAAGCAATTGCTTATGACCTGAATGACCATATTCAAGACAGACTTTCGACTTTCATATACTCCAAGAAACAAGAAGACCTTGGTGGAAAGGATGGAGAAAAAAAATTCAATACAGTTTTTTATCAAGAGTGCAGAGTTGTTGTAGTTCTATATCGTGACGGTTGGGGCGAGACACCTTGGACAAGAATTGAAGAGACTGCTATAAAAAATCGAGCCTTTGACAAAGGTTGGGACTTTTTGCTATTTATAAATATGGACACTAACTCGACATTACCTACTTGGATTCCGAGAACTTATATCTGGCTGGACTATCAGCGATTTAAAACAGAAGGTGCAATTGCCGTTATTGAACATAAAGTTAAAGAACAAGGCGGTACTAGTCGTCAAGAAACCATCGCAGAAGCAGCAGAAAGACTCAAACGATTAAGAAAAGCAGAAAAAGAGAGGGAGTTATTTCTTAAAAGTCAGGAAGCAGTTACACAGGCAAATAGAGAACTTAGAACTATTATCGAAAAATTAAAAATTCTTAAGCCTGTTATTGAAGACCCTGAAACTTTTCTTGATTTAGTAACTTTAGAACGAACTAACCTTCCAATGTATGAATTTGGATTTAACGGATATTATCTATGCTTTAATAGCGTTTATCCAATTCAACACGATATTACTAATGGCACTTTAAAAGTAACAATTTATGAAAAGAGAGGCCACGACCAAACAGAATATAAAGAATACATACATAAACAATCGATATTAAGTTTTGACAGAGATTTGATTGGAAATAATGGTTGGTCTGAACACAATACAGGCAATGATTTTTTAACAACAGACGAACTAATTGACAAATGGGTAAAACAGTTTATTAATGACCTTGGAAAAAGAAAGAAAAACCACAGCTAACAGCGTGCAAGCGCCATAACCCTGCCGCAGGCGCAACACAAGGCAACATCGCCTACACGCAAACCGTTAGCGGTAATAATACAGTCGACAGAAAATGATTTAGTGGCAAATAGTAATCGGGCATGGACACATAATCTTTTTGTTTTCGTCCTTTATAACCGATTAGATGCAATTTAATTTGCGGAGAATAATTTAACTTAAATATGAAAGAAAAAGATATTAAAAATAAAAAGGACCGATATAAAAATTTGGACTTAGCCCTGATAGTTATCCCTTTTTTTATCTTGTATATCTTTTTTTTCTTTATTAAAGACACTTTTGATTATAATCTAAAAAAGCAAGATTTGATTCGCGTGGAAGGTGTTATTGTGTGGTCAGAATTGTTTCATAAAACAGGTAACAAAGCGAGTTATGAAAAATCAGGAATCTATTTTAAACTAAAAGGGAAAGAAGACATATACAGCATAGTTTATCAGGGTAAAGAGGCGTTTAAGATCTCTGAAAAATATTTTAAAATTCATGACTCTATCGTTCTTTATCATCGCCACAGGTGGCAGCAACTTATAAGTTGGGGTGACCTCCATAAAATATATTATCTTGAAAGCAATAAAAATGTGTTAAGGGACTATTTTAATAGACCAAAACACTACACTTATTACATGAATCTAATAATTGGATCTGTATTATTTATAGTTTGGTTAGGTTTCCTGATCTTTTATTATGTGAAATACAAACCACAACATAACAATCCTCACACTCTTTTTTTATAAGTAAAAACTAATTGAAGCTAAGCTATTCTATGATAAAGTATTTAATGAGATAAACTACCGCTAACACGGGTTTGGCAAAAGTGGCGGTTCAGTGCTTCGCAGACGCATTTGTGGTTAATCAACAATTGTTTCTCCGCTTCAACATTTGTGCTGAAAATCGCCACCTTCGCCAAGCCCGAAACCGTTATGCGTCATTCTAAAAAACCGACAGACACAATAACCATTGACAAATAAAAATTATGAAAAATACAGCATTAATTACTGGAGCATCAAACGGAATCGGACTTGAATTAGCAAAAGTTCACGCCTCAAAAGGTGGCGATTTAGTTTTAGTTGCAAGAAACAAAACTAAGTTAGACGAACTAAAAGCAGAATTAGAAAGTCAGTTCAAGGTTTCTGTTTACACAATAGGCAAAGACCTTTCTGCAAATAATTCAGCCCAAGAAGTATATGACGAAACAACCAAACAAAATATTCAAATTGACTATTTGATAAATAATGCAGGTTTTGGCGACTTTGGAATGTTTGCAGAAACAGAATGGAACAAAGAGTTACAAATGATAAATTTGAACATCACGACTTTGACACAATTTACCAAACTGTATTTACAAGATATGGTAAAACGTAAAAGTGGGAAAATTATGAATGTAGCTTCAACTGCCGCTTTTCAATCTGGACCGACAATGGCGGTTTACTATGCGACCAAAGCTTACGTTTTAAGTTTTTCGGAAGCGGTAGATAATGAAGTAAGTGTCAAAGGTGTAACCGTTACTACACTTTGTCCTGGTCCAACAGAAAGTGGCTTTCAAGCAGCAGCTGCAATGGAAGAAAGTAATTTAGTCAAAGGCAAAAAATTACCTACTGCTAAAGAAGTGGCGGAATATGGTTACTCATCTATGATGAAAGGCAAGACAGTAGCTATTCACGGAATGATGAATTGGATTATGGCAAATTCTGTTCGTTTTACGCCAAGGGCTTTAGTAGTTAAATTGACACGAAAAATTCAAGACAAAGCCAAATAATTATGGAGCAAATCACAAAATATTTCAATGCTGAAAAAAGTGAAAGTATCATTTTT
>JBBAKL010000077.1:0-15383 GCA_040403535.1 Bacteroidia bacterium
AAAAATTTAAAAAATTGTGCGTTATTGTCGTCGCCAACCGGACACACAAAGGATAATACCTGAAAGAAATAGTAACCGTTTTCTTCCCACACATCCAGCATTAATTGCAGTGTTTGATCTTTTGCAATGTTCCACTGTCCCGGATTTTCTGTTCTGGCTTCAGAAGGATTAATTCCTAATTTGGCAATCACGCCTTCTATTTTTTGTACGATAGGCTCTAAGCTCATTATGATAATATTAATTAATTCCGCCTTCTTTTAGTCGTTCGGCGTTTTCTGCAAATTGTAAGGCGTCTATCATTTCCTGAATATCACCGTTTACAAATTCGGTAAGGTTATAAAGCGTTAAGTTAATACGATGATCTGTAATTCGGTTTTGAGGATAGTTGTAAGTTCTGATTTTAGCACTTCTGTCACCGGTGCTTACCATAGTTTTACGACGTTTAGTTGTTTCTGCTAAACGTTTTTGATATTCGATGTCGTAAATTTTTGAACGAAGCATTTGCATGGCCTTTTCGCGGTTACCTAACTGATTTCGTTCGGTCTGACACATCACTACTAAGCCTGTTGGTTTGTGTGTTAAGATTACCTTACTTTCAACTTTATTTACGTTCTGTCCACCGGCACCACCGCTTCGTGCAGTTTCCATTTCAATATCGGCTTCTTTGATATCCACATCCAGTTCCTCTGCTTCGGGTAATACTACCACGGTTGACGCAGATGTATGCACACGCCCTTGTGTTTCTGTAGCGGGTACGCGTTGAACACGATGCACGCCGCTTTCAAATTTCATGGTGCCGTAGGCATTAGGCCCCTTTATGTTAAAAATGATTTCTTTATAGCCTCCCATTGTTCCTTCATTGGCATCAACCACTTCCACTTGAAATCCTTTTTTGTCGCAGTAGCGTTTGTACATTTCAAAAAGATTACCCGCAAAAATAGAAGCTTCATCACCTCCGGTGCCTGCGCGTAATTCCATTACGCAGTTTTTGGCATCTTCAGGATCTTTAGGTATCAGCAATAAACGGATTTCTTCAGCAAGTTTTTCCTCTTTTACACGGTTTTCCTCTAATTCCATTTTAGCCATATCTAAAAAGTCTTTGTCTTTTTCGTTGGCTAAAACTTCTTTGGCTTGATCAATATTATCTACAACTTTTTTGTATTCCTTATATACATCCACTACTGTTTGCAATTCTTTGTATTCAATATTTAATTTTTTGAATTGCTTCATGTCTGCAATTACTGCAGGATCAGATAGTTTCTGTTCTACATCTTCGTATCTACGTTTTATTTCTTCTAGTTTTTCCAGCATTTTTATAATTCACCTAATTTGATTAAAAAGAATTGGCAAATTTAAACAAATAAACGTCCTTATAATCCTTTATTATTTTAAAAAATCTTTATATTTGAGTTTTTGCCCCAAATATGAAAAAGATACTTTTAACGGTGTTATCAGCCGGTTCAATTTTAACCTCAAAATCTCAGGATTATTTAGGTTATAGTAGCAGTAATTACAATGGAGTAACCGGCGTAATAATTAACCCAGCAAACGTAGTCGAAAGCCGAATGAAGTTTGACATGACTTTATTTGGAATGAATTTAGCTGCAGGTAACAACTATTTAGGAGTTAAACGTATGGCGTTTAATCATTCCGGTGGTTTGTTTGATGGTTATTACCCTGCTTTTAACGACCCAAATTTTAATAACAATTACTTATATCAATCTTTAAACGGTGAAGAGAAATCAGTTTTTGTAGGCTTACGTATTGATGGACCATCCTTTATGGTAAACATCAACCGTAAAAATGCGATTGCTTTTACAACAGCATCGCGTACATTTTTTAATGCCGATGGTATTACAGAAGATTTAGCACGATTGGCTTTTTATGATATTGGTCGTGGTGTAGGTGGAAACCAGGTGTTTTCACTATTAAATCAAAACCTGGAAGTGCCTAATTTGAGTGTTAATTTCAATTCCTGGTTAGAATACGGATTAAGCGTCGGACATGTATTTAGAGATAAGGACGAACATTATTTTAAAGCAGGTGTAACCGCGAAATATTTGCAAGGGTTGGGATCAATATACATGAATACCAAAAACCTGAAATATGTTTTTAATGATACTTTATTAGACATTTCCGCTGATATTAATTATGGTCACTCCGAAAATATTGAATTCCCTACCACTGAGGCTCCGGATGCGAAAAATAATCCGATTCTTGATGACCGTACCTTTAATTATACAATTGGTGGTGGTTATCCTGCACTTGAGTCTTTTCCGGGATTCGGTTTTGATTTAGGGGTTATTTATGAATGGCGTCCGAAGTACGCTGACTATAAATACGATATGGATGGACAAACCGGTTTGTGGAGAAGAGATAAAAATAAATACAAATTAAAAGTTGGTGTTTCTGTAACTGATTTAGGTTGGATGAAATATGCTCATGGTAAAGGAAGTAATAACTTTAGTATTGATACCGTATTACTTTACAGAACTTTCCTAGAAAATAACAATTACCAGTTGATCAATGGAGATTCAGTATTTCAAACTGATTATCAGATATACAACTTTGATAAAACAATCAGTGAATATTCTAATCAGCGTGAAATTGCAGGTACCTACAATATGTATTTGCCTACTAAGCTAAGCTTTCAGATTGATTACAATATTTGGAAAGATTTCTATGTTAACTTAACTCCAAATATTGCGTTTCAGTACAAAAATCAGAATGCAAAAGTTCACGACTGGACCACTGTTAGTTTAACTCCACGTTGGGATCAACGTTGGTTTGGGGTTTCAATCCCTGTTACTTATAGCTCTTTTTATGCTAAATCTGATCAGCCAATTAATATGGGAGCATGTTTTCGTTTAGGTCCGTTAACATTAGGATCTAATCGTGTATTAACCTATTTAAGTGACAAGCAAGATATTTATGGTTTAGACTTATACATGTTATTAAAAGTTCCGGTTCCATATCATGGCCCGCGTGATAAGGATAAAGATAAAGTATCTGATAAGAAAGATAAATGTAAGACTGTTCCGGGTGTATGGGAATTCCTTGGATGCGCTGACCGCGATGGTGACCATATCCAGGATAATGAAGATAAATGTCCTGATGTTCCGGGTATTAAAGAATTACAAGGTTGTCCTGATCGTGATGGTGATGGTATTACTGATGCAGAAGATGATTGTCCGGATGATAAAGGATTAGCTGAGTTTAAAGGCTGTCCTGATAAAGACGGAGATAAGATCATTGACAAAGATGATGAATGTCCGGATGATGCAGGTTTAAAAGAATTTATGGGTTGTCCTGACCGCGACGCTGACGGAACACCTGACAAGTTAGATGCATGTCCTGATATCGCAGGTCCTAAGGAATACAAAGGATGTCCTGATCGTGATGGCGACACTGTTCTTGATAAGGATGATAAATGTCCTGATGTTGCCGGTCCGGTTGAAAACCAAGGTTGTCCTTGGCCTGATACAGATAAAGACGGTGTGTTAGATAAGGATGATAAGTGTCCTATCACTCCTGGTCTGAAAGAGAATAATGGTTGTCCTCCGCCACCTCCAATTAAAGTGGCAGAGCAGAAAATTATCGAGCGTGCATTCAAGAGTCTTGAATTCGCAACCGGTAAAGACATCATCGTTGCTAAGTCTTTACCTTCGTTAAATGAATTAGCGAAGTTATTGGTTCAGCATAAAGCGGATTGGACACTTAAGTTATCAGGTCATACCGATAACCAAGGCGATGCTGATAAGAACATGGACTTATCCGAGAAGCGTTCAAATGCAGTTAAGCGTTACCTTGTTAAGAAAGGCGCTTCGGCAGATGGTATCATTACAGAGTGGTTTGGTCAGACTAAGCCAATTGATACAAATGATACACCTGCGGGTCGTCAGAAGAACAGAAGGGTTGAAATGAAAATTTTATTTAAAGAAACTACCAAATAATAATTAATTAAATTAGAGCACCCTGTTTCCCGACAGGGTGCTTTTATTTTAGAGAAACAACCATGAAAAAACTATTAGTAATCGCATCTGTATTAAGTTCTCAGATGTTCGCTCAGGAAATTGGAATTAATTTGAGTTATATTGATTCCACTGTTACTCCACAAAATGATTTTTATAAATTTTGTAATGGAAAATGGTTAAGAGATACCAAAATTCCTGAGAGTGATTCACGTTGGGGAAGCTTTAATGAGATAAACGAGAGAAACCTCGAAAACATTAAGAGTATATTGAAAAAAACAGCGGAAAATAAAACTGCTGCACCAGGAAGCGATGCTCAAAAATTACGCGATTTCTATTTAACAGCAATGGATTCTGTTAAATGCGACAAAGTAGGTATTAGTGCAATTAAAGCTGAGTTGGCTAAAATCGATGCAGTAAAAAACATCGATGATTTAATTAAGTTGCAATCGGAATTTGCAAAGTTAGGAGTTTCCGGCTTTTTAAGCGCCGGTGTAGAAGTTGATTTAAAGAATAGTAATCGTTACATGGTTTATATCGGGCAAACCGGATATGGTTTACCTGATCGCGACTATTATTTTTTACCGCAATTCCAGAAAATCCGCGACGCCTATTCTGTGCATCTGAAAAACATGATGGTTATATTGGGTAACAAAGAAGAGGAAGCGACCAAGAAAGCCACATTAATTTATGATATGGAAAAGTCTTTGGCTGAAAATGCTATGAATCGTGCTTCACAAAGAGATATTCAGAAATTATACAATCCTTATTCTAAAAAACAATTACAGGATACGGTATCAAAAGTAAAATGGGATGCTTATTTTGCTGGTTTGGGAATTACAACACCTGATACTTTAATTATTGAGCATTTGTCTTTTTATAAGAACTTAGACAAGGTAATTGCTAAATATTCGCTTAACGATTGGAAAGAATTCATGAAATGGCGTTTAGTTAAACGCACTGCTCCTTATTTAGGATCAGCAACTGAAAAAGAAAGCTTCGATTTTTATGGCAGAACTTTAAGTGGGGCTAAGCAAATGAAGCCAAGATGGAAGCGCGTGCAGGCCGAAATTAATAATTCAATTGGTGAAATATTAGGTAAGTTATACGTTGAAAGTTATTTCAATCAGGAAGCAAAAAATAAGGTTTCGGCAATGGTTGAAAATTTAATTGTAGCTTACCGCGAACGCATAGCTTCACGAACATGGATGAGTGATGCAACAAAACAACAAGCTAATCTTAAACTGGATAAACTAATTAAAAAATTCGGATTCCCGGACACATGGAAAGACTATAGCTCTTTATCTATAGGAACAGTGAGTTATTGGGAAAATGTGAAGAATGCAACTAATTACGAGTTCAAGAGAAACATTACCAAGCTAGGAAAGCCGGTTGACAAAATGGAGTGGGGTATGACGCCTCCTACAGTAAATGCTTATTACAATCCAACTACTAACGAAATTGCCTTCCCTGCGGGAATTATGCAAATTCCATTCTTTAACGCGAAAGCTGATGACGCCTTTAATTATGGTATAATGGGCGCTATTATTGGTCACGAATTAACTCACGGATTTGATGATCAGGGTTCACAATTTGACTCTGAGGGTAATTTGAAAATGTGGTGGACGGAACAAGATTTCAAAAACTTTACAGATAAGAAGAAATTAATTATCGATCAGTTTAATGCATTTGTTGCTATAGATACTTTACGTGTGAATGGTGAGTTAACTCAAGGAGAAAACATTGCAGATTTAGGTGGATTAACTATGGCTTATTACGCTTATAAAAAGTCATTGAATGGTAAAAAGTCACCGGTAATGGGAGGCTTTACCGGAGAGCAACGTTTATTTATTGCATGGGCTCAGGGTTGGAAAAATCTAGCTCGTGAAGCTGCTGAAAAACAATTGTTAGCTACTGATCCGCATGCTCCCGGTAAATTTAGAGGATACGCTCCGTTAATGAATATGCCTGAATTTTATGAAGTTTTCAACGTAAAAGAGGGTGATAAAATGTGGCGTCCAAAAGATGTAAGGGTAGAAATCTGGTAATCTAAATATTTTAGATATTAATCAGCAATCAGATTGACGTAGAAATAATAATGTTTTGTTCATAATCTTATAAAAGGGTTTTGTATAAAATTTTTTTATTATTATATTCGCAGTAATAATATGATTAAAAATCTCTTAGGTATAGTATTGTTTCTGGCATTTTATTCCAGCTATTCACAAAACTTTGTTCGACCTAACGAATGGAAAAAATACCGTCGTGAAGTTTATGGAGGTATTGGTGCTGCTAACTTTTTAGGTGACTTAGGAGGTTTGAATAAAATTGGAACCGATTACAGTCCTGTTGATTTGGAAATGGTTGAAACACGTACCGCATTTGGTTTGGGTTACCGTTACAAAATTTTCAAATGGTTTAACATCAGTGCAGCCTTTAATTATTTAATTGTAGGAAGTGATGATCGCTTAACCAGTGAACCGTTTCGAAACAATCGGAATTTAAATTTTAAATCTGATATTTTTGAATTATCAGGCCGATTGGAGTTTGTTTACATATCTAATCGTGTAGGTCACCGTTATGGAATTAAACGTACTTTAAGCCGTCGTATGAAGAACCGTTCTTGGGATTTTACTGCCTTTGTAGGAATTGGTGGCTTTTATTTTAATCCGAAAGGAAGAACGCCTAAAGGACAGTGGGTGGAGTTAAGACCTTTGCACACCGAAGGGCAGGGTTTACCGGGAGGTCCAAAGCAATACAGTAATTACAGTATAAGTATTCCGATGGGGTTCGCTTATCGTATCTATTTTAACCGTAAAGTATGTGTTGGATTAGAATTTAACTTTCGTAAAACATTTACCGATTATATAGATGATGTAAGTGGGGTTTATTATGATAACAACGCTATCGAAGCAGCTTACGGATCTCAAGCCGCATATATGGCCGATCCAAACCTAGGTAATATACCGGGTCAAACTAATTGGGAAAACACGGCAACTGGTGTTGAAGCTCAAATGCGTGGCGATTCAAAAGATAATGATTCCTATATGTCTCTTCAAATAACCGTTGGTTATTTGCTAGCGAAAAAGCGTGGCAAAACCCGTTTAAGATCTAAATTCTAATCAATTATCTTAATGTCATTTTGGCATTTTTAAAGCATTGGCATAACCTTTGCAAATCAACTTTTACTTTAAAAACAAATAACTATGGGCAAAATACAAGTTCAAACCGAAAACATTTTTCCTATTATTAAGAAATTTCTTTATAGTGATAACGAAATTTTCTTGCGCGAATTAGTTAGCAATGCTGTTGACGCAACTCAAAAACTTAAGGCCTTATCTTCACTTGGTGAGTTTAAAGGTGAATTAGGTGATACAAAAATTGAAGTAGAGGTTGATAAATCTGCCAAAACTATTATTATTAAAGATAAAGGTATTGGTATGACAAAAGATGAAATTGAGAAGTATATTACTCAGATTGCATTTAGTGGGGCTGAAGAATTTGTAAATAAATACAAAGACAAAGTAGATAAAAACGTTGTTATAGGCCATTTCGGATTAGGTTTTTACTCTGCTTTTATGGTTGCTAAGAAAGTTGAAATTAATAGTTTGAGCTATAAGGAAAACGCAAAAGCGGTTAAGTGGGAGTGCGATGGTAGTCCGGAATATGAAATTGAGGAAATTTCGAATAAAACTTCAAGAGGTACCAATATCGTTTTACATATAGCTGATGATTGTGAAGAGTATTTAGAAAACACTAAAATTGAAGGTTTACTAAAAAAATACTGTAAGTTTTTACCGGTTGAAATTAAATTTGGTACTAGAAAATCCTTTGAATCTACTGGTGAAAAAGATAAAGATGGTAATGATATAGAGAAAGAAATTGAAGTAGATAATGTCATTAATAATCCGGCACCTGCTTGGACTAAAAAACCTACCGAATTAAAAGAAGAGGATTATAAGAATTTTTATCGCGAATTGTATCCAATGCAATTCGAAGAGCCTCTTTTTCATATTCATTTAAACGTAGATTTCCCCTTTAACTTAACCGGTATTTTATATTTTCCGAAATTATCCAGTAATCTGGAAATGTCTAAAGATAGAATTCAGCTTTATTGTAATCAGGTGTTTGTTACTAATAATGTAGAAAACATTGTTCCCGATTTTCTTACTTTATTACGAGGCGTGATTGACTCGCCAGATATTCCTTTAAACGTGAGTCGCAGTTACCTTCAGGCCGACCAAAACGTAAAGAAGATATCTTCACACATTACTAAAAAAGTAGCAGACAAACTGGAAGAATTATTTAAGAAAGATCGTGCTGATTTTGAAAGTAAATGGGACGATATTAAAGTGTTTGTGCAATACGGAATGTTAAGTGACGAAAAATTCTATGAAAAGGCTACCAAGTTTGCATTGTTTAAAAACACAGATGGTAAGTATTTTACGTTTGATGAATATGAAAGTCATGTTAAAGCAGCCCAAACTGACAAAGACAAGCGACTTGTTTATTTATACACTACCAATATTCATGATCAGTACGCCTATATTGATGCTGCTAAAGACAGAGGCTATGATGTGTTGTTAATGGATACGATGATTGACTCACATTATATCAATCAGCTCGAAAGTAAACTAAAAGATACTTCTTTTGTAAGAGTAGATTCGGATACACTTGATAAATTAATTAAGAAAGAGGAGAAACAGCCAAGCAAGTTAACGGAAGAAGAAATTAAAACACTTCAGCCGGTAATAGAAGGTGTTGTTCCAAAAGAGCAATTTATGGTGGTATTTGAAAGTTTAAGTGAAAAGGAGGCTCCAATGATAATTACGCGTCCTGAGTTTATGCGACGAATGAAAGACATGAGTGCAATGGGCGGTGGAATGAGTTTTTATGGTAATATGCCGGAGATGTATAATTTGGTTGTTAATTCCAATCATCCTTTAATTACTAAAATTAAGAATGAAACTGATGAAAATAAAAAATCAGCTTTAGCGAAACAAGCAAGTGATTTGGCTTTGCTATCGCAGGGACTATTAAAAGGAGAGCAACTTACCAACTTTATTAAGCGTTCTGTCGAATTAATCGATTAAGGAGTATAATACTACGTTACAAAAAAAAGGGTGAATTTTTTCACTCTTTTTTTGTTTATATCAAGCAGATCGTTTTTCATTTTTTTGGCGTGCAAGATTTATAAAATAGTTCATTTACATTTTAAAGAGTTGCTTTAATGTGATTTTTTAGGTTTTTTTGTAAAAGTGAACAAACTGCTGTATATCTATCTGTTTCTTTCACTTCGTCTTTTTTCACAAAATTTCGAACCTTATCATTATGTATTGAATACAGAAAACGGTTTGCCAACCAATACTGTTTTCTATATCAAACAAACCAAAAAAGGCTCTGTTTATATCGGACACGATGAAGGTATTAGCCGATTCAACGGCAAGGAATTTACACATTATAGCAACAAAGGTAAAGGAAAAGCATTAAACGGAATTGCCGAAATTGACAGTAATAATATTTTGGCAGCATCATTTTATGGTGACTTAGTGAATATTAGGGGTACCAGTGTTTCAGTTCATAGTTATTCCTATAAGGAAAAAAGCGGTAAACCAACCATCAAACAAATCAATAACAGAATCTTTGTTTACGAACGAACTAGTTTGTTTGAATATGTATCCGGAGTATTAATTCCTTTTTCTATTCCTTTTATTAAAGAAAATGTTTTCATTCAGGATTTTGAAATTGACGATAGCAATAATGTTGTATTGGTGTTATCTTATTGCACAAAATATTATGTTGTAAAATATAATCAAAAATCCGGCAAGACTTCAGTAATCAAAGGTGATTTTGCATATCAGCCGCTGGTTCGATTTTTGAAACTGAAGGGCCATTTATATCTGTACTTTTTTGATAATAATAATTTATTGGAGGTTGGAAATAATGAACTAAAAGAAAGTTCTATAAAAATTGATCTCGAATACAAGTTCACCAAATGGCATACCTTGCTAAAACTGGATGAAAAGACGGTAGCTGTTTTAGGGTTTGATGGAATAGCGTTGTTGGATGAAAACGGTGCGCTTAAGAAGCATATTCTAAAAGGTATTCAGGTTTCTTATGCTTTAAAAGACATGGAAGGAAATATTTGGGTAAGCACCTTAAACGATGGTATTTATATTTTTCCTTCATTAGAAATTGAATCCGGTTCTATTGAAAATGTACTTGAAAAAAATGATTTTGTAAATAAAACAGTCCGGCTTAAAGACGGTAGGTTTTTACTTGGTACTTTTAAAGGCAATTTAATTTGTTATGATGGAGGAAGTAAAGCTAACCATTGTTTTGACTTTGGAAAAAATGCAGAAGTTCAGGCATTTTATTACGATCCTACCTCCAACCTTATTTACGCATTCTGCGATAAGTTGTTTGTAATTAACGCCTCCAATTTAAAAATAGTTGAAACACTAGGGTTAACTGCCACCAAGGATGTAAGGGTTGTGAATAAGCAGCTTTATTGCGCAACATCTGCTCATTTGGTTATTTCTCAAAAACAAACAATAGTTACCAAATTCGATAATACATGGATTAACTCATTAGAATTTGATTCAATAAGGAATGTCATTTGGTTAGGATCTAATAATGGGTTATTGAAATATGATTTAAATAAGAATACCCAAGAAAAGATTACTATTCCTTTAACTGAAGTGAGGGTTGCCTTAATATCTAAGGTTATTAAAAATGATAATGGGGAAATCTTTTTTCTGTTATCTAATTACGGGATTATAAAACTTAAGATTGATGGTGCGTTTGAAACCTTAATTAAAAATGAACATATCCGGAATTTCAGAATAGACAAGAATGAATTGTTTATTATTACAAAAACGGAAGTGTTTATTTATAATACGCTATCAAATAAAGTCACTCATCTGCTAAATAATTCCAAAGAGCTTGATCCATTTGTAATTGATTTCTATAAATCCGACAGTGTTTATTACGCGTTTTATCCAAAAGGAATTAAAAAGTTTTACAAATTACCCGGTTTAAATACGGTTAAGCCTAATCTCCATCTTTCCGAATTCTATGGAACTTACAAGTTTAAAAGAGCTCTTTCTCTAATTTCTGATTTTGACAGGAACAATCTGGAATTTACATTGCAGATTTTACCAAATATCAAAAGCAAAAATTCAGCTAAAGTTTTGTATCGACTAGTTGATGTGGATGAAAAATGGATTACATTAAATCCTGAGGAATCAGATTTTAGATTTAAATACCAAAGCTTAAATTCAGGAACCTACCTATTTCAAGCAAAAGCCATTAACGAAGATGGTATAGAATCGGATTTACTTCAGTTGACATTTGAAATAAAACCGCCTTTCTGGAAGAAATGGTGGTTTATTCTGATTGAAGGTATTGTCTTACTCTGTTTATTTATTAGTGTTTATTTATGGCGTATCAAAATTATTAATAAACGAAATCGAGAAAAAATACAAAAACAGATTAATGAAATTAAGTTATTGTCGGCCGAATTAACAGCCATTCGTTCTCAAATGAATCCGCATTTTATTTTTAACACCTTAAGTTCAATTCAGGCAAAGGTGTTAAGTGCGAAAAGTGAGGATGCTTACAACGATATTTCAAAGTTTTCACAATTGATCCGTTCTGTGTTGGATTATTCATCACGAGAATTTATTTTACTCAAAAATGAAATTGATTTCATTAGAAATTATCTTTACCTCGAATCAAGCCGGTTTGACGGTAAAATTATCTATGAGGTAAATGTGGAGCCTAATTTGGAGCTTAATTTTCTGGAGATTCCCACTTTGATAACAATCCCATTCATTGAAAATGCAATCAAACACGGACTTTTGCACAAAACCGGTGATAAAAAACTCGACATAAACATCACAGGAAGTAATGAACGTGTTTTGATTTCAATAAAAGACAACGGTGTAGGAAGAAAAAAATCCGAAGAAATTAATCGTGCCAGTCGGAAAGAACATGTTTCATTTGCTACGGAAGCTATGAATAAAAGGGTTGAACGAATTAATCAATCAGGAAAATTTCATATTTCAATTGAAACATTCGATCCCGAAGAAGGAGTAGAAGTAAATATTAAAATAACCTATTGACGATGGAAAAAATTAAAGCGATTATTGTTGACGATGAACATCATGCCCGGACGGTTTTAACAAAACTATTAGCCATGTCATTTCCTGAAATTGAAATCATAGGAGAGGGGGGCAGTTTGCCTGAAGCGGTGGATTTAATTCACGCCAATTCGCCGGATTTAGTTTTTCTGGATATAGAAATGCCGAATTACTCGGGCTTACAAATAAATGACTTCGTTAAAAGCAATCGTAATTTTGAAATTGTGTTTGTTACCGCTTACAATCATTACGCCATTAATGCCATTAAAATATCGGCATTTGATTATTTATTAAAACCGGTGCAACTCGATGATCTGAAAGAAACAATTTCCAGATTTAAAGAAAAACAAACCGACATAACTGTCATTAATAATAAGCTTGAAATTTTAAATGAGAATCTAAAACCCAACCAACCTAAGAAACTCGTCATTCAAACTCATCAGGGAATTCATTATTTTTATATGGATGGCATTCATTTTTTAGAGGCATCAGGCATGTATACTTTTATCCATTCTAAAACCGGAAAATTTATGGCCTCTAAACCCATTAAAGATTTTGAAGATTTATTGGATAATAATTTCTACCGTATTCACAGGAGTTATATAGTCAATTGCAATTCAGTTATTAAGTTTTCCGCAAAGGAAGGTAATAGTGTCTCATTAGTTGACGGATCATCTTTACCGCTTTCAAGAGCAAAAAAAGTTGAGTTTTTTTCTAAGCTGAACATATTGAAATGACTCTATAACATTAAAAAACACATGTTAATTGCTTTATTTTCAGGTCTTTGTTTTGTATTAGTTATACTAAATATTTAGAGCTGAAAAGTTTTACATCTTGTATTTTGAATTCGAAATCAATTATTGTATTTTTATTAAAACTAAACAACATTCCCATGAATAAAATTTACTTTAGTCTTGCAATTTTATTTGCAACTTTATTTAATCTTAATGCACAAGTTCCAACTTGTTCTTTAAATCCAACATTTATCGCATCCAACAAAAACGGAATTTGGCCCGATAGCGCAACTAATTTTATACAAGGAACTGTTGGAGTTCCGTATATTCAAAATATTACTGTTAAAGTACCAAAGGATACTAATTCGATTATTGGTAAAATGTGTTTCAATCGTTTTGTATTAAGTAATCCAACAGGAACGGTTAATTATGGTTTACCTCCCGGATTAAATTTTGGATCATCTACAACTTCATTGGCTAATGGAACAATTAATGGTTCTCCATCATTTAAATTTCCTGGCAATGCAAATAATTGCGCGTCAATATACGGCACACCTACCACAGCCGGAACATATACTTTAAAATTAAAAGTGGATGCTTATGCAACACCGGCGCTTACCTTTGGAGGTAATTGTCCTGCATCTCCAAACGTTTCCGGAGGAACAAATGTGTCATCACAACAATTGAATTATTATATCATTAAAATTAATGCCAACACCACCGGTATTACAGAGGTTGGAAAAAACGCGTTTAATCTTACCAATGTTCCAAACCCATTCATTAATAAAACCACCATTAAGTTTTTTGTAATAGAGCCGGCTGAAGCCGAAGTGATCGTTCATAATCTTTTGGGTAAACAAGTTTACTCTACTAAGGTAAACGCTCAACCGGGTGATAACGAGGTTGAGTTTGACGGAACTAATTTGTCAAACGGTATTTATTTTTACACGTTAAAGTATAATAATTTTAATGAGACAAAACGAATGATTTTGACCGGAAATTAATGCAACATCAGTCCTTTGAACTTTTAATTTTAGGCAGCAGTTCTGCTGCACCAACTACACATAGAAATCCTTCCGCTCAGCTATTAAATTTAGCTGAGCGTTTTTTTTTGATAGATTGTGGCGAAGCAACGCAGATTCAATTGCGTAAGTACAAAGCTAAATTTCAAAAAATCGATCACATTTTTATTTCTCATTTACATGGCGATCATTTTTTCGGATTGCCGGGTTTGCTTTCAAGTATGCATTTACTCGGACGTAAACAGGAAATGACTATCTATGCGCCGGAAGCATTGAAAGGCATAATCGATTTACTGAACACTGTTTCTGAAACAAGAATGAGCTATCCGATTAAATGGTATTTTACACAAAATGATAAAAAACGTTTGCTATTTGAAGACGATAAAGTGCAAGTGTTTTCTTTTCCGATGAAACACCGCATTTTTTGTACAGGATTTTTGTTTGTGGAAAAGCCTTTGCCTCGTAAAATCGACAAATTTCAATTACAGAAATACAACATCTCGGTGGCAGATATTCAACGATTAAGAAATGGAGAGGATGTCACAAATGAAGAAGGTGCTCTGGTTGAAAATAAATTGGTAACCATTGATCCACCGTCTTCCCGCAGTTTTGCGTATTGCAGTGATACCATTTTTGATCCTGATTTAGTAGAGTATGTCAAAAATGTAGATCTCTTATACCATGAAAGCACATTTTTAAATGACAAAGCCGAACGCGCAAAAGAAACGTTTCATTCAACGGCACAGCAGGCTGCCACCATAGCGAATGAGGCAGAAGTAAAACAGTTATTGTTAGGACATTATTCGGCACGTTATGGAGACACAGATCTTTTTATTGAAGAGGCCCAAACGGTATTTAAAAACGTTTTGTTAGCAACTGAAGGCAAAAAAATAAAAATTTAGTTGCGAGTTAGAAAATACTTGCCTAATTTTGTTTAAAATAATTCTAAATAAGAAAATGACCAAAGTACTGATAGCAGATAAAAATTACCTTTCGCGAGTAGGGGCTGAGCTTCTAATTAGCAGTTTAAAAGGGTATGATTTATTGCCTTCGGTAATATCAGAAACCGAGGATTTAAATCGTACCATTCAATTTCTAAAACCAAATCTGGTTATTTTGGATTATTATTCATTAAGCATTTCAAGTTCTGAATTAAAGCAGATTGTCAGCAAAAATAAAAGCACAAAATTTTTAGCGATTACTGAGCCATTAGGAAAAGCTGAAATGAATAGTGCTTTAAAAGCAGGAGTTAACAGTCATTTATTAAAGGAATGTGACCGTGATGAAATTATTGAAGCTATCGAAGCTACCTTAAAAAATGAAACTTTCTTATGCGGTAAAATTGCTTCTCTCTTAACAACTGCAGAAGAAATTGTTTCGAATAAAGCATTAATTAAAACTTTTTCGTGCGAAGGCTTAAGTGTAACAGAACGTGAAATTGAAATTATTAAATACATTGCAGAAGGTTTATCCAACAAACAAATTGCAGATAAATTAAATTTAAGTACGCAT
>JBBAKL010000078.1:0-15381 GCA_040403535.1 Bacteroidia bacterium
ACGCGATAAACAATTTATGAAAATTATATCATTAGCACCGGAAGTGCTTTAAAAAATAATTGAGGTCATGTCAAAATTAAAATTAAAAAAAGGCGATACAGTTAGAGTGATTTCCGGAGAGGCCAGAGGTCAGGAAGGTAAAATCATTTCAATTGATACCAAAAAACTAAGAGCTGTTGTAGAGGGCGTTAATATGATTAGCAAGCACTCTAAGCCAAATGCTAAAAACCCAAATGGTGGTATTACCAAGCAGGAAGGTTCTATTCACATCTCAAATTTAATGTTTGTAGATGGTGGTAAAACAACACGTATTGGTCGCAAGGTAGACGAGAAAACAAACAAAGTAGTACGTATCTCTAAAAAAACTAAGGAGGTAATTAAATAATGGCAACACAAACTTATCAACCGCGCTTAAAAAGCAAATACAAATCTGAAATTGTAGATAATTTAAAAAAGCAATTTCAGTACAAAACTGTAATGCAGGTTCCTAAATTGGAAAAAATCTGTATCAATCAGGGTATTGGCGATGCTGTATCAGATAAAAAAATGATTGAGTCGGCTATTAAAGAAATGACCACTATTTCAGGTCAGAAAGCGGTTCCGACGCATTCAACAAAAGATATCTCAAACTTCAAATTACGTAAAGGAGTTGCTATTGGTGTACGCGTTACATTACGTGGCGATAAAATGTATGAGTTTTTAGACAGATTAGTAGCATCTGCATTACCTCGTATTCGTGATTTTAAAGGTATCAATAACAAAGGTTTTGATGGACGCGGTAACTATACTTTAGGTATCACTGAACAAATCATTTTCCCTGAAATTGATATTGATAAAGTAAGTAAAATTAACGGTATGGATATTACCTTTGTTACCTCTGCTGGTACAGATAAAGAAGCATTAGCATTGTTAACTGAATTTGGTTTACCATTTAAAAAATAATAAAGCTCAAAGATGGCAAAAGAATCAATGAAGGCCCGTGAGGCCAAACGCAAAAAGTTAGTAGCAAAATATGCTGCAAAGCGTGAAGAATTAAAAAAAGCAGGAGATTATGATGCTTTACAAAAGCTTCCTAAAAACTCATGCCCAATTCGTGTACGTAACCGTTGTAAACTAACCGGACGTCCACGCGGTTATATGCGTCAATTCGGTGTAAGCCGTGTTACGTTCCGCGAAATGGTTGTTTTTGGTTTAATCCCGGGTTTAACCAAATCCAGCTGGTAATAAAAAGAGTATTAATATAATTATCCTGCGTGCGGGATAACATATAAAACAAATAAAAATGACAGATTCAATCTCAGATTACTTAACACGCGTTAGAAACGCAATTAAGGCAAACCACAGAATTGTAGAAGTTCCTGCTTCTAACTTGAAAAAAGAAATCACTAAAATTCTTTTTGAAAAAGGCTATATCTTAAACTATAAGTTTGAAGATACTGAAAACAAACAGGGTACAATTAAAATAGCATTAAAATACCATCCGGTAACAAAATTACCGGCAATCCGTACTTTAGAGCGTATTTCGTCACCTGGTTTACGTAAGTATACTGGAGTATCAACGATGCCAAAAGTATTAAACGGTTTGGGTATTGCCATCATTTCAACTTCTAAAGGAGTAATGACCGATAAAGAAGCGAAAACACAGAATGTGGGTGGTGAAGTTTTATGTTATGTTTCTTAATCTAAACTAAGGAGGAAATTAAACATGTCACGTATAGGAAAAGCACCAATAACAATACCTCAAGGAGTTGAAGTAAGCGTTACCAATGGATTGGTAACCGTTAAAGGTAAAAAAGGAACATTATCTCAGAAAGTAGACGCAGATATCAATGTAGCCGTTGAAAACGGAACAATCAACGTAACGCGTCCAACCGATCATAAACGTCATCGTTCTTTACACGGATTATATCGCGCTTTAATTGCGAATATGATTACCGGTGTTAATGAGGGTTATAAAACAGAACAGGAATTAGTAGGTGTGGGTTACCGTGCCTCAAACAAAGGTCAATTATTAGAATTAGCTTTAGGTTACTCTCATAACATTACCTTTGAATTACCTGCTGAAATTAAAGTAACAACAACTGCAGAAAAAGGCGCAAACCCAAAAATTATTCTTGAGTCTGCTGATAAGCAATTGTTAGGCTTAGTTGCTGCTAAAATCCGTTCATTACGTAAACCTGAACCATACAAAGGAAAAGGTATTAAGTTTAGTGGTGAAGTATTACGTCGTAAGGCAGGTAAATCAGCATCTAAGAAATAATTAAATTAATGTTAATCATCTTAAAAAAATTGAAAAGATGGCACTGAATAAAGAACAAAGAAGACAAAGAATAAAATATAGAATTCGCAAAACAGTTAAAGGAACTCCAGGTTTCCCTCGTTTGTGCGTGTTCCGCAGCAATGCTGAGATTTATGCTCAGTTAATTGATGACAAATCCGGAAAAACTTTAGTATCCGCAGGGACAAATGATAAAGCTATTAAATCTGCAAAAGCCAGCAAATCTGAGCAAGCAAAATTAGTGGGTAAATTAATTGCTGAAAAAGCAATGACCAGTGGTATTAGCGAGGTTAAATTTGACCGTAATGGTTTTTTATACCATGGTCGTGTTAAATCGTTAGCTGAAGGTGCTCGTGAAGGCGGACTTAAATTTTAATTAGTAATAAAAATTTTAAACAAATAAAATGTCAACAGAAGTTGTTAAAAGAGTAAAATCAAGCGACATCGAACTAAAAGATAAGTTAGTTGCTGTTCAGCGTGTAACCAAAGTTACCAAGGGTGGTCGTCACTTTAGTTTTGCTGCTATCGTTGTAGTAGGAAACGAAAAAGGTGTAGTAGGTCAGGGATTAGGTAAAGCTAACGAGGTAACTGATGCAATCACAAAGGGTATCGAAGATGCTAAAAAGAGCCTTGTTAAAGTTCCTGTTTTAAACGGTACTGTTCCACATGCTCAAGAAGGTAAATTCGGCGGTGCTCGTGTTTTCTTAAAGCCAGCTGCTCACGGTACTGGAGTAATTGCAGGTGGTGCGATGCGTGCAGTTTTAGAAAGCGTTGGAATTACTGACGTGTTAGCTAAGTCAAAAGGATCTTCAAATCCGCACAACGTTGTTAAAGCAACATTAGATGCTTTAGTAAAAATGCGTGATCCAATTACAGTTGCTCACCAAAGAGGTATTTCTTTAGATAAAGTGTTTAACGGATAAGAAAATTGTTATGGCTAAAGTAAAATTAACATTAGTAAAAGGTATTGCTAAGAGAACTCCGGCTCAAAGAGCTACCTTAGTTGCCTTAGGATTTAAAAAATCATATCAGACACTTGAAAAGGAATTAAATCCTGCAGTTCAGGGTCAAATTAATGCTGTAAAGCATATGTTAAAAATTGAAACTATTTAATATAAATTGAAATGAAATTAAGCGGATTAAAACCAGCAAAAGGTTCTGTAAAAAATAACTATCGTCGTGGTCGTGGACAAGGTTCAGGTGGCGGTGGAACTGCAACACGTGGTCATAAAGGTGCTCAGTCTCGCTCTGGATATTCTTCAAAGCGTGGTTTTGAAGGTGGTCAAATGCCACTACAGCGTCGTATCCCAAAATTTGGATTTAAGAACATCAACCGTATCGATTATCACGGTATTAATTTGGATAGCATCCAGAAATTAGTTGATAAAATTAAAGTTTCTGAAATTACTCCGGAAATTCTAATTCAAAACGGTTTAGCGTCAAAGAACGACTTAGTTAAAATCTTAGGACGTGGAGAATTAAAATCAAAAGTTGACATTAAGGCACACGCATTTACTTCTACTGCTAAAAAAGCAATTGAAGAAAAAGGTGGTTCTGTAACACAATTATAAAATATATGAAGCGTTTAATAGATACACTTCAAAACATTTGGAAAATCGAAGAACTTCGAGCGAGAATTCTTACCACTCTTGGATTGGTTTTAATTTATCGTTTGGGATCTTACGTGGTACTTCCTGGTGTAAACTCAGCTGCATTGAATGCCGCTAAAGAATCTGCTTCGCAGGATGGGATTATTGGATTAATCAACATTTTTGCAGGTGGTGCATTTTCGCGTGCTTCAGTATTTGGTTTGGGTATTATGCCTTATATCACGGCATCGATTATCATCCAATTGTTAGGTATGGCCGTACCATATTTCCAAAAACTTCAACGTGATGGAGAAAGCGGTCGTAAGAAAATTAATCAATATACACGTTTCTTAACGATTGCGGTTACTGCAGTTCAGTGCCCAGGCTACTTAGCTACTCAGGTATATAATGTTCCGGGTGCAGTTGTATTAGATGGAACCTGGTTTATGATTCAGTCAACCATGATTCTAGTAACAGGTACAATGTTTGTAATGTGGTTAGGTGAGAGAATTACCGATAAAGGTATTGGAAACGGTATCTCTTTAATCATTATGATCGGAATTATCTCTCGTTTACCATTTGCGATAACTTCTGAATTCGGTTCTCGCTTACAAAGTTCAGGTGGCGGTTTAATTATGTTCTTATTAGAAATTGTTTTCTTGTTATTCGTTATTATCGGAAGCATCATGTTGGTTCAGGGTACGCGTCGTATTCCTGTTCAGTTTGCTAAGAAAATTGTGGGTAATAAGCAATATGGTGGGGTTCGCCAGTATATTCCTTTAAAGGTAAATGCTGCAGGTGTAATGCCAATCATTTTTGCACAGGCCATTATGTTTATTCCGGCAGCTATTACCGGTTTTGCAGGTGATGCAGGTGGGGTATTCACAGAACGTTATGGTTTCTGGTATAACTTCGTTTTTGCAGTATTAATTATCCTATTTACTTATTTCTATACAGCTATTATGGTTAATCCCAATCAGTTAGCTGATGATATGAAAAAGAATGGAGGCTTTATACCAGGTGTTAAGCCAGGTAAAAAAACTGCTGAGTTTATAGATCAGGTGATGAGTCGTATCACTTTACCTGGTTCAATTTTCTTAGCTGTAGTTGCAATTTTACCGGCTGTAGCAATGCAATTTGGTATCAATAGTGCTTTTGCTGATTTTTATGGAGGAACTTCCTTGTTAATCTTAGTAGGGGTAGTATTAGACACTTTACAGCAAATTGAAACATACTTGTTAAATCGCCATTATGACGGTTTAATGAAGTCAGGTAGAATTAAAGGCCGTGGTGCTAATGCCATGATGGTTCAACAAGGATAAAATATGGCAAAACAGTCAAATATTGAAATAGACGGTACCATTATTGAATCTTTGAGTAATGCCATGTTCAGGGTAGAACTTGAAAACGGTCACGTGGTAATTGCGCATATTTCCGGTAAAATGCGCATGCACTATATTAAGATTTTAACCGGTGATAAGGTAAGATTGGAAATGAGTCCATATGATCTTACAAAAGCAAGAATTACATTCAGATACAAATAATTAAACAATTAACTGATGAAAGTTAGAGCATCCATTAAGAAAAGAAGCGCCGAATGTAAAATCGTTCGCCGCAAAGGAAAATTGTACGTAATAAACAAGAAAAACCCAAAATTTAAACAAAGACAAAAATAATTTTTTGTACCTTTGCAAACCTTTTTAAAAATTTTAGATAAAAAATGGCACGTATAGCAGGTATTGATTTACCAAAAAACAAACAAGGCGAGATAGGGTTAACCTATATTTTCGGGATTGGTCGTAGTACAGCACAAAAGATTTTGAACCATGCCGGAATTCCTTTAGACAAAAAAGTGAGCGAGTGGACTGACGATGAGCAGAACGCGATTCGTAACTTCATCAACTCAAACTTTAAAGTTGAGGGTGCGCTTCGTTCGGAAGTACAATTAAACATTAAACGATTAGTGGATATCGGATCTTTCAGAGGAATCCGTCACCGTAATGGTTTACCGGTTCGTGGTCAGCGTACTAAGACAAACGCTCGTACACGTAAAGGGCGTCGTAAGACAATTGCCAATAAGAAAATGGCTACTAAATAATAATTAATATTTAAGAATAAAATATAAAATGGCAAAACAACAAGCTAACGCCGCAACAGGAAAAGCAGCAGCACGTAAACGTGTCGTAAAAGTAGAAGCTGCTGGCGAGGCGCATATTAATGCTACGTTCAATAATATTATTATCTCTTTAACTAACAGTTCTGGTCAGGTAATTTCTTGGTCTAGCGCTGGTAAAATGGGTTTCAGAGGTTCTAAGAAAAACACTCCTTATGCTGCTCAGATGGCAGCATCAGATTGTTCTAAAGTTGCTTTTGATGCAGGTTTACGTAAAGTAAAAGTTTACATCAAAGGTCCGGGTGCAGGACGTGAGTCTGCAATTCGTACTATCGCAGCTGAAGGTATTGAGGTATCAGAAATAGTAGATATCACTCCAATTCCTCACAACGGTTGCCGCCCTCCAAAGCGTCGCCGCGTATAATAGTAAATTAACAGCCGGCCGCGAGAAACCCTCGCGGTTTGGAGCTGATTACCGAAAGGGTTTTCAGCTTAAATAATAACAACAATAAACAATTATTTAAAATGGCAAGGTACACTGGTCCAAAATCAAAAATCGCCCGTAAATTTAAGGAGCCAATCTTCGGTCCTGATAAGGCGTTAGAAAAAAAGAATTACCCTCCGGGGCAACATGGTTTAGCAAAAAAACGTGCTAAGCAATCTGAATACGCAATTCAGTTACAGGAAAAACAAAAAGCAAAATACACTTACGGTATTTTAGAGCGTCAATTCGCTAAAATATTTGATAAGGCTGCGCGTTCACACGGAATTACAGGTGAAGTGTTATTACAATTAATAGAGTCACGTTTAGATAACGTGGTTTATCGTTTAGGTATTGCACCAAGTCGTCGTGCTGCACGTCAGTTAGTTTCTCACGCTCACATCACAGTAAACGGTAACGTAGTAAACGTTGCTTCTTATACTTTAAAAGCAGGTGATGTTATTGGTGTTCGTGAAAAATCACAATCTTTAGAAGCAATCACCAACTCATTAGCTGGTGCTGTAAATAAGTACCCTTGGTTAGATTTCGACAAAAATACCATGACTGGTAAATTCATCAGCCGTCCTGAGCGTTCTCAGATCCCTGAAAACATTAAGGAGCAGTTGATCGTCGAATTGTACTCTAAGTAATCTTTTTGAACTTATTTAATAACCTTAAATATATTATATAAATGGCAATTTTAAATTTCGTAAAGCCCGATAAAGTAATAATGATTAATTCAACTGAAACAGAAGGTCAGTTTGAATTCAGACCACTTGAACCTGGTTTTGGTATTACCATCGGAAACGCATTACGCCGTATACTTTTATCTTCACTTGAAGGGTATGCTATCACTAGCCTACGCGTTGAAGGTGTAGATCATGAATTTTCAACTATTAAAGGTGTTGTTGAAGATGTTACTGAAATCATCTTAAACTTAAAACAAGTTCGTTTTAAAAAGCAATTAGATAACCACGATAACGAAAAAATTGTAGTACATTTTGCGGGTGCAGATAAATTTACTGCTGGCGATATCGCTAAATACGTAAACGGATTCCAAATTTTAAATCCTGATTTAGTTATTTTCAATTGCGATCCTTCGGTTCGTTTAAAAATTGAATTAACAGTTGAAAAAGGACGTGGATACGTTCCTGCTGAGGAGAACAAAACTAATTCAGCTCCAAACGGAACAATCTTTATCGATTCGATTTATACCCCAATTAAAAACGTAAAATACACTATCGAAAACTATCGTGTTGAGCAAAAAACCGATTACGAGCGTTTGATTTTAGATATCGTTTCCGATGGTTCTATTCACCCAAAAGAAGCTTTAAAAGAAGCTGCTAAAATTTTGATCTTCCACTTCATGTTATTCTCTGACGAGAAAATTACTTTAGATACAGAAGACAAAAAGAGCGAAGAAGAATTTGATGAAACATCATTACACATGCGTCAGTTATTAAAAACTAAGCTTGTTGATATGGATTTATCAGTTCGTGCATTAAACTGCTTAAAAGCAGCTGATGTTGAAACTTTAGGTGAACTTGTAGCATTTAATAAAAACGATCTGTTAAAATTCAGAAATTTTGGTAAGAAATCATTAACTGAATTAGAAGACTTAGTATCTGCTAAAGGCTTACAGTTTGGTATGAATGTTGCAAAATATAAATTAGACAAAGACTAATAATTTGATTAGAGATTTCTTTAATCGCAAACAGAAATTAAAATGAGACACGGAGATAAAATAAATAACTTAGGCAGAACAAGCTCTCACCGTAAGGCGTTGTTAAGCAACTTAGCTTGCGCGTTAATTGAGAACAAGCGTATTTTTACAACATTAGCGAAAGCAAAAGCTTTACGTTTATTTGTTGAGCCTATCATCACTAAGAGCAAAAACGATACAACTCACAGTCGTCGTATGGCTTTTGCAAGCTTAAAAAACAAAGAAGCAGTTTCTTCATTGTTTAAAGATGTAGCAGTAAAGGTTGCAGATCGTAAAGGTGGTTACACCCGCATTATCAAAACCGGTAACCGTCAGGGAGACGCTGCTGAAATGGCAATGATTGAATTAGTTGACTTCAACGAACTTTACACAAGCGGTAAAGGTACAGCAGTTAAAGCTGAGAAGAAAACTACTCGTCGTAGCCGAACTACAAAAAAGAAAGCAGAAGGCGGAGCTGAAGAAGCAAAAGCAGCTGAATAATTTTAAATACTTTTTTCATAATAAAAACCCGAAGCAAACACTTCGGGTTTTTTATTAATTAAGAGTCACGAACGATATCACTTTTAATTGAAACATAAGAATAAATAGTAATTAAATGTTGGTCTAAAATTCCATATCCTGAATTTAACCACTTATGAAGTCAAAATCATGTTCTGCATTATTTTCGCAAAAAGGGCATTTTAAATAGGCTATATATGCTATTAAATGATAATTAAATGAAGTTATTGACAGGTTTTTATTTGTACTCATGTTTTATATAAATTTTTCTTGTTAAAAGAAAGAAGATGCTCCTGCCTCTAAAACACCAAATACTAATACGCCTTCAATTAACGACAGCCGTGGTTTTTTGCAATTAAATATTTTACCAGCACATGTAATATCACCGAAGCCGACACTACTATATCTTGTCTTTTTCTTGATGATTGGTTCTTTAAATTATAATAATGTAAGTGCAGGCAATGTATCTTACAATGATTCTTTCTTATACTTTACTAATTCGGCTTATTCTTCATATTTCCCGGTTAATATGGCTATTCCTCAAAGATGGAACTTAAGCCAATCGGCTTATATTCCTGCCTTTACGTATTCCTTTAATCCGTTTTTTTTTATTTATACCGGACAAGCTATGTTGCCGGACACATGCGTTAAAGGAAATGGATTAACCTTCAATCTTAGTGGTATAAGCAATAATGGCGGAAATACCGTGTCATTATCGCTTACAGGTTCATCTTCTGCCACAGCTACAAAAACAATCTCTGGAAACGGAACCGTTACATTTACACCTGCAGAATTAAACAACTTTTCTGTCAACGCGAATTCGTATCTGACCATTACTCTCACCAATTATGAAATTGAAACCTTTGGAGGCGTAGTCATTGCTTTTTCCAATGTCATAAGCCATTATACGTGCATCTGGATGAAATAGATCATTCAGCTAAAAAAGACTTTTTAATAACTTTTTATTGTGTTTAGCCGCAGGAAATATCCGCGGTTTTTTGTTTTTAGGACCGCTAGTTTTATGTTGAAATGATATTTTTTCAATTTGTAAAAATGTTATTTTAGCGGCTGATTTATGCGTTTCGTCTTAATAAGCATATCGCTTATCTTAATTAATATCAGCCAACTAGTTTGCCAAAACATCGAGAAATTTGGTAAAAAAGACATGCTGAAAGTGAGCGGCGGACTAAACTATTCTTCCGTTTTTTATAACGCCGATGGTATTACTAACCGTCGGCAGCCCTTCACCTGGTTTCTGAATGGAAATATTACTGTAAATGTTCTGGATGTGAGCTTGCCTTTTACGTTTAACTACAGTAATAACCAGGTAGCATATACGCAACCGTTCAATATTCAAAGTTTTAATCCAACTTATAAATGGATTAAGGGCTACGCAGGAATTACAACTATGAATTTTTCTCAATACACCATGGCAGGCCATGTTTTTGCCGGAGGAGGTGTGGAATTAACTCCTAAAAATTTTAAATTTTCGGCAATGTACGGACGTTTAAAAAAAGCTGTTGAGTATGATGCGGCCGGAAATTCCGAGTTAAACATGAGTTATAAACGAATGGGCTGGGGAGCATTATTTGGCTATGAAAAAAACGGTCACGGAATTAAGTTGATTTATTTTGGCGCTAAGGATGACGCAACATCCTTGTCATTTATGCCTATAAATACCAATATTACGCCAATGGAGAACAGTGTGATCAGTTTGATGGGGAATACGATAATTCTCAAAAAGATCAAACTGGAGGCTGAATACGCGCTTTCAGGCCTAACAAGAAACTCTACTTCTCCACCTGATTTAAATTCAATACCACCTAACAAACTACCTCTTATTTTCAATCCAAATGCTACTTCTCAGTTTTTTTCGGCTATCAGGTCATCAATTGGTTATAACTTTAAATCCTTTGGTTTAAATTTTAATTACGAGCGAATTGACCCGGATTATAAAACTTTAGGAGCTTATTATTTTAATAACGATCTCGAAAATTTTACGATTGCGCCTTCTGTAGGTCTGCTTCATGGTAAATTAAGTATTTCTCTAAATACAGGCTTACAGCGAAATAATATTGATGAATCAAAACTAAATACTACAAAACGCTGGGTAGGATCAATCAATTTAAATTATCTTCCAAACAAAAAATGGAATCTATCGGCTTCTTACAGTAATTTCAGTACTTATACCAAGCAGCGTCCACAAGAAGATCCTTTCTTTAAAAACACTTTAGATACTTTAAATTTTTATCAGCTCTCACAAAACGCTTTTTTAAGCATGGGATATAACTTTGCTACTTCCATCACAAAACAGAATACACTTTTTTCAGTTAATTATCTCATTAGCGGACAAAATCAAGGATCCATAAATGACCCAGGTTTATTCGGTAATACAAGTAATATTGATGTACCATCAACTGTGATCAATGGGAATTTATCACATAGTCTTTCATTCATAAAAACAAAAACATCCATTACTCTTTCTGTTAATGCCAACAAAAGTGAGATGCTAGGGAATAACAGTTTTTATTTTGGCCCGAACATTAATTTATCACAAGCATTGTTTAATAATTCTGTTCGTGTAACAATTGGCAGTTCTTATAATCAACTTTTGTCAAATTCCATTAAAACAAATGAAGTATTTAACCATCGATTGTCCTTTAGTTACTCACCAAAATTTAAAAATCAGAAAACAGGAAGAATTGCACTTATTTCCTCTATTATTTATTTACAAAAAACAAAATCAACTTCTGGAGCAAACGCATTTAACGAGTTTACCGGAAATGTAGGTGCTAATTATAGTTTTTAATTATGAAAAATTGTTTTAAGAAATACTTTTTAATTCAATTCTTTTTGTTTTATATAGGTATGCCGTTATTGCAGGCGCAAACCGATTCAATATCAAATCCTGCAATTGATAAAGTTATTTCCGTTGTAAATTCAGTTGAACAGGCAAGTAACTACATAGATGAGCTATCGCCAGACAGCATTGCTTCTTTGCCAATTGGTATGATAAAAAAAATAGGCGAGGCACGTTATGTGATTGCCATTGATTCTGTAAATTTTAAACCAACTGGGGCTTACTTTAATGCTTATGCAGCAATAGATTTTCCTGGTTCTGATAAAAAGCTCGCTTTTGAGGCTGTAAATATTAAGTTTAATCCGAAAGGAGTGGTTGGAGGAAATCAGGCACGGTTAATGCTGGTGAGTCAGCACCTCATTCGGATTAACAATATAGTTAGTTTAAGAGTTCTCCCTGATGGAAAAAATTTTGTAGAATGGGATTGCAACGGATTTAAGGCAATCAGTTTAAAAGGCGAATTTATTTTTAACAAAGGAAAATTAAAAGCTGATAAATCTCAAACAGGTTCCGATTCACTGGTAAGAGCAACTTTTGAAATTTACACGAGTGACATTCATGATTTTATTGCGCAGGTAAATATCACGCCCTTTACAATTGACGGCCTTGAAGATTGGTCATTTAATGTAAAAAACGCTACGGTCGACATGAGTGAATTGCATAATGCTCAAAACATGATTTTCCCTGCAGGATATAATAATCCGAATATGGTTACACCTCAAATGTGGACAGGTTTTTATTTAAAGGATTTAAAAGTTAAACTGCCAACACAAATTTCTAAGGCAGGAAAAAGAACAGAAATTGAAGTACACAATTTATTAATAGATAACATGGGGGTTACAGGATTGTTTCAGATCAACAATCTAATGACGATGAATGAGGGAAGTATGAGTGGATGGGGGTTCTCAGTAGAAGAATTGGGTGTAGGGTTTGTATGCAATCAGTTAAATAGCGGACATTTAAAAGGAAAAGTTCATATTCCGGTATTTGATAGCGCCCAGGCACTCGTTTACAATGCCAATATTTATTATAATCCCCAAAATAAAAATACCGACTACAATTTCATTATTAATACAGCAAATAATTTAGAATTTAAAGTAGCATCCGCTAAAATTGACCTCTATAATACATCAGTACTTTCAATTTCACAGCAAAACGGATTATTTAAACCTAAAGCCGTTTTAAATGGAAAAATAAGTTTTACAAATTCTAAATTCGATTCAAAAGGAGGATATCTTACTTTTCAGTCACTAACGGTTGAAACGCAATCCCCTTACATAACAAATGGAATATTTACTTTACATACTTCAGTTAATCAAACCAGAGCCGCTAATTATCCAATCAGTATAGCTGATATTACGTTTGGTATTGATATGGGGGCTCCTATTTTAGGTTTTAGTGTTACTTTAAATGTGGCTGATAATCCACAAACAGGTTTTAGTATGGGAACCAAAATCCGATTAAAAGGTAAAGTAGAAACATCCATTCAGACATTTACCGGAGATAATCCCATAACAGTTACCAAGACTAATTACAAATTTGATAAAGTAGTTGTGGATGGTATTTCTTTAAAAATAAAAACCTCGGTTTTGGATTTGGAAGGGTTGATAGTTTTTAGAGATAATGATCCTGTATATGGTGATGGTTTTTATGGGCAAGTTTTATTTTCAATAGAAAATGTAATTCCAGAAAAAGCCGCATTATATGCTTGTTATGGCGCTAAAGAAAATTACAGGTACTACTATTATGGCGCATCCATTCCATGTAATTTACCTCTTGGGAGTATACCAATTGCAATCACTAAATTAGTAGGAGGTGTTTATAATCATATGCGCCCTCAGTATACATCTCAACAACATTATGTAGCTGCTGCTGCTGGTGTTTCAAGCACAACAAATACACCTATGACTTATGTTCCGGATCAGGCATATGGCTTTGGTTTTAAAGCAGGAGTTGGCTTTATCTATTATCCAAGCGAAAAAACTGCTAACGGAGATGTGATGCTGGAAGTTTCATTTACAAGTTCGGGAGGATTAAATACGGTTAATTTATCGGGTGATGTGTTTATTATGGCAGAGCGTAGTGAAAGAGCTAAGGCGCCAATAAAAGGTAACATCGTTATTCAATATGATGCGTTAAATAAAGTTTTTGACGCGAATGCATCTATTACGGTTAACGCATATAATGCGGTAACAGGTACAGGTACAACTAAAATTCACATCGAACCTGCTTATTGGTATGTAGCGGTAGGTAAGCCAAGCACCCCTGTTACTGTTAATATCTTGAATCTTGTAAATGCTACATCGTATTTCATGGTTGGCTCATTGATTGAACCTGCACAGGCTCCACCTCCCGAGGTGAACAGTATACTTGGTCAGTCAGGAATAACTTCGGTAAGAAATCAAAGTCAGTTACAAAGTGGTGCTGGTTTTTGTACAGGTGCTAAAATTTATTCAAACATTAATAAGCAATTTGATCTTGATTTCTTCAAAGTTTATGGTGGTTTTAATTTTGGGGTCGGATTTGACATGATGATGATGAATTACGGCAAAGACGCTTATTGTTCCGGATCGGGAAGCAAAGTTGGAATGAATGGTTGGTTAGCGAGTGGCAGTATGTATTTATATATGCAAGGAAGTGTTGGTGTTTCAGGTAACATTAAATTTTTACCGGATTGTAATTGTGAAAGCAATTGGTGTTACTGCAGCGATTTTAATATTAAAATATTTGATGGCGGTGTGGCGGCAATTGTAAGTGGAAAAATGCCTAAGCCTTTATTTTTATCCGGACAATTTGGTTGCTACTATAACATCTTAGGGAAAATTTCCGGAAACTTTAACTATGATTACTCATACGGAGAAGATTGCAATATTGTAAACTAATGAAAAATGTAGTATTTATATTTATGATGTTTGTTTTGAGTAATGTTTTTGCTCAGAAAGAATCCGTAATTATAAAATCTTGGGTTAAGAAAAACGGAGTATTGTTAAGATGGGCACCGGCAAACATGGAAGTGTTTAAGAACGGTGTTAAATATGGATATAAAATAGCCAGAAAAAAAATTGATGGCACACAAACTCATACGGTTGTTGTAAAACCCCTGGGTAAAACTGATACTACCTGGTTTAAATTGATGAAATCCGATAAAAACATGTCCATGGTATATAGCGCCATGTATAATAATCAAAGTAAAAGCGGCGACATAAAAAAGAAGACAGAGCAGGAGCGGATGGTGTTTCATCTTTTATTACTGAGTTGTGATTTTAAAAGAGAAGTAGCTGAAGCATGTGGACTCTTTTATGAAGACCATCAGATTGACAACACCGTTAAATACGTATATGAAGTTTCAGTAAATCTTCCTACTACGCTGTCCAATTCTGGAAAATATACCGTAGATGCAACAGTACTTTCGATTAATCCAGAAATTAAAAATCTTCAGGGCTTATTCAGAAATAAAAGTGTAAAATTAAAATGGAACGCTCAGGCTTTTAGAAATGATTATGCAGGATATGTTATCGAGCGTTCGGCTGACAGCATCAATTATATTCAATTAAACAATGCGCCTGTAATTCTTATCTCATCACAATTTGAGAAAAATAAAGAAAATATATTTTACCTCGATACATTTCCTGAAACCGGCAAAAAGTATCATTACCGTATAAAAGGAATCAATCATTTCGGAGAGCTTTCAGTGTCTTCAAATGTAATTTCGGCAATTGGATATAATTCGCTTAAATCTTTTCCGGTATTTGACACCTTATACGTTATTAATAACAGAAAAGTATTTATGCACTGGCGAATGAGTGAAAAAGACGAAAATGAATTGCCGGTTAAATATT
>JBBAKL010000079.1:0-15259 GCA_040403535.1 Bacteroidia bacterium
CTTCCATTAGTTTTGATTATACTAATTTGTGTTATGGAAACATCACGTTTTTCACTAATACAACTGTATCAAACGCTCCTGCAACCTATACCTGGAACGTATTTCGTCAGGGTGTTACAACTCCGGTGTTTACAGCAACAACCACCAACATCATCTATACTTTTCCGGCAAAAGACACTTATACAGTACAATTATGCGCCGATAACGGAGGTGGTCATGCTGATTGTTTTCAGCAGGAATTTAACATGGATTCACTTTTGCATGCCGATTTTCAGTATTTAAATTGTGATGGGCGATTTAATAATTTCAGTACTTGCGCAAGCACACAGTTTTGGGATTTTGGAGATGGCAACACTTCCACTCTAAAACATCCAGCCCATTACTACGCCAGTACTGGAACTTATACGGTTAAACTTGTTGTTAACGACGGCATCAAAAAAGATTCCATATCAAAACCCATTTACGCTTATAACAATCCGATAACAGGTAATTTTAATTATTATCTGGAAAAAGATTCTGTATTATTTCTGGCACATGATACTCTTATGGTTGGAGATATTACTTACCACTGGGAGTTTGGCGACGGAACGGAAGCGGAAATTGAAGGTTATTCAGGAAAAAAAGTACGACACAAATATCCTGCCTTTAAAAAAGACTCAACCTACACAGCTATACTTCATGTTGAAGTATTTTGCAATGAATGGGAAACAGAAAAAGATATATTTATTGCGGATAGCGTAAAAGCTACCTCAACCTTAGTTTACCCTAACCCATCAGATGGACAGCTTTACATCGAATCTGAAAGGAAGTCGCAATTAACTTCAATTAAACTCTTCAATTCTATCGGTCAGGAAATATCCGGTTTCTCTTATTTAGAAAACTTGAGAGGATATGTTATAAACACCACAACGCTTTCTAAAGGCGCATATGTGTTACGTTTGTATTTTGGTGATTCAGAAGTAAAGAATTACAAAATTTTAATACCATAAAAAAAGCCCCTTAAAGGGGCTTTTTTTATACGGTCATAATTTCTTTTTCTTTTTGTTCAATGTGCTTATCCGTTTTTTGCACGTACTGATCTGTCAATTGCTGTATTTTGGTCTCTGCATCTTTCGCTTCATCTTCGGGTAATCCGTTTTTCTGCAATTTCTTTACGTTTTCCATCGCTTCTTTACGTGAGTTACGAATACCAACCTTTGCCTCTTCTCCTTCTGACTTTGCGGTTTTTACTAATTCTTTTCTTCTCTCTTCAGTTAACGGCGGAATGGAAATACGGATGATTACACCATCGTTCTGTGGATTCAACCCTAAATTGGCCATTTGAATGGCTTTTTCGATCGGGGTCAATAAACTTTTTTCCCAAGGCTGAATGATGATTGTTCTTGCATCTTGTGTATTTACGTTTGCTGTTTGTGAAATAGGAACCATACTTCCATAATAATCGACCATTACGCTTTCAAAAATGGCAGGATTAGCTTTACCTGCACGAATCTTTGTTAATTGTACCTCCAGGTGATTAATGGCTTTTTCCATTCCTTCTTTAGCGTGATCCATTACTGATTTTACGTCGTTCATAATTTTTAATTTGAGTTACAAAATTATACTAATTTCTTAATTAAAGGTATTATACCGCAACAGCTGCTTTAATATGCGGATGTGGGTCGTAGTTTTCTAATGTAAAGTCTTCGAATTTAAAATCGAAAATCGATTTAACATCCGGATTAATTTTCATTATTGGTAAAGGACGACAATCACGGCTTAACTGAAGCTTAGCCTGTTCAATATGATTTGAATATAAATGTGCGTCACCTAACGTATGTACAAAATCACCGGGTTTTAATCCGCAAACTTGTGCCACCATCATCGTTAATAATGCATATGATGCGATATTAAAAGGAACACCTAAAAATATATCGGCACTGCGTTGATATAATTGACAAGACAATTTTCCGTTGGCAACATAAAACTGAAAAAACGCGTGACACGGCGGTAATTTCATGTTATCGATATCCGCAACATTCCAAGCACTTACAATCAATCGGCGCGAATCCGGCGTTTTTTTAATCATTTCCACAACTTTTGTAACCTGGTCAATGGTTCTTCCATCGGCAGTTGGCCAACTGCGCCATTGGTGACCGTAAACCGGACCCAAATTTCCATTGGCATCAGCCCATTCATCCCAAATGCTTACTCCATTATCTTTAAGATACTTAATATTTGTATCTCCTTTCAAGAACCATAATAATTCGTGAATAATTGATTTTGTATGAAGCTTTTTTGTGGTTAATAGAGGAAATCCTTCTTCCAGGTTGAAACGCATTTGATAACCAAATACACTAACTGTTCCGGTTCCTGTCCGGTCTTCTTTTTTTACACCATGTTCTAAAACATGCCGCATTAAATCGTGAAATTGTTTCATAATAATACAAGGTGAAAATAAAAAATCTCCGTTTGTGCCAAACGGAGATTTATCAATAATTTTAAACCGAAATTACTTAATCAGGGTAATATGCCCTGTTTTCTCTTTTCGTGAGTTTCCGGTGGAAGTAACACACTTGATCTTGAAAATATATACTCCATCCTGAGCAATTGTACCTTTATAGGTTCCATCCCATCCTTTGGTTACATCGGTAGTTCTGAAAATAGCATTACCCCAGCGGTCGTAAATCATCATTTCATATGTTTCAGGCTTAAAGCCCATGCCTTTTGGTTGAAAATAATCGTTAACTCCGTCCCCGTTAGGTGAAAAAGCATTAGGAACATATAATGTAAAATCTTCGTTGACCGTTAAAAATTTGGTAATTGTATCGGTACATCCATAACTATTGGTTTGAATTAATGTAACCGGATAAATACCAACTACTGAATATTCGTGTATAGGATTTTTCGCACTTGAAGTATCATAAGTTAGATTATGTACGTCGCCAAAATCCCAGTGGTATTTCACAATCGGACCATTAACAAACGAACTGGTAAACTGAGCAATATTTTCAATTAAGGTTGGTTCATATGGATTCCAACTAAAATCAGGCATTGGCCGAGGATATACCGTTATTGGAAATGGCGCTACATTTTTTGATTTACAGCCGTTAATATCAGTGATTGTAGTAGTGATCGAATATGTTCCGGGATTTTTAAAACAAAAGTTTATGCTGTCGCCAATTGCATTTAAACCGGTTCCAAAATTCCATAATACACTCACTGCTTTAGGAGCCGAATAACTTTGTATATTAATACAAAGTGGGGCACATCCTTCAATAGTTGATGCTGCGACATTAGGAACGGGTACTGGATTAACATAAACAACAAAATTCGCATTTATGGATTGAGTTGGACAAGCGATATCATTAACAGTAATGGTGTAGTTGGTTGACACTTGAGGAACTCCAATCGCGTTATTACCAATGGCTCCAAAAATGGCGTTGGCGGGATTCCAGGTAATATTATAAACACCACTTCCTCCTATTGGCAACGTGTAAAACTGCAAAGTATCGTTTTGACAAATGGAAGCATCCTGTGGAATTATTGAAAAAGTAACAGGATTTAAAACAGTCACAAACAAACTATCTTGTGTTTTACAACCATTCACATCCAATACCAGAGTATAAATTCCGGAATGAGTAATATTTGCGTTATTGATAGTTAAAACCTGAGAAGATGAGAAATAATTATTTGGACCAGTCCAAGAATACGTTGTTCCCCCCAAAGGACCCGGAATTAATATAGTGGTATTATCACACACATTAGGAATAGGTGTTAACGTGAAGTTCACTTTTGGTTTTACCGTTACATCTATGGTATTACTTGAAGAACAGGTAATGTTGTTTAATGAAGCAGATGCTGTAACCGTATAGATCCCTGTCATACTCGGAATAGCATTGCTTAATCCTGTATTCTGAGAGGTAGAAGTAAATCCTGCAGGACCTGACCAGCTATAAGCGCTTGCTCCCACTGCTCCTGATAATAATGCTACATTTTCATCCTGACAAATAGCGATTGTAGTTGGCGATACTGTTAATTGAGGTACAGGAACAACTGTAACACTGGTAGTAATTCCGGCATAACAAACCAATGTTCCGTTGGTAGAAGCTGCCTGAACGGAATAAACGCCGCTTGCCGATGGCAGCACATTTGATAAGACCGGATTCTGAATATTTGACGTATATCCATTCGGACCTGTCCAACTGTATGCTATCGTTCCGGTTGAGCTGGATGTTAAATTAACGGTGCTGCCTTCACAAACAGTGGAAGCTGTATTTATAGCTACTGTTGGTGTAATTACATTCACTGATGTTACTGTTGTGACTGTAACAACTGAATTAAGGGTATTGGTACCTTGAAGCGTTACAGTATATGAAGTTGTTGTTGTTGGAGAAACTGTGAAACTCACATTGGATCCAACCGATACATTTCCTCCCGGAGTTAATGTAGCCGTTACGTTGGTAAGATTTGTTGAACCCGTTAAAACCGCAGAGGTACCATTACAAATAGTTTTTGGTGCGACTACAAACGGATTGCAAGAAATACCGGCTGTTCCGGTACTGGTAAATGATACTGCGGTATTTACTCCGCTATAATTTGAAATGCAAATTACAAACTGCTGTCCGGCTGTTACATTTAAAGATGGTTGATAATTACCTACAACTCCGCCGGCAGGAACCGGTCCCATTCCTGTTCCGCCCGAACTGGAAGCGTTCCAGTTACACGATACAGGTGGCAAAGTATTATTAAAAATGTTTTGACAGGATGTAGGTGTATATGGCCACATAGCCCAATCGTAAAACCCGATTTGAGGATTTGCGCTACCTGTAGCGCCAAAAGAAAAACCGAGTGTACCATTACTTGCAATGGTAATTAATAACCATTGCGGACCAGGACCATTAGATAACAAACAACCACTATTTGAAGGGCCTGCGGGATTGTTACCATTTCCGGTTTGAGGATTTGTTGATGGATTACTTACGTTTAAGCCACTAACTAAGCCCGAACCGGCACTACTTGTAAATTGAAAATTAGGATTTGTACAAACAGGCTGAGCAGCATTACACGCATTCACATTTTGCGCGCGAATTGCACCTGCAAAAAAACTTAATACAAATATGATAAGTAATGCTTTTCTCATTTATCGGGTAATTAGCTTTTGAATGTTTTCAAAAACATGTCCTTCAGTAAGATTTTCGTAAACAATATTCCCTTTATGGTCATAAACAACATTATAACCGGAAGGTTTACCTTTTAAAACAGCAACTATATCTGAATTATGAGTTGGCACTTTAATGCTTTTGGTAACACCGTCCTTTTGAAGGGTGATATCGGCATTAACTTCATCATTTTCAAAATTAATATCTAATACTATGATTCCCTCTTTACCTCCTTTAAGTTTAGCGTGCTCAAAAGTGTGATAGGCGTGATCAAATTCGGCATTAACTTTACGACTTGCCGGATCATTAACTGTCCAAACATGAATAGCAATTAAACGGTTTTCAGTCTTTTCTTTCGTTTGATTGGAAATAAATGAAGCTAATTTTGCATGTAAGTCATTTTGGGCATTAAGCGCAAAACCAATCATAAAAAATATTCCTATTAATATCTGTTTCATTTTAAACATACTACAAATTTACACTTTAATAGGGGTTATTAGCTTGATTTTTAATCAATAAACTGACACTTTCACTCAGTTTTTTGGATTCTTATGGTTAAATCCTGCTAAAAACGGCCTTTAATAGCAAATCAACTTCTTCCTTGGTATTATATCTACTAAATGAAAAGCGATAAGAAGATTTTATTTCCTGCTCTGAAATGCCCATTGCTTTTAAAACATGGGAAAGCTCACCAGTACCAGAAGTACAAGCCGAACCACTTGAAAACGCGAATTCACGTAAAAATTCTTTAATATTTACTTTTGTAGGAAATGTAATATTACTTGTATTATATAACCGATAACGAGTACTTCCATTAATTGTAATACCCTCCATCTCTAATAACTGATGTTCAAAATGAGCTCTCAGTTTCGAAACATGTGTATTGTTATCCCACATTTCATTCAATGCAATTTTTGAAGCCATTCCTAATCCTGCTATTAAAGGCACATTAAGAGTTCCTGCCCTTCTGCCTCCTTCTTGTGCTCCTCCGTGCAATAAAGGTAAACATACAACACGTGGACTTTTTCTTCTTAAATACAACACTCCAATCCCTTTAGGTCCATGGAGTTTATGTCCGCTAAAACATAAAGCGTCTATTGGTAATTCGCTTAAATCCACGCGCATTTTACCAACATACTGAGTAGCGTCTGAAAAAAACAAAACCTTATGCTTACGGGCTATCTGTCCAATTTCTTCAATGGGTTGAAACACGCCGGTTTCATTGTTTGCGGCCATCACAGATATTAGAACAGTATTTGGCCGTATTGATTCCATTAAATTTTCAACATCAATTAAGCCTTCAGGATTTACATCCAGATAAGTTACCTCAGCGCCTTCATTTTCCTCTAAAAACTTACAGGTGTCTAATACCGCTTTGTGCTCGGTTTTAACGGTTATAATATGATTACCCTTGCTTTTATAAGCCTTAAAAATACCTGTGATTGCTGTATTTACTGCTTCGGTAGCGCCTGAGGTAAATATTATTTCGGAAGGTTCTGCTCCTAATAATGCAGCTACTTGCGTGCGTGCCTTTTCTACAGCCGCTTCGGCTATCCAGCCAGAAGCGTGAAGTTTACTGGAGGCGTTGCCATAGTTTTCATTAAAAAATGGCCACATTACTTCTAAAACCCTATTATCGATTTTTGTTGTTGCGTTATTATCAAAATAAATTACTTGGCTCATGGCTAATTAGTACATTTGCGCTTTCAATGCTTAAAGGTATAAATAAACACCATTTGTTACTTCACTTTATAGTTCTTATTTGGGGATTTTCGCCCATACTTGGCCGTTTTATAACCTGCAGCACCATGCAATTAGTTTGGTTTCGCATTGCCATTACACTGGTTATAATTACCGGTTACATTATTGTGAGTAAACAAAACTTAAAGGTGAGTCCGATTAACCTTATTAAACTTGGATTAATCGGAATAATAATTGCCATACACTGGCTATGTTTTTATGGTGCCATTAAGGTATCTAACGTATCGGTAACCATGGCAGCTTTTAGCACAGGTACTTTATTTACGGCATTAACAGAACCTTTAATTTTAAAAAGAAAAATTATCTGGTATGAAATTTTAATCGGACTCATTATTATCGCTGCCATTTGTATGATATTTTCGGTTGAAACCTTATACTGGCAGGGAATTGTTCTTGGGGTGCTTGCAGCATTAACCGCCTCTGTATTTTCCGTATTAAATGCTACCATGATAAAAAATGTAAGCTCAACCATGATCAGTTATCTGGAATTATGGTTTGGTTTAATCGGACTAACCGGTTATTTAGGTCTAAATGGAAGTTTAGACGCAAACTTTTTTGTACTAGACAATCAAGCTATTATTGGTTTATTGTTACTTGCCGGTGTGTGTACCGCATTTCCATTTATTGCCAGTGTTGATTTAATGAAGCATTTAAGTCCCTATACCATTACACTAACTGTAAACCTTGAAACTGTTTACGGAATTATTTTGGCAATTTTTATTTACCAGGAAAACAAACAGCTTTCGTTAACTTTTTACATCGGCGTGACTATCATTTTACTTGCCATCTTCTTAAATGCCTGGTTAAAAGGCAGAGCCAATAAATCCAAAAAGGCTATAGTTTAAATTACCTTATTGCAAATGGTGTTGTATGCGCAATATATACACGTGTCTTCGTTATCAGTTTGATGAAAAGGAATAGTTGGATTTAATAACAATTCAATAAATACTTTTAAATGATTCTCAAATTCAATAAGCAATGCATCCGTAAAAACAAGAGGTTGCTTGTTTTGTTTTATAACACGTGGTTGTTTTTCAAAAACTTTAAACGGAATTATACATGGCATTAATGTTTCTGCAACCGATAACTTGTTTTTCCAAGCCATCCAGGCATACATAAACAATTGAAACATTTTATCATAATCAGAGTCACTAAATAGTGTTTCGAAACCGGTGAATTCAAATTTATCACGATCTTTTACCGAACTCTTATAATCAATGATTCGGAATTTGCCATCGTAATCATCCAGCCTGTCTGCAGTTCCTTTAATAAACACTTTTGTGTCAATGCCGTTATATTGAACCGTTATATCCGAACAAAACTCTTTTTCTACACCAATTATTTTTATTTCCTTTTTGTTGATTTCCTGAATTAAATCTATATCCAGATTCAATAGCTTATCTACATATATTTTTAGTGCATTTTGCTGCAATAAATTTTTACCTAAAAACGCTTCCGATTCAGAAAAATAATACAGAAAACTTTCATTAACCGCTTTCTCGGCTTGGTGCTTTAAAAGTTGTATCTGATTAATAGAAACAGATTTACCCACAAAAGGAGCATATAGCTTTTCCAAAGCGCCGTGTAATATAGAACCGAACGTATTAGCCTCCGCCGATTCCTCTAATTCCAGAGTTTCCTTTAAACCTGCGCCATATCGGAAATAAAATTTCAACGAACAGCTTTTGTAGGCAAGTAAAGAGGATGGCGACAAACCAGAATACTGATCATTATTTGTAGCCTTAATAACTATCTTTTCCAATGTTAAATCGGATTTGGGAATGATAATTTCCGAATTGGATTTAACAAGTGCACTTTTACTTTGTGCTATGTATTCATTAATCTGAATATTAGGGTTATAAATTGGCAATTCAAACTGCAACTGACTAACAAATCTGCTTTTTTCGCCTTTGCCAAAGGTATCTGTTTCAGTATCGTAAGTTATAAATACATTATGTGCCCGTTGAAGTAAGCGGTAAAAGTGATAAGCGTAAATCGCGTCTTTATCTCCGTACAAGGGCAAACCAAAATACCGCTTTAAATCATTTGGAATAAACGAATTGATTGTTTTGCCGGAAGGTAAAACACCTTCGTTAACTGAAACGAAAATTACATTATCAAAATCAAGCGTACGCGTTTCAAGCACACCCATAATCTGTAATCCTCGAAGAGGTTCACCAATAAATGCGGCAGAACTTGCTCCTACTATCTGATTAAACAAAACCTTAAAGGCTTTTATTGTTTCAAAGTGAGTATATTGATTTATAAAATCGTTAACGCGGTTAAAGCTTTTTATCAATACTTCCAGGTATTCAAGTTCAACACTTTTATACGAATTTAATTCGCCTGATAGATGCCAATTTTTAACCCTCTCCAATATTAACTTAATGCGTAAACCGGCTTCACTTGAATTGTTCCATGGCTTAAAGATATGTTCAACGATATTATAATTTTCGGCAAATAATTCCTTTAATAAATTTTCGGTAATAAACGCGTAATTTTTTTCAAGGATACGGTCAATTATGGAAGTGATATTTTTCACTCCAAGTATTTCCATATACTCTGAAAAAAAAGTATGACGTAAAATACTTAAAAACTCTTTGTAATAAACACTTAGCGTTTTACGGTTTTGTTTTTCAAATCCTGAATGAATTTTTAACAACAAATCGATAAAATTATATGGAGAAGTATACCGTATTGGGTATTCCATTGTAATATTCACATGCTGTATTCTTTCGGGAAGCATTTTTAATACAGGCCATAATAATTTTTCGTTGGCTAACACTACCGCAATTGAATCAGGACTAATCCCCTGATCTAATAACTTGTTAATGATGTTGTGAATGGACTGTGCCTGACCAATCTGTTTAGGTACTGCAATTACATCAATATGTTTATTTTCTTTAAAATAATTCCCTGTGAAGTTGAGTTCTTTTAGTTCGAAGTTTTTTTTATTTCGCCGTAAAAACAAACCGGCTTCCTGAACCTGATCCTGTAAATAATAATTATCTGCATCCCACAACATAGTGGCTTTTCCGGAAACACAGAGTTTAGAAAACAAAATAGTTTCGGCCGCATTTAAAGCGTTAAAACCACAAAATAAAATATGATGATAATTCTGAACAAAACTACTGCTTTGATAATTCTGAACAGCTGTTTTATATGCTAATCCCTGATATCCCTTTTTTTCACGTAATAAACCGGTGGTAAAATGCTTATATATAGCGCCCAGATTCCCCATGAACTCTATATAGTTTTTTTGAAAGTCAGTTAACTCTTTTTGGGCAAGGCTCCAATTTTCAATTTCTTTTATATCCTTTAAATTTTGGTAAAGCGCATGAGCATCGGCAAGATAACGGTCAATTTCATTAAAATCCTGCAAAATCAAGTTTCCCCACTTCGCAAACGAATCGAAAGGTTCGGGATTTTTATCTTTCAAAATCTCAAGATAGCTCTCGTATAATCGGCAGAGCAATTCGAGTTCTTCCAAACCCGTTAATCCGGATAATTCGGCAATTAAATCTTCAGCTGAAATTATTTTAGGAAGCCAAATGTTTTTTTTAAAAACATTTGCAAGATTCTGTTTTAAAAACAGGGCACCTCGTTTATTAGGCAAAACAATACAAAGTTCATCCGGATTTTCTTTGTAGTTTTGATGAATATATTCAGCTACCTGATTTAAAAACGAGCGCATAATGGCCTTTGAAGATATAAATTTTCCGGTATACCGAATGTACAACAACGGTAAAAGTTATTTTAAAATTATCTCAAGAAATGAATTCGAAGAGATTCAACTAATTGGAAGTAAAAAAATCACCCATCATATACAGGCTGTTCAATTGCCTGAAATGAATCATATTTACGACTTAGTATATAATAAAGAAATTGCTTCTGAGATTTCAGAAGCTAATTACCTTCAGCTAAAAAACAACTAATTTGCCTTAATGTACTTCACACTTTGTGTTTCGTTGCCGGCAATTACTTCTATCAATTAAACGCCATTGGCCAAATCAGAATTATCCAGGTAAGATCTATAATCGATAGTGAATTGAGAATACAAAAACTGTCCGGTTATTGTGCAGATATTGATTTTTACTTCACCTAAAATGGATGCTGATTGCTCACAGGTAATCATCTTAAAATATTTAACTTGTCCGTTTTTAAAAGAAATAAGTAAAATTTCTTTCATGAACTAAGGGATTTTAATGCTTTTAAGTAAATGTAAACTATTACATATAGAAAACCATAATATTTCGACAAAAAAGGGAATTTATCAGATATATAATTAAATGATTATCAATAATATAACAACATTCTAATTAAAACGGTTTAGAGCCTCGTAATTAGAATTCTTTTTTCTTTAATAATCGAACTTAAATCATTACATTTGCACCCCAATTAAAAATTAACTATGGAAAAACGTTATGAGACGGTCTTCATTTTAACTCCCGTTTTGTCTGATGATCAGGCAAAGGAGGCCGCAAAAAAATTTAAAAAAATCGTTACCGATTTGGGAGCAAAGGTAATTAACGAAGAACACTGGGGTTTACGTAAGTTAGCTTACCCAATTCAAAAGAAAACAACAGGCTTTTATCATTTGTTAGAATTTTCAGGTGATGCAGAAAATTTAATTTCTGACCTTGAAATCGCTTACAAACGTGATGAGCGCGTGTTACGTTTCTTAACTGTAGCTTTAGATAAGCACGCTATTGCATACAGCGAAAAACGTAAAGGCAAAGTAGCTGAAGGCAAATCAAAAAAGAAAGAATCAGCTAACGCTTAATTATTAACAGTATAGATTTTTTAAAAATGGCAAGCAAAAGCAACGAAATTCGTTTTTTAAACCCTCCAACAGCTGAGGTTAAAAAGAAAAAATATTGCCGCTTCAAGAAAAGCGGTATCAAATACATCGATTATAAAGACCCTGATTTTTTATTGAAGTTTGTTAACGAACAAGGTAAGTTATTACCACGTCGTTTAACTGGTACTTCTTTAAAGTATCAACGCAAAGTGGCTCAGGCTGTAAAACGCGCACGTCACTTAGCTTTAATGCCTTATGTGGCCGATTTATTAAAATAAAAATTAAACAACATTTACAATGGAAGTTATTTTAAAACAAGATATCAAAGGATTAGGGTTTGCTGATGACCTTGTAAAAGTTCGCCCAGGTTATGGTCGTAACTTTTTAATCCCACGTGGAATGGCTGTACTTGCTACAGAAAGCGCACGTAAAATGCACGCTGAAATTTTAAAGCAACGTGCTTTTAAAGAAGATAAATTACGCAAAGAAGCTACAGCTAACGCTGAAAAATTAGCAGGTGTAACTATTAAAATTGGAGCTAAAGCTGGTGAAAGTGGTAAGATTTTCGGATCTGTTACAACTATTCAGGTTGCAGAAGCTTTAAATAAAGCAGGTTACCCGGTTGAGCGTAAAAACATCGAAATTTCTGAAGATTCAATTAAATCATTAGGAACTTACAACGCTAAAGTTCGTTTATTTAAAGAAATCGCTGCTAACATCACTTTTGAAGTAGTTGCTGAATAAATCTTAAATAAATTATCATTAAAAACCCAGACCTTTCGGTCTGGGTTTTTTGTTTTCTATCAATTATCTTTATTGAAATGTATCATGTGTTTTTCTATACCTACCTTGCATTCTCTGCCATTGCTGCGGTAATCAGCATTAGCATGTGGATTGATTACTTTAGGAAAATAGATGTTTTTGAATCAGAAAAAATAAAGCACCTCGTTATCGCATTATCTATTGGCTGCTTCACTCCCTTTTTAAGCTTAGGTATTTATCGTGTTATCCATTACACAGGCTTTAACCTAAATGGTAATTTTTATAATGATTTATTCTATACAATTTTTGCTATTGGAGTTAATGAAGAATTATCGAAAATTGTAGGTGTAATTATCGTTTTTAAAATTTTAAAAAAACACATTATTGAACCTATCGATTATCTTGTTTATGCAGGTGTAACGGCACTTGGCTTTTCGGTAGTAGAAAATTATAAATACTTCAATAACTATGGCATTCAAATTATTTCCAGTCGTGCCTTTTATTCAGCCTTGGTTCATATCATCAATACCTCTATAATTGTTTACGGATTTTATCGCCTTCAATTATTTAACAAGGGAAAACAATTTACCAATACTATTGTTGCATTTATTGCTTCAGTATCATCCCATGGTTTATTTGATTTTTTCCTAATTAACAATTTTATTGGTCCGGTAACCCCCATTTTCTCTACAATAGTTTACTTAATTGGTATCAATTTCTGGGTACAAATGCTCAACAACGCCAATAATTATTCTCACAATTTTGATTACACTAAGGTGCATTTTTCGGGCACAATCTTTTACCGGTTATTAATTTGGTACATTGCTACGTTAATATTCGCAATCATATACAATATGATCTTATTTGATTTAAAACACGCTTTAAATTATTTTTTCCAAAGTTTGAGTTCAGACGGTTTATTGTTGTTCATAGTTATTTTACGTGCCAGTAGATTTCGCATTTTTCAAAACAAATACTTTGATGTTAAAATTGAACTTCCGTTTTACATTACAAAAAACAAAGACGAAGACTTTAAACTTTTTTACTTACTCCCCATAAAAATTAGAGGAGAAAGCAGCCACGAATACAAACTTACCACATACCTCCATAAAAAAATTGAACTTTTTAAAACAGAACAAACAAATTCAAATCCAATGGAAGTTAGTCTTTCAGAAAAACTTCTTCTAAAAGACGATATCATTGTTTATAAGGCAAAAACCAATGGGGATGAATATTTTTTAAAACCAAAAACCAATGGTGAAACAGAAACCAGTGAAAACTATCCTATTTCAGGCCTATTTAAATTAAAAAGTCCTATTATTAACTCATCCGATCACAATTTAAGTTTTAACGATTTATTGTTTGTGGATTGGGTTTATATCAAATAATACGTGTTTTTTACGTAAATTAGTGGTACTTCATTTCTTGAAAAAGCTAACACTCATATTTGTTTTTGTATTTACCTTTTTAATCGGTCAAGCGCAGCAATACCCTTGGTTTACACAATATCGAAGCAACATGTATATGTTTAATCCAGCATTCTGCGGCACTAAACGTTTTGTTGATTTACGTTTATTTTACAGATATCAATGGGCCGGTTACGCCGGAGCACCAAAAACATACGCAGCCTCGTTTAACATGCGTTATAACGATGGAAAACTTGGCACAGGCGTTTTTTTCTTTAACGATGAAATTGGCCCGTTTAAAAGCACATACATTGCTCTCAACTTTGCCTATCATTTAAAATTTGATGATGTAGAATTATCCGTTGGTGCACAAGGAAGCTATATGCAGCAAATATTTGACGGTACAAAAGTTACCCTGCATAATCAAATTGACCGTAGCATAAACCAATATGCCGCTTCTAAAACCACTGCATACGATGGAAGTTTTGGAATAGTTTTACTGAATGATCGGTTTTATTTAGGTGCTGCCATGAATAATTTATTGGGCGCTGAAATGCTTCATTTCAACGGCGACCCTACACATCTTGGCAAATACAAAAATGAACCCAGTTATTGTATAGGCGGAGGCTATAACTATGCTGAAAATCCCAATTACACTTTTGAAAATTCAATCATGACTTTATATACTCCGGGTATTCCTTTTTATATTGACTATACACTTCGCTTACACATTCAAAAAATATTGTTAACCGGATTTAGTATTCGATTTAAAGATGCAATTGCGTTACACTTAGGTTTAAATATTAAAAACCAATTTCAAATAGCATATAGCTACGACTTGGTAACTTCCCCTTTAAGCACATACCAAAGCGGTTCACACGAATTAAGTATTGTTTTTTCCTCTAATCTTGGCCGCGACCAAAAGCGCAGAGGATTTAATGGAAGATTTTTAAAACAAAAGTTTCAATATTTATTATAACACCGGTTTGATCACATTAACCAATTATGTATCCCTTTCTTAACGAACCCATATTTAAATTAATTTCTAAATGCGCTGACAAATTAGGTTTAGACGCTTATGTAATTGGTGGGTATGTAAGAGATGTAATTATGCAGAGGCCAACAAAAGATATTGATGTAGTTACTATTGGCAAAGGAATTGATCTGGCAAAATTACTGCATCAGGAATTAGGTGAAGAAGCACACCTTTCTGTATTTAAAAATTTTGGTACCGCGCAAATTAAATATAAAGATCTGGAGATTGAATTTGTTGGTGCGCGTAAAGAATCGTACGATAGAAATTCACGAAAACCGGTAGTTGAAGACGGAACTCTTGAAGATGATCAAAACAGAAGAGATTTTACAATTAATGCGCTTGCAGTAGGTTT
>JBBAKL010000080.1:0-15014 GCA_040403535.1 Bacteroidia bacterium
ATTACTTCGGTGCTGTATTTAAACGGCCCTACCTCCACCTGAGCATCGCATGTAAAATCACTGCTATCAGGCTTCAGGTTTATTTTAGGATTGATGATTTTCCAGTGGTATTTGCCCTTTATGAACATCACTTCATAATCGTTACTGCCTTTGATTTCGCCTATTGCAGTAAAAACTTTATTAATGGCTTCTTCGTGTAACGACATTGCCACATCGTTGTATTTTTGGGAGAAGGAGGAAAAAGAAAGGAAAAGAAAAAGAAATACCTCACCCCCAACCGCTCTCCTCCAGAGGAGCGGAGAATATAGTTTTATGAATGATATTATCTTACTTCCCATTCTTTCCAATCCATTTCTTCGCCATTCAGAATACCCAGATAACTGTGATAGCGTTCTTCCGAAATTTCACCATTTTCTACGGCTTCTTTTACTGCACACTTAGGCTCGTTAACATGTAGGCAATTATTGAACTTACAGTTATTCATTACATTTCTTATTTCAGGAAAATAATGCCCTACCTCTTCCTTTTTCATTTCAACCAGTCCCAGTTCTTTTATTCCGGGTGTATCAATTATAAAGCCTCCGAAGTTTAATGGATGAAGTTCAGCAAAAGTAGTGGTGTGCATTCCTTTTAAATGCACGGATGAGATATCTCCGGTTTTTAAATCAAGTGTTGGTTCTATTGCATTTATCAATGTTGATTTTCCTACACCGGAATGCCCGGAAATTAATGTCGTTTTGTTTCTCAATAAATCTATAACGGTATCGAGATTTTCTTTTTTTAATCCGCTCACTACCTCACAACGGTAACCAATCTTTGTATAGATATCGATGATTTCCTGCTGTAAGGTTAATAATTCATCATCCAGTAAATCGGATTTGTTAAAAAGGAGTATTGCGGGAATAGAATAAGCTTCGGCTGTAATTAAAAAGCGATCAATAAAACCTAAACTGGTGCGTGGCGCAACCAAAGTAACCACAAGAACAGCCTGATCGAGATTACTTGCCAGTATTTGTGCTTGTTTAGAAAGATTGATGGACTTCCGAATAATGTAATTTTTACGGGGATGAATGTTTGAAATCACATAATCGCCGTTTTCATCACTTTCTACATCCACCACATCGCCCACGGCTACCGGATTGGTTGTTTTACGGCCATCCAGACGGATTTTACCTTTTAAAACGCAGTCAATCATCTCGCCGTTTTCCAAACGAACGAGATAACGGCTACCGGTAGACTTAACAAGTATTCCAATCATTTCAACACAAATCTACAAAACAGTTTAATTTTATTAGATTTGTGCAAGGAATAATTATGTCAATAGTTGTTAATAATATCACCAAACTGTATGGCGCGCAAAAAGCGCTTAATAACGTTTCTTTTAGTGTTAACACAGGCGAAATTGTTGGATTTTTAGGTCCGAACGGCGCAGGAAAAAGTACAATGATGAAAATTATCACCTGCTACATTCCTCCTACTTCGGGAACTGTAAACGTTTGCGGTTTTGATATCCTTGAACAAAGTCTGGAAGTAAAAAAACAAATTGGTTATTTACCGGAGCACAATCCGCTTTACCTCGATATGTACGTGAAAGAATTTTTAGAATTTGTTGGTGGATTGTATCAGGTGAAAAACATAAAAAAACGTGTGGCCGACATGATTGAATTAACCGGCTTACAGGTTGAACAGAAGAAAAAAATCGGAGCTTTATCAAAAGGTTACCGTCAGCGTGTTGGTTTGGCGCAAGCCATTATTCACGATCCGAAAGTATTGATAATGGACGAACCAACAACCGGATTAGATCCAAATCAGCTGGAAGAAATCAGAGGATTGATTAAAACTTTGGGTAAGGAAAAGACCGTTATGTTGAGTACACACATTATGCAGGAAGTTGAAGCGGTTTGTGATAAGGTAATCATTATTAATAAGGGAGAAATTGTGGCGAATGAGAGCACACAAAACTTACAGAAAAACACCAACAAGCAAATTTATACAGTAGAATTTGACGGAAACATCTCCAAAAACAGCCTTAAAAACATCAGTGGCGTGAGAGATGTTGAGCAAATTTCGGCATACACCTGGCAAATTACAACTGCCGGCGATTTAGATATTAGAAAAGAAATCTTTGAATTTGCCGTACAAAATAAACTTTCAGTTTTAACGCTTAACAAAGAAGAACAAAAGCTGGAAGATATCTTTAAGCAGTTAACGAAAAAATAAGAGCATAAATTGAAGAAATCTTTTTCCGATTACCTCCTATTCTCCATTATTTACTTACACATTTCGGCCAATTTAAGAGGGGCCTTTTCGTATTTTAGATCAACAGCCTTTTGGAGATCTTTGCACCCTTCATTACGGTTATTAGAATAGCAATTCGACATTCCTCTGTAATAATACGCCTCTGCATACTCCGGTTTTACTTCAATGGCCTTTGTAAATTCAGCAATGGCAGAGGCATCGTTTTGTTGGGTATAATAACAAATACCTCGCTCTAAATAAGCACGAGCGTATTTAGGGTTTAACTTCAATGCTTCATCGTAATCAGCCAGCGCGCCATTATAATCTTTAATCTGATATTTACTTAAACCACGCTGTAAATAGGTATCGTAACTCTTCTTATAATTTAAAGCTTTATTACAATCGTTAATAGCTCCGGTATCGTTAACCAGCATGTATTTTACTAAAGCACGGTAGTAATACGAACTTTCAAAATCATTTTTTAATTCAATAGCTTTATTTAAATCGGCCAAAGCCCCGGAGTAATCTTTTAATTGATAAAAGGTAGCACCTCTGAAAGTGTAGGCTTTATAAAACTTCGGACTTAAATCAACCGCCGCGTTAAAATCGGTAATAGCGTTTTTATATTCTCCTAAATAATACTTACATAAGGCACGGTTATGATAAGAATCGTGTTTTCCTGGATTTAACTCAATGGCTTTATCAAAATCCCGCATAGCCTGGGCATATTGCATTAAATCATATTTACATAAACCACGATTGTACCAGGCATCGGCATCTTTTACATTACGAACAATAACGGTGTCGTAATCCGTTATAGCCAATTCGTATTTTTTTTGCTCCAGCTGTATAAAACCGCGCTGAAAATAAAAATCGGTATGTGGTTTAATTGAGACAGCGGTATTGGCATCTTCAAAAGCTCCGGTTAAATCGTTATTAAAAAAACGGATTTTGCTTCGGTAATAATATGCCCATTCATAATTTTTATCTAACGATAATCCTTTATTAATAATAGGCAAAGCTTCTTTGTTTTTTTCCAGATTATGTAAGCTGGCTGCCTTAAAAACATACGATAAACTATGATTGGAATTTAACGCGATGGACTTATCAAATTCTTTAATCGCTTCTTCGTAATTATTTAAATAGAACCAACAGATGGCTTTACCGTAATAGGCGTCAAACTTTTTTCTTCCTTTTTCAATGCTGGTATTATAATCTGCAATGGCGTTTTTATAATCCATCAACATGTACTTTGCCAAGCCTCTGTTATAATATCCCGCATCATCTTCCGGATGCGTTACCAGATAGGCACTGTATTCCATAATAGCCTCCTGGAATTGACGGTTCTCAAAAAGGTCGTAAGCAGATTTAAAATGGTCGCGTATTTCGGGTTTTTGAGCTGAAAGTTGCGTTGATGCAAGAATAAATAAAAGAATAATTTTTTTCATAGTTAACTCGATAAAATTTCAATCATATTTAACAACCCTGCATCCAGTTTTTCGATGTGTTTTACCGCTTTATCAAAAGGTGTATAGGTTATTTTTTTATTTACAATTCCAATCATTTCGTTTTTATGTCCGCTAATTAAAGCAAGAACAGCGTTATATCCTACTAAGCTTGCGTTAACACGCTCCATGCAGGTTGGATTACCGCCTCGCTGAATATGTCCTAATATAGTAACCCGTATATCAAACTCCGGACAATTGGATTTAATTAGGTCGGCAACCTTATAGGCACCTCCATTTTCATCCCCTTCGGCTACAATCACAATTTTACTGGATTTACTGGTACGCCAGTTTTTTATTTTGTTTAATAAAACCGAAACATCATTTTTCATTTCCGGAACCAGAACAGCTTCTGCGCCGCATGCGATTGCACTTCTTAATGCAATCAAACCGGCATCGCGCCCCATTACTTCTATAACAAAAACTCGATCGTGACTTTCTGCCGTATCTCTTATTTTATCAACTGCCTCTACAACGGTATTAATAGCTGTATCGTAGCCAATGGTAAAGTCAGTTCCAACTAAATCGTTATCTATTGTGCCTGCGCAACCCACTATCGGAATAGGAATGTGTTTTGACAATTCAATAGCTCCTTTAAAACTGCCGTCACCACCAATAATAACCATTCCTTCAACGCCATTTTTTCTCAGATTTTCAGCAGCTGTTTTAACTCCTTCCTCACTCCTGAAACGTTCGCTTCGAGCTGTTTTTAAAATGGTTCCTCCCCTCTGAATAATTCCGGAAACAGACGTAGTGTCAAGCACATTAAATTTATTATCAATTACCCCTTCATACCCTTTGTAAAATCCCAGTACCTCCATGTTATTGTGAACTGCTGTTCTGACAACAGCGCGTATGCACGCGTTCATACCGGGCGAATCGCCTCCTGATGTTATAATTCCAATCTTTTTCATTCAATGAAATTTAAGTAGTTGAACATTCAAAAGCTTACCTTAATTCGGAAAATAATTTTTTCTCGTGAACAGGCAGAATTCATTATCAAATATAAACTTAAAATCGCCAAAAAACATGTATTTTTACGCTATGCCGCGCATTTTAGCAATCGATTATGGAAGCAAGCGGGTTGGCTTAGCAGTAACCGACCCGTTGCAAATGATTGCAAGTGGCTTAACAACTGTTCACAGTAAAGATGTGATTTCATATTTAGAAGAGTACTTGAAAAAAGAAGTGGTTGAATGCATAGTGGTAGGTGAACCCAAAACACTAATGAATGAAGCCTCCGACAGCGCACGATTTATTGAACCCTTTGTAAAACACCTGAAAAAAAAATTTCCCAATATGAAAATTGAACGTTACGACGAGCGCTTTACTTCGGTAATGGCGCATCAGGCAATGCTCATGGGGGGACTAAAAAAGAAAGACCGTCAAAACAAAGAAACAGTAGATATGGTAAGCGCTACCATTCTGTTGCAAAATTACCTCACCTTCATTAAACGATAAATTTCAATACCATATAATTTTGTACTTTTAAGCTAAATAATTTATGAGCGACAAAGCAGAAGAAAAAATAAGAAAAGCCTTTGCTACAAAGGACTGGAATGATATAAAAGCAAGTGACAGCTGGCAGATTTTTAAAATCATGAGCGAGTTTGTGGAAGGATTTGAAAAGATGAGTAAGATCGGGCCCTGTGTTTCTATTTTCGGTTCGGCCCGAACTAAACCCGAAAACAAATACTATCAGCTTGCGGAAGACATTGCTTATAAATTAACCCAGGAAGGTTATGGTGTTATCACCGGTGGAGGTCCGGGTATTATGGAAGCCGCTAATAAAGGCGCGAAACGCGGGGGCGGTAAATCGGTAGGACTAAACATCGAATTACCATTTGAGCAAAAACCAAACGACTTTATTGACAGAGATAAGAGTATTGATTTTCATTACTTCTTCGTGCGTAAAACCATTTTCTTAAAATATTCACAGGGGTTTATTGGAATGCCCGGCGGTATGGGAACAATGGATGAGTTATTTGAAGCATTAACACTGGTTCAAACTAATAAAATAGCGCAATTTCCTGTTGTATTGGTTGGAAAAGCCTATTGGGAAGGCATGATGAAATGGATGAAAGAATCGATGCTAGAGGCAGAACATAACATCAGTCCTAATGATTTAGATTTATTTAAAATTGTTGACACCGCTGATGAAGCTGTAAAACACATTGTGGATTTCTATAGCAAATACTTACTAAAACCAAATTTCTAATTCTTATAATTTACTATGGCAGTAAAAAAAGCAAGCGAAACTAATACCGCTTCAATAAACAAAGAAACGTCTATTGCTTCCGGACCTGATTTTTTTGAAAAGCTTGGCAACAAGGCAATTTATATTTGTTTTGGAATTATTTCGTTAATCGCATTTTTTGTATTTAACGATTATCTGATGCAAAACAAAATATTTTTATTTAAAGATATCGGAAGTGACACCTTAAACGGTACTCTGCCATACCATTATTTTATGGCGAATTACATGGCCAATAACGGTATGCCTACCTGGTCGTTTGCCGAGGGCATGGGACAAAGCATCTTTGCCGGTTTTACCCGTGATCCTTTTATATTATTATCGTATGTTTTTGGAACGAAGAGTATGCCCCAAAGTTTTATTTACATTGAGGTGATCAAATTAATTATTGGCGGCTTGGTATTTTATTCCTTCTTAAAAATGCTGAATGTTTCTAATTTCTCAGCAATATTAGGAGGTACATTGTTTTCGTTTACCGGTTTTATGATTATTGGCGCGTGCTGGTATTTATTTACATATGAAGCCTTAAACGTAGCCATGTTATTATTATCTTTTGAGTTATTTTATCAGCGTGGTAAATGGATGTTGTTTGTGATTACCATTTTTTCGATTGCCATTTCCATGCCGTTTAACTTATACATTTTCGGAATTTTCCTGGCAGTATATATTGCTTTCCGAATGTTACAAAACCCAAATAACACATACAAAGATTTGCTGTTAATGTATGGGAAATTAATTTTATTCGGTGGTGCAGGCTTGTTGCTTAGCGGTCCGTTTTTATTGGAAACCATTATTCAGTTAACCGAGAGTCCGCGCGGCAGCGGCGGAAACTCTTACTTCAGTAAACTGGCAGGACAGTCGGTATTGCATTTAGCCGAAAAAGAACAATTCGGTGCTTCCATCATGCGTTTATTTTCGAGTGATTTATTGGGTAGTGGCAATAATTACGCGATTAATGGTGTAGTTGAAAACGGACAATTTGTGCAAAAAAACTGGGGTAACTTTTTAGAAGCGCCTTTATCGTATTGCGGAATTATATCATTGATTTTGTTCCCTCAGGCATTTGCATTAATAGGAAAACAAGAACGTAAGTGGTACATCATACTTGCTGCCTTCGTTATTTTACCTACTATTTTCCCTTACTTCCGCTATATTTTATGGTTATTTACCGGTGATTATTACCGTGCGTATTCCTTCTTCATTTCCATCGTATTTATATTATTCGCTGTTTATTCACTGGATATAATTTTGAAACACCGTAAAATTAACCTGGCTGTTTTAGGCGGAACAGTTGTGTTTTGGTTAATCTTAGAAATATACCCTTACTTCAAAGAATACCAAAAAATGATTGGCGGTAAACCGGTTGTGGATGAAACCGTTTCGATGTTGGTAAAAGTATTATTGCTTGCCTACGCAGGATTGATTTTTGTATTAAGCAAATCAAAAAATCCGGTTAACATTAAATACGCTTTGCTGGTTGTTGTTGGATTGGAATTAACATACATGGCCGGCTTATCCGTTAACCGCCGCGATGCGTTAATGAAACGCGAACTAAAAGAAAAAGTAGGATATAACGATTACTCAAAAGAAGCCATAGCATTCATAAAAGAAAGAGAGAAAACACCATTCTACAGAGTTGACAAAGCCTATTATTCTTCAGGCGCCATGCATGGAAGCTTAAATGATCACAAATACCATGGTTATTACAGCACATCTTCCTATAACTCGTGGGCACAAATGTATTTTATTAATTACTTAAGAGCTTATGGTGTGATTAGTAAAGACAATGAGTACGAATCGCGCTGGGCACCCGGTTTAATTAATAAGCCGTTTTTAGAATCGCTGAATAACGTAAAATACATTATGACAAAAAACACCAATAATCCTATGTGGAAAATCAGTCATGATTCACTTAATAAATTTGGTGATGTGGTAGTATTAAAAAACAAATTTGATTTACCATTTGGCTATACTTACGATACATACATGACCCAAAGTGAGTTTGATAAAGTATCGATGCCATTAAGAGAAATTGTAAGCTTCAGCACCTGTGTTGTAAAAGATGAAGAGGTGAGTAAATATGCCGGATTAAAACACTTTAATTTAACGGATACAATGATCGCCAAAACATTTAACTGGGATTCTTACAGAGCCGGAGTAACTCAGCTCAGAAAAGACTCATTAAATGTTACCTTATTTTCTGAAAACAAAATAACAGGAACCGCTCAGGTTTCAGACAACAAATTAATGTATTTGTCATTCCCGTACGATAAAGGATGGCACTTAAAAGTGGATGGAAATCCGACCGATAAAGTGTTTATCAATAATGGAATGACCGGAATATATTTATCAAAGGGAAACCATACCATTGAGTTGGATTATCATTTACGAGCTGCCGGAAAAGGTGTGTATATGAGCCTGGGAGGCGTAGCATTTTGTGGCTTACTTTTTTTCTTTTTCAGACGACTGAAACAAAAAGAAAACGCAAACGACTGATTAACTGAGCATTAATCAAAAAAGAAAAAAGCACATTTTTAATAAAAAAAGCTGTAAATATTGTTGTTATATCTTCTAATTTATATATATTTGCAGTCCTAATTTAAAGGAGAAAATAATGTTAATAGTACAAGTAAAAGAAGGCGATACCATTGAGAAAGCCTTAAAGAAGTTCAAGAAGAAGTTTGAAAAAACCGGAGTTGTAAAACAATTACGCGCACGTCAGAAGTTTACTAAGCCTTCTGTTCGCCGTCGTGAAGAAATCATCAAAGCGGTTTACAAACAAAAGCTTCAAACCGGAGAAATCGAAAAATAAACAGTTAAAACTGTTTAAAATCATATATGCCGTAAGGCGTACTCATTGCATTCCTGAATTGAATTATATAACTTCGATTCAGGAATTTTTATTTTATGGCGCACACTCTTATTACTCATTTCTTAGATTATCTGGCGCACGAAAAAAAGTTCTCTAGGCACACCATCTCCTCTTACCAAAACGATCTTCACCAATTTATAGCGTTTCTGGGAAGAGAAATTAATCCCTTCGACATAACTGCTGTTTCGTATTTAAATGTAAGATCGTGGATAGCTGAAATGATGGATGAAGGTATAAGCCCAAGAAGTGTTAACCGTAAGATTTCGGCTTTAAAATCGTTTTACAAGTATCTTTTACGAAACAAACACATCAGCACCAATCCTTTACAAAAAATCCAAGGTCCAAAAACTCCTAAAAAATTACCCGTGTTTGTGGATGAATCTCAAATGCAGAATTTATTTGAAAACATCAGCTTTGATGATGGTTTTGAAGGTGTTAGAGATAAATTATTGCTTGACGTGTTATATCAAACCGGATTAAGAAGGGCGGAATTATGTGGTTTAAAAGAGCAAGATGTTGATTTTTACAACCTTACTTTAAAAGTTTTAGGCAAACGAAATAAAGAACGGATTTTACCCATTTCTTTAGACTTAAAACGTAACCTGGAAGGTTATTTAAGAGTAAAAAAGGATGAGGGGTTAGTCAACTCATTTATGTTCGTAAGCAAGAAAGATAAAGCCTTAAAAGAACCCGAGATTTATAAAATCGTCAATAAATACCTTGGCACTGTTACTACCCTCGATAAAAAAAGTCCGCACATTTTACGCCACACTTTTGCAACCCACTTATTAAATAACGGAGCCGATATTAACGCCGTTAAAGAATTATTAGGGCATAGTAACTTATCTGCTACGCAAGTGTACACACATAATACAATTGAGAAATTAAAAAAAACATATAAACAAGCGCACCCACGTTCGGGTGAATAATAAAATAAAAGGAGGAACAAGTTATGACAACCAACATTCAATCAGTTCATTTTGATGCAGACAAAAAATTAATTGCACATATTGAAGAGAAATTAGTAAAACTAAAAACATTTCATGATGGAATTATCAGCGGAGATGTAACATTACGATTAGATAAAGCAGATAATAACGCTAATAAAATAGCTGAGATAAAACTACATGCGCCAGGACAAGAATTGTTTGCCAAGAAACAATGCGCTTCGTTTGAAGAAGCGGTTGATTCTGCCTGCGACGCTATTAAAACGCAGATCATTAAGCATAAAGAAAAACATTTTGCCAAATAAATAGAGTACCAAAAAAAGGAAAAAGCCGCTTATTATTAGCGGCTTTTTTTATTCATTTAAACGTACATTTGCAAGCAATTAATGAGCGTGAAAGGTATTAGCAGAACCGTATGGGTTTTATCATTTGTAAGCCTATTGGCCGATGTGGCCAGTGAAATGCTATACCCTATTTTACCCGTATATCTTAAAAGCATAGGTTTTTCGGTGGTATTAATTGGTGTACTGGAAGGTATTGCAGAAGCTACCGCGGGATTAAGTAAAGGCTATTTCGGTAAATTATCCGATGCCAGCGGAAAACGAATGCCATTTGTTCAAATAGGATACCTATTTAGTGCGATATCCCGACCGATGATGGCCATGTTTAGCAATCCTTTCTGGATAATTTTTGCGCGCACCACCGACCGATTGGGAAAAGGTGTAAGAACGGCAGCCCGCGATGCTATTTTATCGGATGAATCTACCAAAGAAACCAAAGGAAAAATTTTCGGATTCCACAGGAGTATGGATACTTTTGGCGCAGTATTAGGACCGTTAGTTGCGCTTACTTATTTATATTTTTTTCCGGGCGATTATATCAAGTTGTTTTATATCGCCTTCATTCCATCCTTGCTTTCCGTTGCGGTAACTTTCCTGGTTAAAGACAAAAAATCCGAAGTAAAAACAAAAAAAGAACGTGTTGGTTTTTTAACTTTTATGAATTACTGGAAAACGGCGCCTGCCGATTACCGAAAATTATTGTTTGGCTTATTAGCATTTACCTTATTCAACAGTTCAGATGTTTTCTTATTGCTCAAAGCCAAAGAATCGGGCTTAAGCGACACCATGGTAATTGTGGTGTATGTTTTTTACAATTTAATTTATGCGTTGTTTGCTTTACCTGTAGGTATTCTTGCCGATAAATTCAGTTTAAAAACTGTGTATGTGTTCGGATTGTTTCTATTTACCATTGTTTATTTTGGAATGTCGGTAAGCACTAATTTATACTTAACCCTTGCCATGTTTTTTATTTACGGTATCTACTCCGCCTCTACCGAAGGAATTTCCAAAGCATGGATAACCAATATAGCCGATAAAAAAGATACCGCAACCGCTATTGGTTTATATACAGGATTACAAAGTGTTTTTACAATGCTTGCCAGTTCGGTTACCGGCCTTGTTTGGTTTAATTACGGCGGCTTTGAAGCATTTATTGTAACTGCCGGTATGACCTTACTGGTTGCTTTTTATATTATCAGCACGGTTCCTAAACCTGCTAAATGATAAAAGTGTATCTTGGTATTGCGTATTATACCAATGAATCAACTGAAAGAAATAGCGCAATTATTTTTAAAGCTGGGATTCACCGCATTCGGCGGACCTGCTTCGCACATTGCCATGATGCATCAGGAAGTTGTTGTAAAACGCCAATGGATGTCTGAACAACATTATCTGGATTTAATTGGCGCTACTAATTTAATTCCCGGCCCAAACAGTACCGAAATGGCTATACATATCGGTAGAGAACGTGCTGGAATAAAAGGCTTATTGATTGCCGGATTGTGTTTTATTTTACCTGCAGTACTTATAACCGCTTTTTTAGCATGGTTGTATGTTATGTACGGAACATTACCACAATTACAAGCATTTATTTATGGCATTAAACCCGCTATTATAGCGGTTATCATTGCAGCCGTTTATCCCATGGCAAAAAAATCTTTGAAATCAATGGAGATGTATTTGTTTGCCTGTATTGCCATTGCCTTGTGTTTTTTAGGCGTTAACGAGATTGTTACTCTATTTGGAACCGGAGCTTTGGCATTACTCTTTAGCACATTTAAAAACACCAATAAACTAAAAAGTATCAGTCCGCTTTTACTGTTAAGCGGCAACACAATTTCTTCATCACTAAACTTCAAGCTTTTTTTTACATTTCTTAAAATTGGCGCTTTACTTTACGGAAGCGGTTATGTTTTATTTGCATTCTTAGACGATGAATTGGTAAAGCAGGGCTGGTTGAACCGAGAGCAATTAATAGACGCTATAGCTGTAGGACAAATTACACCGGGACCGGTATTCTCATCCGTTACGTTTATTGGTTATATCATTAACGGTTGGAGCGGATCATTGCTGGCTACGGTTGCTATTTTTTTACCGTCGTTTTTATTTGTTGCTCTGTTAAATCCACTGATACCAAAAATGCGTAAAAGCAAAAAGCTATCCGAATTTTTAGATGCCGTGAATGTTGCATCGGTTGCATTAATTGCTTTTGTGTGTTTACAGATGGGCGTTGATAGTATTGCCAATTGGCGTACAATCATTATTGCGCTAGTGAGTTTATTGGTTAGCTTCAGATTTACCAATATAAACAGTGCTTATATTGTAATAGGTGGCAGCTTATCCGGATATCTGTTATCCCTTTTTTAAGATCAGCGTTTACGTTTTGCCCGTTGTCTTTCGCGTTCGCGGCGAATACTTTCCTGACGGCGCTTTCCGCCTTTATTTACTTTTTTATTTTTCGCTAATTTCTCTTGAAAGGCTCCGGTTGGCGCTACTATCTTTTTCATCTTCGCCAGATTCTTATCACGGGTTACAGGCTTTTCATCTTTAGTGAGGGTTTCATCAATCTCCACTTCTTCAGGGAAAGGAAGCACCTCAATCTTTTTATTCATCAATACCTCGATGCTATTCTTAATGTCTTTATCCGCAGCAATCACAAAACTAATGGCAGTTCCGCTCTTATCTGCGCGACCGGTACGGCCAATGCGGTGAATGTAAGAACTCGCCTCTTTAGGCATATCGAAATTAATAACGTGCGTAATATCCACTAAATCTAAACCACGGGCCACAACATCTGTCGCAATCAGTAAACGCAAAACGCCGTCATCAAACTGATCCACCGATTTAAAACGTTGCGGTTGTGTTTTGTTAGAATGGATAACGCCTATGAATCCCTGAAAATCATCTTCCAGATCAGCATACAAATCATCTGCTATTTTTTTATTCTTAACAAACAGCAACACCTTGGTCATTTCGTCGTTGCTTGCCAATAAGTGTTTCAACAGATTAACCTTGGTGTAATAATTTAAAACGTCGTACGATTGCTGATGTATTTTTTCTAATGGCGTTCCGCGTGTAATTACCTCAATGTATTCAGGACTATTAAAATTCGCCTCAATCATTTCCTCTACTTCTTCGGTAATGGTAGCCGAAAACATAATATTCTGACGTTTTTGAGGGAGTATTTCTAGGATTTGTACCAATTGAGAGCGAAAACCAAGGTTCAGCATTTCGTCTACTTCATCAATAATCAATTTTTGAATTGACTTTACTTGTAAAGCATTGCAAGTAGCTAAATCAATTACACGCCCTGGAGTAGCCACTAAAACGTCCAGTCCGCCCATTAACATGGTTTTTTGGGTATTGATATTAGCGCCACCATAAACACCGCCTGAGCGAATGCTGGTGTACTTAGTTAACTTCTTAATTTCATCAAGTACTTGTACCACTAATTCACGGGTTGGCACTACAATTAGCACGCGGGGCTGACGCTGTTCGGAATACGTTAGTAAACGCAATACAGGCAACAGGTAAGCAAAAGTTTTACCGGTACCGGTTTGGGCGATGCCCACCGAATCGCGACCCGACATGATAATAGGAAATGCTTTTTCCTGTATAGGCGTAGGTTTATCAAAGCCCAGATCGTGGAGGGCATTTAAAAGTTGCTTTGATAAGTTAAGGTCGGCGAAGGTTTTCATTGCTCGGTTTTGGGATTTAAAGATACAGTAAAAAAAGAAGAATTACGTATTGCAAAAGTAATGATGAAGCTTATTAGGATTGCGAAATTAAATGCTTTAACTATTAAATTTTAATACTCCACCTCTATTACATCGCTGATAATGCCCTCGGCGCCGTTGGTAAAAACAGGTTTAATGCGGTATTCGTAAATATTACTGATGCTGGCGGTTGTATCTACAAAGGAACTCACATCCCCTTTTAGGGTTTTAATGATGATTAATGCACCGCCTTTTTTGCAGCGGTAAATAACATATTTTTCTACACCTTTCTCGTTATAATTCCAGTTAAGGGTAATTTTTTTTAATGTACGGTCGACACTGAATTTAACATCTGTGATTTTTTTTCTGAAGCCAGTTTCAAATAACATGTACGGATTGTTAGAGACCGAAATATTATCATCTTCATCACTTGCTATAATTTTATAACGGTATCCTTCACCGGCATTTAATGTTGAGTCGACAAACATTTTTAATGAATCCTTCACATTCCACTCCATCAATTTAACCTGATTCATATCTTTTTGTTTCTGGCGGTATAAAACCGAATACTTCAGATCCTCACTGTTGCTGTTTATCCATTCTATCTTTATCCCGTTTGACAACATCTGTAATTTAGTAACAACTGCAGGAACCGGGGCAATCGTATCCGGACGCTTCACTTCAATAATTTCTGATTGCTCGGAATTATTAAATCGATTGTCTGCTGCAGAGATTCGGTAATACACTTTTTTAGTGAGCGTTTTTAAATTGAGTTTGTCTTTATACACAGCTTCTTTTACAAACTCATTGTTAATCTGTACAAACTCTTCATGTAATGCATTTGAACGAAATATTTTATATCCTTTAACATCATTTTCGGGATTTAAATTCCAGGTTAATGTTACAATTCCTTTTGAATCTACCTTAGCTTTTAATCCTTGTGGTTTTACCGGTGGAATTGTGTCAATTATTAATGCCATTTGCGAAAAGGAACTTAAGGTATCTCCTCCTAAAGAAATGGCGTTAATTTTATAAAAATTAGTTGGCAAAGGATTCTCGTCAATAAACTCAAACTGTTTCTTAGTATTATAAATTTCCTGATACTTCCCTTGATCGCTTATTGAACGTGTAATAAAATATT
>JBBAKL010000081.1:0-14943 GCA_040403535.1 Bacteroidia bacterium
AGTGATCTGGAGCGTGCTTTGAGCGCCAGAATCGGTCAATCCAAGGCCACTTCCTACGCTCAAAGCCCGAGAATTCGGTAGCGTAGGCTCCTGATTAACTGTCAGGATGGTTTGATTCAGCGAGGGAGAGGCCGCAATTGCCGCGGTAGTGGCTCGAACGGTAATTCCGCCCTGCACCATCGGCACAACTTCAGTTCCAGTAAGCGGTTGTGCTGCTGGAAGATCCGTAATCTTTACATTTGCCATTACGGAGTTACCTCAATACCGTCAAGGTTGCCATTGTCTTCTGGAACCTGCTGTTCTTGCTCGAGAGATATGACATAACCGCCATATTCCCCGGTAGTCATGTACATATATTCTTCAATATCGTTTTCTGTAATATAATTGGTGTACGGGTCTAGTGATTCCAACATGCCGTCAATTGCTGTTTTCATTAGCTGACCTGGCTTTGTTTCGTCTACGTACGATTGATTTAATTCGCGGTAAAGGTTATTGAAAATATCAAGATTCTTAGAAACCTCAAAAAGATCAGTATTAACGAAGCTGAATGAAAATACAGCCACAAATAGAGTTGAAAGAATATATAGTTTTTTTTCGGAAATTTTTCTCATAGCGAAACCGCGATTATTATATTAAAATTAATCAATATTTTGGCAATTCATTTGCCATTTATACAATTTTAATACTATTTGAGTGTTAATAGCTTTTGTACAGAAGCAAAAATAACCTGATATGGCTCGTCAGTATTGCCAATATAGATAAATGCCAAGTTGATGTTTGTTTTATTTCCATCCATTTTATCGTAAAATTCTTTCTTTTGAAGGCGGTATGCTTCGCGCATACGACGCTTAAGTTTGTTACGATCGTTTGCATGTTTAAATTTCTTTTTTGGCACAACAAACATGGCTTTAACAGATGGCTTATCGCTTGCTTCAAAAGACTGGCTGATGAATTTAATAGGATACGCTGTTTTAGATTTTCCTTCCTTAAACAGAAAATCAATTTGCTTTTTACTGCAAAGCCGTTCGTTTTTATGAAAGGTATTAGCCAGGAGAGAATTTTAGGTAAATATACAATTAGCGCGGTAAATAATTAAGGGCATTAGATTTTAAGTTTTTTTTATATTTTTACGGGCAATAAAAAACACATTTATGGGAAAAGGTGATCAACGTTCAAAGCGCGGTAAGATTCACATAGGAACCTATGGCAGATTACGTAAGCGCAAAACTGCTGCTAAAAAAGCTGCAGCTGCTAAAAAAGCCGGAGTAAAAAAGAAGGCTACAAAAAAAGCAGCGAAATAACTTAAAACCGTCTCCAAAAAGAGGCGGTTTTTTGTTTAACAAAAAAGCCCGGAATACCGGGCTTTCGTGTTTAAAATCGTTAGTAACAGAATTAATCTTTTCTTCCGCCAAATAAACGTAATAGGTAAAGGAAGATGTTGATGAAATCTAAGTATAGACTTAAAGCGCCCATAACAGATAACTTTCTGAAAGAAGTGCTGCCATCATCTTCCGCAGCTAAATTTTTAATTTTTTGTACATCCCAAGCTGTTAAACCGGTAAAGATGATAACACCCAAAATACTGCAGATAAAGCTCATTTTATCGCTTTGCATAAAGATGTTGATTACTGAAGCGATTACAATACCAATTAAACCAATCATTAATAAACTTCCCATTTTGGTTAAGTCGGTTTTAGTGGTATAACCCGCAATAGCCATTACAGCAAATAAAGCAACTGAGCTTAAGAATACATTAAATATGGAACCTAACTCGTACACCATAAAAATGAAACTTAAACTGATTCCATTTACCGCAGAATACGCTAAAAAGACACCTATAAGAGCAGGATACGATAAACGGTTAAAGCCAAATGACATTAACATTACGAAGCCAAGTGGCGCGAACATAACCACCCAGGCAAAGATGCTTAATTTAAAACCGCCTTCAGGTGTTTCTACAAATAACATTCTAACTAAATCAGGAACGAATGCAAAAAGCATTGACGATAATGTTGTAATAATTAAAGCCAATGTCATCCATGAAAACACCGAACGCAATAAATTGCTTGTGTTTACAATAGTAGCGTCCTGAATGTTGTTAATGTTAGTACTTCTGAAATTTGAATTTTCCATTTTGATTAAATATTATAAGCACAAATATACGAAGTTTGAGGAGACAAATTACGTACAATGTACTCCGGCAACAACCAATTTTGGTTAAATAAGTTTAATATTCGAGTACCATTACCTCCACCCGGCGGTTTTGCTCCTGTTGTTCCCAGGTAGCCCATGGTAATTGAAAAAGCATTTCTTTGCAGCCTTTACCATCGGTTTGGATTCTTTTTTCATCTATTCCGCGATCTGTTAAATTTTTATTAATCCGTAACTAACCTCCCTTTTGAAAGCGCGTCAACTCCCCCGTCGCAACCATTGGTATGCCCAATAATATTAATCTTTAAGGTGCTGATTTTTGCATTACCCGTCTCAAATTTATTAGGGACGGGATTGCGGCAGGAATATAATCGGTTGACCCACCATAAAAATTAATACTTCCAATGTTGTATTTGAGTCCTTTTTTAAGTTTTGGAAATACAGATTGAATGTTTATTGCGCTATCGACTTCTTTAATCATTATGTTTTTAAAGAATGAAAAACTGCTATCGCGGTAGAAATTTAGAACATAATTTGTGTTTTTACGCAGGTTAGCGTTTATTGAATAATTACCCAGAACATCGCTTTGTGAAACCATTACCTATCGCCTTTTTGATTCGTGAAGGCAATTTCAGCTTTTACGGGCTGGTTGTTCTCGTTGGTAACCATTCCTTTTATTATAACGGGTTCTTCCATGTAAAATTTAATGGAATGACCTTCGCCATTATCGTATACATTATCAAGTACCAAATAAAAAATATCCCCTTTACTTACCCGGATTGATTTCACAAAAACATCTCCAATTCCCTCTTTAACCAACTCCTTTTTTGCAGAATTACTAAGTCCCGTCTTTCCTTTATTTTCCTCCTGATTTCGTGAAATGCATGCACGAACGGGTTTTATTTTATAGTTATTTAAACTATCACAAAAATTGGTTCCGCTTTAAACAACATAAAATCATAATCATCATCCGGTTTATTAGGAATAATATCAAAACACAAATGACCATTTGATTTAATGTTCAATTTATACCATGCCGAATGATGCTCGTTTTCAAATGCAAAATTGGAACGTTGTTTATTTTCTCTTATTTCGTTTTTTATGCATTTACCCGGTGGATTAATGGTTTTATTTACGGTTGCGGCATCGTTAATGACAATGTTACGTGCTAATTCGCAATCACAAAAAACCGTATCGAGCTTTGTTTTTTGAGCAACGAGTTGGGTAATAGCTAAAAAAATATGAGTAAGAGTTTTTTCAATATCTATATAATGCTTTAAAAAGAAAAGGTAACAAAAAACCCCGACAAATTGCCGGGGTTTTCAATAAGCGTAATTCTATTTTACAATCCTAATAAAATTTCTTCAGGATTTTTACCGCCAAACAACATCTTAGTTGGGTTCTCGAGCATTTCTTTCACTTTTACAAGGAATCCAACACTCTCGCGGCCATCAATAATACGGTGATCGTAGCTTAATGCGACATACATCATCGGACGAATCTCTACTTTACCATTAACTGCCATTGGACGCTCAACCACATTGTGCATACCTAAAATAGCACTTTGCGGAGGGTTAATAATTGGCGTACTCATCATACTTCCAAATACACCACCGTTTGTAATGGTAAATGTACCACCTTCCATATCGGCAATGGTTAATTTTCCGTCGCGTGCTTTAACAGCTAAATCTTTAATACCGGATTCAATTTGCGCTAAGCTCATTAATTCGGCATTACGTAATACCGGAACCATTAAACCTTTTGGCGCGCTTACCGCAATACCAACATCACAATATTTATTATAAACAATTTCTTCGCCATCAATCATAGCATTTACAGCAGGGAAATGGTATAACGCTTCGGTAACTGCTTTGGTAAAGAAGCTCATGAAACCAATGTTGGTTCCGTATACTTCTTTAAACTTATCCTTATACTTAGCGCGTATAGAATAAATTGCACTCATGTCAATTTCGTTGAATGTGGTTAACATAGCTGTTTCATTCTTCACTGACACCAAACGCTTAGCAACAGTTTTGCGTAATGAAGTCATTTTAACTTTATCCTTATCGCGTCCGCCTTTCCAACTGTTAGAAACTACTTCAACCGCGGTTGGTAAACCGTTAGAAAGCGCATTTAAAACATCTTGCTTTGTAATACGACCATCTTTACCGGTTCCGTTAATCTGATTGGATTTTATTCCGTTTTCAGACATTAACTTGTGTGCGGCAGGACTTGGAGTTCCTGTGGCATATGTACCTGATTTCTCAACAGCAGGTGTAGTAACCGCGGCTTTTTCTTCTTTTTTCGCCTCAACTTTTACTTCAGCTTTTGTTTCGGTTTTAGCTTTTGCTTCCGGTTTAACAGAAGTGTCAATCTTTACAACTACCTGCCCAACTTTTACCGTATCGCCTTCCGCTGCTAAAATTTCGATTTTACCGCTTTCTTCTGCGTTTAAAGTTAAAGTAGCTTTATCCGAATCAATCTCAGCTAACACATCATCTTTCTCTACAACATCGCCTGTTTGTTTTACCCAACGGGCAATGATTACTTCTGTGATTGATTCTCCTGGACTAGGTACTTTTAATTCTACTATTGCCATATCTTTTGTTATTGAATGTGATTTGAGTTTTTAAATTATTTGGCCATTACTTTAGAAAATATTTTTGAAAGTATGGTTTCGCTTTCTTCGTTATGTCGTTTGCTAAATCCTGTTGCAGGAGATGCGGATTCATCACGCCCCATGTACTTCAAGTTTAATGAACGCATTTTATGATCAATAAAGCGCCAAGGACCCGCGTTTTCAGTTTCTTCCTGAACCCACAAGTAGTCTTTAGCCTTATTATATTTCTTTAAAATTTCGTCAACCTGCTTTTGAGGGAAAGGATACAACTGCTCTAAACGGACAACCGCTAAATCATCTGCTCCTTCTTTAGCACGACGTTCAATAATATCGTAATACACTTTACCAGAGCAGAAAGCAACGCGTGTTACCTTTTTAGCATCCGCTGAAGTGTCGTCTAAAACTTCCTTAAATCCACCTTTAGTAAAATCAGTTAATTTACTTACACAGGCAGGATAACGTAATAACTTTTTAGGCGTAAAACAGATTAACGGTTTACGGAAATCGCGCTTTAACTGACGACGTAACACGTGGAATTGTTGCGCAGGCGTTGTTGCATTAACCACATAAATATTATTATTTGCGCACATCTGCAGGAATCGCTCCATACGAGCCGAAGAGTGTTCAGGACCCTGACCTTCGTAACCATGAGGCAATAACATAACCAATCCGTTCATTCGGCGCCATTTGCTTTCTGCAGAGGCTACGTATTGATCAATGATAATCTGAGCACCATTAAAGAAATCACCAAACTGTGCTTCCCAAATCGTTAAAATACTTGGAGAAGCGAACGCATATCCGTATTCAAAGCCTAATACACCGTACTCACTTAAGTGTGAGTTATAGATGCGCAACTGTCCGTTAGTGCCCAAATTATTTAATGGCGTATATTCTTCTTCACTGTCTTCTACTTTAACAACCGCGTGACGGTGAGAGAAAGTGCCACGCTCCACATCTTGTCCGCTAAAACGTACATGATGACCTTCTTTCATCAAAGACGCGTAAGCCAATAACTCACCCATAGCCCAATCGTAATTATCATTAGCGATCATGGCCTTACGGTCGTCAAACACTTTTTGAATTTTATTAAAGAACTTTTTCTCTTTTGGAAGTTCTGTTGTCTTTTGCGCCAATTCTAAAAACACCTTTTCGTTGATAGAAGTATCAGGAGATGAATCAAAATCCTTATCAGTAGCCATACGGATACCTTTCCAGTTTCCTTCTAAGAAAGATGTAATCTTTGCCTTTTCTGTTTTTTTAGCCTCATCCAGATTTGCGTCTAATTCAGCTTTAAAACCTTTCTCTATATCTTTTGCTTCTACTGCTAATTCAGATCCTTCTGATTCTAATTTTTTTACATAAATATCTTTTGGATTTGGATGGGCTGCAATGGCTTTATACAATACAGGTTGTGTAAAGCGAGGTTCGTCCCCTTCGTTATGACCATATTTACGGTAACACAACACATCAATAAACACATCGCGGTGGAAGGTTTGACGGAATTCCATCGCTAATTTAGATATGAAACACAATGCTTCTACATCATCACCGTTAACGTGAAAAACAGGTGATAAAACCACCTTAGCCACATCCGTACAATAGGTTGATGAACGTGCGTCCAGGAAGTTAGTTGTAAATCCAACCTGATTATTGATTACAAAGTGTACAGTTCCTCCGGTTTTATAACCATCGAGCTGACTCATTTGTAAAACCTCATAAACGATACCCTGACCTGCAATAGCAGCGTCCCCGTGAATCAACACTGGACAAACTTTTGAATTATCTCCGGCGTGTATATTGTCAATCTTCGCACGTGCAATACCGGTTACAACCGGATCAACCGTTTCAAGGTGAGAAGGATTAGGAGTTAAACTCATGTGGGTCTTCTTTCCGCCATCGCTAATCTGATCGGAAGAATAACCCATGTGGTATTTTACGTCGCCGTCAAATAAAGAATCTTCGCTTGGTCTTCCTTCAAATTCAGTGAACACATCCTTGTAGGTTTTATTCATGATATTGGTAAGAACGTTCAAACGACCACGGTGCGCCATTCCAATAACATAATCCTGTATGCCTAAGTTGGCCCCATGCTCCATTAAGGCATTCATGGCGGGTATAACTGCTTCACCGCCCTCAAGAGAAAAACGCTTTTGTCCAACAAACTTCGTATGCAAATAATTTTCGAATACTACAGCTTGCGTTAATTTTTTAAGGATAGCACGTTTTTCTTCTTTCGAGAAATGAGGCGTGTTTTTATTCTTTTCCATGCGTTCCTGCAACCACTTTACTACTTGTGGTTCGCGCATAAACATATATTCGGCGCCAATACTTTGGCAATAGGTTTGCTCAAGGTGCGCAACAATATCTTTTAATTTAGCAGGGCCAATTCCGATTTCATTTCCGGCTTGAAAAACAGTTTCTAAATCGTTAGCCGATAAACCAAAATTTTCGAGAGCTAAAGTAGGCTCGTAAGTACGGCGCTGACGCACCGGATTGGTTTTAGTGAATAAATGTCCGCGTTGACGGTATCCGGCAATTAAACCTATAACTTTAAATTCTTTAGCAACATTTTCAGGAATACCCCCGCCATCGTCGTAAGATGTACGTGCAAATTCAAATCCTTTAAAAAAATCGCGCCATGAAGCATCAACTGAGTTGGGGTCTTGCAAATACTGATTAAAAAGAGATTCAATAGCATTTACATCACTGGTACCTACATAAGAAAACTTGTCCATCTTCTGTTTTTAAATTTAAGGCTCAAATTTAAGAATAATAATCGTAAACAGAAGTAATCCTTAAGCATTAAAAATACTGATTAACAACAAGTTATATTAGCTTTAGTTTACGTTCTATTTTACAGGTTTTTTAGCCGATTTTTTTCATAAACCAATCCTTAGAAATTTGCGACAAATCCTACCCTGTAAATAATGTTATCTCAATCGCCAAAAAAAATTAATACCAAACAGCAATCATTAGTTTTTACCTACATTTGTCGTGTGAGAAATGTATTTTGTTTTGTATTCCTATTTGTAGTTTCCTTTGCTTTTTCTCAGGAGAACGGTAATAGCCAGGCTACTACTCAATTAAAAGTTAAACAATTAATTGAGAAAAAAGCCACCTATAACAAAATGAATGAAGGCGAATACGACGGCTTTCGCATAAAAATACATTTTGGTGCCGACCGAAATCAGGCACGTGAAGTTAAAACCAAATTCGCTCAAAAATTTTCAGATTACCCAACCTACGAAGGCTATGATCAGCCTAATTTTATTATAACTGTAGGGGATTTCAGAACCAAACTGGAGGCATTTGAAGCACTTAAAAAAATTCAATTGGAATTTCCCAACAGTTTTATTGTAAAAAGCAAAATTAAACCGATGAAGGTTTAATATATTCATTCGCTAATTGTTTCCTTATATTTTTCTTACTTTTATAATCATTCAGTAAATGAAAGTAAGCATCATAGGCGCCGGTATGTCGGGATTAACTGCAGGTTGTTACCTGCAGATGAATGGATTTGAAACGGAAATTTTTGAAAAGCATTCTATTCCCGGTGGACTGTGCACCAGCTGGCATAAAAATGGTTATACGATTGATGGTTGTGCCCATTGGATTTTAGGTACCGATTCAGGAAGTTCGTTTCACAAACTATGGAGCGAAATTCTTGACATGAAAAAACTCGAATTCGTTAACCACGACATTCGTATTGAAGTTGAAGTAAAAAACACAAAAGATAAATACGGAAGCAATGTCTTTAAATTGTATACCAATTTAAGTCAACTTGAAAATTACTTATTGGATTTATCACCCGAAGACGAAAAGCCTATTAAGGAATTAATCAAATCAATGCGCGTGATGCAAAAGTTTGATTTACCTCCTATTCTCGACGATTTACCGTTTTTTCAAAGTATGATCCGCGGAATAAAAATGACCAAGTACCTGGAATTTTTATACTGGTTTTTAAAACTGAAAAACGAAACCAATTATACCTTTGCGAAGAAATTAAAAAATCCTTTTTTAAAGGAAAGTTTTGAATTACTCTATGATAGTTACGAGGTAAATATGCTTGTAATAACCATGCCTTTATCTGTGTTTGACAAAAAAAGCGCAGGTTATCCTATTGGCGGTTCTCTTGAATTTGCAAAAAAAATTGAGCAAGCATATTTAGCACTTGGAGGGAAAATCCATTACAAGACACCGGTTAAAAAAATACTGGTTGAAAATAATAAAGCAGTGGGGTTATTGGTACGAAATGATATAAAACATTATGCGGATTATATTTTATCTGCAGCCGATTGGCACTTTACCGTGTTTGATTTATTAGAAGGAAAATACGTCAATCAAAAAATAATTGAGTTGAACGATCTTAAAAAACTTGAAGTATTTTATTCCATTGTGCACCTTGGATTTGGCATCAATGTCGACTTAAAAGACCAACCACACTTCTCAAGATATCCGTTAAACGAAGAGTTAACTTTACCTGATGGTACTAAGTTCGATCGATTAGAAGTTCATGTTTACAATTACGACAGAACCATGGCACCTAAAGGCAAGTGCTCGGTGGTAGTAAGTTTCTATACAAAAAATGGCGACTGGTGGATAAATCTTCGTAAAAACGACAGAGCTAAATACAGAGAGGTAAAAAAAGAATTCACTGAAAAAATAATTGAACTTTTAGATAAACGTCTGGGTGGTATAAAGGATAAAATTGAGATGACAGATATGGCCACACCGGCTACCGTTTACCGTTACACGAATAATTGGAAGGGAAGTACGCAAGGCTGGTTACCGGGTAAAAATCTGTTAGCGCCGTCACCCGTTGATTTTACACTTCCCAGGTTAAACAACTTCTATTATAGCAGTCACTGGAATCAACCCGGTGGTGGTTTACCAATAGCTATCAAAACAGGTAGAGATGTAGCCAAACTCATATGTAAGGCAGCCAGTAAAAAGTTTACAACACAAAACAAAACCACAAGTTAAGACGTTTTATTTGTAAATTTGTTTACAATGATAAAACGCATGCTTCGCATATTACTTAAATCATTTTTAGTAGTTCTCCTTCTGCTTATCGGCTTTATCATTTATTTTTATATTGCTATTCAAATAAGTGAACCTGAAATAGCAAACAAGACCGCACTCAAAAAAGAACGCGTTCAGTACGGAGATCATTTTTACAAACTTGAAAACAATTGGCTGCGAAAAAATAAAGCAGGACTATGGGAATTGTATGTTGAAGGTGATGGTTTTGAAAGAGGAGTAGCTAACGGTCATCTCACCAAGGAACTAGCTAGTTTTCAGGAAGAAGCTTTTTTTAGCCAGATACAACTTCTTATACCGGATCTCAATTACTTAAAATTCCTGAAACACTTCATTGCCTATTTTAACAGACATTTACCCGATCATATTATAGACGAATACAAGGAAGAGATTTACGGTATTTCAAGATTTGCCTCGGATAAATATGATTTTGTTGGTCCCAAATATCAACGCATATTAAATTATCACGGAGCTCACGACATTGGTCATGCGATACAAGACAAAAACATGATGGTTGGCTGCACCTCTTTTGGAATATGGGGTGATAAAACACCGGATGGTGAGTTGTTAATCGGACGTAATTTTGATTTTTACAGCGGTGATGCGTTTGCTATTAATAAAATCGTTCAGTTTACAAATCCGAAACGCGGTTATAAATTTGCTACGATAACCTGGGCCGGATTTATAGGTGCTGCCAGTGGCATGAACGACCAAGGAATTACGGTAACCATTAACGCCTCTAAAAGCTCCATTCCAACTGATGCAGCCACACCTATTGCTCTACTGGCAAGAGAAATTTTACAGTTTTCAAAAAACATCAACGATGCTATTTCAATAGCTAAAAAGCGAAAAGTGTTTGTTTCTGAAAGTATTTTAGTTGGCAGCGCATATGACAACAAAGCCATAATCATTGAGAAAACCCCTACCGAAATGGATGTGTATGACGCAGGCAGTAACGAAATTTTATGTTCAAATCATTATCAAGGGAAAATATTCGGAAATGAACTAACCAATTTAAATAATCAGATTGAAAGCTCTTCGCTTTATCGCAAAATCCGATTAAAGCAATTACTGATTAAAAAGAACAATGTTAATTATAAGAAAGCAGCGGAAATCCTAAGAGACCAAAACGGCATCAATGATAAAAATATTGGTTTAGGAAATGAGAAGGCGATGAATCAATTAATAGCGCATCACGCAGTAATATTTAAACCAAAAGAGCAACTCATGTGGGTATCAGCCAATCCTTATCCGTGCGGAAAGTTTGTTTGTTACAACTTAAAAGAAGTTTTTGCAGATGCTTACCATGTAGATGAAGAAAGTGAATTAACCATTGACTCTTTAAGTATTAAAGAAGATTCATTTCTGAATACAGATCAATATCAACGTTTTATCAGATTCAAAAACCTGAAATACTATATACAATTTATCACAAAAGCACCCGGTTATCTTTATTTGAAAAACAAACTGGAAAAAGAATTCATTGAAAGCAATCCAAAAAGTTATTTTTCGTATCAGATTCTAGGCGATTACTATAAATCTAAATTCAATTACAAAACCGCTTTCAATTACTATAAGCAAGCTTTAGTATTCGAAATTGCCACTTTAAAAGAAGAGAACCAGATAAAAAAAGACATGATGTTTTGTTTAAACAACATAAAGCGTCATTAAACTGTTTTTTATGAGTTCACACAACATGTTTTGTAAAATGCTTCTTCTTTTAACATGAACTAAACATTATTTTATTAAATTGGCAACTGAAAGAATGGCTTCAATTCCCATAATAGAAACAAAAGCACCGGAAGACGTAAAAATATTTCAGGAAAATAAACTGAAAGAATTACTTGCATATTTAAACAGCCATTCTACCTACTACAAAAATTTATTTAAAGCTAACTCCATAAACGTTGATACTATTAACTCTTTAGAGGACTTGAAAAAAATACCGGTTACCACTAAAGACGATTTGTATAAGTTCAATAAAGATTTCATTTGTGTAGGTGCCAATAAAATAATTGACTATGTAACTACGAGTGGCACATTAGGCGACCCGCTCACTTTTGCGCTTACCAATAACGATTTGGAACGATTAGCCTATAACGAACGTATTTCACTGGAATGCGCCGGAGGAACCGCCGATGACGTGTTTCAACTGATGACAACCCTTGACAGGCGGTTTATGGCCGGGTTGGCTTATTTTTTAGGAATTAAACAAATGGGAGCCGGCGTAATTCGTGTTGGTAATGGAATGCCTGAATTTCAATGGGACACTATTAAACGTTTAAACCCAACCATCGCGATTGCCGTTCCATCCTTTATTTTAAAATTGATTGAGTTTGCCGAACAAAATAATATCGATTATAAAAACTGTTCCATTAAAAAAATTGTTTGCATTGGAGAAGCGTTACGAAATGAAGACTTCTCGCTTAATACTTTAGGAAAACGTATCAAAGAAAAATGGGATGTTGAACTTTACAGTACTTATGCTTCAACTGAAATGGGGGCCGCATTTACTGAATGTTCTGCAGGAAAAGGCGGGCATCATCATCCTGAATTACTAATTATAGAATTATTAGATGATGCCAATCAACCTGTAAAAGCAGGCGAAGCCGGTGAGCTTACGGTAACCACTCTTAGTGTAGAAGGAATGCCTTTGTTGCGTTTCAAAACCGGTGATATCTGCGTTGCACACACAGAACCCTGCACTTGCGGAAGATCAAGTCTTCGTTTAAGTCCTATTATTGGACGTAAACAACACATGATTAAATTTAAAGGCACCACTCTTTATCCTCCTGCCCTTTACGATATTTTAAATCATGTTCCGTACATTAAAAATTACATAGTTGAAGTTCACACCAATGATATTGATACCGATGAAATAACCATCACAATTGGTGCTGATAATCCTCCGGTTAATTTTGAAAAAGAACTAAAAGATCATTTCAGAGCAAAACTTAGAGTTGCGCCGAATATTAAAACAGACACAGTAGCTTCCATTTCACAAAAACAATTTCCTGAAATGAGTAGAAAAGCTATTATATTTTTTGACAGACGAAAAAAGTAAATTATGATGAAGCCCTTTAAGGTTGAAAAACCTGAACATGTATCTGATTTCGCCAAAGACTTCAACTTTGAGTCCTTGCGTCCTTTTTACGACAACGAAGTGAAAGGAGTAATGGAACGTATGTCGAAAGACCCTACTTATCACGCATTAATAAATCATTTGTGGCCCGGTATATCACCAGAACAGGCAGTACAAAAAGCACTTAATACAAAAAGCATTCGCGATTTTCAAATCGGCTTTATGGCTGATGCGATTTGGCAGATAGTTAAAAATTCCTCAAACGGATTAACATATAATGGTATCGAAAACTTGGATAAAAACAGCGCATATCTGTTTATTGCCAATCACCGTGATATATTACTGGATAGCGCTTTATTACAGATCATTCTCGACAAAGAAGAATTTGAAACATCAGAAATTACATTTGGAAACAACTTAAACGCCGATGGATTTATTACAGACTTCGGCAAAATGAACCGGATGTTTCCAATTAAGCGCGATGGTAATACTAAAGAGTTATATTACGTTTCACAACAACTTAGCGCCTATTTACGCCACACCATACTAGACAAAAAAACCAGCGTTTGGATTGCGCAACGTAACGGAAGAACCAAAGACGGCAATGACCTCACGCAAACGGGCGTTTTAAAAATGTTATCACTGAGTGGAAACAGAAGTTTTATCGAAACGTTTTCTGAGTTAAACATAGTACCACTAACCATCAGTTACGAATATGAACCATGCGATGATTTAAAAGTAAATGAATTGTATCAGTTAGCTCAAAACGGATCTTATACAAAAGCTACGGGGGAAGACCTAAACAATATCATAACCGGCATAAAACAACCTAAGGGAAAGATTCACATTAGCTTTGGCAAACCAATTCGCAATGAGTTAATCGAAATCGATAAGGCAAAAAACGAAAACGAAAAAATAAAATTGCTAGCGGCACATATCGACCGGGTTATAATTGGAGATTATAAACTTCTTAACACAAATTTTATTGCTTACGACATTTTGAACAACACAAAGTATTTTGATTCTAAATACATCAAAGAAGAAATTGAGAACTTTAAAAATTATGTAGAAACAAAAATTTCAAAACTAAAAGGAGAACCCACGATATTAAGGGAAATGTTTTACAAGATGTATGCATTTCCTGTTATAAACGCTTTAGCTCTAAAAAAAGAAAAGTCAACCAGTTTATAAAACAAATAAAAATGAAAAGATTCATTGCATTGTTATGCCTCTTTGTTGCAGCATTTAGCTTAAATGCGCAGGATGTTTAAAATTTCGGTACAGCACTCTATAAAGAGGTTGTTTTTGAAACAGACGTCTACAAATTGTACCTGGTGAAGTGTTTTTCACGTGACGATGTCATTAAATGCAAAATCCGCTTATATAATAAATCCAAGCAAGCCATTTTCATTAAAGCAGGAGAGTTTGAATTTGTTGTCAATGGCGAAAAATACCATTGCGATAAAACTCATTTCGTTGTTGAGCCGGATGATATAGCAGATCGCATGGTGGAAATTACCACCAAAAATTTGAAACAGGATAAATTCGAAATCAACACAACAGGAATTTACACCATCAATGATAATCCTGAGGTAATTACAATGCCCGATACCAAATGGCCTTCAAAGCACGGCACTGAAGTAAATGGGGCCGGATTAAAATGCTATGTGATAACCAACCGAATGCATCCCGATAAAAGTGTGGCGGCTTAATCGTGTAAATATAAAGGTGATCAGTTTTGTGTAATTGATCCAACCAAGGCAATTTCCATCATGCCAAAAGAACAAGAAAACTTATCAGCAGCAAAACCAAAACTTAACGTGCTGGAAAACGGAGACACCAAAGCTTTTCACATTGAATTTAACTTTTATAATGGTGCTGGGTCATTATTGGAAGGCATTACGGTAATATGGAAGGGAACTTTCACGAAAGTCTACCCTAAAGTATTGGCCCCAACTAAAGTTGAAATGATTCTTGACCCTGTGAAATCAGAAAAGTAATCAGCTTCTACCTAAATAGTTTTAAGTATAGATATAATTTCTATATTTGT
>JBBAKL010000082.1:0-14875 GCA_040403535.1 Bacteroidia bacterium
AACTGATCATTATTGCCAACGGTACACTTATCTGAAATCTCAATATTGCGTTCTTTAATGCCAAATGCCATGAGTTGTTTTTTATTGGCCAATTTTAAATCTACGTAATACTTTCCTTTATTCCTATGGAATTGCTTTTCATCATCTGAAAAATGTTCAGCTACCTCATCGCCTACTTCAAAGTTTTTATTACTGATACAAGCGCCAATAAACGCCACGCAATCCTCACCCTTTGTTCCGTAATTAGCGCGCATTGCGTGTAATGTTTCAGTAACAATTTTCGCTACTGTTCCGCGCCAACCGGCATGAATGGCTGCTGCCGCTTTGTTTTTTGTATCGTAAACCAAAACAGGTGTACAGTCGGCAATGGTTACACACACATAAACATTCGGCTTATTGGTAACAATGGCGTCATAACCCTCGGCAGATTGCGGCATATTGGCGACCAATACTTTATTTCCGTGTATCTGATGGCTGTACGCCAGTTGTTGGCTATTTAGTCCTAACCGACTTAAAAACTCCTCACGGGTGAGATTACGATCAAAGGCATCTGCTTCGTTTGAAAATTCTTTAACAAGAGGTTTTCCTGTTTGCTGTAACAAACTATTTAACCGCGTGCTTTGAGCGGCAATTACGTTAAGTGATTTAAAAATGGAAGGAACCAGCATCAGCGCAAATATGCAGTTGATTAATCTTTAGGGTATTTTTTTAAAATCATTTTGTGAACGATGAATCTGGATAGTTGCCAGAACACAACTATAAGCAAAGCTCCCATTACTTTCAGCAACATTTTCTTTAATGGCGTTAATCCAATTAAAAAAAGAACGGCGCCTAAAATAAAAAAGCCAATTGCAAAAAGTTTATGGCCATATTTCCAGGCATCTTCACTTTTTGTTGTGATTGGTGTTTTAATGCCGTACCACGAACTGTTATATTTTGGCGGCACAATCATATAAAGGGCTCCCGAAATAATAACAGCTAATCCGCTTACCGTAATTAAATTTAATTGTAACATGCTTTCTGTTTTTATCAAATTTACAACATTAGCTCAAGTTTCAAACCGAATGTTATCATTGGTTATAATTGCTAATCAAGGCATTATTTAATTGCTATATTTTGTAGCAACACTTTGCTACTTATTATAGTAACTTTCCTTTGAGTTTTTGTTTTTGCTTTTATTTTTTTATCATGAACCGTAGTGTGGTACACATGGACCTCGATACCTTTTTTGTATCGGTAGAGAGGAAAATTAATTCCAAGTTAATTGGTAAACCTGTTTTAGTGGGAGGGACCGGCGACAGAGGCGTTGTGGCTTCTTGCAGTTACGAAGCGCGCGCTTTTGGCGTACACTCGGCCATGCCCATGAAAACCGCACGTATGCTTTGTCCGGAAGCCATTGTGGTGCGGGGCGACCACGAAGCGTACAGCAAACACTCTAATGAGATTACCGAAATCATTAAAGAAAATGTTCCGCTCTACGAAAAAACATCTATTGACGAGTTTTACATCGATCTCACCGGAATGGATCGTTACTTCGGTTGCTATAAACTGGCCGGCGAACTGCGTCAGAAAATAATGAAAGAATCCGGACTCCCCATTTCATTTGCCATGTCGGCCAATAAAACCGTTTCTAAAATCGGTACCGATCAGGCTAAGCCTAACGGTCAAATGCAAATTCCTTTTGGTGATGAAAAAAACTTTCTGGCTCCACTGTCGGTAAAAAAAATACCTATGGTAGGAGATAAAACCTATCAGCTACTAAGGGGAATGGGCATCGAAAAAATAAAAACCGTTCAGGAAATGCCGGTTGAATTAATGCAACAGGTTCTGGGAGAAAACGGTATTATCATCTGGAAAAAAGCTAACGGTATCGACACCTCCCCTGTTGAACCGTATAACGAACGAAAATCCATCTCTACGGAATGTACTTTTGACAAAGACACCATTGATGTGGATTATTTAAACCGCATGCTGATTAGCATGACAGAAAAATTATGCTATCAGTTACGTGAGGAAGAAAAATTAACCGCTTGTGTTGCCGTTAAAATCCGCTACTCCGACTTTAACACCTATTCTACGCAAGGACGGATTGCATACACCGCACTCGACAGCGCGCTGATAGAAAAAGTAAAAGAACTGTTTCATAAACTATATCAGAAACGCATGCTGGTGCGTTTAATCGGCGTTCGCTTCAGTCATCTCATACAAGGCACTTATCAGTTTGATTTATTTGACGACAAAACCGAACAAATACAGCTCTATCAGGCCATGGATAAAATGCGGAAACGATTTGGAACCGATGCTGTTTTACGAGCCGCCGGTATTGGTATGTCGCGCAGCGACTTTAATCCATTTAAGAAAAATTAATGTTGCTTAACTGCCATACCTATTACAGTTTTTGTTACGGAACACTAAGCGTTGAAGAACTTTTTGAGGAAGCTAAATCAAAAGGTTACTCAGCCTTTGTTATATCCGATATCAATAACACATCCGCTATTTTAGAGGCGCTGCGATTAAGCGAAGAGCATCGTTTAAAAGTTATACCCGGAATCGATTTCAGAAACGGAGTTAAACAGATGTACATCGGTATTGCCAAAAATAATTTGGGATTTAAAGAGCTAAACGAGCACCTGAGCGAACACCTTCATAATGAAAAACCATTTAACGAACAGGCCCCGCTGTTTAATCATGCATGGGTTATTTATCCGTTCGCGCATTTTAAAGGATGGCTGCTGCGCGAAAATGAATTCATTGGCATTTCATCCAAAGAATTGATACAACTTCCTTTTTCAAAGGCCAAACATTTTAAAAACAAACTGGTAATTCTTCAAACGGTATCGTTCATTTATAAAAAACATTTTAACGCACACCGCTTACTCCGGGCCATCGACAAAAACACCTTGCTAAGCAAATTACCGCCGGAAGAGCAAGGACAAGCCTCCCAAAGTATGCCAATAGCAGAAGAGTTAGCGCGCGCCTTTTCGGAACATCCCTCTATCATCCATAACACACAACGCATCCTCTGTGAGTCGGAAGTAACTTTTAAATACGGTAAATTTTCCAACAAAAACCTGAAGCATTATACCGATAGCGTTGCTAACGACATGAACATGCTGCGTAAGGCATGTGAAAAAGGACTCAACTATCGCTACACCAAACCATCCAATGCCGTTCTTCAGCGCATTGAAAAAGAGCTGGGCATTATTGAAGAAATGAATTTCGCATCGTATTTTTTAATCAATTACGATATTGTAAACTACGCGCAAAGTAAAAATTATTACTACGTAGGAAGAGGCAGCGGCGCCAACAGCATGGTTGCTTATTTACTACGAATAACAGATGTAGACCCTATCCATCTCGATTTATACTTTGAACGATTCATTAATCCGCACCGAACTAACCCTCCCGATTTTGATATTGATTTTTCGTGGACCGACCGCGATGATATTACCCGTTATATTTTTGAACGATTTGGTAAAAACCGAACAGCGCTGTTAGCCACCTACTCTACTTTTCAGCACGATGCCGTATTACGTGAACTTGGAAAAGTATTTGGCTTGCCTCCTGGTGAAATTGAAAAACTACAACGCATAAAAAATGCAGGGCAGGCATATGATTATTTAGGAAAATTAGTTTTACAATACAGTCAGCTCATACATGGTTTCCCTAGTCATTTAAGTATTCATTCAAGCGGCATTTTAATTTCGGAAGAACCTATTACCACTTACAGCGCTACATTTATGCCGCCAAAAGGCTATCCTACCACACAGTTTAGCATGTTAGAAGCGGAAGATATTGGCCTTTATAAATTTGACATTTTAAGTCAGAGAGGCTTAGGGAAAATTAAAGACAGTTTAGAGCTGATAAAAAACAATGGCGGGGAGGATATAGACATTCACGATGTAAATAAATTTTATAAAGACGAAAAAGTAAAAAACCTGTTACGTGTTGGAAAATGCATTGGCTGCTTTTATATTGAATCGCCTGCCATGCGGATACTGCTGGCAAAATTGCAAGCCGATGATTATTTACGACTGGTAGCGGCCAGCTCCATTATACGACCCGGTGTTGCTAAAAGCGGCATGATGCGGGAATATATTTTACGTTACCGCAACGAAGAAAGAAGAGAAAAAGCAAAAAAAGAATTATCTCAGCTGTATGAGATTTTAGAAGAAACTTATGGTGTTATGGTATACCAGGAAGATGTTATTAAAGTAGCGCATTACTTTGCCGGACTCACATTAGCCGAAGCCGACTATCTGAGAAGAGGAATGTCGTGGAAGTTTAAGCAGCGAAATGAATTTTGGGTGGTAAAAGAAAATTTCTTCTCCAACTGCCGTAAAAAAAACTATTCCGAAAAAATAATTGAAGACATCTGGAATCAGATTGAAAGTTTTGCCAATTATGCTTTTTCAAAAGGACACTCGGCCAGTTACGCTGTAGAGAGTTTTCAGGCCTTGTATTTAAAAGCTTATTATCCTTTAGAATACATGGTAGCAACCTTAAATAACGGCGGCGGATTTTATCGTCCCGAATTATATGTACACGAAGCGCGGTTACATGGTGCCGAAATAATTGCGCCATGTATTAATAACAGTTATGCGCTTTGCAGTATACAAAACAAAAAAATATATCTGGGTTTTAATATGGTGTCAGAACTAGAACATCAAAGCATTGCCATTCTGCTAAAAGAACGTCAAAAAAACGGTTTGTATCGGGATTTGTATGACTTTATAAAACGTACCGGTATTTCGCTCGAGCAATTGCGGATATTAATCCGATCGGGGGCATTTCATTTCACCGGCAAAAACAAAAGAGAATTATTATGGGACGCGCATGGATACATTAATCCCTTAAAGAAAAAAAACACATCAGCGGAACTGTTTAATCTTCATCCTAAAAAACACAAGCTGCCCGAGTTATTCAGTTCGTGGGTAGATGATGCATTTGATGAACTTGAATTGTTTGGTTTCACCCTTTCATCACCGTTTAACTTATTACGTAACCCAGCTACATCTCAGCTCACTGCAGGCGAACTTAAAAAACACGTTTCTGAAAACATTGAGATAATCGGTTACCTCATAACTACCAAATACGCAGTCACCTCTAAAGGAGAAAAAATGTTTTTCGGAACATTTATTGACAGAGAAGGGGCGTGGATCGATACCGTTCATTTTCCGGAAGCGGCAAAGAATTTTCCGTTCAGTGGTCGCGGTTGTTATTTGGTAAAAGGAAAGGTTGTTGAGGAATTTGATTTTATTTGCATAGAGGTAACTGAAATGAAGCATTTGCCCGTTTTAAATCGCGAGGATATAACCGATTCAATGCCTGCAAGACAATTAATAAAATAAAAACATACCACATTTATACTTAATTTTATTTTATGAAATCGGGCTCACTAAGCGAAATAAAAAAAGAATTACAACAACTTGAACCAGATCGTCTGGCTGAGTTATGTATTAGTTTGGCCAAATACAAAAAAGAAAACAAAGACTACTTAGACTATTTGCTGTTTGAAAGTAGCGACCGCGATGGATTTGTGATTCAGGTTAAACAGGAAATGGATTTGCTTTTTTCAGAACTCTACCCTGACATTAATTTGTATTACGCTAAAAAAATATTGCGGAAAATATTACGCATTACCAATAAATACATCAAATATATTGGCGATAAATCGGTAGCTGTTGAACTTCATGTTTATTATTGCAAAAAGCTTTCAGACTCCAAGATACCTATAGAAAAAAGCGCACGCTTAGTGAATTTAAAAGCCGGAGTAATTAAAAAAATAAAAACACTGCTAATTGCGCTACATCCCGATTTGCAATACGATTATAAAAACGAACTGGAAGGTTTAGGAATTAAGATCTAACTGGGCTAAAGTTAACTGGGCTGCTTTTTGTTCTGCTGAACGTTTACTGTAATGCTCAAACACAACGTACGGTTCGTTATTAATGAAAACCTGAACAGTGTAAATTTTATCTTTTCCTTTTTGAGCTTCACTTAACAAACGGTATTCCAGCGAAAGTTTGTTTTTTTGCGTGTAAACCTGAAGCTGGCTTTTGTAATCGGTATCTGTAACTGCCAATTCCTCTAAATTAACATGCACTTTAATAATGCGCTGAATAATGAATTTTCTGCAGGCAGAAAAACCTTTATCAAGATATATAGCGCCAATTAATGCTTCAAACGCGTCGCCATAAGCAGAAGATTTACCTTTCTCTGATTCGCGAATGCCTGTTTTTAAATAATGATCGATGCCAACTTTTACCGCGAGTTGTTGTAAGGATTGTCGATTAACGACTTTAGAACGCAATTGCGTTAAGAATCCTTCGTCTTTATAGGGATAAAGCTTAAAAACATATTCGGCAACAATAGCACCAAGAACCGCGTCGCCTAAAAACTCGAGACGTTCGTTATTAACGGTCTCCCGCTTGCTACTATGCAGGAATGCCTGTTTGTATAAGAAGATGTTTTTAGGCGTAAATCCCAAAACATTTTTTAAACTTTTAGAAAGTTCTTTGTCAGAAGATCGTTTGAGTGTAAATCCCTTTAAAAGCTTTAACAAGCGAACAGATTAAAGGTTATACTTACTGAACACAACTGCAGCATTGTGACCACCAAATCCAAAAGTATTACTGATAGCAACACGGATTGGTCGTTTTTGTGCTTTATTAAAAGTAAGGTTCAGTTTAGGATCGATTTCCGGATCAGGAAATTCGAAATTAATTGTTGGAGGAACAATTTCGTTTTGAATTGAAAGAACAGTTGCTAAACCTTCAATAGCGCCGGCTGCACCAAGTAAGTGTCCGGTCATAGATTTAGTAGAACTGATGTTCATTTTATAAGCCTGTTCGCCAAATACATTAACAATAGCTTTTAGCTCGGCGCCGTCACCTAAAGGTGTACTTGTCCCGTGTGTATTAATGTAATCAACTACATCAGGAGTAATGCCTGCGTCTTTTAAAGCGCGTTGCATTACTAAAGTTGCACCTAATCCATCCGGATGAGGAGCAGTGATATGATAAGCATCGGCACTCATTCCGCCGCCAATAACTTCAGCATAAATTTTAGCACCGCGTGCTTTGGCATGTTCTAATTCTTCAAGAACTAAAGCAATACCACCTTCACCTAACACAAAACCATCACGGGTTTTATCGTAAGGACGGGAAGCGCGTTTGGGATCATCGTTACGGGTACTCATGGCTTGAGCAGAATTAAATCCTCCAATACCACTCTCATTAATTGCTGCTTCAGAACCACCACTAATGATAGCATTTGCCTTACCCATACGGATATAGTTAAATGCATCAATTAAAGCAGTTGTTGAAGAAGCGCATGCTGAAACAGTTGTAAAGTTTGGACCTCTGAACCCAAAGCGCATAGAAATATGCCCTGAACAAATGTCGGCAATCATCTTCGGAATGAAAAAAGGATTGAAACGAGGTGTACCATCACCTTTTGCAAAGGCAAATGTTTCGGTTTGGAATGTATCTAAACCACCAATACCCGAACCCCATACAACACCGATTTCGTTCTTATCGATACCGGGAGCGTCAATACCTGAATCGGCAACAGCTTGCACTGAAGCGGCAATTCCGTAATGACTGAAAGCATCCAGTTTTCTGGCTTCCTTCTTATCAAAATAATCGTCTAAGTTAAATCCCTTTACCTCGCAGGCAAAACGGGTTTTAAACTTAGATGCATCAAAACGCGTAATATTATCGGCACCGCTTACTCCATTAATAAGATTGGTCCAATAATCCTGAACGTTATTACCCAATGGGGTGATAGCACCTAGACCGGTAACTACTACGCGTTTTAACTGCATAAAATAATAAGGTTAACTTTTATTTTGCGTTTGTTTCAATATAAGAAATAGCATCGCCTACTGTAGAGATTTTTTCAGCTTGCTCATCCGGAATAGCGATATTGAATTCCTTTTCGAACTCCATGATTAACTCAACTGTATCCAAAGAATCAGCTCCTAAATCATTAGTAAAGCTTGCAGTTGGAGTTACTTCCTTTTCATCAACACCTAATTTGTCAACGATAATTGATTTTACTTTGTTTGCTATGTCTGACATTTTATAAAGAATTAAAATTTGGCACAAAGATAGAGCTATCAATAAAAAAACAAAATTATTGCGCCGAATTTATAGTTCAGATTTTAACAACTTATCACTATAAGTCGCAAATGCCTGAAATAAAGTAATATTCAAATTACTTTTTACCGTCTTTTGGTTGCGAATGACGCAATTTATGACGTAAGTGGTTATGTTGTGAATGCTGAAAAGCCTCATCCGGTAACTTTTCTTCCTTCTCTTTAAACACATAGTTACTAATCAGATATATAATTAAACCGGCAACAACCAATCCGCCAATAATGTAAACGCCGGTTAAACTGGTAAATTCTTTACCTAATTCGTTTTTCATTTTTCCGCCAAAATCAGCATAAGCACCAAATGAACTAAGAATCAGAATGTTAAGGAAAAAGATACGCTTAATCCCCATTCCTTTTTTAACTATATTTTCCATATCAACTATATTTTATGACCTAAAATGGTCGGTTTTTATTTAAGAACAAATGCGGGGAGGACAATTTTATCTACTATTACGACAAAAATTATAATAGGTTCGATAAAATTAATTTTTTTATTGAACAAAATTGTGTTAAATTTGTAAGCGAAAAATAAAAATGATTGGAAGGGGACATAAAGTCCCCTATTTTATTGCCCCAAAGTAATGATTACAAAAGAACAGATAACCGAACTTGCCAACCAGAAGATTGAAGGCACTTCGTTCTTTTTAGTAGATGTTAAAGTTATGCCGGGAAATAAAATTGAAGTGTATGTGGATGGCGATAACGGAATAGGCATTAACGATTGTGTTGAATTAAGCCGACATATTGAAAAGAGTCTGGATCGCGAAAAAGAAGATTTTTCGTTGGAAGTAAGTTCGCCGGACGCTACTAAACCAATTAAAATAGGGCGTCAGTATATTAAACACGTCGGACGTGATTTTGAAGTGAAGCTCAACGATGGAACTAAATTCAGCGGCACATTAACAAAGGTTGATCCGGATGGAGAAATTACCCTGGAGACAATAGTTCGCGAAAATAAGCCTATCGGAAAAGGTAAAATTAATGTAACAAAACAGTACCATATACAATTATCAAACATAAAAGAATCAAAAATCAAACTTAAATTTTAAAAAAAGAAAAATCATGGAAGGCGCAAACTTAATTGAATCGTTTTCGGAGTTTAAAGAAATCAAAAACATCGATCGTGCAACTTTAATGAGCATTATCGAAGATGTATTTCGTAGTATGCTGGTGAAAAGATACGGAACCGATAAAAATTTTGACATTATCGTAAACCCTGATAAAGGTGATATCGAAATTTGGAAAAACCGTCAAATTGTTGACGACGAGTTTGCAGAAGATTCGTTTGATTATGATGAAAACCGTCACATCAGTTTATCCGATGCGAAAAAAATTGAACCGGATTTTGAAATAGGTGAAGATGTTTCAGAACCTGTAAAACTGGAAGATTTCGGACGACGCGCTGTATTAGCAATTCGTCAGAATTTAGTTCAGAAAATTCTTGAACTTGAAAAGAGTGAAGTATATAACAAATACAAAGAGCGTGTTGGCGAAGTGATCACTGCAGAGGTGTATCAGGTGTGGAAGAAAGAAATCATGTTAATTGATGACGAAGGTAACGAGTTAATTTTACCTAAAACCGAACAAATCCCTTCTGATTTCTTCAAAAAAGGCGATACCGTTAAAGCAGTGGTTTCTAAAGTGGAAATGAAAGGCGGTTCTCCTTCTATTGTTGTATCCCGTACTTCTCCTGTGTTCTTAGAAAGATTATTTGAAACAGAAGTTCCTGAAATATTTGACGGACTTATTACCATTAAGAAAATTGTTCGTGAACCGGGTGAGCGTGCTAAAGTTGCCGTAGAAAGTTACGATGACAGAATTGATCCGGTTGGAGCGTGTGTTGGCATGAAAGGTTCTCGTATACATGGAATTGTTCGCGAATTGAAAAATGAAAACATAGACGTAATTAACTTTACAGCTAACCCAAGTTTATTAATTCAGCGCGCATTGAGTCCTGCGAAAGTAACATCTATTAAAATAGATGACGAAAATAAACGCGCGGATGTTTATTTACGTCCTGATCAGATTTCATTAGCGATCGGAAAAGGCGGATACAATATTAAACTTGCAGGTAAATTAACCGGATACGAAATTGATGTATACCGTGATACTGATACTGAAGTTGATACTGAAGACGTTGACTTGGAAGAATTCTCTGACGAGATTGAACCGGCAATTATTGACGAACTAAAAGCAATCGGTTGCGACACTGCTAAATCGGTACTTGAATTAAGTAACGAAGAAATTAAACGCAGAACTGGTTTAGAAGATGATGCAATTGCTGATCTGAGAAAAGTATTAGAATCAGAATTTGAATAATTATATGCGAACAATAGGATTAAACACTCGCATTAACAAAAAAATAAGAAGTAAAAATAAAATATGTCAGAAGGATCAAAACAACTTCGCCTAACAAAAGTCGCAAAGGAATTCAATATGTCTTTAGTAAAGATAGTTGAGTTTCTTGCTTCCAAAGGCAAGCCGGTTGATAACAACCCAAATGCTAAAATAGGAGAAGAAGAATATGCCTTATTGTTAAAAGAATTTTCGAGCGATAAAAGCGCGCGCGAAGAAGCTGAACAAGTTGCACAAAACATCATTAAGGTGAAGCGTGAAACAATTGTTCTTGACGATAAGAAAGCAAAGCATAAGGAAACGGAGAAAGAGGTTGAAGAAGTTATTATTAAAGATTTAGGAACTGCTACAAAAACCGAACCTATTGCTGTTGTAAAGGAAACAAAAGAAGAAGTTCCTGTTGCAAAGACAGAAGTAGAGAACTTAGGCGGACCAAAAGTTTTAGGTAAAGTTGATCTAGATTCACTTAATACTAAAACCAAGCCCGATAAGAAATCTAAAAAAGACGAAAAGAAAGAAGAAGAACAACCTAAAAAAGGCAAGAAAAAAACCTCTGAACCTGATGAGGAAGTTAAAGCTCCCGAACCTGTTGTGGCTTTAGAAACTCCTGTTGTTGAACAACAGAAGGAAGATTTTCTTGAAACAAAATTCGAAAAACTGGAAGGTCCTAAAATTCTGGGTAATATCGTTTTACCTACTAAAGACGACAAGAAAAAACCGGTTGCTTCCTCCGATCCAAATGCCGATAAGAAAAAGCGTAAGCGTATTCGTAAAGGCGGATTATCAGAAGAGGAAATTAAAAAAGTTGGTAAGGAACAAGCCGATAAAGCAAAGGAACGTGCTAAAGAAAAATACGGCGACCCTCGTAAAAAAGGTCCTAAACCACGTCATGAATTAACCGAAGAAGAAATTCAAAATCAAATTAAGGAAACTCTTGCTCGTTTAAGTCAGAAAGGTACCAAGTCAAAAACTTCCAAATACCGTCGCGAAAAACGTGATGAAGTTCGTGAGCGTTTAGCAGAAGAACAGGAATTGATGGAAGCAGACAAGAAAGTACTTCGTGTGGCTGAGTTCGTATCTGCAAACCAAATGGCGCAGATGATGAATGTTCCGGTTACACAAATTATTTCTACGTGTATGGCTTTAGGTTTATTCGTATCTATTAACCAACGTTTAGATGCGGAAACCATTTCCATTGTTGCAGAAGAGTTTGGTTACAAAGTTGAATTTGCATCGGCTGAAGATGTTGAAAGTGTTAAAGAAGAAGAAGCCGATAAGCCGGAAGATTTAGAATGGCGTCCGCCTATCGTAACCGTTATGGGGCACGTTGACCATGGTAAAACATCATTACTTGACTTTATCCGTAAAGCCAATGTAGTAGCGGGCGAAGCCGGAGGTATTACTCAGCACATTGGTGCTTACAATGTAAAATTACCTACAGGTCGTTCTATTACATTCTTAGATACACCGGGACACGAAGCGTTTACCGCTATGCGTGCCCGTGGTGCTAAAGTAACCGATATCGCCATTATTGTGGTAGCGGCCGACGACAGCATCATGCCTCAAACAAAAGAAGCGATTAATCACGCGCAGGCTGCAGGTGTACCGATGATTTTTGCGATCAACAAAATTGATAAGCCGGGCGCAAATCCTGATAAGATTCGTGAGGGATTAGCCGCCATGAATATTTTAGTGGAAGAATGGGGTGGTAAATTTCAGTGCCAGGAAGTTTCCGCGAAACAAGGAAAAAACATCGACTTATTATTAGAGAAAGTATTATTGGAAGCGGAAATGATGGATTTAAAAGCAAATCCAAAACGTAACGCTAACGGTAGTATCATTGAGGCATCAATGGAAGAAGGTCGTGGTTATGTAGCTACTATCCTTGTACAAAACGGAACATTACGTATTGGTGATGTCATGTTAGCGGGTTCATTTAGCGGAAAGGTACGTGCTATGTTTAACGAACGTGGTGTAAAAGTTACAGAAGCCGGTCCTTCACAGCCCGTAAAAGTATTAGGATTAAGCGGTGCGCCTACAGCAGGTGACAAGTTTAACGTAATGGAAGATGAGCGTGAAGCACGTGAAATTGCAAATAAACGTTTACAGTTACAGCGTGAGCAAGGTATACGTACTCACAAACATATTACATTAGATGAGATCGGACGTCGTTTAGCGATTGGTGATTTCAAAGAATTAAATATTATTGTGAAAGGTGACGTTGATGGTTCAATTGAAGCGTTAGCAGACTCCTTATTAAAATTATCAACTGAAAAAGTTCAGGTAAATATCATCCATAAATCGGTAGGTGCCATCAGTGAGAGCGATGTGTTATTAGCATCGGCATCTAACGCAATCATTGTCGGATTCCAGGTTCGTCCTTCTACCAATGCACGTAAATTAGCAGAGACTGAAGAGATTGACATCCGTTTATATTCGATTATTTACGATGCCATTAACGAAGTGAAAGCCGCAATGGAAGGTATGTTAGCTCCTGAATTTGAAGAGAAAATTACTTGTAACATTGAAATACGCGACGTATTTAACATCTCTAAAGTGGGAACCATTGCCGGATGTTATGTATTAGACGGAAAAGTAAACCGTAACACCAAGGTTCGTGTTATTCGTGACGGTATCGTTATACATTCAGGTGCTCTTGGTTCTTTGAAGCGCTTTAAAGACGATGTGAAAGAAGTTGCTTCCGGTTACGAATGCGGATTAAATATTGACGGCTTTAATGATATTAAAGTTGGAGATATTATTGAAGGCTACGAAATGGTAGAAGTAAAAGCGAAACTATAAGAGGTGATAAATGTGAAATGATAGATTTTAAATTCATTTAAAAATTTTACTTTTGCATTTATCATTTCGAAACGGGGGATTAGCTCATTTGGCTAGAGCGCTTCGCTGGCAGTGAAGAGGTGATCGGTTCGAATCCGATATTCTCCACAAGAACCCCTTAACAATCTAATGTTAAGGGGTTCTTATTTTAGTGTTAATCGACTAATAGTGCTTATAAAATGAAACTAATATGCCCAAATATAATTTGTAACTTATATTTAAAAAACCAGTTATTACTTTATGTTTAAAAATCCATTTTCTTTTGAGGGAAGAATACGCCGCCTAGAGTTTGGCATAACTTTTATAATTTGCGGCACTTTAGGTACTTTTTTTGGATATTTAATCGAAGTATTCAAAAATTCAAGTATTGAAGAAGCTCAAAATATTATTTATCTTATTTATTCATTTAGTTTAATCAACTTATGGGTAATGCTCGCACAAGGAGCAAAAAGAGAACACGATTTAGGTTACAATGGACTATGGCAGTTAATCCCCTTTAGGTATTTATGGCTAATATTCCTAAAAGGCGAGCCTAATTCTAACAAGTATGGTGATTCTCCAAAAATGACAAATAATCCCAATAATATTGATCAGTTAAAACATTCAATAGACAAGAACAGTCAAAACGAATTCGACAACAAGCTTAATTTGTTAGAACAATCTTTTAAAGCAGGTTTAATTGATGAGCAAGATTACAATACCAAAAAAAATTATTTAAACAGTGAAAAAAGGAAAGCTCAACATATTCATGAAAACAACAAAAATAAAGCTTCTATTTCTGAACACACACAAGCTCAGCTTAATTCCTTAAAAGAATTATTAGATAACGGTATATTAACTCAAGATGAATTTGAAACTAAAAAAGATTATATATTAAAAAATGAAATAAAAAAATCAGATAATTCAAAGGATCACAATACCGATTATAAAAACAAGGAAAAAGAAAATACAAATATTGATAAAGTTGATTCAATTAATTATAAGAATAATAAAATAGATTATTCGATTGCTAAAATGGATGAAATTATAGCAAATTTAAAAAAACATCAGAATGATAAATAGCTAGCTCTTTAGCGATTAATATTTAGACAACTATCCTAAAAATACTTTATGGCTTAATTATAATAGATAGTGTATTTGATTTGGCGAAATACTATCTGAAATATTTGGACTCTAACGCAAATTAATATACAACCAGTAGAAAATACCAAGTTAGAAAAACTAGTCTAACCCCTCCTGCCATTTGGTTTTACTCGGAAACCCGTTTACGGTATCGGAGAATTTAATTTCCTTGAGCTTCACACCCCAGATATAGCCGGGCATTGCCAAACCAATCGGGTATTTAAAGTAATAAAGTTGATTGACTTTAAAGTCGGTTAGATTGGTTTTTTTTATAATGCCTTTAAATTGTGCGCCATGAATGTGCAAAATATTAAATTGTTCCGGCAAAATAGTACCGGCTACTTTTTCACCTTCATTTACTAAATCATCATGTTCGGTCTTAGTGGATGATTTTAT
>JBBAKL010000083.1:0-14498 GCA_040403535.1 Bacteroidia bacterium
ATATGGTGTGGAATCCAAATGATATTTTTAATACATATAACTTTTTTGATTTTGATTACGAGGAAAGGCCGGGTTCTGATGCTGTAAGAGTGCAGTATATGTGGAAAGGATTTTCAGCAATGGAAGTTGCAGTAAGAAAAGGTAAAAATAACGATGATTATACCGCGGCATTACTATACCGTTCAAACAAAAAAAATTATGATTATCAGGCACTGGCCGGTATTAGTCAGAAAGATCTTGTTGCAGGAATAGGATGGGCGGGGAATATTAAAGACGCCGGATTTAAAGGAGAGGTGTCTTATTTTCATAATTACGAAAAACTGGAGGATACTTCAGGGGTTATTAGTGCCAGCATTAGCGGTGATTACAGTTTCGAGAAAGGCTGGTATGTGAATATTTCCGGATATTATAATTCAGAGGGCAGGGAAAAAATCAATTTTTTGTCAACTGCTCAGTTTTTTAATGTTAGCGCCAAACAATTATTACCATTCCGTTATTCGGCTTTCCTACAGGTAAGCAAGCAAATTAATCCTTTAATGACTATAGGTGTAAGCACCATATACTCGCCAACCAATAACACCTCGGTAGTGATACCAAACATTCAATTCAGTGTTTCCGAGAACTGGGACCTCACTTTATTGGGGCAAAGTTATTTTGCAGAAGTATCGAATGTTTATAGAAGTTTGAATAATTCGATATTCCTGCGATTAAAATGGAATTTCTGAAGGTAAACAAGCCAAAGGATATTTACTTTGACGGAATATTCTTCAGGATTTCCAGCACATATTTCCAGTATTTATGTACCGATGTAATGTTAACACGTTCATCGGGTGAGTGAGCACCTTTGATGGTTGGACCAAAAGAAATCATGTCCATTCCGGGATAATTTCTTCCCAATATTCCACATTCCAGTCCGGCATGGCAAGCAACAACGTGCGGCTTTTGTCCGTTTAACTTTTCGTACAACTTCACCATAACATCCAAAATTGGCGAATCCACATTGGGTGTCCATCCCGGATAGGAGCCTGCAAATGTTACTTCGCAGCCTGCTAATTCAAAAGCGCTGCGTAAGGCTTCCGCTAAATCAAATTTACTGCTTTCTACACTTGAGCGTGTTAAACACATCACTGTTATCTCTCCGTCTTTGATTAATATACGTGCCACGTTATTTGATGTTTCTACCAGATTGGCCATATCAGCACTCATGCGGTAAACGCCATTGTGCGCCGTATAAATTGATTTTATGATTAATCCATGCGCAACGCTATCCATTACTTGTTTAGGTGTCTCGCATGTTTCCACTAAAATGCTGAGGTTTTTTTCCGTGGTTTTAAATTCAAATTTTATGTCAGTAATACGTTTGTTTATCTCTTCCTTAAACGCGCTTTGTTTATTGGCAGGAACTGCAATAACGGATGAGCTTTCGCGGGGAATGGCATTTCGTAAACTTCCGCCGTTAATTTCATGGATACGCACTTCAAATTGTTCCAATAAGCCGTACAATAAACGATTCATAATTTTATTGGCATTACCCAATTCTTTATGAATGTCCATACCCGAATGTCCGCCATTTAAGCCTTTAACCGTAATTCGGTAACCGTTAGTTCCTGTAGGAGTATTCTCCATTCTATAACTGCGTTTGGCGGTTACATCAACGCCGCCCGCACATCCAATATCAATTTCTGTATCTTCTTCTGTGTCGAGGTTTAGCAATATTTCGCCACTTAAAACTCCGCCTTTTAATCCCATAGCGCCTGTCATGCCGGTTTCTTCATCAATGGTAAACAAAGCTTCAATAGCAGGATGAGGTATGTCGTTACTTTCGAGAATGGCCATGATGGTAGCTACACCAATTCCGTTATCGGCACCCAGCGTAGTTCCTTTGGCACGCACCCAGTCACCGTCAATAAACATATCAATGCCTTGTTTATCGAAGTCAAAAGCGGTATCGTTGTTTTTCTGGTGTACCATATCCAGGTGACTTTGCATCACAATGGTTTTGTGTTTTTCCATTCCGGCAGTGGCCGGTTTTTTTATTATAACGTTTCCTACTTCGTCTTTGATGGTTGGTAATCCAAGATTTTTTCCGAAGCTCATCATGAATTCAATCACACGTTCTTCTTTTTTAGAAGGACGCGGTACTGCGTTTAAGTCGGCAAATTTATTCCAAAGTAACTTTGGTTCTATGTTTCTGATTTCAGTGCTCATAATTTTATTGTATTAATTTGTTTAAAATATCTTTTTCATTTGGTTTGCCATTGTAATTTAAGATTGCATCGGCTATTGTTTTTTTATGTTTAATCTGATTGTAGAAATATTTAATGGTTTCTGAACCGGGTGAGGCCAGTCGGCCGTTACTGCTCAACGCGGCATTAATGCAGTTATTTAAAACAGCAGGATCGAAGTAATTTAATTTTCTTAGGGCAGCCATTGCATTTCCACGTGTTAAGAATTCATATGAATTGGAAGTGTAATTAACCAAATCATTCAGGTATTTCGGATCTTTTTCAGAGGCAATTTCCAGCCATTTAATTTTAACGTTGATGCCGCTGTTGCCTTCAAATGATTTTGTAAGCTCCAGATACTTTTCAGTGTTCTCAGGATACTGATAACATAATTTTTCCAATAAAGAAGCAATCAATATATAGGACGAGTCGGTTAATAAAGCTTCATAGTTGCTAAGCAGATCTTTAGCGATGTTGCGTGTGTTTAAAACAACACCTTTTCTTACTAAAATATTTTGATCGTGTAAAGCTGATTTTACAATATGTTTGGATTCATCACTGTTGTCATTTAGCATTTGAGTAGCAATCTCAGTTTTAATGGCGTGGAATGAATTTTTAGTGTACGCTTCTTTTAAAACTTCCTGTTTAAGTGAAACCGGAATGTGCTTCATGGCAGCAATGGCGTCGTAACGATCGAGCATATGAGGCGCTTTTAGTGCCTGTGCTTTTAACATCTCCAGAGGTTTAATAAAGGTGGTTGTTTTCATAACCTGACTGTTTGGGTCGAAGAGTACAAAGTCAATCTCTTTGTTATTGTCATTTGGTAATTTAACAAAATGTGTTTCATTTTCTATCCATACCGTTTTGCTGTCTTTACTACCATCTTTGTAATAAACTTCAAACACAAATGGCATTTTAAATAATTGAACAATGTCGGACAAGTTATGTGTTTGGGTTATTGTAAATTGAGAAAAACGTTTTCCATTCTGTGTGTTGTCTTCAAAGTTTACCACGTAATGAGGTTCGCTGCCACGGTAAACCCATTCATCCCAAAACCATTCTAGGCCATAACCTAATTCATCCTGGAAAGCATTTAGTAAGTCATCTGAATCTACATTACTGTATTTGTGATCAAGCAGGTATCTTTTTACCGATTTGTTGTAAGCTTCTCTTCCAACAACGTATTTCAGCATTTCTAATACCTGTGAGCCTTTCTGGTAGATGATGGTGGAGTTGGTTTCACTGTGTGAAATGGATTTTTTATCAGTTACGGCAATAGCTGCATTGTGAGCAGAACGGCGCGCCCAGTCAAAATGATCCTGTCCAAAACATTCTTTTTCTGCCAACACATTGTAGTGGGTAGCAAAACTTTCCTGTAACCAATGACTATTGCCGCTGCGTGCCGTTACAAAATCGCCAAACCATTGATGTGCTAGTTCGTGGGCGTTTACGGCTACGTAATTTCTGTCGTTATAACCGCGTGCATCCACTTCAAAGAAGTCACCAAACAAAGTAGCTGTGGTGTTTTCCATGGCGCCAAACATAAAGTCCTGAACAGGTATTTGCGAATACGATTCCCACGCATATGGCACACCAATTTCATTCTCTAAAAAATTAAATATTTTTTCGTTGTATTTATATGTGTAATCATAACGATCTTTCCATTCAGGATAATACCATTGACGTAACGGAATACCGCTTTTTGATTTAGTTTCTTTAATCTCGTATTTACCAATACCAAGCATAACTAAATAAGAGGCGTGTGGATGATTCATTTTATAATGCCATAATTTACTGCCGTCTTTTTGTTCTTTCTCTTCCAGCTTTACGCCGTTACATAATACTTTATAGTCTTTGTTAAACTTAACATACACTTCGGTTATTAACTTGTCGTTAGGGGTATCGTAACAAGGAAACCAATTACGGTTGTCGATGCCTTGTCCTTGTGTCCATATTTGCTTACGGCTAATGTTTTTTGGGTCGTTCCATCCGATGAAATAAATTCCTTTTCGTGGATAGGCTTCGTAAGTAATTGCTAAACTATCCTTTTGATTCCAGTGCAAAGTGGTTGCCGGAAAAAAAGCTATGCCGTTTGCGTTGGTTGTAAATTTTATGTCTTTACCATTTAATTTAGCCTCTTTAATTGTTATTCCCGGTCCATCCAGAAAAAAAGAATCCACATCTTGACGGATTGGGGAGAAGAAGTGTGTTATTTTTCCCTTCACCAATCCTTTTTCCGGTTCAAATTCAATCCAAAGTCGCATGCGTTCAAAATCCAAAACATGTTCACGCATTGGTGCACCGGGGTCGTGTTGATACGAATACGTTTTAATTTGTGCCCGACTGTAAATTGAAATTATGCTGATAGCAATAACCGCATAAATCCGATTATAATTTTTCATATATAGGATGTAATTAACAGCTTACAATTTCATAAAAAAATCACTAATAATCATCTTTATGTTCATAAAAATGAAAATATCCCCCGCAATGGGTAGCGCTTGACCATATTGGATATTTTTGTATTTTTAAATACCGATAATAAACTTTGGTATTCTGGTGCCAATCGTCCTTTATGGATCATACGAAACAATTTTTTTTGGAAATTAATGCCAACAAACAACCTATTGGCGGCTTAGAGGGAGATTACCGTACGCCTTTTACTAATAACGAAATTTCGATTGAAAAAGGTGATAGTTTATATTTGTTTACAGATGGTTATGCCGATCAGTTTGGCGGACCGAAAGGCAAAAAGTTTATGCTCAAAAACTTTGTGAAGCTTTTATGTGAAATGAATTCGCTTGAAATGAAAAAACAAAGTTCGTAATTAGAAAACCGAATTGAAGACTGAAAAGGTCAACACGAACAAGTGGACGACATTTTGGTAATCGGTATTAAAATCAATTAATTTTTAAACATTATTTGCACGTTGTAAGCTATAGCGGTCTTTTTTGCTATATTTAAATGCTGTGACGTTTATTCGTAAGATATTTATTCTGCTGATTATATTTTGCGCTAATTTATTATTGGCGCAAACCAACCGGAATATCGATTCGATAGTAAGGCTGATAAAAACGGAAACCAACGATACCCTTTTAGTTAGACATTATTATAAACTCTGTTGGGAATATACCACCGTAAATCCTACCAAAGCTAAGGAGAATGGATTAAAAGCGTTGGAACTTTCAACAAAAATTAATTACAAACGGGGAATTGCGGCCAGTTTGAATAACATTGGTAATATTTATTATTATTCCGATGATTACGGCAAAGCAATTGAGTATTATTTTAAATCGTATAAGGTTAGGGAGAAAATAGGGGATAAACGGGGTATGTCGGATAACCTAAATAACATTGGAGTACTTTATCAATCCAAAGGAAACTATACCAAAGCGCTTGAATATTTCTTAAAGTCAATTAAAATAAGCGAAGAGTTAAAAGAATTAAGCGGCGTTGCAGCAGGGTATAACAATATCGGCTTAATCATGTCGAACCTTAAGAATTTTCCTAAAGCAAAAGACTATTATGAGCGCGCAATTAATTTGTTTGAAAAGTTAAACAATGCTTATGGTAAAGCATCCGGTTTAAATAATTTGGCCTTGTTGTATTCTGATTTTCAAAAATTCGACCGTGCCTTGCCTTTATTCTTGAAGTCATTGGAAATTTACATTAAGAATAGCGATAAGAATGGGGCAGCCATTTGTTACCATAATATCGCAGAGATTTATCGTCAAAATGGTGATTATGCAAAAGAGCGCGACTATATTAATAAATCATTAGAACTACGAAAGCTCATTAACGATAAGGAAGGGATTGCAAGTAGTACCAACGCTTTAGCAAAGGTTGAACTGCGTGAGAAAAATTACGATAAAGCTTTGGTTCTTGCCAACGAATCAAAACTTATGTCGAGTAATATCGGTAACCGTCAATCGGTTTATAACAATTATAAGTTAATTGCAAAAATATATTCGGCAAAAGGCGATTACAAAAGTGCTTACGATAATCAGTTGTTGTATGAAAAATTAAAGGATTCGTTGTTAAGTAAAGACGCATTGAAAAATATAGCTGATTTGCAGGTGAAATACGAAACCGACAAACAACAACGGGAGATCGAATTATTAACCAAAGAAAACGAAATAAAAAAACTCGAAAACAGTAAAAAAGAATCGGAGATTAACAAACAAAAGATCATTATCTATGCGTTTGTATTGGTTTTACTTTTAATTGGTGTTTTCTCTTTTTTCCTTTATAAATCAATTGCAGCCAAACAAAAGGCAAATAAAAAACTTGAATTGGCATACTCACAAATAGAGGAAAAAAACAAGGATATTTTGGATAGTATTAATTACGCCAAACGAATTCAGAAAACACTGTTAACACCCGAATCTTTTTTAAAGAAAAATCTTCCCGATCATTTCGTTTATTATTTACCTAAGGATATCGTAAGTGGAGATTTTTATTGGATGCATAAGCTTCACGACGGTAGATTATTTGTTGCTGTTGCGGATTGCACAGGACATGGAGTTCCGGGCGCATTCATGAGTTTTATCGGTACTTCCAAATTGAACGAAATTATAATTGAAAAAAGAGTTACTAATCCCGGTGAAGTTTTAAACCGTTTACGTGATGAGATTATTAAAGCAACCAATCCGGAAGGAAAGGAAAAGTCATTAGACGGTATGGATATCAATTTATGCCTGTTTGATTTTGAAAAGTTAAAAGTTGAATATGCAGGAGCAAACAATTCGCTGGTGATAGTTCGCGACGTATCCTTGCAGATTACTAAAGCAGATAAATTCCCCGTTGGTTTACATTTTGGCGAAATAAAACCTTTTACCAATCATCAAATTGATCTTAAAAAAGGAGACATGGTTTATGCCTATACAGATGGCTACTCTGATCAGAATGGCGGGCCAAAAGGAAAGAAATTTAAAATTAAGGCGCTTCAGGATTTGTTTTTAACCTGCGCTTTATTACCTGCTGTCGAACAAAAATCGATTATAGAGTCAACCTATCTGCAATGGAAGAAAGAAATGGAGCAGGTAGATGATGTTTGTGTTATAGGAATAAGAGTTTAATGGATCTTTTTATCATAGGCGACGTGCACGGGTGTTACCATACTTTTAGGGCATTATTGGAATTCTGGGAGCCGAAAAATGAAGTACTAATTCAGTTAGGTGATCTGATAGACAGAGGGAATTTCACCCCCCAATTAATTAAATATTGCCGCGAATTAGAAGCAAAGTATCCCGGCCAAACGGTATTTTTAAAAGGAAATCACGAATGGCTGGCACTTCAATATTATCACAAACTGAAAGATGAGAAATGGTATGATAAATACGGTAAAAAAGTGCTTTGGCAATATGTGCTGGCTGAACTCCATTTTGAAGAAGACGCAAAATGGATGAATCAATTACAAACCTATTGGCAAAACAACCATGTTATGGTAAGTCATGCCGGAATAAGTGAATCTACTTTTGCTTACGATCCCGATCATTATAGCGGTTTGTTATGGCAACGATTAGGTATTAAAAACATTGGTAAAATTCAGGTATATGGTCATACACCCGTTAAGGGTAATAAGCCTTTTTTTGATCCGGAAAGTAATAGTTACAATATTGATACAGGCGCCTATCTGGGCAAATCATTAACCGGAATTAAATTAACTGAACAAGGAGAGTTAATTGATACTTTTAATATTCGTACTATTGAGAAAGATATTGACTAAATTTGCATTATGATCAATTTAAGAAAACCTAAACACATCGCCTTAATTTTAGTAGCTATACTTTTAGTAATTCAGCTTATTCCTACCAATAAAAATACAGGACAAGCATTTGGTGCGAATGATATCACCCATTCGGTGATTGTTCCAGAGGAAATAAAAAATATACTTGTTACATCCTGCTACGATTGCCACTCTGATTTCACCAATCACATGTGGTATGAAAGCATACAGCCTATTGGCTGGTGGATACACCATCATATAGATGACGGGAAACGTCATTTGAATTTCTCACAGTTTAATACGTATAAAGACAAGAAAAAATCGCATAAACTGGAAGAGTTAAGTGAAATGGTTAGTTCCGGAGAAATGCCTATGTCATCTTATACTTTAGTCCATGGAAATGCCAAGTTATCGGCAGAACAACAAAAAACGTTAATTGACTGGGCCAATACGGCGCGCGCCAAGTTTATGGCCGGTGAGGAAGTACACGAAGAAAATAACGCCGAACACCATTAATTACTGAAGCTTAAAACGCATCAACAGATTAAAGGTTTTACCTCTTTCCTTAAAGCTAAGTTTTTGTAAATTTTCCTTTAGGTACTCTTTTACTTTTTCACTTTCGGCATTAATTATAACTTCTTCTGCCTGTCCTTTTTCGTTAATTTTGAAGGAAAGACGAACCGCGTTTTCGGTTTTGTTTTCAAACAATTCGCCGGGTAAAACCAGTTTGTTTTTTACCTTTTCAATGGTGTCTGAATTGCCGGTATCGGCAGGTTTTGCTGCTAAACTTAATGCTAAAAACACTAAAGTTGGGATAATTTTTTTTGCATTCATATTGTTTGTTTTTAGGATTATGACGCAAAGGTGAAGGGTTTAGTTACAGTGATTGCAAAAAATTCTGTTAACGAATGTAAAAGTGTTTTTAAATCACGAAATAAGGGGGAAGTAGCCTCACAAAGAATGGAGGAGATGTGATTTGTTAATCCTCGATTTGTGTGTTCAAGGAAAAGGTTTTGTAATATTTATTTGTTCGCATCCAGCCTTTTAATAAATCATCCGAGTCGGGATAATAAGTGGCAGTTGTTATCACGTCGCGACAATCGTTAACGGAGTTAATCTGATTAGAGGCATCGATATAGCCATAACCTTTATATTTACCGTCTTCTACCAAAATCAGAGTGCGTTCTTCATGATGCCGGCCTTTATCCAGTAAAATAAAATTTTGTTGCGAGTATGCTGTTTTGAGCATTACTTGTTTGGCCCGTAAATTATAGGACTCAATCTCTTCCTCATTATTACAAATACCTTTGCATTTTTTTATTTGATGGTTAAAGCAAATAGAATCTTCTCCGGTTAAACCACAAAAGCGCAGGCATAATTCATACGAGTCAATCCAATTTTCTAAACGGTCGCGGGCAGTTGAATAATTTACAAAGGAAGCGATAGCATTTTCTGATTCCTCATAGGGTATAATTTTAAAATTGATAATGCCCTGTTTGTCTTTAAGCCAATCGATGCTATGCGTAAATGTATCGGCTTTACGCATCCGGTTGTACTTGGGTTTATGTTTTTTTATTTCAGCTGCTTCGTGTAACAAAGCAACGGCTTCACTTCCTGTTACTACAAAATCAACATTATATAAATCATTTAAAAGCTTTTTACTTTTATTTTCTTTACTATTGAAATGAGCAATGGCACGTTGATACATATTGGTGCTTTTTCCCACATAAATAATTTCCTGTTCTTTATTCAGGAAATAATATACGCCACAGTCTTCCGGTAATTTTTTCAGGATGTATTCTTTAATCTTATCAATGCGTCGGGTCATTATTTCTTCCACACCCATGTTCTTGTATTGCGGATGTTCCGATTTTAAACGTAGTAATAAATCAAATAATTTAGAAGTTGCCTCTGCATCACCTTGTGCTCTATGTCTGCCTTCGATTTCAATGCCCAGTGAAGCGCAAAGGTGTCCCAGGCTATATGAAATACGTCCCGGAATTAATTTGCGACTTAAACGAACGGTACAGAGTGTGTCTTTACGGTATTTATAACCAAGTGAGGCAAATTCTTCTTTAATAAACCCGTAATCAAAACCAACGTTGTGTGCTACAAAGATGCAACCTTCCGTCATTTCAATAATTTTTTTTGCTACTTCGTAAAACTTCGGTGCATAGCGTACCATTTCATTGGTGATACCGGTTAATCCGGTAAAGTAGGTACTGATGTGGCATTCGGGATTAATTAAAGTCGACCAAACGTCAACAACTTGCAAGCCGTCGTGTTTAACAATACAGATTTCGGTAATACGTCCGTGTCGGAAATCAAACTTACCGCCACAGGTTTCTATATCGATGATCGCAAACACCGGGTAAATTTAAGGATAGATGCAAAGAAGTGTTGCTATAAATTATAGAATTATTCTGAATGCGTAAAATGCAGGTAGTTTACATCTGCAAAGACTATGCGGAAAAATCTTTGTAATAAAGAATTGAAGCCGTATTATTGAAGCACGCTTCAATCATAGTTCTGGACAGCCTGCCAACTTCAATGCCTTTGTATTTTGATAAACTTCCCAATAAAAAGGGATTTATCAAATAGAAGAGGGCAATGCCAATACGCTCACCTATTCGGATTTCTTCGCGTTTACCTAATAAAAATGAAGGTCGTACAAAAACAGAATTCGCGAAATTGGATTTAACTCCTTCTTCCATTTCACCTTTGGTTCGCAGATAAAAATTGCCGGATTTAGCATCCGCACCAATAGAAGAAACACACACTAGTTTTTCAGCTCCTATTTGTGCCGCGTATTTAGAAATACTGATGGGATAATCTCGGTCGATTAGTTGCTGCGCTTGTTGTGAGCCCGCTTTTTTTATGGTAGTGCCTAAGCAACAAAATACATGATTGGCATTCACAGGAGGTAATTCGGAAAAATCACGAAAATTAAAAACGATTTCTTCCACTTTAGGATGCAAAAAACCACTTGGATGGCGTGTTACAATATAAATTTTCGAATAGCGGTTATCCGCAACACAGTTGTGTAGTAATGCCTTTCCGGTTAATCCGGTTACACCAAAAATAATTGCTGTTTTCAAAATGAATGTTAAATGTTTGGTTGTTGGATGTTTGAATTAAAAATTACATTTACTAAACCGCTTCACTAACCACTTCCTTTACATGGTCAGGCATTAAGCGTTTAAGCAAAGCTTCAATTCCCGCTTTTAAAGTCATAGTGCTGCTCGGACAACCACTGCAGCTTCCACGCATCTGAACAGTAACAATCCCGTCGTTCAGCTCTTTAAAAGTAATTAAGCCGCCATCTTGTTCAACAGCCGGACGGATATATTGTTCCAATACCTCAATGATTTTATTTTCAATATCGTTTTTAGGTGCATTGTGTTGCGTATTTATGCTCACCGTTTTAGTAAACGATGAATCGGCCGCCACTTCTTGTTCGGGCAGCTTTTCTATTACGATGTTTCCTTTGTTTAAATAATCAGTAATAAAAATTCTTAATTCATACGATATATCTTCCCACAAAACCGAATCGTGTTTAGTAATGGTTATGTAGTTGAAAGAAATAAATACATTTTTTACGAAAGGAAAATTAAATAAAGCCTTTGCAAGAGGAGCATCTTTAGTATCGTTAATTGATTTATAATCGGCAGTCGCTCCACTCACAATTAATAAACGGTTTGCAACAAATTTCATGGTAGCCGGGTTAGGTGTTTCCTCGGCATATATGATGTATGGTATTTCGTTAGGATTCATAGCGCTAAATTACGAACTTTAAAGCGTAATATTGATTATCTTTGATTGTTAAATTATGCAACAAAAAACCGATTATTTAGTGATAGGTTCCGGAATTGCCGGGTTAAGTTTTGCTTTAAAAGCAGCCGCCAATTCCAGCGTGTTTTTGATTACAAAAGCAAATGAAGAAGAAAGCAATACAAAATACGCTCAGGGAGGTATTGCAGCGGTTTGGCACGACAAGGATAGTGTTGAAAAACATGTGCAGGACACCTTAATAGCGGGCGCCGGATTGTGTAATAAGCACACGGTAAGAAAAGTTGTTACGGAAGGAACCCAACGTGTTAAGGAATTAATAGAATTAGGTACTCGTTTTGACAAAACCAATGCGGGTGAGTATGATTTGGCAAAGGAAGGCGGGCACAGTGAACACCGTATCTTGCATCATAAGGATATTACCGGATACGAAATTGAAAGAGCCCTCATCGAAAAGGTTCGAAAACATCCCAACATCACCATACTTGACCATCATTTTGCAATTGATATAATTACCCAACATCATTTAGGAGAATTGGTTACTTCTAAAACTCCCGGAATAACTTGTTATGGTGCCTATGTATTAAACACTAAAACGCAAAAGATTGAAACGGTGCTGGCAAAAATTACGGTGATGGCAACAGGCGGAGCCGGGCACGTGTATGCTACAACCACTAATCCCACTATTGCCACCGGAGATGGAATTGCCATGGTATATAGAGCGAAAGGTCATGTGAAGGATATGGAATTTGTGCAGTTTCACCCAACATCGTTATATAATCCAAACGAACATCCCAGTTTTTTAATTACCGAGGCCATTCGCGGATTTGGCGCTGTATTAAAAACATTAGACGGTAAAGAGTTTATGCAGAAATACGATTCGCGCGGTTCTTTGGCACCACGTGATATTGTAGCACGCGCTATTGATAATGAAATGAAAATTAGTGGTGACGATTATGTTTATTTGGATTGTCGCCACCTCGACCGCAAAGGATTTATTGAGCATTTCCCGAATATTTATAACAAATGTATGGGATTAGGAATTGATCCGTTTGTAAAAATGATACCGGTTGTTCCTGCTATGCACTATTTATGCGGAGGAATAATTGTAGATGAAAATGGTAAATCAACCATTGATCATTTGTATGCAATTGGTGAGTGTGCCTGTACAGGTTTGCATGGCGCCAATCGTTTGGCCAGTAATTCGCTTTTAGAAGCTTGCGTGTACGCGCACAGCGCAGCGGAACATAGCGCTTCTATCCTCGATAAAATTGGGTATAAGGAGAATATTCCGAATTGGAATGCAGAAGGAACAGAGCAAGCAGAAGAGATGATTTTGATTACGCAATCACAAAAAGAAGTGCAACAGATTATGAGCAATTATGTGGGTATTGTGCGTAGTGAGTTACGCTTAAAACGCGCTTTTGACCGCCTGGAGATCTTGTATAAAGAAAACGAAGCCCTCTACGAAAAAACCATTATCACACCTAAATTGTGTGAGTTAAGAAATATTATTTGCGTAGGATATTTAATTATTAAACACGCTATGCTCCGTAAGGAAAGTGTGGGTTTACACTATATGGTAAAATACAAGGATTAATTTCGCAAGATTGTTTATTTGAAAAAGCGAAAAAGTTTACTCCTCATTCACGTAATACAATTTGTAATATTTTAAGCCAATGGCTTCATCGTAACCGCGTTCAACGTAATCGTGGCGGCCATGAATGTATATGTGAAAGTTTTTATCGAGTTTAACCACACTGCGCATGTATTTTTGATTCTTTTTCACTGCTGTAGGAGAAACATCAAATTCGTCAATGGCAGTAAGGTCAAGACGGTCGCTAAAATCTTTACGATATTCTTTAAAAGCCTGAATCAATTCCGGCTGGGTCATTACTTCTTTTTCAAATTCTTTCATGTTAAACTTATCACGCTCCTTAAAATAGGCGGTACTTTTGTTTAACATCATCATTTGGTCTTCTTTCTTAACGTTGTTGTCTTCCGTTAAAATTTCTTCACAAAAGCCTCTGCAGGTCTCCATGAAATTACTGGTATGGTAAAATGCATTTTCTTTAAGGGTGGCATTTAAAAAATCTGCCTCCCAGTATAATGCGCATTCTGCAACTTTATTATTGGTGTCAATAATGCTTAATTTATAGCCCTTCTCATGATCGGTGTTGTAAATAAGGCAGCCTTTATCCAGTTTATGAATATTAATTCCTGTTTCACAATCCAAATCAAAATTATCTACATGTTGGTAAACTTTCAGGTAGGTTTCTTTGTTTTCTGTTTTGAATAAGCCAATGGTATCACATAATTCACCGTCAACAATTACATCTTTAAAGAAACACACATAAAACTCGCCCCCTTTAATTTTTGGGTGCATGCTTTGGTCGTATAACAATTTAGCAATATTCTGTGATTGTTCTACAAAACCTTTGCGTGAACCAAATACCTTTTCGCTGATGGCTTTTAGGTCTTTAATATCAAAATCGCTTTTGTTTTTAAATTGATGGTACACATCGGTTTTAAATGGTGTTTGGAAATAGCGCAATACGGTTTCTTTCACGAAATCGTCTTTAAACTCGAAGCAATTTTCACTTAAAGTTAATTCTTCACCCAAACCTTTATTTCCCACAAAATGGATGATGAAATGCGTTAATTCCGCTCTCGAAAAATCAATCATATGTCAAATCTTATTTCCTAAATGTAAGCTTATACTGTCAAATGCTTTTAACAAAATTTAAACAAAATAA
>JBBAKL010000084.1:0-14487 GCA_040403535.1 Bacteroidia bacterium
TGTATTCCAGGTATAACTTGATGCTCCGGATATTGTTAAGGTAGTTGTTAATCCTGAACAAATATTTGAATTACCGGTAATTGTAGGTGAAATACAAGCTATTTTAGCCACAAAAGGGTCCGACTGTCCGGCACTCGTTAATGTTGTTGTTCCTAACGTCATTCCACTAGTTGGAAGCTGACCAGTAACATAAATATTTCCATTGTTATCGATTGAAATATGATTCGCCGCTCCCGTCCCGCTTCCATTTGGACTTCCACTTGCTAGCCACTGAAATAAACCACTTGAATTATACATATAAACATTAGCTCTAGAAGTTAATGAAGATATTGAAGCGTACCTAGTTCCAACATAAGTATTTCCACTATTATCGTTTTCAACATCTAAACCTTGAGCAACACTATTGGATCCAATTAGATTAGCCCACTGGATTGTACCTGAGGAATTATACTTTGATACAAAACCATTATCAACTCCAACAGCAGTTGCTGAGGTATTTAAAGTAAATGTACCTAAGGTTAAGTTCCCTGAAGCAAATGAGCCGGTTAAAAACACATTTAAACTCGCATCTACACTTATTCCATTACCTACGTCATTGGAAGTACCACCAGCACTTCTGCCCCATTGCCATGCGTTAGCAGAATTTAATTTAAGTGCAAACGCATCAGTATTTCCTAAACTTGTTAAAACAATGCTTCCAAATGAAGCAGTGCCCGAGAAATATCCTGAAAGATATAAATTGGCAGAAGCATCAGCTACCATGTCGGTAACAATTTCACTACCTATACCACCGGCTCGAATAGCTGAAATAGGGCTGCCGGAACTGGTGTATTTAGCCACAAATAAATCTGTTGTTAAAGAACTACTATTTGCTAATGTTGTAGTCCCAATTGTTAAGCTAGCACCATCAAAGTTACCTGCTACTATTAGAGTACCGGTATGAGCAATACCCCCAACATCATCGGCTCCTGCTCCTCCTTCTTTTCTTGCCCAAAAAACACTTCCGGAAGAGTTATAACATGCTATATATACATCTGTACTTCCGCTATTAGTTATTGGGGATACAGTGCCAATAATAACACTCGCACTGCTAAAATTCCCAGAAACATATAAATTACCGGAAGCGTCTGTGCACATAGCGCTAATAGTTTCATTGGCAGAACCACCAAAACTCCTTGACCAAAGTAATATTCCTGATGCGTTGTATTTTGCAATAAACACATCCGTTCCTCCGTTATTAATAAAAATTGAGCCTAAAGTAAAAGATGGGCTATCAAATGTACCGCCAATATAAATGTTACCAGATGGATCAACACAAGATACCTTTCCGTAGTCGTTACCTCCACCGCCTCCTGATTTTGCCCATTGCCAGCCTTGCGCCAACGTGCTTCTATTAGTTAGTAGAAAAATAATAAGGAGCAGACACTTTGTTAATTGGTTTAAAATTTTAATTACTTTCATTTGAAACTTGTTTACTTATTTTATAGAATTTAAAATTAATGAATTATATATTATTGATCTCAATTTTTGAAAAAATAAAACTTAAACTTTTATTTAACAGATTTAAATATCTTTTATAAAAAACAATAATAAAGATGTTTATAGAAGACAGAAATACTATTATTGGTTGAATATCAAGTAAATTACATGAATATTCTATTCGATTACTACTTTCTTAACCGCAGTAACCGTATTGTTTTGCTTAATTGTTAACATATAAACGCCGGCTTCATAGGTAGAAGTGTTAATATTTACTACTTGATTTAGCGCCTGGATTTTATGTATTACCTGTCCTAACATATTGGTAAGTTCTATTATTGTTTCTATTTTTGGCAAACCACTAAAATCCACATTTAGATTATCCTTTGCCGGATTTGGATAAACTTCAATTAACTTATCAAAAGCTAAACTTCCGATATTTGTTACAAACTGCTTATCGTTAGATTGATTACTTTTTGTTTTTGTTTTAAGCACCATCACTTTTGTAGTGGCATTGCAGTTAAATCCAACTGCATCCACAAACCACTTGGTTTGAGTTGGCCAAAACGTATTATAAGATGGGTCTGTGGTAAGATTTCCGGTTGTAGAAGCTACGAGTGTTTCTGTACCTGTTGTTAAATTACGGCGCTTCAAATTATAAATAGAAATTGGAGTTGTGGAAGATTCAATGGAATAGCTATTCCAGTTGAAATTTCCATTTTGCTGATCCTGATTGAATATGGTTTCGTGGTACAAACTCTTGTTACTGATATTTCCACATGAATCTTTAATGGCTAATTTATATCGGTAGAAGGTCAGATTTGGATTACCGTTAGCTGGACCAATGCTGCGGTTAGTGTCGATATACATACTTAATGCGGTGCGGCTTACACCACCAATGCGTGTATAAATATTAGAAGAAGTTTCGCGGTAAACTATAAAACTATCTGCTTTAGGAAATAATGTTTTATCCCAGTAAACCTCGTTATAATTACTTAAGCTGTCCACAGTAACCATACAAATACTAGGAGTTGGTGCCGTTGTTGTTGCGCTAATTGTTCCTGTTTTAACACAACCATTATTTAACGACACGTTAATTGTATAAATGGTTGTTCCGCTGGCTCCTGTTACTGTTGGTGTTAACACGCTTGAACTGCTTAAATTGGTGGCAGGTGACCAGGTAACGGAAGTAGCACTTGGGGCAACTGCTACTGAAAACGGAGCTTTTTGCTTACAGGTTAAATTAAGGTTAGAACCCAAAGTAAGACTGGCAGGTAAAACGTTTAATGTGTAGCTAGCAGGCGTTCCGACACAAGATCCTGTTGTACCGGTTACAGAATACACCGTAGTTGCAGTTGGTGATACCACAATGCTGGATGATGTAGCACCTGTACTCCACGAATAAGTTGTTGCTTCTGTTGCACTGAGTGTAGCGGAAGTTCCGGTACATAACGTAACCGGTGCGATTAATCCGGTAGTCAAACAGCCTATTTTAGCGAAGAAAATATCATAAGCACCTGCAGCATTAAACGAAGTAGTTGAAAAAGTTGCATTACCATCGTATATTCCTGTAGTGTAAATATTACCTACTGCATCTATAGCCATTGCTCCTCCTAAGGTTAATTCACTATTTGTTCCAGTTGATTTAGCCAACCATTGAAAAGTACCTGCTGTATTAAGTTTAGCAATAAACATGTCTGAAGTAGGTGCGTTCAAATTAGAAAAAGAACTGGATCCAATAGTAAAGCTTGCTCCTTCGGTATAACCAGACAAGTAAGTGTTTCCAACTGCATCCAGCACCAAACTCATTCCGTATTCATTTCCTGTTCCATAAGCTCTGGTAGCCCATAAATTTGTTCCCAGCGAGTTAAATTTTGCAGCAAAAGCATCATATCCACCTGCATTTGGTAATGAAAATGATCCGAAATTTATTGAAGTATTTTGATAATATCCGGAAATGTATATATTATTAGTAGCATCAATATCAATATAACCAGGGAAATCGTTACTTGTTCCTCCAATGTTTTTTGACCAGACAAAATTTCCATTCACATCATACTTTGCAAAAAAGATATCTGAGGAACCATATGAAACAAGGGTTGATGTTCCAATAACGGTGTTGCCGGAACCAAAAGATCCTAAAATATGAGGGGCGCCGGTATTATCTACTTCAACAGAATTAGAATAATCACCACTTCCTGCTGATCCAAATGTTCTCGCCCATTGAGGCGTTCCAGTAGTATTAAATTTTATTAAGTACCCTTCTGAGCTACCTCCCGTTCCTGTATTGGTTAATGTGGTTGCACCAACTTGAAAGGAACTGCTGGTATAAGAACCTGTTAAATAAATAGCTTGTGTACTTCCGCCGTAATACGCTAATCCGCCAGCTGTTTCATGCGATGTAGATCCATATGAATTTAAAAATTGCGGTACACCACTTCCATTTAAACAGGCTATATAAATATCATTGGTAACAGAGGTTGATCCAGTATTGTTAGCTAAAAACGGAGGAATTGAAATTTGTGGACTTGAATAATAACCGGATACATATACCCTACCGGCAGCATCTACCGTGATGCCTGTTGCATATTCGTTATTGGCACCGGCAATGCGCTGAGCCCAAATAACATCACCGGAAGGATTAAACTTCGCAACAAAAACATCCATTCCTGAAATTCCTGAATTAGCTATATTCACCGTACCAACATTAATGGAGCTACTTTGAAAATTGCAAGCAACAAAAACATTACCAGATGCATCCACACATGTTTTAGAGGCGAAATCATTACCTACGCCACCAATGGATTTTGCCCATTGCCAAGTTGGATTTTGAGCGTTTAGATAATTAATCGTAACAGCAAAACCTAATACTACTAGAGTTTTAAAATTCTTTAATAAAACATTTTCACTTTTCAATTTCATGGATTTTATTTTTTAGCCTTTAAAGATAAAAAATTTAATTTGCATAAATAACTGATTGCTAATAAAAAAAGGTTCATTTGTTAAATCTTCTGATTAGCTATTTATATCTTCTAAATGGTTATTTTTTATAAGATTCTAATTGTTAATTTCTTTCTCATGAACAATAACATCATGCAGGTTCCTTAAGTATTTTTATTCAATTCTTTTTTTATGTCAGACATCTCCCATTTTTTCACCCCGATTAGTTTTAATCTTGTTATTGAAAATAAAGAATTTGTTGAAGGACAATTTGGCAACGATTTTAAAATTTTTAAAGAAGGTGATGATTTTCCCGAATTGGAAAATGTGGATATGGCAATAATTGGCGTATGCGAAGACCGCAATGCCGTTAACAATGAAGGTTGCGCTTTGGCTCCGGATACCGTTAGAAATTACTTATACAGTTTATACGCAGGATCATTCAGGGCCAATGTAGTTGATTTAGGAAACATAATGGCCGGACACAGTGTTGATGATACTTATTATGCCATAAAAGCCAGTATCGATTTTTTAATCCGAAAAAACATTGTCCCTATAATTATTGGAGGCAGTCAGGATTTAACCTACGCTCAGTTTTTAGGGTATAAAGACCTTGAACAAACCATCAACATTGCTGCAGTTGATTCAGTTTTTGACTTAGGAAACCCGGATGAGCCAATTTCCAATATTTCATATTTAGGAAAAATCATATTACATCAACCTAATTATTTATTCAATTATAGTAATCTGGGTTACCAAACTTATTTAGTTAATCCTGCATCAACCGCAATGATGACTAAATTATATTTTGACGCTTATCGTTTAGGGCAAATCAGAGATAAGATTGAAGAGGCTGAACCAATCATACGTCAGGCCGACATGATTAGTTTTGACATCACCTCAATAAAACATGCCGATGCCCCTGCAAACCCTAATGCCTCCCCTAACGGTTTGTACTCAGAAGAAGCATGTCAGATTATGCGCTATGCAGGTATGAGCGATAAATTAACGTCATTAGGAATTTATGAAATCAATCCTGCATTTGATACCTATGGAAAAACTTCTCATTTAGCAGCACAAATGATCTGGTGTTTTATGGACGGATATTATAATCGTAAAAACGACTATCCATCTCGAACGAACCCTGATTACATACGTTTTAATGTGGTTTTACAAGACGAGAAGTATGAAATAAATTTTTACAAGAGTAAAAAAAGTGATCGTTGGTGGATGGAAATTCCCTATCCTCCTCAAAAAGGTTTAAAATTTGAACGACATACACTTATTCCGTGCTCTTATAAAGACTATTCGATGGCGGTTAATAACGAAATTCCGGATCGTTGGTGGCAAACCTATCAAAAACTAGCCTAATATTCACGTTTTTTACGGTACACCAGAATTAACCCATTAGCTTAACCTCATTAAAATTTAATGATGAAAATAAGAGCTTTGAGTTTATTTATATTTTTAGTACACAACGTTTTTTCACAACCAGTAAACGGAAACGATGTGGTTAAACTGATGTATAAAACGCATCATGAGCCGGTACAAATATTTCACATTCACGCAAGATGCCATATTTTATTATAACGGAAAAGAAGTAAAAACGGAAGTTTGGCATGAAGCTTTAAGTTTTCCGGGAAAGCTAATATTTAAATAGACAGTATAGACTCTAAAAACGGGGTAGTTTTCTCTAATAATTCTGTTACTCCAATTAAAAATGGAACTCCGGGAATATCGAATCCTTTTATTCACGATTTAGTATTGGTTGGTTTTGATTTATATTTTATAGATCCAACTGTTTCAATTCGCTTGTTGGATTCATTAGGATACAATTTAAAAATAGTCCGAGAATATACATTTTGATAGCAGAGAGGTATATGTAATTGGAGCCAACAAAAACGACAATACTGCCGAATAATTTTGGATTGACAAAGAAAGATTGTATTTACATAAAATAATATATGGTCAACCTGACTAACTAATTGAAGCTATTTTTAGTGATTACAAAAGGACAAACGGAAATTGGGTGGCTACCAAAGTTATCTTTAAGCATAATGGTGCATTACATGTAGAAGAAAAATATTATAACATCAAATTCCCGAAATCCCTAAGCGAATCCCTTTTTGAACCTCATAACTTTCATATTTCTAAGTGGCAGTGATTAACACAAACGTATTAATTAAAATGATGTATTTCATTTTAATATTTAAAATAAATTAATACATTTATTAAAATTTAGAAAACACTATATGAAAACAAGATCAGTTCTAAAATCGATCACTGTACTTGTTCTACTTTTATACGCCTCTTCATTTAAATCTGCCACCTGTGTTTCCACCGGAAATGGTGCCTGGAACAATCCGGCTTCATGGTCTTGCGGCACAGTTCCAGGCTGTGGTGATTCAATTGTTATTTTGGCCGGACATGCTGTAACCGTAACGGCACAAGCCGATTATTCAGCCTGTGGCACTGCACCTGTTGTAGCAGTTTATGGCAAATTATATTTTGATAATGGTAACAAACTTCGACTACCTTGCAATGGGCGAATTTATATTTTTTCATCAGGAGCAATACTTCCCGGAACAGGCGGCGGAAACTCTAACTTTATAGAAATTTGCGGTGATGTTTTATGGAATTCAGCAGCCGGTCCTTTATATGGTTCCGGTTGTTTACCTCCTAATTGGCCGCCATGCGCAGGAGTTCTGCCAATCGAATTAATTGAATTTAATGCGCAAATAAACAATAACAAATTAGTGGATGTTTTATGGTCAACAGCTTCAGAAAAAAACAATAACTACTTTGAAATTCAGAAAAGTTTAAATGCAATTGAATTTGAAAAAACAGGAACTGTTGCTTCAAAAGCTAATGGCGGTAACAGTAACAGTTATTTAAGCTATATTTTTGAAGACACCAATCCTTTATTCGGCGTATCTTATTATCGATTAAAACAAGTAGATTATGACAATTCTTTTTCTTACAGTAAAGTTGTATCTGTGAATTATGTTAAAGAGAAGAACATTCGATTTGTTATTTATCCAAACCCTAACAATGGCGAATTTACTGCTGATATCTCAGGAATTGAGAACAATCATGAAGTAACCATTAATTTGTACAATGAAAAAGGTAAGCTTGTATATGAATCCATCTTTTTTATTAATGATTCAACTAACAGTAAATTCAAAATAATTCCATCGGAAAAATTGGTGTCCGGAATTTATTTTTGTACACTTACTATTGAAGGCATTGAATATAAAGTGAAAGTTGTTGTGTCTTAATTTAATTTCTTTTTCAACCTAAATTACCATTCCCAAGAAAAAAAAACATTTATAATTGCCACCCCTATTTCTTTCCGCTTTTGGCTATGCTCAGTTAAAGCCAATAACCGGTTATTCGGATCTCGACAACTCTTTAATTACACTTAATAATTAGGTGAAAAATGACATTAAATCCTTTAGCGAGGATCTATCTAATACATTTAGTATACCTAAACCAAAAATTGAAGACCTAATTAATATCCATCACATGCAGCCATCGGATTTTGTTATGACATTGCAAGTGGCTGAACAAACCCAACAACAATTGAAACTGTTGCCACTAATTATGACTAAAACAAAAGTAAAGGTTGGGGCGTAATTGCCAAGGAAATGGGAATTAAACCAGGATCGAAAGAGTTTCACGCATTAAAAGATGCCATGAAAGGAAAAAGTTCAAAAGCAAAAGATAAAAGTAAAGGCAAAAAATAATTCAATAAAAAAGCCCCGAATAATTCGAGGCTTTTTTATTATGCTTTGTTTTCTGTACTTTCTGTTTTTTCAGGTTTTGGCAATAAAACCTTGCGGGATAATTTATACTTTTTGGTTTTTGGATCATTACCCATAAACTTCACTTGTATTTTATCGCCTTCTTTTAATACACCTTCCAATGAATCCAATCGTTTCCAATCGACCTCACTGATGTGTAATAAACCTTCTTTACCCGGTAAAAATTCAACAAAAGCGCCATAAGGCATAATTGTTTTTACAGTTGCGTCGTATACTTCACCTTCTTCCGGCATTGCAACAATACCTTTAATTCTGGTTAACGCAGCAGTGATAGCATCTAAACTTTCACCAAACACTTCAACAACCCCCATCTTCTCAACTTCAGTGATAGTGATAGACGTACCGGTTGCTTTTTGCATTTCCTGAATTACTTTTCCACCAGGACCGATAATAGCTCCGATAAATTCACCCGGAATTTCAATTTTCGTAAAGCGAGGTGCATGTGGTTTATAATCTTCACGAGGCTCTGTGATGGTTTTCATCATTTCACCCATAATATGTAAACGACCTTCTTTAGCTTGTAATAATGCTTCGCGCATTACCTCAAATGGTAAACCATTTACTTTTAAATCCATCTGCACAGCCGTAATACCTGATGTAGTACCACAAACTTTAAAGTCCATATCACCTAAGTGATCTTCATCACCTAAAATATCGGATAACACAACGTAATTATTTTTATCATCCGTAATTAAACCCATTGCAATTCCGGATACAGGTTTTTTAATTTTCACACCTGCATCCATTAAAGCTAATGTACCAGCACAAACGGTAGCCATACTCGAAGAACCGTTACTCTCTAAAATATCGGATACCACACGAATGGTGTAACCCGAATCAACCGGAACTACTTTGCTTAATGCGCGCTGCGCTAAGTTTCCATGACCTACTTCACGACGACCAGGACCACGGTTTGGCTTTGCTTCACCGGTTGAGAAACCAGGGAAGTTATAATGCAACATAAATCGTGATTCACCCTGCATAAATGCTGCATCCTGCATTAAGGCATCTTTAGGAGTTCCTAAAGTAACAGTTGTTAAAGATTGTGTTTCACCGCGTGTAAACACTGCGCTTCCGTGAGCTGCAGGTAAATAACCTACTTCACTCCAAATCGGACGAATCTGATTGGTTTTACGGCCATCCAAACGAATTTTTGTATCTAATGCTGCTTTGCGCACAGCATGGTACTCAACCTCGTGGTAATATTTTTCAATTAAGGCTTTTTTCTCTTCTAATTCTTCAGCGCTAAATGTTGCTTTATATTCTTCTAGTACAGCTTTAAATGCTTCCTTACGTTTGTTTTTATCAGGATTAGCCATTTTAGCCACATTGTAAACTTTATCAAACGTAGCAGCCTTAACTTTTTCTTTTAATTCAAGATCGTTAACCTCGTGACAATATTCACGTTTTGCTTTTAAACCTGCTTTTTGAGCAAACTCATTAATAGCATTGATCTGAACTTTAATAGCAGCATGAGCAAACTGAATGGCCTCTAACATTTCGTCTTCGCTAATTTCACTCATTTCTCCTTCAACCATTACAATATCCTTTGCAGAAGCAGCAATAATCATATCAATGGTAGATTTTGCTAAATCTTCCTTATCCGGATTTAAAACTAATTTCCCGTCAATTTTACCTACGCGTACCTCAGAAATTGGTCCGTTAAACGGAATATCCGAAACAGCAACTGCAGCTGATGCAGCTAAACCTACTAATGCATCCGGCATTGTTTTTTTGTCGGAAGAAATCAAGGATAACATGATTTGCGTATCAGCATGATAATCTTCAGGGAATAAAGGACGCATAGCGCGATCGACTATACGACTGATCAATACCTCGTAATCTGATAATTTAGCTTCACGCTTGAAGAATCCACCTGGGAATCTACCGGTAGCTGCATATTTTTCCTGATAATCTACTGTTAAAGGTAAAAAGTCTACGCCTTCTTTAGCTTCTTTAGAGCTAACCACAGTAGCTAAAATCATAGTATTACCTAATTTCACTACTACAGCGCCATCGGCTTGTTTTGCCAATTTACCTGTCTCTAATGTTACAATACGGCCATCGCCAATATCGAAACTGTGTGTTGTTCCTATTTGTGACATGTTTTTGTTTTTGTGTTCTGACGTTTTCAGAACGGATTTATATTTTGTTACTTTTTTCGCTTATTAATAAGAAAGGCATTTCGAAAAACTTCGAAATGCCCCCCACCAATAAATTACACCGCAAATATTATTTACGGATATCTAATGTTTTAATAATCGCACGGTAGCGATTAATATCTGTTTTCTTTAGATAGTCAAGTAAAGCACGACGCTTACCTACTAAGTTTAAAAGAGAACGCTGAGTACCGAAATCTTTTTTGTTATTTTTTAAGTGACCTGTTAAGTGATCAATACGTTGTGTAAATAATGCAATTTGTGATTCTGCACTACCTGTGTTTTTTTCGCTTCCTCCGTATTTTTTAAATACTTGCTTTTTTACTTCTGATGTAAGATACATATTACTATCTTTTAATTATTTATTTAGAGGGGCAAATATAAGACAATTATTTAAAGAATGAAAATGTTTTTAAGTCCATTCATTTTTATATATTAGATACTTAATCAAGGTTTAGCTATTTATTAGCTATTTTTATTTTAAACACCTAATAATCAATTATATAAAACGAAAAACATACATTTCTCATTTAACGTTTAAACTTTCAACCAAAAACACAATCAAAACATCAACCAAACAATAAAACAATGAAATCAACCCACCTATTAAAAACACTTGCATTAGTAATCCTGTCGGGCTCATTAATGCTTACTTCTTGTAAAAAGAAAGATCCTGAAAGTAATGAAGACGGACAGGCTTCGGCTGATAACCGCACTGCTCAAAGTGAAAACGATATTGCCATCAACGATGTAAACCAAGTGATTTCTGAAAACACTTTATTACATGGTAAAACTAACGGCTCTTACTCACTTAATAATGTTTTGGGTAATATTTGTGGATTAAGCATTGATACTGCCGGAATTCATCAAGGTAGCGTTAAATTAAATTATAGCGGTATTACTTGCAATAACCGTACCCGTACCGGTTCTATTCGTTTAACCATTCAAAGTTATACTACCGGTGTTAGATGGAAAGATTCGGCAGCTGTTTTAAAAGTTGATTACTTAGCCTATAAAATTACCCGTGCTTCAGATGGAAAAAGTGTAGAAATTAACGGTACACAATACCTGACAAACGTATCCGGAGGAACTTGGTTCGACTTATTCTTCTTAGGACAAACCAGCTTATCACATCAGGTAACCGGTACAAGTTTAAATGTAACTTTCGACGGTGTTAAAACTGCGGTTTATAACATTAACCGCCGATTCACTTATACTTTACCAGGCAATATTCTTACCTGCAAAGGTGAAGGTATTGGCACTGATGGTGTAAAATCTAACTTAGAAAATTACGGCTATACCCGTGATGGTGATTATTTCACCAGCCAGGTGGCAGGTCCGATTATCTGGAATTTAACATGCGGCGGTGGTGCTCCAATTCAAGGTGAAGTAAACATTGCTGTAAGCGGAAAATCATTCGATTTAAACTGTTTGTTTGGTGTTGATGCAGGCGGAACTCCGGTAGTAGTTGGAAATAACCAGTGCCCTTATGGTATGAAAGTGAGCTGGACCTACAATAGCAAAAACTACACTAAAGTGCTTGGTTACTGGTAGTCTTTAAATAATTATCTTTTATATAAAAATCCCTGAGCAAAAACTCAGGGATTTTTTTATCTATTCTTCTCCTCTTTTTGCTTTTTCGTAATCAGGAATCTTAATTAATTTTTCTAAATCCGGCGACTTAGTTATCCGAAATAAAGCGTCAAAATAAGCCTCTCTTGTCATTCCATCGTAGTGAATTATTCCCCAGCGGTACTGCAGCGTTTGAAATAAATTCCAAATAACCAATATGAGAAGAACACTAATGGCCGTTCTTTTTATTCTAGTAGTAAACCTGTAAACGCGTTGCAGATACACCGCAAATGCAATGGCTAAAAACGGATAAACATCAATCATGGCTCTTAACCCCCATGAACCACCATACCACCAACACCACCATGATAAAACGATATATACGTAAATCACAGTTAGCCCCAACAAGGGCAAGGCAAAGTCATTATGTTTTTTAAACAGTAAAACCATTCCAACCAAAGAAAAAATCATTATTGGTGAATAAATCATCCATCCTTTTCTAAAACCAAACAATCCTTCCAAAATGTGTGGGTTATCAAAATAAAACCGCTCTCCCACATAGGAATTAAAAAAAAAGTGTCCGGTTATATGTTTCCAATAAAGAAGTTGAGGAGTAAAGCAAAGCACACCAATCACAGCAATTAATAAAAGATATTTATAATTTGTGATAAAAAGCTTTATTCGATTTACAAAATCAGCTTTTGTAACTACCCGGAACAACATAAAAAACAAAAAGAAAAGCAGATTAATTGGACGAATCAAAACAAGTAAACCGCCAACCATTCCTAACTTAACTGAATTATTTAAATTAGGGGCGTTTATCCAATGAATGGAGAAATAAATAAACATGGCCGCAAGCATAAAATCGGCAACATGAGCCATGGCACCATGAACAGAACCATAAAAAAACAAATTAGTTCCAAATACAATACAGAACAAACTAAAAGCAATAATACTTTCATTAAAATACATCAGCAGTACTTTCCGCAAATACCATAATCCTATCAGTAAATAAACAAGGCCTGAAAACTGAATGAACAATTGATAAGGCTCACTAAAGCCATGCGTTTCGTAGCCAAACAATTTGGCACAAATATGCCCTACAATAAAAAATGGTAAGTATAAAACCGACATACCCATTGTTGTTTTTATAACCAAATTTCCGTTTGGGCACTTTAATGGGAAATACATCTTGTTCTGAATTGTAAAATACTCAGGGTTCTTTTCTACAAATTTTAAGTCGATATCTCCCTCAATAAATAAAGCGGGTAAATAACTATAATAAGATACAATGTCCCAATCAATAACCGTACGTTTTTTCCATTTTGACAGATTTAAATTCACTACTGTAATGCTAATAATTAACATTACAATCACAGTAATACTGGGCTTTTTCTTCAGATATGTAATAATGCCCTTAATTTGAATAATTTAATAGGGTAAAAATAAACAATTACTACCTTTGCAACCATATGTTAGCACATCAATTATTAATAACAGCATTAAAAGATGCTCTTTTAAAGGTTTACAACATCACAGTTAACGACTCTGAAGTGGTATTGCAAAAAACCCGAAAAGAATTTGAAGGTGATTTTACCATGGTCACTTTCCCTTTTATTAAAGCCGCTAAACAATCGCCTGAACAAGTTGGAGATGCAATAGGAAAATACTTGATTGAAAACAATTCGAACATCACCAATTACAACGTGGTTAAAGGCTTTTTAAATATTAGTCTCAGCCATTCATTCTGGTTAAACTTCTTTAATACTGAAAGTTCTACTCTACAATTCGGATTTAAAAAAGAAGGCACTAGCGGTAAAACCATTATGCTTGAGTATTCTTCACCTAACACCAATAAGCCATTGCACTTAGGTCATATCCGTAATAATTTATTGGGCTATTCTGTTGCTGAAATTTTAAAAACTCAAGGTCATAAGGTAATTAAAGCTAATTTGGTTAACGACCGCGGAGTGCATATTTGCAAAAGTATGCTCGCCTGGAAAAAATTTGGCAAAGGAGAAACACCCGAGACTAACGGCATGAAAGGCGACCATTTAGTTGGTAAGTATTATGTAGAGTTCGATAAGGCGTATAAAAAGGAAATTGAACAACTAATAGCCGCCGGTAAAACAAAAGAAGAAGCAGAAAAACAAGCCCCTTTAATGCTGGAAGTGCAAGACATGTTGCGTAAATGGGAAGCCGGTGATAAAGAAACGATTGACTTGTGGAAAATGATGAATGGATGGGTATACAGCGGCTTTGAGAAAACCTACTCTACCCTCGGTGTTAATTTTGATAAAATGTATTACGAGAGTAATACCTACTTATTGGGTAAAGAAATTGTACAAGACGGAATAAACAAAAAAGTATTTTATAAGAAGGATAATGGCAGTGTGGCTATTGATTTAACAGCAGAAGGATTAGATGAAAAAATTGTTTTGCGTAGTGACGGAACATCCGTTTACATTACCCAGGATATTGGCACTGCCGACCTCAAATACCGCGAATACAAA
>JBBAKL010000085.1:0-14202 GCA_040403535.1 Bacteroidia bacterium
ATCGATGAGTTATCCCTTTTATTTAAGACCGCTAACAATTGATGGAAAATTAATGTTTGACGGTGGTTTATACGATAACTTTCCAACCGATGTAATGTACAACGAATTTTATCCTGATTTCATAATTGGTTCTGACGTAACTGAAAACGATACGGTTGTAGAGGATGATAATTTATACATGCAGATTCGGCATTTAATGATGTCGCAAAATGAGTTTAATCCAGTTTGTGAGAATGGCGTTCTAATTAAACCTTGGAGTCAGGTTAATACCTTTAATTTTGATGAAATTTCACGACTAATTGATAGCGGTTATACAGCCACCTTGCGTTTAATTCCGGCAATTAAAAAACAAATCAGCATTGAGGCAGATAATAATCAACTGCGTATTAAGCGAAATTATTTTAGGCGTGGCTGGAATACGGATAGCGTGGTTTTTAATCAAGTGGAAATAACCGGTGTGAACAAAAACGTGTCTAAATTTATCACCAACAGTATTTTTTTTAAAGAAAAAAAATTCACTTTATCGGATTTAAAAAAGCGTTATTTCAGATTAACCAGTGATGAAAAAATAAAATCAGTTTATCCAATCGTACAAAAAGATTTTAACTCTGGTTTTTATAAGCTAAAACTAAGTGCCAAGAAGGAAAAAAGTTTTTATCTAGATATAGGAGGAAATATTTCTAATCGTCCAATAAGTGAAACTTACCTGGGAATTCAATATAATCATTTAGGTAAAATTGGCTTCACAGCTTTTGCAAATGGTTATTATGGAAAATTACATGTAAGTACACATTCCAAATTAAGATTTGATTTTCCCGGTAAAGTGCCATTTTATATTGAACCGGCTTTTACTTATTCGCGATGGGATTATTTTGCCAGCAGTACATTGTTTTATGATTTTGCCAAACCGGCTTATTTAGTACAGGAAGATATGTTTGGCGAACTTAATGTAGGAATTCCTCTTGGTAATGTATCAACAGCTGTTGTTTCTGGTGGACTAGCCGAGTGGGGTAACAGGTATTATCAAACAGAAAACTTTAGCAAATTAGATACTGCCGATGCAACCTATTTTGATTTTGCTTTTGGACAAATTGCCTATGAATTAAACACCTTAAACCGTAAACAATATGCTACATCTGGAACACGGATTTTGTTAAAAGCAAAATACCTGGATGGTGAAGAAAGTTATTATCCCGGAACTACATCTATTGATTCTTTAAAATCGGTAAACTACCCACGTCATAACTGGTTAACAGTTAAACTTACATTTGATAGTTATATCAGAACCTTTAAATGGTTTAAGCTGGGTGTATTTGCCGAAGGTGTATACTCCACTCAAACATTTTTCAGAAATTACACGTCTACTATTTTATCTGCATCGGCATTTAATCCGACTTTAGAAAGTCAAACTTTAATTATCCCAGCTTATAGGGCACATAATTATCTCGCGGGCGGATTAAAAGCCATAACAACTCCATTTAATAAATTAGATTTGCGATTAGAGGGGTATTTGTTTCAGCCCGTTAATACCATTCTATCCACTTCCTCACAAGATGCTAAATATTCGTTACCGTTTTTATACCGTAATTTTATTGGTACCGCAACTTTGGTTTATACCACGCCGGTTGGCCCGATTAGTTTTGGAATTAACTATTATGATAAAAATGAAAATAGCTTTTCCTTCTTTTTCCATTTCGGATACATCATCTTCAACAAGAAATCGATTGATTAATTAACAAAAGAGCCCGATTTATTCGGGCTCTTTTGTTAATGATTTTTGTATGTTTTTTAAGCAACAACTTTACCTAAAACCTTAGCCATTGTTTTTCCAATATTAGCCGGTGATTCACATACATGAATACCACACTCTCTCATGATGGCCATTTTTGCCTGTGCTGTATCATCTTTACCACCTACAATTGCACCTGCATGTCCCATTGTTCTTCCTTTAGGAGCAGTTTGACCTGCAATGAAACCAACAACAGGTTTTTTATTTCCGTTAGCTTTAATCCAGCGAGCAGCATCAGCTTCGTAAGTTCCACCAATTTCACCAATCATTATGATTCCTTCAGTTTCAGGATCATTCATTAATAATTCAACTGCTTCTTTGGTGGTTGTTCCAATAATAGGATCGCCTCCAATTCCGATTGCAGTGGTTACACCTAATCCTGCTTTCGCTACTTGATCAGCTGCTTCATAAGTTAATGTACCTGATTTAGAAACGATACCAATTTTACCTTTTTTAAATACAAAGCCCGGCATAATTCCAACTTTTGCTTCGTCGGCAGTAATTACACCCGGACAGTTAGGTCCAATTAATCGGCAATCTTTTCCTTTTAAATATTCTTTTGCATAGATCATGTCTTTAACAGGAATTCCTTCAGTGATGCAAATAATAACTTTAATTCCGGCTTCAGCGGCTTCCATAATTGCATCAGCTGCAAATGCTGCCGGAACGAAAATGATGGAAACATCAGCACCGGTTTGTTTAACTGCGTCTGAAACGGTATTAAAAACCGGACGATCTAGATGTTTTGTTCCGCCTTTACCTGGCGTAACACCACCTACAACATTAGAACCGTATTCAATCATTTGTGTAGCGTGAAAAGTACCTTCACCACCAGTAAATCCTTGAACTATTATTTTTGAATTTTTGTTTACTAAAACTGACATAAAAAACGTTTTAATTAGGGGCTAAATATAGTAGTTTTATTTAATATTTTAATTATTATCTCCACCAAAATATAATGATTCAATCGCATCCGCATTAAAAGCAACGTCATAAATGGCTTCATTTAATATAGCTTCATTGGTAAATTCAACCGGCTGAACTGCCTGAACAATAACCGTTTCACATGGGCTACCATCGTTACGTTTATCTGTTGTAACTGTAACAGCCGAATAGGTTCCGTAACCACCTTCTTTTAATAATTTGTATAAATTTAAATTTTGATTGAACTCACCACAACGGCTATTCATGTAAACAACATCCTTCCCGAAATAGCGTCCTTGAATGATCCATGCATAAACAAATTGATAGCGGAAGGTTCCGTCTTTCATTTTTATTGCAACATCAATTCGGTAAACTCCTGGAGAAACTTCATCCACTTTATAATTCCATCTCGCGGCAATATTTGCTATGGCAATTTTTAAATCAAACATCTTATTTTGGTTAATGGTTTATAGGGTAAAAATAGAAAAAGAAGAAATAAACAACGGATTGGTTAATAATTAGTTTAAAACTTTAAATCATACCCTATTTTTAGCTATATTTATACTTTGAATTTATAGTATGGAATACAATACACAGTTGCCAAAAATGATCATTCCGGAATATGGCCGAAACATACAAGGAATGATTGAATATTGCTGCAGCATAAAGGACCGTGAAGAACGCAATTTGTGTGCAAAAGCTATTATTCAAGTGATGGGGCAGTTAAATCCACATTTGCGTGACGTAGCAGATTTTACCCATAAACTGTGGGATCATTTATTTATCATTTCAGGTTTTAAATTGGATGTAGATTCTCCTTACCCAAAACCTGCTCCCGAAACCTTTAAAGAAAAACCTGAACGCCTCACTTATCCGAGTGGAAAAATCCGATATAAGCATTATGGAAAAACCATTGAAGGGATTATCAAAAAAGCTAAAGAAATGAAAGACGGTGCGGAGAAAGATGAATTAACACGTTTAATCGCTAATCATTTAAAAAAATCATACCTGAACTGGAATAAAGATTCTATTACGGATGATGTTATTTTTAAGAATCTTAATGAGTTATCGGGTGGTGAGTTAAAAATGCATGAATCTGCGGTATTAAGCTCTCATCAGGAATTGAAAGGTGGAAATAACAATAAGCCCCGTCATAAATTCCAAAATAATAAACATAAACATAAGCACAATAAGCATCATCGTAAACACTAATTCATAAACTTCTCTTTCTATGGCCATATTTGAAGTTACTGGCGGCAAACAATTAAAAGGTGAAATAATTCCTCAGGGAGCAAAAAACGAGGCGCTACAAATTCTGTGTGCCGTTTTACTTACTAACGAGAAAGTAACGATCAGCAATATCCCGGATATTGTAGATATAAATAAACTTATTGATTTACTGCGTGATCTTGGTGTAAAGGTTGAAAAAACCGGACACGAAGAATATACTTTTCAGTCGGATGAAGTTAAAGTGGATTATTTGGTTTCTCCAGAATTTAAAAAGAAGGGTGGAGGTTTAAGAGGTTCGGTAATGATTATCGGCCCAATGTTGGCTCGATTTGGCAGGGCTTACATGCCTAAGCCGGGTGGCGATAAAATCGGACGCCGCAGAATGGATACCCACTTCATTGGCTTTGAAAATCTAGGTGCTAAATTTGATTACGACAGCGATAATGAAATGTTTAAGGTGCATGCTGAAAAACTGAAAGGCACTTATATGTTGCTGGATGAAGCTTCAGTTACCGGTACTGCCAACATTATAATGGCCGCTGTATTGGCCGAAGGAACAACAACCATTTACAATGCTGCCTGCGAACCTTATATTCAGCAACTATGCAAAATGTTGGTGAGAATGGGTGCTAAAATAAATGGAATAGGTTCTAATTTGTTAAACATTGAAGGTGTAACATCGTTAAAAGGAACAACGCACCGTTTGCTTCCCGATATGATTGAAATCGGATCCTTTATCGGATTGGCGGCAATGACACAATCGGAAATTACAATAAAGGATGTTTCTTATGATAACTTAGGTTGTATTCCTCGTGTTTTTTCACGTCTAGGTATAAAAATGGAACGCAGAGGAGATGATATTTTTATTCCAAGTCAAAGTCATTACGAAATTGACACATTTATTGACGGTTCTATTTTAACGATAGCAGATGCAATTTGGCCGGGTTTCACTCCCGATTTGTTAAGTATTGTACTTGTTACCGCTACTCAAGCACGTGGAAATGTTTTAATTCATCAGAAAATGTTTGAAAGCCGTTTGTTCTTTGTGGATAAACTAATCGATATGGGCGCACAAATTATTTTATGTGATCCTCACCGCGCAACTGTTATTGGCTTAGATAAAAAAGTACAATTAAAAGCCATTCAGATGGCATCGCCTGATATTAGAGCCGGGGTTTCTTTATTGATAGCTGCAATGAGTGCAAAAGGTAAAAGCACCATATTTAACATCAATCAAATTGATAGAGGTTATCAAAATATTGATTGCCGATTAAACGCTATTGGTGCTGAAATCATTAGAAAGTAAAATTGTTACCATGTTTAAACGAGCTCCATTACTGATTTTTGCTGCTTTATTTTTGATTGCCTGTAAAACAAAAAAGCAAACATCAACTTCCATTTCTAAGGAAACATCTGCTTCTGTAATTGCAAAAGTGGATGTGCCGGAAGGCCTGAATTTAGGGAATAGGGCGCCTGAAATTAATTTGAATGATCGGGAAGGCAAGCCTCTTAAACTTTCTTCTTTAAGAGGTAAAATTGTTCTCATTGATTTTTGGGCAAGTTGGTGCGCGCCTTGCCGTGCCGAAAATCCTGTGGTTGTTGCGGCTCATAACGTTTTTAAAGATCAAAAATTTAAAGGTGGAGACGGTTTTGCAATATATAGTGTATCGCTCGATAATAATAAAGACGCTTGGTTAAAAGCCATTAGTTTTGACGGATTACTTTGGCCCTATCATGTTAGTGATTTGTTGGGCTGGAACAATAGTGCGGCTGCAAAGTATGCTGTTTATGGTATTCCAACTAATTTCCTAATTGATGGAGATGGCATCATAATTGCTAAAGCATTAAGAGGCGAAGCGTTGCATAAAACATTAGAAGAACTGCGTTTAAAATAATGCTTAATAAGTTCAGATATAGCTTATATTTTATTCTTGTACTTGTTAATTTAAGTGCGCAAAACACTTCTGTAAAAGTAGGTGATGTCGGATTGCCGCTAATATTAAATAATCCGCAAAACACGCTTCAAAGTATTTCATTTCCTTATTTAAATAAAGTTGTACTTGTTCATTTCTGGTCATCCAGTGTTTCAAAATCAAAACCATTTATTCCTCGCTTAACTGATTTATATGAACGTTACAGTGCAACAATCTATCGGAATACGGATGGATTTGAAGTTTTTTCTGTGGCGATACAAAGTGATAAAACAGCCTGGGTAGAAGATATTGCAAATTATAAAATGGATAAAATCACTAATTTAATAGCTAATCGTGGTTTTAATGATTTATCCGTTCGTAATTATAAAATTACCCAATTGCCTCTTACTTTGTTAATCGATGAAAAAGGGATTATAATTATGATTAACCCAACTCAGCTTCAAATTGAAGATGTTTTAGACGGAAAAAAGAACTCACCACAAAACACCAAAGATTTAAAAGGTAAACTTTTATTGAGCGAAACACCTACAGATGTTGTAAAAAACCAAAAGATGGTATTAATGAACAGATTCAGCGATACAATAAGCCGAACGGTTTCTGATAATACCGGAATGTTTACTTTTTACGGAGTTAAATTTTTAAGTGAATATATCGTTAAACTCGACACTACAGGTCCGGTTTCCGCTTCTCAAAAAGCATTCATTAGTACAATTTCAGGAGGAGTTTTTGCTACCATTACACGAGGTGGAGGCAAATTCGAATGTAATTTGAATACAAATGATATTGCCAAAATGAGTGCAAGCGAAAAAAACGCCGCAGCTTCTAAAAACGATATAACCCTTAGTGCAAACATAAGCTTTAAAAACGGTAGCACAGAGTTTGACGAAAATTCATATCCTGAAATGAATAAAATAGCCACCATGATGGCTAAAAACAAGGAATACACACTTGAACTTATTTCTCATACCGATTGTAAAGGTGACGACGAGGCTAATTTAGAACTATCTAAAAAAAGAGCTGCTGCTATTAAGGCCTATATCGTTACCCAAGGAATAACAGCAACTCGAATCAGAGCCACAGGTAAAGGCGAATCTCAAATTATGAATAAATGTAAAAACGGAGAACCTTGTAATGAGTCGGAACACATAGAAAATAACCGTGTTGAGATGAAATTTAACAAGCCATGATTCGTCAGATAATAATATTAACTGTTAGTTTACTTTTTTCAATTGCTCTTTAATCACAAAAAAAATACGTGTCGGTGAAAAAATTCCGGTTGCAAAGTTAGAAGTAAACGACATCAATAATCAAGCTTCCAAATTTGAATTGACGAGTGGTAAAAATAATTCCGACCGGTTTGTATTGGTTTTGTTTTACAACAGCAGCCAGTCTATAAAACAGATCGTTCATTTAAATTACCAAATCGAATTAATACTGAATAAATTCCAAAACAACGCCTGCAAGGGTGCGTCTGAAATAGAGTACATTACCATTTCTACTGATTCTGATTATAATAAATGGAAAGGATTTTTGACTGAAGGAAATCTTTTGTCGTCAAAATTTAAAGGTAAAAAAAGTAATTTCCTGGTAAAAAATGGCGTCAACGATAAGTCTGTAAAGGGATTTGCTGTTACGAAATACCCTTCGTTATTTGTTATTAATCCATAAGGTCGTTTATAGCTTGAATCGGATAGCGCTAAGGCGCTCGATCGGGCATTTATAAATATTTGCCGAACCAATAAATCAACTTCTACCACGGATTTCGCCGGTAAATTATTAACCGGAGAGTTGATTAAGAAACTACTTTCAGACTTAAAATATTTTTACTGAATCAATTGCTCGACACGATTAAAACAACCAAAACAGATAATTACGGCGATTTTAATTTTACTAAAGTTGACACCTCCCAATACCTATCAATTCGTCTGAAACAAAACGAAAAAACAATAGATGCACAAAAGATTTATTTGGCCAAGCAAAATGGTGAGGTAATTAATGAAATCACTCGCTCTGCAAACGGATTTTTAGAATACCGATTGTTAAATGTTGATGTTGTTACTCTATCGCCGGTTGAGGAGGAAGATGATATTACACTTAAAACAAAAAACTTTGATAAAACCGGAAATAAAAACCTGTCAATTACGGAAAACATATATTACGAGAAAGGTAAGTATGCTGTAACTTATGAGGCATAAATTATACTGGATAAAGTACTAGCAATTTTACCAGACAATCCAATGGTTAAACTAGAAGTAATTTCTCACACCGATTCACAGGGCGATGATGCATCGAATTTGGTTTTATCCCCAAAAAGGGCATTTGAGGTAATGGCTTATCTGGTTCAAAAAGGAATCGATAAAAATAACATTACCTCCATTGGAATGGGTGAAAGTCAAATAATAAACCGCTGCGGTAATGGAATAGAATGTTCAGATAAGGAACATGAGTACAATAGTCGTACGGAGTTCAAATTCATTAAAGACTGACATAATTTCCTTTAATTTACATTGGCAAAATTATTGCTTATATTTAAGTACAAGCTTAAATTTTTATTTATAACGGGCTATGAACGAACAAGAAAACAATAAAGAAACAGAAATGAATGTAAACAACACTGAATCAACTGACACAACTGCCGGAAATGATGAAAATAAGTCAGGTTCAGAGGTTGATGTGCTGAAGCAACAAGTAGCAGAATTAAACGATAAATACCTTCGTTTGTATTCCGAATTTGATAATTACCGTAAACGTACCATCAAAGAAAAGTCCGATTTAATAAAAACAGCCGGTGAAGATGTGTTTAAGGCCATTTTACCGGTAATTGATGACCTAGAAAGAGCTATTAAAGCGAATGAAAGTATAGAAGATGTAGCGGCGATAAAGGAAGGTATCGTTTTAATTTACAATAAAATAAAGCACAATACCCAACAAAAAGGTTTAATTGTTTTGGAAAGTGTTGGTCTTGATTTTAATGAAGATACAATGGAGGCCATAACAAGCATACCGGCACCTGATTCAAGTCAGAAAGGAAAGGTTTTAGATGAAGTTGAGAGGGGCTATAAACTTGGCGATAAGGTAATACGTTTTGCGAAAGTGGTTATTGGTAATTAATATAGAACATCATGTCAAAAAGAGATTTTTACGAAATATTAGGAGTAACCAAAACTGCCAGTGAGGATGAAATTAAAAAAGCATACCGGAAGCTGGCTATAAAGTATCACCCTGATAAAAATCCGGATGATAAAGCAGCGGAAGAAAAGTTTAAAGAAGCAGCCGAAGCTTATGAAGTTTTAAGCAACCCTGAGAAACGGCAGAGATACGATCAATTTGGTCATGCCGGAATGAGTGGGGCTGCTGGTGGAGGCGGTTATGGTGGTGGAATGAACATGGATGATATTTTCAGTCAGTTTGGAGATATTTTTGGAGGGGCTTTTGGATTTGGCGGCGGCGGCGGCAATGGAGGAGGAAGACGAGTAAACCGTGGCTCTAATCTTAGAGTAAAGGTGAAGCTGAATCTGAATGAAGTTGCCCATGGTGTTGAGAAAAAATTAAAGGTAAATAAACAGGTAGTATGTCACACGTGTAAAGGATCAGGTGCCAAAAATGGCAATTACGATAGCTGTAAAATCTGTAACGGAACCGGTGTTCAAACCCGCGTTCAACAAACGATTTTGGGCGCAATGAAAACACAAACCACCTGCAGTTCGTGTCATGGTGAAGGTAAAGTCATTAAAGATAAATGCGGAACCTGTCATGGTGATGGTGTTGTTAGAGGAGAAGAAGTAATTTCTGTTAATATTCCTGCGGGTGTTGCTGAAGGTATGCAGCTTTCAATGAATGGCAAAGGTAATGCTGCACATAGGGGAGGAATTAATGGCGATCTCTTAATCGTAATTGAGGAGGAAGAACATCCGGAATTAAAGCGTGATGGCAACAATTTAATTTATCACGCCTTCATTAGTTTCCCCGAAGCTGCTTTAGGAACTCAGGTAGAAATTCCGACCATTGATGGTAAGGTTAAAATAAAAATCGATCCGGGTACACAAAGCGGTAAAATACTGCGATTAAAAGGCAAGGGCGTACCTGATATTAACGGTTATGGTAAAGGCGATTTACTGGTGGATGTTAATATTCATATACCTTCTGTCTTATCAGCAGAAGAAAAGAAAATGATGGAGCAATTAAAGGATTCGAAGAATTTTAAACCTAATCCTAACAAGAAGGAAAAAAGCTTTTTCGATCGGATGAAAGAATATTTTGATTAATTGCTTAATGGACTAAAATAAAAAAAACCGCCAATTGGCGGTTTTTTTATTGAATAATCTAAACTTTTAGTGTTTCATATCAACGTGGTAAGTTACACCATCAATAGTAACTTTTGCGTTGTAGTCAACAATATCACCTGATGGACCAAAATTAATGGTTCTTTCTGATTTACCTGCAGGCTTAAATGATACAGTACCTGTTAAGAATGGATGTCTTTCAGGAGATAAAATTTTCCCGCCTGAGCTGATAAATGGCTCCGGAGAGCTTACAAAATTACGAGTTAAAGGACTAGTGATTTCTAATGAATAAGAAGCGCCATTTGCTAATGTACCAGCGCCACTTCCTGTATATTGACAATATTGTTTGTTCAAATATAAAGCAGTTGTATAAGGAGCAGGGAATACTGTATAAGTAATATTGCCAGTTGGCATAGGAATAGCAGTATTATTTGTGTTTAACAACGTTTTTGTGAATGTTCCGTTGAATGAAGTAGTTTGAGTAGCTGTACCAACTAATTTTGTAATTGAAACGTTACTTGATTGAGTCCAAGTTAAGTTGTAATTAGCAGGGGTAATTGTTCCGGTATTAGGGAAACCTAAACGGGTTGTGTTGGTTATTCTCATGCTAGTGATATTAACGGTGTATTCATCCACTGAATAATTAGTTGCAGTTACATCACATTTGAAATCTGCCTGACGGTAATGGTCAACAGCAGCAGTTGTAGTTGGAGAATAATCAAACTTTAACACACCATTACGAACGTGTCCATCTCTACCAACAGTATTGTTAAATGTTACAGTGAAGAACTCGTTAACTAAATCAGCAAAAACCACTGCATTGCTACTGTTGATGGTTGTTGTTCCCATTACAGTGCTTAATGGTGTACCATCGTGGTAACCTAATAAGAATGCGTTTGTTTCGCAAACCTGACCAGCGATTTCATGAATATCATTTAGAATCATCTGAGCAGTAATTGCTTCAGAACTGGTACTTACTTCAGTATCCATTGTAGGAGCCTCGTTAGTTTTGTCTTTTGTACAGTTTGTTAAAACTAAAGAGCCTGCTAATAATAACATTAAACCAATAGTAGATTTTTTATTTTTCATGGTTGTGTTTTTTATATTAAATTTCATGCAATTTAGTAAAAAATATTTCAATAAGCCAAAAAAAGCCAAAAAATGATAGTTTTCCCAAATTGTAAGATTAATCTTGGACTAAATGTTACTGAAAAACGACCGGATGGCTATCATAATATTGAGACTGTTTTTTATCCTGTTAACTGGTGTGATGCGCTTGAAATTCTTGAGGGTAATGAGAAGCCTTTTGATATAACGCTAACAGGCTTATCTGTAGCCGGACCAATTGAAGATAACATCATTTTTAAAGCCTGGAAAGCTCTTTCTTCCATAAAACAAACACCTCCGATAAAAGTCAATTTGCACAAAGTGTTACCAATGGGAGCAGGATTAGGAGGCGGAAGTTCGGATGCCGCTTTTTTTCTGAAACTGGCTAATCAAAAGTTTAACTTAGGCTTGTCAAATCCTCAGCTTTCTGAAATAGCAAAAACACTGGGGGCTGATTGCGCTTTTTTTATTGAAAATACACCTGTTTATGCTGTAGATAAAGGTGATGAATTTAGTCCGGTAAAAGTAGATTTGTCTGCTTATCACTTAATAGTCGTTCATCCCGGAATTAACAGCAATACAAAAGAAGCGTATGCAGGCATAAAACCGGCAAAGCCTATTAGGTCGGTAAAGGATATTGTCGAAAACGAACCCATCGAAAACTGGAAAAATTTGCTGGTTAACGATTTTGAAATAAGCATATTCTCAAAATATTCTGAGGTTGAAAAATTGAAAAATAGCTTATATGAAGCCGGTGCTATTTATGCTTGTATGAGTGGCAGTGGAAGTGCGGTGTTTGGGATATTTAAAAATAAACCGATTATTGACCTAACACAAACAGGTTATAAATACCATCTTGTAAATCCGCATTAAGAAAAAGACCACTTATGAACTCAAAACAACGATCCGCATATTGATGGTTATTTTATTGGTGACTCACGCCTACATTATACTGTAGTCTGTTTTATCCCAACTGTTTTGTTAAATATAAAAGATTCTGTTGATGATAATATTAGCAAAAAACAACCTGAACTATGAACCTACATATTGATAACGAACAACGCACATTAAAGGTTCTTTATGATTCTGAAATACATTCCTTTAAACTTTTTAATCATCATGGGTTTTTAGTTGAAAGTGAACTTGAAAATAACACCTTTAACTTTTCAGAATTATCTGCTGGAACGAATACGGTTTGTATTACGGATAAGGAAAATCGGTTTTTAGTGAGAAATTTCTTGTTTGATTTTAAGCCGTAATCTGATCATTAATTTTACAAATTACGTTTCCTTCCTCGTCAAATTCTTCAAGTGTTACTTTTATAGGCTTATTTACCAACTCGACATCGTACGGGTGTTTTACTTTTACGTAATTTTCAGTGAAGCCAAACATGAAATCACTCTTGCTTTCGTTTTCGAAAATTACGGTTGATGTTTTGCCGATGTTTGATTCGTAAAAAGCACGTAATTTTTTAGCTGATAAAATACGTAACATCTTATTGCGACGCTTTCTTTCAGCCATCGGAACCGGATTGGCCATTTCAATGGCTTCTGTATTATCGCGTTCGCTATAAGTAAAGACATGCAAATAGGAAACATCTAATCCGTTAATGAAATTATAAGTATCCAAAAACTGTTCATCCGTTTCGCCGGGGAAACCAACAATAACATCTACACCAATGCAACAATACGGCATTAAACTCTTTATTTTTGCAACACGATCGGCGTAAAGTTCGCGGAGGTATCTTCGTTTCATGCTCTTTAACAGTTCATTATTACCGCTTTGTAACGGTATATGAAAATGTGGCATAAAGCGTTTAGATTGAGCTACAAATTCTATGATCTCATCTTTTAAGAGGTTGGGTTCAATGGAGGAAATTCTGTAACGCTCAACGCCATCAACCTCATCTAAAGCTTTTATTAAATCCAGAAATGTATATTCTTTTCTTTTTTTAGTATCTCCGTCAATATCTCGTCCGTAACCAAAATCACCAATATTTACGCCTGTTAAAACAATTTCTTTAACACCACTCGCTGCTATTTTTTTGGCATTGGCCACAACATTTTCAATAGTATCACTGCGGCTTTTTCCTCTTGCCAAAGGTATGGTACAAAACGTACAGCTGTAATCGCAGCCATCCTGAACTTTTAAGAAAGAGCGGGTACGGTCACCAACAGAATAAGCATCAACAAAAAAATCGGCGTCGTTAATTTCGCAACTCTGAATTTGAGTTGTATTGTTTTTAGTGCTTAGGTTAATGTAGTTTAACAGTTTGAATTTTTCTGTAGCACCTAATACCACATCAACACCGGTAATTTGAGCGATTTCTTCCGGTTTTAATTGAGCGTAACAACCAACAATAGCAACAAATGCCTCTGGATTTTGACTCAATGCCGATTTCACAATTTGTTTACATTCTTTATCGGCATTTTCGGTTACAGAACAGGTGTTGATGACATACACATCTGCCGGTTTTGAAAAATCAACTTTGTTAAAACCTTTTTCTACCATTAATCGGGCAATAGTAGATGTTTCTGAAAAATTCAGTTTACATCCCAGTGTATGAAAAGCTACCGTTTTGCCCTCAAAATTCATGCGGCAAAGATAAGCAAATTTCAGGGTTTTTGATAATTCTGTTCTGTTACAGAAACCTTTTAATCACTTGTTTGTTGTACTATTATAGAATAAATCTGTAATTAAACATGAGTAAATTGATTCTGGCAGGAGGAACGGGTTTTTTGGGTAATGTTTTAAGCAAGTACTTCCAAAATCAATTCGATGAAATTGTCATTTTAAGTCGTAGTCAGGCTAAAATGAAAGGTAAAGTGCGACGAATTACCTGGGACGGAAAAACGATAGGTAATTGGACAGAGGAATTAGAAGGTGCTGATGTCATCCTGAATCTTACTGGTAAAAATATTAATTGTAGGTATAC
>JBBAKL010000086.1:0-14004 GCA_040403535.1 Bacteroidia bacterium
AAGCCCAACTTAAGTTGGGCTTTTTTGTTTGAGAATATGAAAAATTATTTTGTGATCTTATCGCGTAATGTAACAATCTTACCGCTGATCGATTTGAATTTTGCATCATCCATATCTTTAGGATCTTTAATATCGTTGATTTCTTTATGGATTTCTTTTAAAGAGTTATTTAAATCAACTGCTTCTTTTTTGTCTTTATAATCTTCCATTAAGGTGATTAAGTTGTTTAAGTAGAAGCGCTGATCCCAAACCGTTTTATAAACATTGGCTTTAGCAGCAGCATCAGTTACAGTTGCACCTATTTTACAAGCTAAATATAAACCTTCGATCCAGGTTCCTGTAAATACAGATGAAGCAGTGTAAACACGTTCGTTAGTACGTAAGTAGTTGTCGCTTTTTACAAATATTTCATCCAAAATTTTAATTAATGAATCTTTGTTGCTGATGTTTGATTCTGCACGTTTACCTATCATTTGATCAACAGCGCCTTTTAATCCTAAAGCGTCTGATTGTTGCATAACGGTTTTCATTAACTTTAAAACATCTTCACCCTTATTGTTTACCATGGCATATGCCATATCAATATTGTAAATACCTAAGGTAACCGCTTTTACAAATTCATTTGAATAGGTAGATGATTTTTTAGGATCGTTATATAGTGCATTGTTATAATTTACACCCCAACCCGAGATATCGTTTACCATTCCAACCGGAGAAGGAATATTAGCGATAGCGAAATCGAATTTAAATTTAGTTTCTTCGTTCACAGTTACAGGCGTAGTATCAACAGGCGCAACGGCAGCAGTATCTGCGTTTTGAGCAGCTTCTTCAGCTTCGTGGCCACCGCCACAAGCCATTAAAAGAGTTCCTAAGGCTAAGGGTAATACAAAACTTAATTTTTTCATATTTAGGATTTATTTTTTTAACTGAACAAATATAATATTTTACCTTTAAGCGCAAATTATGTTTGACGATAATTATTTCATGAACGAGGCCTTAAAAGAGGCGAAAAAGGCGTACGAGGCTGATGAAGTGCCCGTGGGCGCTGTGGTTGTAGCCAATAACCGGGTAATAGCCAGGGCTCACAATTTAACGGAACGTTTAAACGACGTGACGGCTCACGCCGAAATGCAGGCTATTACCGCCGCCACCAACGCTTTAGGAGGGAAATACCTTCACGATTGTACCTTATATGTAACCTTAGAGCCTTGTCCGATGTGTGCGGGGGCTCTCAACTGGGCGCAAATTACAAGAATTGTATATGGGGCCTCAGATCCTAAACGAGGGTATCATAAATTTTCTGAAGCCATGCTACACCCTAAAACACAGGTTCAGGGTGGGGTTATGGAGCAGGAGTGTTCGGAGATAGTGAAGCAGTTTTTTAATTCTAAACGTTAATTTACTTATATTATGAGTAGCAGCATAAAGCTTGTTTTTTTATCAGTGATGGTTATTTGTTCGGTATCTTTTAATGCTTTGGCTCAGGCACCTGGTACCGATAATCAGAAAAAACGCGCTAAGGAAGATATAGAGGGTTACAGAAGAAGAGTAGTGAAGGGAGAAAATTTTGGATCTATTGCTGCTTTATACAGTGAAGATCCCGGCTCTAATAAGAATGGCGGTATATACAAAAATATAGTTAAGGGCATGATGGTGAAAGAATTTGATGATGTTGCTTTTAGTTTAAAACCTGGCGATATTTCTGAAGTGTTCGAAACACAATACGGTTATCATTTTATTCAGTTAATTGCCAGAAGGGGTGATGAAGTGGATTTACGTCACATTCTGGTAATACCACGCTAATAGTTACAAATTAGCCAGCACCGGAACTTGTTTAAAAAACCAGGTGTAAAACTTCATGTTAGATGTTTCTTCATAAGGGAAATACACCAGGCCAAAAGGTTCCTGACCGTAATGTACGGCAGCTTGTTTTTTCTCGGAAGCAGAGTAGGGTTTAAGATAGTTTTTCGGCTCGCAAGAAGCTTGAATGGTAATGGTACGTGGCTTAATTTGTCGTGATCTTCCTTTTTTGTAATCGGGTTCTTTTGCATCCCAACGCGCATCCCATTTCCCTTTATAATAAAATTCGTTTTTTAAAACGATGGTGATAGACGCATCACTTTTGGAATACGTTCCGTAGTAATAACGAACTGTGTCGCCTTTAAAATCAATGGTGTGATAAATAACATTTCCTTTGTTAGTGAAATAAACGGCCCCCGACTTACTCTCTTCGTTTTCGTTGATGAATTTGCAGGCATCGGTTTTTACGCATTCATTAAATAAAAACAATTGTTGAATTAATTTATTTTTATTGTTTTGTGCTCTTGTTTTATTCGCGCTAAAAGCAAACAGACAAAGAAGTAGTATTATAACATTTTTCATGTAATATGCTTTTACTAAGATAAAATTTTTAACCCGAATAGAGTTGCCAAAAAATGTCAAGAAAATTGTTGGACAAACAAGGTTTAACCTTCTATTTTAAAATAAATTTAAAAAGTAAAACCACTCCCATTACCGAAAGTAAAAACAGACCTAAATAACGGTGTGCGAAATTAAAGGTAAAGCCCAATGCCGGATTACGTTTAGGTACAAACAAGCGTGGGTCTTCAGGATTAAAGTAAATAAATCCCCATTTCCAGTTATCAGGGTTGTGGTGCATGTTTAATTTAATAATATTTGCTTTGGAAAATTGCTGTTATTGGATTGCTGTAAAGTGCAGTGGCCAAACTAGCTTTATTAATTTTCAATTCAGTCTAATGTTAAAATTGCTTGTTCAAATTGTGATACTCAATTTTTGACATGTAAGGAAAGTATGGTAATGATTCGATAAGCTCTTTGGTTTTTGCCTCATCTACATTTTGAAAGATGAGCACGGCATCTTTTTTTGAAACCGAAATGAAAAAGCTTTCTAAAATTGAATTTTGTTTCCATTCATTTACAAATTCCATTTCCTTTTTAGGTAACTCAGGAGTGCTTTTAATGGTTTCTATTCCGCTATCTGAAAGAGTTATTAATACAAGTATTCTGTTCATGTCTATCTGTTTTTATTAGTATGATTTTATCAAATATTTAGCGGGTCTTGAGTTGTAGTTAACTAGCTTAAAGGTGCCTTATATAGCTTATACATTTTTAGCGTCCGGCAATGGCTGTTATTTTAACGTATTCAATTTCTTGATCAAATCAACTAGTCTATTACTATAGCCCCACTCATTATCGTACCATCCAATTATTTTTACCAAATTCCCCACTATACTTGTAAAATCAGCATCAAAAACGACACTATATGGGGAGCCAATAATATCAACACTTACTAGTGGATCTTCGGTGTATTGTAAAATGCCTTTTAAATAGGTTTCTGAAGCTGTTTTATAAGCCTCGTTTATTTCTTTTACGGTTGGTATTTTGGTTAATACACAGGTAATATCCGTCAATGATCCATCAGGTACGGGTACGCGCATTCCGCAACCACCAATTTTACCTTCTAAGTGCGGAAATATTTTGGTGATGGCTTTGGCTGCTCCGGTAGAAGTCGGGATGATGCTCATTGCCGCGGCTCTGGCTCTTCTTAAATCTTTATGCGGTGCGTCGTGAATACGCTGATCGCCCGTATACGAATGCACAGTACTGATGTAAGCTTCTTCAATGGTAAATTGCTCTAATACTTTTAACATCGGGGCTGCACAATTGGTGGTGCAAGAGGCATTCGATATAACAGTGTCGGAGGTTTGAAGTAAGTTATCATTTACACCCATTACTACGGTGCGGATATCTTCGTCTTTAGCCGGTGCCGATAAAATAACGCGTTTAGCGCCCGCTGCCAAATGCAAACCGGCACTTTTTTTATCCAGAAAATGGCCCGTACATTCTACCACATAATCCACGTTTAATTCTTTCCATGGTAACTGTGATGGATCTTTTTGCGCTTCTATTCGTATCTTCTTGCCATCCACTATTAAATGGTGTTCGTCGTAACTTACTTCTCCATTAAATGCACGGTGAACACTGTCGTATTTTAATAAATGAGCTAATGTTTTGGTGTCGGTTAAATCGTTAATTGCCAAAATTTCAAATTCCGGCAATTTATGCGCAATGCGAAAAAAACAACGGCCGATGCGGCCAAATCCGTTAATCGCTATTTTAATTGTACCCATCTAAGTGATAATATTTAATTATTTTTTTGTCAATCGGAAAACGTTTGTCGGTTTTCATATCGTAAAAGTACCAGTCTCCGTCCAATAAAACTAGCTTGTCGTTTTTTAAATAGTAAACCCATTCGGCTTTTAACGAGCACTCTTTATTATTCTTAATATCGAAAATCACGTAGGAGTTTTCCGATTCAAATAATCGGTAAACTGCATACGATTTACCGCAGTATTGAATATGCCGGGCCGAACTGTGTACTTTGTTTCCTTTGAAATTATAAACATCATCACTGCCGTTGTATTTCACACCCGAGGTACAACAAATAAACAGAGAATCAATAGCGTTAAATTGAATGCCCGAATAAACCTGCTGAATTAAATAATTTCCTTTATCATCCAGTATTCCAATGTGTGTATGTCCGCTTTTGATATCTTTTGTTTCCACTTTATAATAAGTTGGGAATTTAGTGAAAGAAATCTGATCGTAGGCTGTAAGCGATAAGTTATATCCTTTTTTACTTATCAAATATTTTTTTTCGTTTATCAAAGCTATAAAGGCTTTGTTATCGTTTAAATAAAGGGAAGGAGTTTGCTTGCTGATAGAAATATCCAGAACGGAATCTTTTTCACTACGCTTAATATATATTTTTTGATTATTAGCGTTTATAAAGAAGTACTGGTATTCAACTTTAATTTCTTTTGTTAACGGATTGATGCTTTTTTTATTGGGATTAATATTTCCTACTAAAGCAACCGAATTGGTTTGATCAAATCCAAAGTTGGTATCGTATTGAGGTTCTATGAATACACTTTCTCCTTTTTTAAATCCCCATTTGTTTTTTTGTTTGAATGCCGAAACGGATTGAGCAAAGCAGGTTGTGCAGACAAACATCAGCGCAAAGAGGAGGTAAGTGGCCGATTTGGAAAGTGGTTTCAATGCTTTGCATTTTATATTAAAGGTACAAAAAATAAAAACCTCTCGCACGGGAGAGGTTTTTAAAATTAATCGACTTGTAAAAACGGATATCTGTAATCGGTTGGCGGTACAAATGTTTCTTTAATGGTACGCGGACTTACCCAACGTAACAAGTTGATTTTTGCTCCGGCTTTATCGTTGGTTCCACTACCGCGTGCACCACCAAATGGTTGCTGACCAACTACTGCACCTGTACATTTATCGTTAATGTAGAAATTACCCGCACTGTTTTGCAAAGTTTTTGTGGCTAATTCAATTGCATAACGGTCGTTAGCGATAATCGATCCGGTTAATGCGTAAATAGAAGTGGAATCAACTAATTCTAATGTTTCTTTGAATTTGTTTTCGTTATATACGTAAATGGTTAATACCGGTCCAAATAATTCTTCGCACATGGTAACGTATTTAGGATTTTTTGCTTTTAAAACCGTTGGCTGAATGAAGTAACCTTTGCTCTTATCGCATTTGCCTCCAAATACTACTTCTACGTTTTTATCTTTTTTAGCTTCAGAAATATATTTCGATAATTTATTGAAACTTTTCTCGTCGATAACCGCGTTAACGAAGTTGGTGAAATCTTCGGTTGGTCCCATCTTCATGGATTTTAAATCGGCTACCATGTATTTCTTTACATCTTCCCATAAGTTTGACGGAATATAAGCGCGTGAAGCTGCAGAACATTTTTGTCCCTGAAATTCGAATGCTCCACGACTTAAAGCCACTGCTACTTCTTTAGCATCGGCTGATTTGTGAGCCATGATGAAATCTTTACCGCCAGTTTCTCCAACTATACGAGGATAAGAACGGTATTTGTGAATGTTGTTACCAATGGTTTGCCAGATATTCTGGAATACTTCTGTACTACCTGTAAAGTGGATACCTGCAAAGTCTTTGTGATTGAATATGACTTCAGCAGCATCCGGGCCGCTTGGGTAAATTAAATTAATTACTCCATCCGGAACTCCTGCTTTTTTGAATACTTCCATCAACACGTTAGCGCTGTACACTTGAGTGTTGCTTGGTTTCCATACTACAACGTTGCCCATCATCGCGCAGCTAGTAGGAAGATTTCCTGCAATAGCCGTGAAGTTAAATGGGGTTAACGCGTAAATAAATCCTTCTAAAGGACGCCATTCTAATCGGTTCCAAACACCGGGTGAAGAAATGGGTTGTTCAGCATAAATTTCGGTCATGTAGCTTACATTGAAGCGAAGGAAATCGATGATCTCGCATGCGCTGTCAATCTCAGCCTGAAAAGCGTTTTTACTTTGTCCTAACATGGTTGCCGCGTTTAGTTTAGCTCGGTACGGACCTGCAATTAATTCAGCAGCTTTTAAGAAGATAGAAGCGCGTTGCTCCCAGCTTAAATTAGCCCATTTTTCTTTTGCTACTAGTGCTGCAGAAATGGCTTGCTCTACGTGTTTTTTATCACTCTTGTAAAAATAACCTAAGGTGTGTTTGTGATCGTGCGGAGGCGCAATGCGAACTTTAGAGTTGCTTTTTACTTCTTTGCTACCAATGTACATAGGAATTTCGATTTGCTTGCTGCGCATGGTTTTTAACATGGCTTGCAATTCTTTTCTTTCCGGACTTCCTGAAGCGTATTGCTTTACCGGTTCGTTAACCGGAGTAGGCACTTTATAAATTCCTTTAGGCATGTTTAATGAAAAATTATGAATGTTGATTATAAAATTGAATGCAAAATTAATACATCATTGAATTGTTGATTGGTGATTTAAATCACTCAATTCCAAAAAATGATAAAATATGTTCCAGTTCTGTGTCGTTGTTGAAGGATAACGTTAAACTTCCGCCACCCTTGCTATTGCGCTTGTAAGTAAACGATTTATTAAAGATTTTCTGAAGTTTTTTCTGAATGTCTTTGTCCTCCAAGCTTAATGGTTTTTCAACGCGCGATACTTTAGGCGTAAATTTTATTTTTTCGCCGCGGGCAATGTCTTCAATCTGACGAACCGATAGCTCTTGCTCTAATGCTAAAGCGAAAATAGCTAACTGACGGTCTTCGTTATCGATGTTGATTAATGCTTTTGCATGCCCCATGGTGATTTCGCGGTCACGCAAGGATTTTTGAATTGGAGCTGGGAGTTTTAATAATCGTAAGAAGTTAGTTACCGTTGAGCGTTGCTTGCCTACTTTCTCACTTAATGCTTCCTGTGTTAAATTACATTCGTCAATTAAACGTTTGTAAGAAAGAGCTACCTCAATCGGATCTAAGTCTTCACGCTGAATGTTCTCAACCAAAGCCATTTCTAGCATAGCCTGGTCATCGGCAACGCGGATGTAAGCCGGTACTTCGGTTAAACCTGCCATTTGTGAAGCACGGAAACGACGTTCACCAGAGATTAACTGGTAACGGTCGTAACCTAGCTTACGTAAGGTTAAAGGCTGAATAATACCATGTTGCTTGATGGAATCAGAAAGTTCCTGTAATGCTAGTTCTTCAAAATTGGTTCGAGGTTGAAAAGGGTTAGTCTCAATGTTTTTGATTTTAATCATCGATACTGATCCTACAATAGGGGCATTCTCTCCAACTTGCTTGGTGGTAATATCGGTTTTGGCATTTTCCAGTAAAGCACTTAATCCTCTTCCTAATGCCGGTTTTTTATTGTTGCTCATGTTGATAGTTTCTAAACTCTATTTAAATATCTTCGCTTAGTTCTGTTTCAGATAGGTTGTGTGATTCTAAACCAATAGTGCGGTCTTCATCGCTGATTTTAGTTAACCCGTTACGTTGTAAAATTTCGCGGGCAAGATTTAAATAGCTTACAGATCCTTTACCAATAGCATCGTGCATAATAATGGTTTTTCCGAAACTAGGTGCTTCGGCTAATTTGGTATTACGTTGAATTAAGGTGTTAAACACCATATTCTGGAAGTGTGTTTTAACTTCTTCAACCACCTGGTTAGCTAAGCGTAAGCGTCCATCGTACATGGTTAGTAAAACGCCCTCAATATCCAATTCAGGATTTAAATGGGTTTGTACAATCTTGATGGTTTGTAATAATTTGCCCATACCCTCTAATGCAAAGTATTCGCATTGTACCGGAATGATAACGCTGTCGGCAGCTGATAGCGAGTTGATAACCGTTAGTCCGAGAGACGGACAGCAATCGATAATGATGAAATCGTATTTGTCTTTAATTTTTTCTAACGCTTTTTTCATCATGTACTCGCGGTTTGGCAAGTTCACTAATTCTAATTCAACACCAACCAAATCAGCGTTCGTAGGCAGCAAAAACAGATTAGGGGTATCGGTTTTCATAATTACATCTTTTGGATGCATGCTATCGATAACACACTCGTACAACCCCGCTTTAACCACTTTAGGATCGATACCTACACCTGATGTTGCATTTGATTGCGGATCGGCATCTACCAATAAGGTTTTATATTCCAATACAGCTAAGCTTGCTGCCAAATTGATGGCTGTTGTGGTTTTTCCAACTCCGCCTTTCTGATTTGCTATTGCTATTATTTTTCCCATAAGTTTAATTCAAAATTTAAGATTCAAGATTCAAAGCGTATTTTACTTAATTATTTTTTGTTATTTCGGTTCAATGGTTGAGTTTAAATCTTGAACCTTGAATTTATTTAGTTAATGTTTCTCCAATATTCATTAAGGTTAATTTCTTACCACTACGGCTGAATTTGTTTTGCGCTTCTTCATGGTCAATTTTGATGTACCCAAAAGTGTCGTAGTGCATGCCTATGATGTCGGTGCACTTAATGAAATCACAGGCGATTATGGCGTTATCTACTCCCATGGTGAAATTATCACCAATTGGTAATAAAGCGAATTTGATGGTGCGGTAGTCGCCAATAAGCTTCATATCGTACGAAAGGGCAGTGTCTCCGGCGTAATAAAAGTTTCCTTCGTTACTTTCAACTACAAATCCCATTGGGTTTCCGCCATAAGAACCATCCGGTAAGCTGCTGCTGTGAACCGCATTTACGCATTTTACGTTACCGAAATCCAGCTTCACTTTTCCGCCAATATTCATCGGGTGAACATTTTCTACACCTTGCTTGTTTAACCAAACATAGATTTCAAAAGTGCATATTACTTTGGCACCTGTGCGTTTGGCAATTGAAACAGCATCAGCAATATGATCCTCGTGACCATGACTGATGAGAATGTAATCGGCTTTCACCGTGTTTACATTTATGTTTTTCGCCAATTCGTTAGGACTGATAAAGGGGTCAAAAAGAAGATGTTTACCGTTAATTTCGACGCCAAAACAAGAGTGCCCGTAGTACGTAATATTCATAAATGAAATAAAAATCTGATATTTGTGTAAAGTTAAACTAATAAGGGAGCGAAGCAGGGCTTATTTTTTAACAATAAGACCTAGTTTTTAGACTTGATGTTAATAAAAACTGATGAAGAAAATCACCATAATTAGCGGTACAAATCGCGAAAATAGTTATACTGAAAAAGTTAGTCGTTACTATGCAGATATTCTGACTCAAAAAGGCATTGAGGTTAAGATACTTTCGCTTAAGGAATTAGAGAATGTAGTAACCTTATCCGATTATTTTCAGAAAGGCAACCTAAAACTGGAATCTTTAATTTCCAAATACATAGCCGATACCAATGCGTTTTTATTTGTTGTACCAGAGTATAACGGCAGTTATCCCGGAATAATGAAATTATTTCTGGATGCAGTTCATCCTTCATATTGGGAAAATAAATTCGCCTGTATTACGGGTGTTGCAGGAGGAAGAGCCGGTAATTTAAGAGGTATGGAGCATTTAACCGGAGTATTGAATTACCTGAAAATGCATGTTTTTCACAATAAACTTCCTATTTCGCAAATTGATAAGATATTTGCGGAAAGTGACCCTTCCAATGAGGAAACAAAAAAAGTTATTGAAAAACAAATAAGCGGCTTTATCAGCTTCGCTTATTGATACATGTTGTTAAATTCAGATACAGCTTTACGGATTTCTTCAATCTTTAAAAACCATTTATCAATTGGTTCCAACAACATTGGCTGATCTTTAAAGAATGGTTTCAATTGTTTTTTAAAGCTTTTTTCGTCAAGCTGAGTTAAGATGTTTGTTCCTAATTTATCATCTTCACCGGCACGGCTGTCAACGATTAAATAAACGGCTTTTACACCTTCTGAAGTATCGTAATCGTATTCAAATAAGTTTAAACGGCCTTTCTCCAGAAATTTAATGTAAACATCTTTATCGTCCATTTTTAAAGTGGTATAATGTTTATCGTCAAAGCCATATCCTTTGGCTTTTTTGGAGTTAATTTCCATGCCTTTTGTACCGCCTTTTGTTTTGAAGAAAAATGAATTGGCATAATCCGATTCTTTATCCATATTGCTTTGTACTTCGCCTTTAACAGTATCGCCTTTGAGGCTCAAATAATAACCCGGCGAAAAAGATGGTGCAATTCGCATTTCTTTGCCTTTTTTGGCAGGTTGTGCAGTTAAACCAATTGTGGCTAAAGCAAGTACAGCGGTGAATAGGTTTTTCATAGAAGAAGTATTTTGAATGTTAAAGTTATAGTTTTAATAACAAATATCAAACCACAAATTGATAAAAAACTTAAAAAATGCTAATTTAATTATCGAGGTAAATATGTCCCTGGCGCCAATTATCAACGGCGTTATACCAGGCTTCTTTGTAGTATTCGGTTCGTTCTAAAATGTAATCATTGTCGCTAAAGGGATTGATTACTTTTTTGAAATTAAATCGAACCACATTAGGCTGGGCTTCATTTCCATAAACCCATGTTTCTCCATCGGGGTTTTTGTACATGTGAGTGGGCGGACCGAAAATAATAAAAATCATTCCCCTGTCGGTTTGCCAACCGTATTGATGAGACGAGAAAAGCTTGTTGGCCTCTGAAACACGACCATAATATTTTTTGATTAATTCTTTGGCGCGTTCGTTACTGCCTGCGATATCCAGCCAGAAATCGTCAATCGCCTCCTTTTTATGAGACGCATTTATGCATTGATCATATTCTTTCTTCGACATTATGAAGCGTGTGCTTCGGATCATCTCATTTGCGTTTTTTAAGCCGGGAAAAGATGACTCAACCGAAAATAAAGTTAATCCTGTTTTAGATTGAGGTTCTGCAATAAAGTGTAAAAATCCTTTCTCGGGCATTTTAATTCCCAGATATCCCGATTTTTTTAAAACTGTAAAAAACGAATCAGGTTTATAGTTAAACGGGCTTCGTTCAATAGCGGAAAATGGAGGTGGAGCGAGTGGAAATTCGCGGTAAAAATAATCCGCAACAAATGTTTCTACAGTGTTGAGATGGGATTGAATGTAAACGGAATCCCCGCTTTTGATGTAATAAGAGTAAAGTACTTTTTTATCGGAATCGAGCATTAAAAAGTTCTGCCTGGAATAACTGTTGTTCTTATCAATGTTGATTACATAAGCGCTTTTTGATTTTTTATTTAAATCGTAAACAAACACATCGCATATATAGTTAGAGCCGGATTTTAATTTACTAAACATGCTTCCTGAAATATCTCTCGAATAAACGTTTGTACCTTGTTTGTCAAAAATCAAAACGCTTCCGCTGTCTACCATTTGTTTGGCAGAAGTTCCTTTATACATGAAATACTTTATTTTACAGGCAGCATAAAAGCTGGAAGTTGTGTCAGGTTTTTTATAAACCAGATTTTCATTAGGTAAAAGAAAATAAATCTGGGTTACTGAATCGCCGATATGATACGCGATAAATTTGGCGTTTAATTCCTGATTGTTTTTTTTGTATAAATTCTCTTTGTTTGAATAAGCATCTTTGGGAGCTGCGCATCTGAAAAATAACAGACTCAAAACTAAGAAGCTTGTGAGTTTAAATATGTATTCGGTATTTTTCAATATTATTAATATGCTATAAAGTTAAACTTTTAGTACATTTGTTATACACTAATGAATTCAAAAAAAGTCATATTAACTGCCTTAGCTATAGTTTTAGTGGCATCAGCTTGCTGGCTTTTTTTTAAAGTTTTGATTTACCTGATCATTTCATTGGTTTTATTTTTAATTGGTTCACCACTTACCCAGTTAATTGAACGAGTTAAGATTAAAGGGTATAAAGTTCCTGATGCATTAGCATCTATAATTACTTTATTGGTTTTCTTTAGTGTTTTTGCGGCTTTTTTCGCAACTATTTTGCCACCGCTTATTGAACAAGTTGAATTTTTATCGACCCTAAATTTTTACGATGTAACAGATGAAATTCTAAAACAATTTCCTTCCGTTCAAAATGCTTTAAATAAAATCGGTGACCGCAACACAATAAATTCAGCAATTAACAGTCAGTTAAACACGGTATTTAACATAGATACCCTTTCGGTTATACTTAATAACACGATAGGTTATTTAACCAGTATTTTAGGGGGTGTGTTTTGTGTTTTATTCATTACATTTTTTCTGTTAAAAGACGAACATGCCGTTAGCCGTACTTTTTTACTGTTAACACCACAACGGTATGAAAAAGAAGTTAAAGATATTTTACGCACTTCTAAAAAAATGCTCAGTAAATATTTTACCGGTTTAATTATTGATATGATAATTGTTGGAACACTGGCAGGTACAGCCATGTGGCTTTTGGGTGTAAAAAACGCCTTAATAATTGGTTTTATAGCCGGTTTATTCAATGTTATTCCTTATGTGGGACCAGTTATAACCTTATCGCTGGCTTTGTTTTTAGGAGTTAGCGGTTCAATTGAAGCGGGCCAGTTTGAGTTAATTCAGTCAACCATGACTAAAATTGTTGTGGCACTGTTAACTATAAATATTATTGACGCAGCATTATTTCAGCCTTATATTTTTTCAAATACTGTTAAAGCACACCCATTAGAAATCTTTTTAGTGATTTTAATGGCCGGTACACTTGCCGGAATTGCAGGTATGGTGGTAGCAATACCGGTTTACACTCTGATAAGAATTGTTGCCAGTGAGTTTTTAACTCAGTTTCGTTTCTTCAGAAAAATCACCGAAAAATTGAACGATTAATGCATTTACAGAAGTCACTCGCTTTTTTAAAAAGATTAAAGAATAATAACAATCGCGAATGGTTTGATTCGCATAAGAATGATTTTATTGAGGCTAAGCTGGAATTTGAAGAGTTTGTTCAAAAATTAATTCAGTCGATTGTTAAGTTTGATAAAGAGGTAAGTCCGGATTTATTAGCAAAAGATTGTGTTTTCAGAATTTACAAAGATGTAAGGTTCAGTAAAGACAAAACACCTTACAAAACTAACTTTGGAGCCAGTATTAATCCGGGCGGTAAAAAATCCTTAAAAGCAGGATATTATTTTCATCTTCAGCCGGATAATATCTTTATTGCGGGAGGTAATTATATGCCAATGCCTGATCAGTTACAGGCTATTCGACAGGAGATTGATTACAATGGAGATAAATTGGAGAAAATTCTGAAGTCTAAAAATTACTCAGCATATTTTAATGGTTTGGATGAAGAGGATAAACTCAAAACGGTACCTAAAGGCTACGATAAAGAGCATAAACAAATCGAACTCTTAAAGCTAAAAAGTTTTATAGCTTATAAAGAGATTGAAGTAAAAACAATCGGTTCTAAAGACTTTCTGACGTATTTGGTAAATGGGTACAAAGCCATGATGCCGCTTAATCAGTTTTTACGTGAAGCAAGTGATAATTAATTATAAGACCCGTAAGGGTCTTTTTTATTCTACACCTGTGGTCTTTTTTTATTTTACATCATCGCTTATGAAAGCACATCTTTCAATGCTTAGCTGTAAAATAAAAAAACCTTGCCGTAAGCAAGGTTTAATTTGTTTGGGAGGAAGATGGGATTCGAACCCACGACCCCTAGAACCACAATCTAGTGCTCTAACCAACTGA
>JBBAKL010000087.1:0-12639 GCA_040403535.1 Bacteroidia bacterium
TAGGATTATTAGTAGTTGGATGAATAACATGCAATAAATTAATTTCGGCAGAAACTGCTTTTGCAAATGCGATTGCATATTTTAAAGCATCTTCTGCATTGGTTGAAAAATCGGTTGGAATTAATAATTTCATAAGAATATTTTTTTGATACCTTAAGTACGCCAATTCTAAATAAAAACAAAGTGATATCCGTCAATAAAAAATTGTGATAAAAGTCATTAAATACAAAAAGCAACCCAAATTGGGTTGCTTTTTGTGGTATTAGTGATTTCACTTTTAATGGTGCGCCGTGCGGATCAACCGAAAATGCATTATTTGTTTCTAAATACAAACTTACTTTCAAACATGTCAAGCACGATTTCTTTTTCTTTATCTATGGATCCTGAAAGAATTTGTTTGGATAATTCATTTAATACCTGTTTCTGCATAACACGTTTAACAGGGCGGGCACCAAACTGTGGGTCGTAGCCCAATTGCGCTAACCAATCGATGGCTTCCGGTGTAGAGCTCATTTTTACACCTTGTTCGGCCAGAAGTTTAGCTACATTATTAAACTGTATCTCAACAATCTTATTAATATCATCACGATTGAGCGGTTCAAACATAATGACTTCATCAATACGATTTAAGAATTCAGGACGAATCGATTTCTTAAGCATCTCATAAACTTCAGTCTTTGTTTTTGCCAAGACCTCATCCTTATTCAGTTCTGTCAGCTTTTCAAAATTCTCCTGTATTAAATGCGAACCGATGTTAGAAGTCATGATGATGATCGTATTCTTAAAGTTTACAGTTCTTCCCTTATTATCAGTTAAACGACCATCATCTAACACTTGCAATAAGATATTGAACACATCCGCATGAGCTTTTTCAATTTCATCTAACAAAACCACACTGTATGGTTTACGACGAACTGCTTCCGTTAACTGACCGCCTTCTTCATAACCAACGTATCCCGGAGGCGCTCCAACCAAACGGCTTACGGCATGGCGCTCCTGATATTCACTCATGTCAATTCTGGTCATGGAATTTTCGTTATTAAATAAAAACTCTGCTAAAGCTTTTGCTAATTCGGTTTTACCAACACCGGTTGTTCCTAAAAAGATAAAAGAACCAATGGGACGTTTAGCGTCTTGTAATCCCGCTCTGCTTCTTCGAACTGCATCGGAAATACTTTCGATCGCTTCCTGCTGACCAACCACACGTTTGTGTAATTCATCCTCCAGGTGTAATAATTTTTCTTTTTCACTTTGTAACATGCGCGATACAGGTATTCCTGTCCATGCACTCACAGCAGCAGCAATATCCTCACTATCCACTTCCTCTTTCACCAATTGTGAACCATTTTCTTTTGCTTCCGACAATTTAGCTTCCATTTCGGCAAGCTTCGCTTCGGCATCTTTTATTTTTCCATACCGAATCTCCGCCACTTTACCATAATCGCCGGCTTTCTCAAAATTATTGGCCTGCACTTTTAAATCTTCAATCTCTAATTTAATTTTCTGAACGCCTTCTATCGCTTCTTTCTCTCCTTGCCATTTAGCTCGTAAAGCAGCGCGCTTATCTTGTAATTCAGCAATTTCTTTATTTAGTTCAGCAACTTTCTTTTCTTCATTCTCACGCTTCATAGCTTCACGCTCAATTTCGAGCTGCATAATTTCGCGTTCCACTTTATCTAACTCAATTGGCATGGAGTTAATTTGCATACGCAACTTTGACGCGGCTTCATCCATTAAGTCGATAGCTTTATCAGGTAAAAAGCGATCGCTGATATAACGTTGCGATAACTCTACAGCAGCAATAATAGCCTCGTCTTTAATGCGTACTCTATGATGCGTTTCGTATTTTTCTTTGATACCTCGCATAATAGAAATGGCATCCTCTGCGCTTGGCTCATCCACCAATACTTTTTGGAATCGGCGTTCTAATGCTTTGTCCTTTTCAAAATATTTTTGGAACTCATTTAAAGTAGTGGCACCAATGGCTCTTAATTCACCACGCGCTAAAGCCGGTTTCAAAATATTAGCAGCATCCATAGCTCCTTCGCCACCGCCACCTGCACCAACTAATGTATGTATTTCGTCAATAAATAATACGATGTCACCTTGGCTACCGGTTACTTCTTTTATCACTGCTTTTAAGCGCTCTTCAAACTCACCTTTGTATTTAGCGCCGGCAATAAGCGCGCCCATATCCAACGAATAAATTTGTTTTGATTTTAAATTTTCAGGCACATCACCACTAATAATACGGTGCGCTAATCCTTCCGCAATAGCGGTTTTACCTACACCGGGTTCACCCACTAAAATCGGATTGTTTTTACTACGGCGCGATAAGATTTGTAACACACGTCGGATTTCCTCATCGCGACCAATAACAGGATCTAATTTTCCGCTCTGTGCCTGCTGATTTAAATTAATAGCGTATTTATTTAACGCGTTGTAGGTTTCTTCTTGTGATTGAGAAGTAACACTGGCTCCTTTACGTAATTCTTTGATGGCGGCTTTTAAATCTTTTTCGTTAAAGCCCGCATCTTTCATCATACCGGCAACGCTATCGCCACTGGCTAAAATACCCAACAACAAATGCTCTATTGAAACGAACTCGTCTTTAAATTCTTTTAAGTACGTATTTGCTTTGGCTATTGTTTGATTAGCCCCGTTTGATAAATAGGGTTGTCCGCCGCTTACTTTTGGATACGATTTCACTATGCTCTCCAATGTTTTATCAAACACCTGAGCATTAATGCCAAGTTTCTTTAGTAAGAAAGGTGTTACATTTTCATCCACTTCTAAAATGGCTTTTAAAACATGGCCGTTCTCGATAGCCTGATTGCCATTGATGGTTGCTAACTGCACTGCTTGCTGTATAGCTTCCTGCGATTTGATGGTGAAATTATTTAGATTCATAATTGTATTCTGTTATTACATTATACAGTGCTCAAATCCTGTTCCAAGTCAGATTTTCGGCAAAAAGGGCAGTTTTTTTATAAAAAAAAGACAAATTGACCTCTAAAAACAAGAAAACACGACTAACTGTCGCACAAAAAATAATTTTTACTTGAATTTAGATCTTAATGAAAAGATGTCCCTTTAATGATTTCTTATTTAAATAGTTCATCAGGACATCCATTAATTGCTTATTGGTATTGGGGTTGTAGTTTTCTACCTCTACCTCAATTACAGGAATGTTTATTTTTTTTAAACCGGACTGATAACTCTTAGTCACATTTTGTAAATACTTCTTATCTATTGTCGTTTCAAAATTACGACCACGCTTTTTAATGTTATTTAAAAGATTCTTGTGATGCGTATTGATGTAAACTATCAAGTCAGGTTTTGGGGCTACTTCTTCAATGGTTTTAAAATGCTTTTTATAAAGCGTGAATTCCTTCTTCGATAAATTTGTTTTTGCAAACCACAAACACTTATATAAACTAAAGTCTGCTACTGTATTTTTAGCTTTATTAGATTTAAAATAATTGTGTAATTGCGCGTGACGATCGATTAAAAAACTGTACTCTAAAGGAAACGCCATTTTTTGGCGGTCTTTATAAAACAAAGATAACAATGGATTATCCTCGTAACTCTCCGGTAAAAAATGGGCTTTGAGTTTTTTAGCTAAAGCTGTTGCTAATGTAGTTTTGCCGGCACCAATATTTCCTTCTATACAGATATACATTTTAGATCATTTTTACTTCAGAAGAATCAACACAATCATTCAATAAATCACTGATGCTTTTTTTAAATATGGGATGGATAAATGTAGCAGCAATTTCATTTAACGGAATTAAAACAAAATTACGCAAATGCAATCGCGGATGCGGCACTTCCAGTGCGTCGGAATTAATTATATCGCTATTATAAAATAAAATATCCATGTCCATGGTGCGCGATGCATTTCTATTGTCTGTACGTACTCGTCCCATGTTCTTTTCAACAGACTGTAACTTCCCCATCAATTCATCGGCTTTTAATTCCGTACTTATTTTTATGATTTGGTTATAATAATCGGGGGCAGCTTCAGTTCCCCATGCCTTCGTTTGGTAGACCGAGGATTCGGACACTATATCACAGCCCAAATCCATAATTTGCTGTTTAGCCTCATTCAAATTGGCCAATCGGTCGCCCATATTTCCGCCCAAACATAAAAAAGCCACGTTCATAAAGTTTATGGGGACTGAACCCTATTTAAAAGTAATTTAGATTAGATTAATCACAAAATTACTATTTAAAATGAAACAATTTTTTGGCGCATTTTTTGGCTCAATCGTAGGTTTATTAATTACCGGTGTGGTAATGGCTTTAATTATAGGCGCATTTATTGCTGCAGGTATTAAAGGAGCTTTCTCGGGGATGGATGATGAAAAGGTATTTAAAGTAAAAGACAATAGTGTATTGCACTTAAAATTAGAAGGTCCGATAACTGAAAGAGGCATGGATAATCCTTTAGAAGATTATGATCTTGGTCCATTTTTTGACAAAGGCGCCATGGGAGTTCGCGGAATGGTAAAAGCCATTGAAGCAGCAAAAACCGATGAAAAAATAAAAGGTATTTATTTAGATATTAAAGATCTTCAGGCCGGTTTTGCTTCTGTTCAGGAAATACGAAATGCCTTATTAGATTTTAAAAAATCGGGTAAATTCATTTACTCATACTCTGAAATATACTCTCAAAAAGCGTATTATCTGGCTACCGCAGCAAGTAAATTGTACATGAATCCGCAAGGCGGAATGGAATTTAAAGGATTAAGCATGCAATTAATGTTCTTTAAAAACATGCTTGAGAAAATGCAAGTGGAAGCTCAGATTTTCCGTCACGGTAAATTTAAAAGCGCCATCGAACCGTTTATGCTTGACAAAATGAGTGAGGCTAATCGTTTACAAACTGAAACCTATTTAAATAGTATCTGGAATGCGATTTTAGAAGGCGTATCCAATGAAAGAAAATTAAGCATTGATAACCTTAATGCTTTAGCAAATAACTTGAGTATTAATTCACCTGAGGACGCATTGAATAATAAACTGGTGGATGGTTTATTATATGAAGATGAAGTAATGAACTTGTTAAAGAAGAATTTAAAAATTAACGAAAAGGATAAAATTGCTTTTGCAGAAATTGCCAAATATGAAAAACAAAACCGTGGCGGTAGCTTAAAAGACAAGAAGATTACCAGAAAATCGAAAATGGCCTTAATTTATGCTGTTGGCGAAATCAACAGCGGCGAAGGTGATGATGAAACGATTGGCAGTGACCGTATCGCAAAAGCCATACGCGATGCGCGTTTAGACACCTCTATCAAAGCAATTGTTATGCGTGTAAACTCACCGGGCGGAAGTGCTTTAGCAAGTGATGTGATCTGGAGAGAAGTTGTATTGGCAAAAAAAGTGAAGCCGATTGTGGTTTCAATGGGAGATGTGGCTGCAAGTGGAGGTTATTATATCAGCTGTGCTGCCGACAGAATTTTTGCTCAACCTAATACCATTACCGGTTCAATTGGTGTATTTGGTATGTTGCCGAATGCTCAAAAAGCTTTTTCCGAAAAATTAGGCATTAACATTGATACCGTTAACACCAACGAGCATAGTGACGTGGGTTCATTATTCAGACCTGTTACAAAAGAAGAATTCATGTACATTCAAAATGGCGTTGAAAAAGTATACGAAACATTCATTGGGCGTGTAGCAGACGGACGAGGCATTACAACTGCTGAGGTAGACAGTATTGGTCAGGGTCGTGTTTGGAGTGGTGTTGATGCGTTAAAAATTAAATTGGTGGATGAACTTGGCGGAACTAACGAAGCAATTGCCTACGCGGCAAAAATGGCTAAATTGAAAGATTATAAAATTGAAGAGTTCCCTAAGCGTAAAGATCCTTTTAGCATGTTACTTGGAAAAGGTGAAGAAGGATTAGAAGAGCGTATCATGGAAAAACATTTAGGTGAACAATACACGTATTTAAAGTTTATTAAACGTATCATGGAGTTTAAGGGTATTCAAATGCGTTTACCATATGAAATGGTGTTAAATTAATTTGTTTGTTGAGTTAAATAAATAAAAGGCGCGGAGAAATTCGCGCTTTTTTTGTTTATAACGTTTAACAATAAAGTTGAATAATCCCGAACTGTGGGTGATGTATGTTGTAGTAATACTTAATAATTTGCAATACCAAATGAAACAGCTTTTCGTTATAGTCTTAACCCTATTTTCGTTTGCTCTTAAAGCACAGGATCAGAAAAGCATTCACGCAGTACGTACTTCACACCCACCTGTTATAGATGGATTACTTAACGACAGTTGCTGGATATTTGCCGATGTTGCCACCGATTTCATTCAACGTGATTTACATCCGGGCCTACCCTCAGAACAAAAAACGGAAGTGCGTTTTTTATACGACGATGATGCGATTTATATTAATGCATTTTTGTATGAAGTTTCGGCCGATAGCGTTTTACATGAGCTCAGTACGCGTGATAGTGAAGCCAACGCTGATTTATTTGGTGTTTTTTTTGATACTTATAATGATGATATCAATGCTTTCGGTTTTTTTGTAACAGCAGCCGGAACTCAAATAGATGCCAGATACAGCAGCGAAGGACAGGATTTTGACTGGAATGCTGTGTGGATAAGCGCTGTTAACGTTACAGAAAAAGGCTGGGCAGTAGAAATGAAAATCCCCTACTCTGCTCTTAGATTTAGTGCCAAAGAAGAACAAATGTGGGGATTTAACGTGGTGCGTAAAATCCGACGTTTGCGTGAAATGTCATTCTGGAACCCGATTGATCCAAAAATAAATTCAACGGTACGTCAATTCGGCCACATTACCGGATTAAAAAACATTAAACCACCATTACGTTTGTCAATTACACCTTATGTAGCAGGCATTCTGAATAACTATCCTTACAATGAGCCCGGAGTAAAAAACACAACTTACAATATGAGTGGTGGTCTGGATTTAAAATATGGTATTACGGATGGTTTTACGTTGGATATGACATTGGTTCCGGATTTTAGTCAGGTACAAAGTGATAATCAGGTTTTAAACTTATCGCCATTTGAAGTACAATTTCAGGAACGCCGTCCGTTTTTCACTGAAGGCACCGAATTGTTTAACAAAGGAGGTTTGTTTTATTCAAGACGTGTTGGTGGTTTACCAATGGATTATTATAATGCTTATAGTCAGTTAAAACCAGGAGAGAAAATTATCAAAAACCCGTCACAAACCAATTTGTTTAATGCAACTAAATTATCAGGAAGAACTTCCTCTAAATTGGGAATAGGTGTTTTTAATGCCATATCAGGAGAAACTTATGCAGTTGCTTCAGATAGTTCTGATAACACACGGAAAATATTAACCAGCCCACTTACCAATTACAACATAGTTGTTTTTGATCAGGCTTTAAAAAACAACTCTTACGTAACGTTAATTAACACCAATGTAACGCGTGATGGACATTACTACGATGCAAATGTTACCGGCGCGGGTGCAGATTTTAACAACAAAAGCAATACATACGGTGTTTATGCATACGGCATGATGAGTCAGCGATTTCATCCCGATAGCGCAGAGTCTGATAAGGGTTATAGTGCCGGTTTAAACTTTGGTAAAAGAGGAGGGAATTTTAAATGGGCATATAATGCAACCATTAACACAAACAGATATAATCCGAATGATTTAGGAATACAGTTTATGAATAACAACATTGATATGGGAATAGAACTTGCATACAATGTTTACAAGCCATTTTGGAAATTAAACAATGCCTTTAACACCTTAAATTTTGTTTATCAACGCATGTACAAACCCGATGCCTTTGCCAATTTTGGCATTGCAGGAAACAGCATCACTACCTTTTCAAAGCGCTTTTTAACGGTTGGAATACGTTACGGACTGGAACCAATTATTACGTATGACTATTATGAACCGAGGGTTTTCGGAAGGTACTACACCTTCCCTACCAATTACAGAGGCGGAGGGTTTATTTCAAGTGATTACAGGAAGCGTGTTGCGATCGATATATCAACCAATGTAAGGGTATTTAATGAAAACAACCGAAAAGAAACCGATTTGTATATTTCACCTCGTTGGCGTGTTAACAATAAACTATCTTTTATATACGAAACTTACGTACAGGAAAAACTGGACGATATCGGTTTTGCCAATTATGATTACTCAAGCGATTCGATAACATTTGGAAGGCGTCATATGCAAACCGTTAGTAATACATTATCAGGCGTGTATAAATTCACCAATAAAATGTCATTATCTATACGTGGACGTCATTATTGGTCAAAGGCCAATTATCACCGTTATTATCACTTAGAGGAAAACGGCAGTCTTACACCTTTCAATTTCAGTGGTGACAATAACGTAAACTTCAACGCCTTTAATATTGACGTAGTGTTTTTCTGGCAATTTGCGCCTGGAAGCGAATTAAATATTGTTTGGAAAGACGCTGTTTTAAAAAGAGAAAGCAACATTATCAATAACTATTATAAAAACATGGAAAGTTCCATTAACTCACCTCAAAACAATACAATTTCCATTAAAGTACTCTATTATCTGGATTATGTGATGGTAAAAAAGGCATTACGCCGGAAGAAATAGCGGAATAATGATCTATTACGTTTTCTGAAACCAATTAATCATTTACTTTTGTTTAAGTGAACAGAATTAAAAATACTGCAATTATTAAAGAAGAAGCCAAAAGACTTGGTTTTTCATTTTGCGGTATCAGTAAAGCGGAGTTTTTAAGTGAAGAAGCGCCACGTTTAGAGAATTGGCTTAAAAACAACATGCACGGCCAGATGGATTACATGGCCAATCATTTTGACAAACGCCTTGATCCAAGATTATTGGTTGAGGGTTCTAAGTCTGTAGTTTCATTATTGTATAATTACTACCCGTCACAAAAGCAAACAGAAAACGCTCCTAAGCTCTCGAAATACGCATTTGGAGACGATTATCATAACGTTATCAAAAACAAACTTAAAGAGTTCGTAAATGCGTTGAAAGAAAGGATTGGCGAAGTGAACGGCAGGGTTTTTACTGATTCAGCTCCAGTTATGGATAAAGCCTGGGCGAAGAAAAGCGGATTAGGGTGGATTGGCAAGAACAGTAACTTAATTAACAAGCAACAAGGCTCATTTTTCTTTATTGCAGAATTAATTATTGATTTAGAATTAGAATACGACGGTCCGATCCAGGATTACTGCGGTACGTGTACGCGCTGTATCGATGCATGTCCTACTGAAGCTATTGTTGCGCCTTATATTGTAGACGGAAGTAAATGCATTTCTTATTTGACAATTGAATTAAAGGAAAACATACCATTGGAGTTTAAAGGCAAAATGGATAATTGGGCATTTGGGTGTGATGTATGTCAGGATGTTTGTCCTTGGAATCGATTCAGTGTGCCACATAAAGAACCATTATTTGAAAACACAAACGGTTTGCTGGATTATACTGAAAAAGAATGGATGGAAATGACGGAAGAAGTTTTTGGTAAAGTGTTTAAAAACTCAGCGGTAAAGAGAACAAAGTATAAAGGAATGAAACGGAATTTGGAGTTTATTAAATTGGTTTAAAAACAAAAAACCCCGATTGAATCGGGGTTTTTTAATTTTAATTTAGAAGTGCCATAAGTCGTGCTCCCATTTAAAGATATCATTCTTTACACGGTCTGATTCTAACAATTGATCTATACCGGAAGTGTAATCACTAAATTGCCTGTCGTAAACGTTAGTCTCTTTGAAAACTGAACTAGAGAATTGACGTTTCCAAAACACATCTTCAAAAGTACGACGCTCAGAATCATTCTTAGGATTATAAACTTCGTGCTTTGCAAAATAAAGACGGCACGCCGGAAAATAAACCCAAAACAAATCCTTTAATCCACCTTTTTCTTCATCTCTCTTTAAAAACTGAATACCAAGAATTCGTACTTCCAACACTGATTTTTGTTTATCAAAAAACCAATCTTCCTTTAATCGCAATACCTGACATTCTCTAAGAACTCCTAAAGAATCACAACTCCATCTTTTAGTTATAACTTCTTCGCCATTTTCGTTGTAATTTGATTCTTCAATTGAATCACAAGTAGAAAATTTACCACGAACATCAGAAAGCTCTAACTGAGCAAGGAAATCTTCATCTTTAAAAGCAAGTATTTGACCAGAACTAGCATATTTAGCAATAACCCTTAATAAAGAGAGACGGCCATTGTTCGATGCGTCAAAATTAATTGGGTAATACAAAGGTTGATTGATTTTTTCACGTAAATCAATTTCTCGCCATACGCGTTTTTCCCAAACTACATCCCCTTCACGAAGATGGGTGTAAGGAATAAAACGGCGATAATTTGCGTTTTCCTTATCATAAATACCATCACGGTAATCACCAGGCGTAAAAACACCAGGCTGTGCGTTGATATTAGATACCGCCATTAAAAAAGCGATAAATAACAGGTATGTAGCTTTTTTCATATAACTTATTTTACTTTTAATGAAACTGTAGGTAATTTGCGTATACTACCGTCTGGAGCTTTTACTTCGATATTCTCAAAAAACGCCTTACCACCATTGTTTAAACTTTGTAAAACAGATTTAGCTTCGGGACTTAAATTTGGACCATTACATGGAAATTCTTTAATAATACCTTTAACGTTTGCTGAAAATAAAAACTTTATAACTGGAAACTTAACATCAAAGTCAAAACCTGGAATTTCTGCACCTACACCACCAATTGATGCCAATTCCATTTTTTTAAACTCCATAATTCCCTGACAAAACTTACCACCTAATTTAGCAGATGGATCAGGAATTTTCTTAACACGGAATTTTTTAGGAGGACCTTGAGCTTTTACACCATCTTTGGTTTTAGCAGAAACGCTGATAGAACATTCACCAGGGCTTGTTGCGCGAACAACAAACTTTCCACCTGCACCACCGGTTTTAGTAGCACCACAACCAGAGATATTAACGTTCAAGTCTGTTGGAGATACACCAGCTGCAGAAATAATAATTGGGTTATCAACTCCAATGTATAATACGTTCATCTTTTCTGGCTCAACCGCTACCGAAGGAGCTGCTACCATGTAAGAAGCAGAGAAAGGATAGAAATCGTAAGTGCCATCCGGTTTTTTAAATTTGATAACACCTTTGTAAGTTTGCTCACCTTGACCACCGGTATTTACTTCGTACTTACCTTGACCGTTAACAATTGGTAATTTAGTACCACCTTGTCCGCCAGAAGCAGAGTCAGCACCAACTAAAACTTCCATCATATCAGCGGTCATAGCACTTGAAGATGCTGCTAAAAAGATGTCAGCAGTATAAGGCTGTCCGGCTTGAATGTAAGAAGAAGGAGCAATAACTTTAGCAGTTAATCGGTCGAATTTAATAGCTAATTTACCACTTGCACCGCTGAATACCTGTAAAATTTCAGCTTCAACGTTATGTAAATCTGCTTGCATTTTGTTTAAGTTACAAACTACCGCAGCCATTGGTAAGTGATAGAAATTCTCTACAGGCCATGTTAATTTGATACCATCTTCTTCTGCACCGCTATCTACCGGTTTAATACTTGCAATTTTCTTTTTCAAACCTTGATAATCATCTTCTAAAATCTTGGTTTTTTTGTCTTTTTGCATGTTATCAAGCATAGTGTTTAGCTTAGTACATAGACCATCCATTTTTGCTTGCAATTCAACAGCAGAATTTGGTTTATTTTCAGGAGCTGCAGCATCACTACCAATTAATAAATGTGTAGGAGAATCATAATCATCAATTTTTCCTAAGTATTTTAATTTAGCAGTATCTCCCTGACCAATTTTCTCAGTCTCTTCGATCACTAAATTTCTTACTCCATCGATGTATTTTACAACTTCCTTAATTGCAACCTGAGCTTCTTTAGCTTTATCGAAATAGGGCTTTGCAGCAGGGTTACCATTAATAGTGTGTTCAAACGATTCGTAAATACGTTTATTATTCTCTTCAAGGTTCTTCTTACTCTTCTCCATACTCTCGTTAACAGTAATGTAACCTTTCAAGATTTGTTTAGATACGTTCATGGCAAGAAGTGCGGTAAGTACTAAGTACATCATACCAATCATCTTCTGCCTCGGGGTTTCTTTACCACCTGCCATTTTATAATTCTTTTATATAAAAATTAAACTTAAATTAATTTGAATTAAGCTATAACCACTAATTGCAAAAGCAATTAATTGTTATTAGCCTTTATAATTCATAGCATTTAACATATTGCCATAAATAGTATTTAAGGCAGTTAAGTTATTTGACAAGGTAGACATTTCCTGACGGTACTTACGAGTATCTTCAACAGAATCATTTAAGTTCTTCATTAAGTCAGCTAAACCATCATAGAATTGGTTAGTAGCACTTAAATGATCTTTAGATCCTTGTAATTGTAATTCGTAAGATGCATTTAATGCAGATAAATTCTTAGCTACTTTATTTAATGATTCGCCAATTGAATATCCGGCATCATTTGAATTTGCTAAATCTTCCATAGAAGAAGCAGCTTTTTGATAAGTATCAGCTAAAGTAGAAACACTTTTTGAAGCAGATTTTACGCTATCAACATACTCATTAGTTGCAGCAGTAGCGTTGCTGATATCA
>JBBAKL010000088.1:0-12409 GCA_040403535.1 Bacteroidia bacterium
CGGAATAATAATATTACCATTTTCAGTAAGTACTTTTAAATTTGCTTTAGTAGTAGGGTGTTGGTACATGTCTAAATCCATCGCAGGAGCAATATAAACTTTAGAACGCGCCGACAAATAAATTGCAGAAAGTAAATTATCGCAAATTCCTCCGGCAAATTTCGCCAATGAGTTAGCTGTTGCCGGGGCTATAATAATTAAATCGGCCCATTCGGCCCAATGTACATGATTATTCCAATTGGAATTTGAATCGAAAAAATCGGAAATCACTTCGTTTTTACTTAATACCGATAGCGTTTCCAGGGTAACGAATTGTTTAGAAGATTCGGTCATCACCACCTTCACGTTGGCACCCGCTTTTACAAATAAACGAACCAATTGCGCGCATTTATAGGCGGCAATACCACCGCTTATTCCCAAAAGTATATTTTTATTCTGAAGCACCATAAAAACAAAAGGCAGTAAGCATGAAGCTTACTGCCTTTAAATTTAAAAAGATGAAATATTATTCAGCACTTTTGTTTGGGTTACGATAATAGATTTTATCTTCTAAAAACTCCTGAACAGCAATTAAAGATGGCTTAGGTAATTTTTCGTAGAATTTTGAAATTTCAATTTGCTCGCGGTTTTCAAAAATCTCTTCTAAATTATCGGAATGACTAGAGAACTCTTGCAATTTTGCAGATAATTCTTCTTTCATTTCCGTGCTGATCTGATTAGCGCGTTTGCTAATAATAGCTACTGCTTCATAAATATTACCGGTAACACCATCAAATTTTCTGATATCGCGGGTTACTGTTGAAATTTCAGCATTAGTCTTTTTAAAATCCATTTTTTTCTGTTTTAGTTATATTTTCTTTTACCTGTTTACAGCTGGTGTAAATCCCTTCAACTTTATTTAAAAATTTACTTTGGGGATACAAATCTACGAATTTTAAGTAATTATCAATAGCCCCATTCAATCTTTCCATCTTTTTTGAAGGAATACTGTTAATTGCGAGGAAATAATACGAATCGATGATGATATAATAAGCTTCTTCTACGTACTTTGAATCAGGGAATTCTTTGATAAAGTTTTTACCGGCAGCAATAGCGGCCTTGTAATCACTGAGCTTAAAGTACTGTTTCATGATGTCATAATCCTTATTCTCAAGCTTTTGCCTCAATTTATCGACCAAAGCATTAGCGCTGTCTATTCGTGTACTTTCAGGGTAATTATCTACAAACGACTGAAATTCTTTAATGGCGCTTTTAGTGTCGGTTTGATCTAATGTATAATACGGGGAGCTCAAATAGTAGCAAAACGCGTTCATGAAATGGCATTCCTCAGTATGCTTACTGGAAGGGAATTGACGGGTAAAGTTCTTAAAATGGTATTGCGACATTAAATAATCGCCTTGATGAAAGTTACAATAGGCATAATAGTAATAGATTTCTTCTGCCTTATCTGTTCCTTTGTAAATAGGGATGAGCTCTTCATACAACTGATAAGCCTTTACGTAATTCTCTTTATTATAATATTCGTTAGCCTTTACTAGTTTTTTTTCAAAATCAGAACTTTTAGTTAAGCGATTAAATCGCCATGCTTCACAAGATGCGAATAAAAAAACAGATAAGGCTAAAAGTGAAAGGTATTTAAAGCTTTTTTTCAATTGTCTGCAAAAATAGGTAAATAAGAGGTAGTAAAAAAGAAAATGCCCGATAAATCGGGCATTTTCTATATTAAAAAAAGCTAATATTAGTTAAGGATTAACTTAACGATTTTAGTTTTTTCATTAACTGCATTAATTTTCACGAAATAGCTTCCGTTTGATAATGAGCTTAAATCTGCACTATAGTTTCCTGCGTTAGCTTTATCTTTAAATACAGTCTGACCTAACATATTCACTACTTCGATAGTACTTTCTGAAGGTAAGTTAGCGATATTTACTAAACCGATGTTAGATGGGTTTGGATATAAAATAACCGCATCCATACCTGATAAAGACTGAATACCTGCACAAGTAGAAACTGTTTTAGAGAAGTTAGCAACATCTTGTAATTTAACACCGCTATCAACCATACGCTGATATTTTGCTGTTAAAGTACCATTAAATGTACCAGCAGTTGCGTAAGCATGGTTAATGTTTGGATTACCTGCGGTAGTATAGAAGTTACCTGTTCCATCACCAAAATTCCAAGTATAAACAGAGTCAGCTGCAATAGTAACTGTGTTTGTAAATGGTCTCCAAGCTCTGTAGAACTGGTTTAAGTTATACTGACGGTTACCTAACCAATAAGATGAGGTGTTATTGAAAGTATAAGGATTGTTAGTACAATAAGGAGATACAGTTGAAGAAGTTTGAGCTGCTGTAGCCTGGAAACCCACGCGTGGCATTACTAAAAATTCGTAATCAGTACCTGCCCCAAAAGTTCCTGTCATAGTTACAACATTTCCTGAGGCACGGGTTAAACCCATACTTTCACCATATTTTTGAGCTGAAGTTCCGGTAGTTGCAGTTGAAGTATATGCATTGTTCATCCAAGCGCGGATGGTATCACCAGCAACTGAGATAACCGGACGATACATAACTGCGTAGTCACCTGTTACTACTTTAGGAGTAGTAAAGTTACCACCAAGAATAGCAGCAGCAGTACCGGTAACAACAGCGGTAATAGAATCTAACGCCGGTAATACAGGCATACCTGCACTTACGTTATATAATAAAACACGAACAGTGATACTCTGGCTTGGAGATGATGCCTGACGAGAAACGATAGCCTCTAAACCACTAATGGTTAAAGAACCATTGTTTTGGAATTTACATCCAAATCGATCTAAAGTTACAGCAGAACTTTGATAAGGAGATCTTACTGTAAAGAAACCAGTTCCACCCGGATTTCTGTAATAATGCTTGTTAAAGTTATACCATAAAGTATCACCAACAAGGATAGTTGAAGTCTTTTCAGTTGAAGAATTCACGTTAATCATGTTCTCCTTTAAAGCCTTCTTGTCAAGAGCACCAGCAGACTCAGCTACAAAGTTCGATTGAGCACTTGCAGTAGCAAAAATAGCTGCAAAAGCAGAGATAGAAAGTAATTTTTTAATCATAGTTAATTGTTTTATGTTATTAAACAAATATATGAAATAAATTCCTGAATTATGAGATTCTTAAAAATTAACAAATGATGGATAAAAACTAATATTATTCATTAAAATAATTATGAAAAAAATTGGTAAATAGCATCTTATATATAGCTTTAATGCTAATTTTGAGTAAATTTTTGTATCATATCAAGCCTTTATCCCGTATAAACGGTATGCTTTCCGGAACTAAAAGGTTTCTGTTATTTGTCTTGCTTATTAATCTATTAGCAACCAGCAACTTATTCTCTCAACAGTTCAAAAACGAACAGGAACTAAGGAAAGAGGCCGATCGATTATTTGAGGAAGATGAATTTACAAAGGCCTATAATTTATTTACCCAACTGGTTTCCTTATATCCAAAAGATGCTGAGCTTAACTACAAGCTGGGGGTTTGTATGCTTTATTCGGAGGCTGATAAAAAGAAATGTTTTTCTTATTTAAAATTAGCCGCGTTGAATACCAAAGACGCCCCCAAGGATGCATTGTTTTATTACGGAAAGGCGTTTCACATTAATTACATGTTTGATGAAGCGATTAACTATTACGATCAATACAAAAGAGTAGCGAGCGCTAATCAAATTAAGAAACTCCAGGTAGATAAGGAAATTAAGGCCTGTAACAATGGAAAGCGTCTATTGGCCACTATGTCTGAACTGGTTGTAATGAGTAAAAAACAACTCAACGAAGCTGATTATTTCAGAAGTTACGATTTATCAACTATCGAAGGCAAACTTTTAGTAAAACCGGATCAGTTCAGAACCAATTATGATAAAAAGAAAAAAGAAAAATCAGTAATTTACATACCTAAATCCGGAGATAAAATTTACTTCTCCAGTTTAGGCGAGGACGGATCAACAGGTCGCGATATTTATTACTCTACAAAGGTTTCTCCCGATAAATTTTCTAAACCACAAAAACTTCCAACAATCAATACGGATCTGGATGAGGACTACCCTTTTCTGCATCCGGATGGAAAAACATTATACTTCAGCTCAAAAGGTTTTAACAGTATGGGTGGATATGATATTTTCAAATCTACCTACAACGAAGAAACAAATACCTGGTCGCAACCGGTGAATTTAGAATTCCCCGTAAACTCACCTGACGATGATTATTTATTTGTTACTGATTCTTCCGAAAAGTACGCTTACTTTTCTACGGGCCGTCAAAGTCCTCCGGGTAAAATTGATGTCTTAAAAGTAAAAACAGAACGCGTTCCTATGACCATTGCATTTATTAAAGGAACGGTTTTAAAAGAAAGCGCAGTACAAAGTGTAAAGTCTAAGATTACCGTAAAAAACATGGATAATGGAAAAGTTGTTGGCGTATTTCAGGCTAAAGACAACGGTGATTACACCATGGAAGTACCTAATGGTGGTAAATTATTGTTTACGGTAGAAACTCCGGGAATTCCTGTTCAATCAGATAAAGTAATTTTACCAATGGCAACTTCCTTTTCGCCATTCAAACAATCTATATCTTACGATAATAAAGTTTTAAAAATCATTAACTATTTTGATTCACCTCCGGATGATAATTCGTACTTGCAATACCTTGAACTAATCGAGAAAAAAGCAAAACTGGATGTTAATGAAAATGACGTTAAAGCAACTACAGTTAGCGAACCCTTAGCTGGTGGCGACAAAAACCTTAAAGCGGTAACTACCACTTACCCTACCGCTACAGAAACTAAAGCAGCAGAAACAAAAGCTAGTGATGATAAAGTAAACATTAATTCAGCTAATACGGTTACAACAGTAACTAAACCAAATTATTCAAACGATCAATTGGTTAATATAGCTAAAGAAGATGCTAAGGAAGCCAAAGAAGAGGCCCTGAAAATGAGTCAGGATGCTGCCGATGCTAATGAATTAGGCGAACAAAAGAAAATTGAAGCGGATAAATTAAACAAGCAAGCCGAGGAAGCTCTTGAATTTGCTAAATCAATTAGTGACCCTATAAAAAAAGAAAACGCGTTAGAAGAAGCCAATAAAATAAAAACGGATGCGGATGATGCGTCTAAAATTTCTTCAACATTAATCAATTATTCAAAAGCATTAAACATCGATGCCAATGCTAAACAAAAAGAAGCAACATTAAACGAACAATATGCTAAAGAGTTAGAGGCTGTAGCTAAAAACAAAAATAATAAAGAAGCACTTGCTAAATTAACAGAACTACAGAAGCAAATTGATGAAGTGAACCTGGAAAAGAAACAATCAGACATTGCATACAATCAAATCAAAACTGATTACGATCAAAAGCAGTCGGAAATTACAAAGGCCGAACAAAAATCGAATACCATTAAGAATGAAATTTCTGAAATAAATAAAGAAATAAGCATTAATGAAACAGAAATAAATAATTCGAAAGATAAATCCTTAAAGAAAAGTTTAGCTGCACAGGTAACCGAACTAAAAACAGATTTAGAGAAAAAACAAAACGAATTAACGGCTAATCAAAAAGAAATTGAAAAATTAAAAAACGCTGCGAATGCAGTTGAAACCGAAATGTATTTAGCGAATCAGGTTAAAACCACTGATTCAAAAACTGCAACTGCGATTGCAACAAACACAACAACTACTACGGCTACGTCATCAACAGTTGCAATTGCATCAACTACTTTAGCTCCTGCAACTGCTACCGGCACAGCTATTTCAAAAACAAACCCTGTTGAAAATCTGGCAAGCAAATACAATGATAAATTAACGCCAATACAAGTTAACGAATCGAAAGAAAATCTTCAGAATACTAATATAATCCTTTCCGATTATAACAAGGAAATTACCAGCTTAATAGCGGCTGATAACAATAAACTAAAAACTGCAAAAACAGAAATAGAAAAGACAGCTATAAAGAATGAAATTGCCGAATTACAAAAGCAAAAAGACAATAACATAAAACAAATTGCCGCCAATACAACTAAAATAAAAGAACAAGAAACTTTAGTATCATCAGAAGCCAAAACAGCCTCTACTCCTTCTACTACACCAGTTTTAGCGAATAATACAGTTACTACAGCACCTTCCGCAGCACCAATCACCAACGTACAATTCGACGGAAAAGACGATCTAAACAAATTAAACACGCTTAAAACTAACATTAACACAAGCAGTAATCCTGCTTTTGCTTATAATGATTATAAAAATGTTAATGCCGCTAATCTTAAAAAGGATGCTGAAAACAAATTAAAATCTACTGAAGTCACTCAGTCGGATTTAGAAAAAGCAATAGCTAAAGCTGAAGAATCAATTAAAACTAATACTGCCTCTACCGCTTCCGGAAACAAAGATGCTGTTTATGCCCAAGGAGATTCTTTAGAACAAAAAGCTAAAGAAACACGAACGCTTGCTAATTCAAAAACCGGAGCTGAAAAAGAAAAACTTTTAGCACAGGCTAAGCAATATGATGCGGATGCGAATAAAAAGTATCTGGAAGCAAGTGATATCAGTAAAAAACAAAACAAATTCAATCTTGATTTAAACAACCAAAACATAACCGAATTAGTTAATCAGGCCACTTACTTTAACAAAAATACACCGGAAAATACTGCCAATCTAGATGCGGCTCAGAAGTTAAACGGAGAAGCTCAAAATTACATTAAACAAGCCAACGCAATGCGTGATGAAGCCAATAGCCTTGGCAGTGATGCTGCGAAATTAGGAACGATTAGCAATGCTGAAGAAAAAGAAGCGGAAGCATTGGCAAAACAAGATGAAGCGATCAAAATATTAATGAAATCAAATCCGGGTTATACTTTAAAGAAAGCTGAGTTTAATGAAAATCCTAATGCCATCGCTTTAAATGCAGTTAGCTCAAAGTTCAACCAATTAAACAAAGAGAAGCTGGATGCTTACATGACACTAAGTAAAGCTAACCAAAGCGAGTATAAAACACAATTAACGAAAATAAACCAAAGTACGGCTATTAAAAACAATAGTAATCCGGAGGCAGTTAGTTTAAAAAAGCAAGCCGAAGCTGCCAATGCACAAGCAGTTACATTAATAAGTAAAGCTTTAGCGGAGCAAGATGCGAATCAGAAGCAAAATTCGTTAATGGAAGCAAATAAAAAAGAAGTAGAAGCTTTAACACTATTGAACCAGGCTAATTTAGCTTTGCAAAGCACACCGGTTGCAGCTAATACTTCCACAAAAGAACCTGTTATTAGTACATCAGAACCAGTTACAAAAACAGAAACAAAAGAACCTATAACTAAAACTACAGAACCCTTAAAAACTGGTACTGTAGCTGAAACAAAAACTGAAACAAAAGAACCTATAACAAAAACATCAGAACCGGTAACCAAAACAGAAACCAAACCTGTTAAAACCGCTAGTGTGAATAAAGAATCACCAATAACAAAAACAGAACCGGTAACAAAAACTACTTCACAACCGGTTACGGCAACTAAAACCTCAGGCAAATCTTATACAACCGCTAATTCTGCAACAATTAATCCGGAATATAAATTAGTTAAAGACACGTCTGTTAAATCGATCATCAGCTATATCGATAATAATCCTATCCCCTATAAAAACACGGAAGCTATCGGAATTAAATCGTCATCCATTAACAACTTAATTTCATTAGCAGATGAACAATCAAAACATGACGAACAGGTAAGAATGACTCCAGGTAGTCAAACCGGAATTGAAGAAACCAAAGCCAACATTTATAAACTAAATACTGAAGCCGATAACTTTGATGCGCAAGTCTCATTAAAACGCAAAGAAGCGCTGGAGAAAACAGGACCAGAGAAAGAACAATTGGTGAGTGAAATTAAAGATTTAGAAAACAAATCCTATATAATTAAATCTAAGGCCAGTAAATTACAAAAAGAATTAAATAACGCACAGTTTAATTACAACACTGCCGCTATCAATAATTATCTGGAAAAAGCTAAAGCAGCAGCAGAGGCTGAAGAAATAAAAGACGCGGAGGAATTATTATTACAGGTTAATAATGCTAAAAAACAAGCTACGGATATCCGCGATGAAGCCAGTAGTATTACAAATGCAGCGGCAAAATTAGGGGCATACAGTAACGCGGAAGATAAAGAATCAGAAGTTATTGCCAAGCAAAGTGAAATCATCCGTATGTTGCGCAAATACGATTTAGCCTACTCGCCTGCCCCTCTTGTTGTAACTTTAAAACCTGAAGACAATATGAGTACGGAATTAACACAGAAATACGATGCTGTTTTAATGAAACAATCCACCGAATTGGAGAATTTAAACCGTGCCAATATAATGGAATACGAAACCATTAATGAACAATTACCGGTGATGTTGAACGAAAAACAAAAACAAAATAAATCACAGGCCGAAAGTTTGATTTTAGCTTCCAAACAATTAACCGATAAAGCGAACCAAACACAGGATAACAAACTAAAAAAGGAATTATTAAAGCAAGCAACACGTAAAGGACAAGAAGCTATAGTTACCTTAAACAAAGTATACGAAAAAGATTTAGTTGCTAAAAACACAAACAAAGCGATAAAAGAAAAAACTACTGCTCCTGTAAAAGAAAAAACTGTTGACCAAAAACCTGTTAATGAAACAACAGAGCCGGTGGTAACAACCAAAACTAAAACCGAGCCCGTTGCAGAATCAACAACCGCAGGAACTAATCAAGTTGCACTTAATGTAAAAGGACTTGAAATTAAAACAGGAAACGTTTACAGTGCTTCCAATCCAATTCCAATTGATCAGAAAATTCCGGATGGTTTAGTTTTCCGTGTTCAGGTTGGCGCATTTAAAGCACCAATTCCTAATAATACCTTTAAAGGCTTAACACCTGTAAATGCACAAACAACACCTAACGGATTCTTACGTTACACCGTAGGTAACTTTGATAAGTTTGATGATGCTACTGGCGTTAAAAACGATTTACGTAAAATGGGGTATAATGATGCGTTTGTAGTGGTTTATTATAACGGTCAGCGTATTACTGTTAACGAGGCCATCAATATTTTACAAAAAGAAGGAAAAGAAGTTATTGCCAGCAGCAACGTCAGTGCCGGAATCCCGTCAAATGCAAATATTGCAAAGAATATTTCTCCGGCCATACCTAAAAATGAGTATGTGGTAGTTACAAAAGAACTTGAGAAGATTAACGGCTTACTATATACCATTCAGATTGGCGTTTATTCGCGTGAAATAACACGTTCTCAATTATGGAAATTAGAACCGATTTATACCGAGAAATTACCTAGTGGTTTATACCGTTATACAGCCGGAGTTTATAATGATGACAAAGTAATAAGCGATAAGAAAAAAGTAGTAGACCTTGGAATAAAAGATGCATTTGTATCGGCCTATTATAACAGTAAACGCATTCCGTTTACAGAAGCACAGAAAATAAAATTGGAAAATGTGAACTTAAAAATGGAGCCTGAAAATCCTATTATTTTCCCAAGCGAAAATACAGGAGGTTTACCACCAAAAGCAACTGCAGCGGCTCCGGAAGAACCTCAGCCAACTGTACAACCGTTTAAAAACAACGTTACATCCGCTCCTGCTCCAACAGCCGAGAACGGCGTTAAAGTTGGAGAAGAAGGCATCAGCTTTAAAGTACAAATTGGCGCCTACCGCAATCAGGTACCTAATGACGTTGCCTCTAAATTCTTAAACATTAAAACCTGGCCGGTTGATGCGAAATTTGTGAACGGTTTGTACATTTATACCGTAGGTAACTTTACCGATGCTAAGTTTGCTAAACAATTACGTGATGAAGTAGTTGGTTTAGGTGTAACAGATGCCTTTATCTCGGTTTACCAAAACGGTAAAAAATTATACGGACAGGAAGCAACGAATTACCTGAACCGATAAAATATTTAAATAAATAAGGACTAATAAACATTCCCCAATCCAGCCGAATTGGCGCCCTGAGGATGATTTTATCAGTCCTATAAGGTAGTTAGCAGTAAGCTTTGTCCAACAATCCGTAAAAAGAATACAAACAACCTGAATTTGTATTATCTGACAACTAATTTATCTTGTGAATTTTGCACCATAATTTTAAAATCATAAGAAATGAATAAGACAATTTTAATTACAGGTGCAAGCAGTGGCATAGGAAAAGCAACTGCAAAATTATTTCACTCTAAGGGTTGGAATGTAATCGCTACAATGCGAAATCCAGAAAACGAAACTGAATTAAATCAATTAGATAATGTTTTAGTTGCCAAACTTGATGTTTTAGATTTGGATTCAATTCAAAAAGCATTTCAAGACGGAGTTCAAAAATTTGGAAGTGTTGACGTATTGCTTAATAATGCTGGATATGGTGCATACGGACCATTGGAAACATTTAGTAGAGAAAAAATTTTACGACAATTCAACACCAATGTAATTGGACTTTTGGACGTTACTAAAATTGCTCTTCCGCTTTTTAGAAAAAACAAAAAAGGAATTATTATTAATATTTCGTCAATTGGTGGCAAAATGACTTTCCCATTGGGTTCATTATACCACGGGACAAAATTTGCCGTAGAAGGAATTTCTGAATCACTTAATTATGAAGTAGAGCAATTTGGTGGGCAAGTAAAAATTGTAGAGCCAGGTATGATAGCAACAGATTTTGGTGGTAGGTCTTTTGATTTTAGCAATGACGCAAATATGGCTGAATATCAAACCATTGTAGGTGCTTTGATGGCTGCTTTGCCTGTAATGGCACAAAATGCTTCACCTGCCAGTGTTGTTGCGGAGGTAATATTTGAAGCTGCGACAGATGGCAAAAGGCAATTGCGATATACCGCAGGTGAAGATGCGAAAATGCTTATTACAAACCGTAAACAATATGATGACGCTACATTTATAGGAGGTATTAAATCACAATTTGGACTTTAAAACATCCCAATATGAATCCAGTTGTAAAATACTTTAATGGAGAAAAAGCCGAAAGCTATATCTTCATTTTAATAGGAGTCATTGCATTGGTAATGGCTCTTTATTTCATTTTTGCGCTGAAATCCTCATTTTGGAAAGGAGTTGCTATTCCTTTTATAATTGTTGCATTACTTGAATTTATAGTTGGATATACAATTGTAACAAGAAGTCCAAAAGACATTACACGAGTTGAATCTTTCATCAAAAAAGAAACACAAAGTATAAAAACGCTTGAAATTCCTCGAATGGAAAAAGTAATGAGTAATTTTGTGATTTTTAGATATGCTGAAATAGCATTGATTATTGTAGGCATGGCACTTATGTATAGTTCTAATAATGATACATTTTGGAGAGGAATAGGACTTGGCTTGTTCATTCAAGCCAGCATTGTATTATGTTTAGATTTCTTTGCGGAAAGACGTGGGCATCATTATATGGAATACTTAAAAGAATTCTCTATAAAATTATGAAAGAACTAATACACCTTCAAAATATCACAGATTTACATAAGTTGTTTAACATAGGAAACAGTTACCATCCATTGGTAACTGTTTTAGATTTTAGCAAAGTTACAGAACAAGTAGAGCAGAATTCTAAAATCACTACCGATTTCTATTCAATTATGTTCAAGAACTATTGCAAGAATAATATTAAATACGGGAGAAAAGCGATAGATTTTCAAAACGGAAATTTAATTTGTATAGCACCCAATCAAACCATAAAAACAGATAATGAAGTAGAAGAGAAAGAAGACAAAGTGGGTTGGGGTTTATTTTTTCATCACGACCTAATACGCTCCACCACTTTAAATGACAAAATAAAGAGTTATAACTTTTTCCATTACGAAGTTTCGGAAGCACTTCATCTTTCGGACAAGGAAAAAAATATTCTTTTTGAATGTATCCAAAAAATACAAATAGAACTTCAAGAGAATATTGATGTACATAGCCAATATATTATTGTTTCAAGAATAGAATTATTACTAAACTATTGTTCAAGATTTTATGGCAGACAAATGATTACAAGAAGCCAAGCCAACAAATCAACAATTTCCCAAATAGAAACAATACTGAAAGAGTATTTTGCTAAAACAAAACTAGAAGAACAAGGATTGCCAACTGTTAAGTTCTTAGCCGAAAAGGTTCATTTATCTCCCAGTTATTTAAGTGACCTATTAAAAAAGGAAACAGGCAAAAATGCACAAGAACACATTCATTATTACCTTATTGAAGAAGCAAAAAGTTTGCTCTTAAATTCTGACAAAAATGTTAGCGAAATTGCATTTAATTTAGGTTTTGAATATCCACAATACTTCAATAAACTTTTTAAACAAAAGACCGGTAAAACACCAATGGAATATAGAAACTTAAACTAAAAAAGCCTACTGCTAACA
>JBBAKL010000089.1:0-11919 GCA_040403535.1 Bacteroidia bacterium
CATCCAAGTAGGGCACTCAAAAACACCATCCCCTTTTGAATACGCTTGCGAGAGTAATTCAGTCATGCCATATTCACTGTGAACACCGGTAAGATTGAGTTTTTGTTTTAAATGTGCGTGTAATTCCTCTTTAATCATTTCTTTGCGTTTACCTTTCATTCCACCGGTTTCCATGACTATTGTATTAGCCCCCAGGTCAACATTCATTTCACATAAATCCAACAACGCATATGTAACTCCAATGAGAAGTGTTTTAGTATTACCGGCCTTTAATTGAGAAAGTGTGTTTATCAGCGCATCGTAATTATTCAGGAAAAATCCGCTGGAAGGATGATTGCTTAAGCCAATAAGCTTGTTAAACATGTAAATTAAAGACGAACCTTCACGCTCAAGATAGCCGGGTAAGAGGGCAAGTATGGCATAAGATTGAGGTGTCCCATAAAAATGCTCAAATCCCTTTAAAAAACTACTCTCATACAAACTAACATCCGTAACATAATGCTTTGATGGTGTTTGAGAGGTAGTTGAACTACTCGTAAAAACAATGGTATTTGCAGTAACCGGTGATGAAATTACCTGATGAGTTTTGAAAAAACCAATAGGTAAAAAAGGGATTTGCTCTACTGTTTTAACCGTATCCGGATTAATCTTCAATGAGTCAACAAATGCCTTATAAACACTGTTATTAAGGTATTGATACTGAAAAACCGATAAAGCCAATAGGTTAAAATCCTGCTCGTTACTTATGGCGAAAATTTTATCGGTAGTGATGGGATTCATTTTTACAAAATTATGCTTAATTTTATAGTATCGGGGATGAAAATTAAAATAAAACATATTCTTCTAATTACTGCACTTGTTGGGCTCTATTCTGCCTGTGTTAAGAAGAAAAATTATTCTCAAAGTCCGGAAATTGAATTTAAGTCATTTGTGTCCTACGCAGGCGACACTGCCGATTTAGCCATTACCTTTTCAGACGGGAATGGGGACATAGGAAAATCGCAAGAAGACCAGACTAAGAATATGTTTATGACCTATTATTATTTTGATACTTTAACCTCAAAATATGTTGGGTTTTACAAGCCGGAATTAAACGATACTATCCGTTTAAATTACACAATCCGAAAACCATTAGAGGACTACAACGGAAAACCGATTAGCGGAGAAGTAAGTGTAAGAATTAACGAATACCGTCATTCTAAAAAAATAAAGAAAATTAAATATGTGATTTACATATTAGACAACGCGAACAATAAGAGCAATGTCATAACAACACCCGAATTAATTGTTCCTTAATTTCCCTTAAGAACTTTAACCATTTTCTGAGCCAGAAACAAGCTGATTTTATAATTGGACTCGTGTGTCCATCCGGCAATATGCGGACTCAAAACTACCTTATCGCTTTTAATAAGGTATTGCATTGGCTCGGGTAAAGTGGTGACATCAATATTTTCAAAAGAAACAGCCTCATATTCTAATACATCTAAACAAGCTCCTCTAATCTTTCCTGATTTGAGTGCAGCGGTTAATGCTTCTGTTTTTAAACATTTACCTCTTGCGGTGTTGATGATGTAAAAATCTTTTTTGAACGACTCAATAAACTTCTCATTTACCAAATAATGATTGTCGGATGTGTATGGAATATGTAAACTCACCACGTCACATTCGTTAAAAAGTTGATCAATGGTTGCTTCAATTACGAATTCGTTTCCAAATCCTTTTTTGTATTTATCATAAGCCAGAATTCTACAACCAAATCCCTGTAAACGTTTTGCAAATGCAGATCCCATATTACCATAACCGATAATGCCAACCGTTTTGCCAAATATTTCCACACCTCTGTTTTCCTGACGCAACCAAATACCTTTTCGAACTTCTTCGTCGGCTTTTTTTAAATTATTGAACAACATTAAGAGCATTCCTAAAGCATGTTCGGCAACTGCGTCGGCATTTCCTTCAGGAGCATGTACACATTTAATACCTTTGCTTTCGGCGTAAGCTACATCAATATTTTCCATACCGGCACCTGCCCTACCGATACATTTTAAGCGAGTAGCGCTGTCTATAATTTCTTTGGTAATTTTAAATTTACTTCTGATGACTAATCCATCGTATTCGGGAATCAGTTTTTTTAATTCATCCGCGCTTTTATCCCAAAACAAATCGCACTGAATGCCTGCTTGCTGCAAAGTTTCATGTAAAATATTGTGGTTCGAATCAACAAGTAAAATTTTCATCGTCCTCAAAATTACATAAAGGAACGCTAAAAAAAGATGCATGCTTTTTCTAAAATAATTTTATTAAAAAATTGTCACACACGGTGTTTATAACTAATAGGCAGGCTATTAACAGTCGATAAGACCACATAACCGCGTTATTAACAAAACTTAGTCTAGTTTTCAATTAGTTAAAACATACTGTTTATTCGTTGTTAACTATTGTGTTAACGCTGTTTCTTTCGTAACTTAATGTATTAATTGCACTTTTGCCTTCCTGCATAAATTATGAATCAAGACAATCCAAATAAAACCCGTAAACGAGTAGTAACCACCACCGGTGTACCAGTAGCTGAAATAGGAAAATTACAGCCGCAGGCTGTTGATTTAGAAGAGGCGGTATTAGGTGCCATGTTACTTGAGAAGGAGGCATTAAGTACGGTAATTGATATTTTATCTCCCGGCAGTTTTTATAAAGAGCAAAACGGAAAAGTTTTTGCTGCCATCGTTAATTTATTTAACCGCTCTGAGCCGGTTGATATCTTAACTGTTACGCAAGAATTAAAACGCACAGGCGAACTTGAATTTGTTGGAGGTTCCTATTATGTTTCTTCACTAACGAATCGTATTGCTTCATCGGCAAACATCGAATTTCATGCGCGAATAGTTGCTCAAAAATTCCTTCAACGTGAATTAATACGTATTGGAACAGAAACAATCAAAACTGCATATGAAGACAGTACAGATGTATTTGAATTGTTAGACAGTACTACAAAAAATATTTTTGAAATTCTCGACTCAAACGTGCGTAAACAGCATGACAAAATGAGCACATTAATTGCAAAAGCGATTGAAGAAATTGAAACAGCGGCTAACCAAACCGATGGTTTATTAGGTGTTCCTTCCGGTTTTACTGCTCTCGACCGTATTACCGGCGGGTGGCAAAAATCCGATTTGTTAATTCTTGCTGCTCGTCCTGGTATGGGTAAAACAGCGTTCGTTGTCACCATGGCTAAAAACGCGGCGGTTGAATTTAACAAGCCTGTTGCGATTTTCTCATTAGAGATGTCGAGTATTCAGCTGGTAAAACGATTGATTTCGAGTGAAACCGAATTAGCTCAGGATAAAATATTAAAAGGTAATTTAGAAAATCACGAATTTGTTCAGTTGAATGAACGCATTCGCCGTTTAGCGAAAGCGCCATTATTTATCGACGATACTCCCGCTCTTTCCATTTTTGAATTACGTGCTAAAGCACGTCGTTTAAAAGAGAATCAGAAAATTGAACTAATTATCATCGATTACCTTCAGTTAATGAGCGGAGGTCCTGACGGTAAAGGTAACCGTGAACAGGAAATCAGTACCATCTCCCGAGGATTAAAAAGTTTAGCGAAAGAATTAGAGATTCCTATTATCGCTCTTTCTCAGTTAAGTCGTCAGGTAGAAAACCGACCTGGTGGCAGTAAGCGGCCGCAGTTAAGTGACCTCCGTGAATCGGGTGCCATAGAGCAGGATGCGGATATGGTAATGTTTATTTACCGTCCGGAATATTACGGATTAGAGGTAGATGAAAACAACGAACCAACACGTGGCAGAGCTGAAGTAATAATTGCCAAAAACCGTCACGGTGCATTGGAAACAGTTAAATTGAGATTCATTGGTCAGTACGCGAAATTTGCCGATTTGGATTATACCGAAGGGCAAGATACGTTTTATCAAGGCGGATCAAACAAACCTCTTGAACAGAATAATGATTTTTTAAGTAATTCTCCAACCAAAACTGTACAATCTAGAAATTGGGATTCGGTTGATGAAAACAACACGGATATTATTAAACGAAATGACATCGATGATTTTAATGACGCATTTTAATATAAAAAAGTTCATAACCATATTTTTGTTTTTTATTGCCTTTAACACTTTAACTGCGCAATCTTTTTACAAAAAAGCATTAGTATTTGATGCTAAACTAGGCATTGATGTGTATGATACCGAATATTATTACAAAGTATTAAGCACCGATAATGACACTACCGAAACCGGAAAAGCAGTCAACCGCAATTTTTCATTAGGATTAGAATACGGCGTATTAGACCGATTAGGAATTGGTATTCGTGCCAAATTCAATGATTATTTTGCCGACCCCGATAAAGTAACTAAAAAAGATCCTGAAATCACTTCTTTAGATTACATGGCCACCGTTAATTTCCACATGATAAAAAAGAATGTGTTTAATTTGTTTATTGGCGCCGATTTTGGAGGAACTCATTTGAAATACATCTCTAACAACAAAGACAACTTGAACATTTACGGAGACGGATATTATATTAATTTACATTTATCTCCGCGCATTTGGATAAAGCGTGTCGGTATTTTATTTGACATCAGTATGCCTTATACCAATTACCAAAACCTTACCACAAACAATACGGATATTAATAAATCTATATTAAGCAACTGGAAAGGCTTAGGATATAACTTTAATATTGGTTTAATGTGTCGTTTTTTCTAAACACCAGTATCTTATCTGATTTTTCTTTACATCATTTTTGATTATCTTTGTAATATACATTTTACAATGATTTCAGAGATGCAAACAACCACAAAAGGACAGCGATTAATTGATTTAGAAGATAAGTACGGCGCTCACAATTATCATCCCTTGCCGGTAGTGTTAGAGCGTGGAGAAGGTGTGTTTGTTTGGGATACTGAAGGGAAAAAGTATTACGATTTTTTAGCAGCTTACAGTGCTGTTAATCAAGGGCATTGTCATCCTAAAATTACCAAAACCCTTATCGAGCAGGCACAAAAATTAACATTAACATCACGTGCATTTTACAATAACGTACTGGGTGAATACGAAAAATTTATAACTACCTATTTTGGTTTTGATAAGGTATTACCAATGAATACCGGAGCTGAAGCAGTAGAAACCGCAATGAAACTTGCCCGTAAGTGGGGTTATGAAAAAAAGAAAGTTGCTGAGAATGCAGCGAAAATTATTGTTTGTGAAGGAAATTTTCATGGCAGAACCATTAGTATCATTTCAGCCAGTACTGATCCTGATTCATATGGCAATTTTGGTCCATATACTCCCGGAATCATTAAAATACCATACAATAATACCTCTGCTTTGGCAGAAGTATTAAAAGACAACACCGTTGTTGGATTTTTAGTAGAGCCTATTCAGGGTGAAGCAGGAGTGAATGTTCCGGATGAAGGATACTTAAAGACTTCCTACGAAATATGCAAAGCTGCCAATGTTTTATTCATGGCAGATGAAGTTCAAACCGGAATTGCAAGAACAGGTAAAATGTTAGCCTGTGATCATGAAAATGTTCGTCCGGATATTTTAATATTAGGGAAAGCATTAAGCGGCGGAGCGTATCCGGTATCGGCAGTATTAGCCAATGATGAAATTATGTTGTGTATAAAACCGGGACAGCACGGTTCTACATACGGAGGAAATCCGTTAGGCTGCAAGGTTGCCATTGCCGCACTGGAAGTTGTAAAAGAAGAAAAATTAGCCGAAAATTCGGCTGAATTAGGAGAATTACTGCGTTCAGAATTAAAAGCTATTAAATCTGATCTTATCACAACTGTAAGAGGAAAGGGGCTATTCAATGCTATCATCATTAAAGAGAAAAATGGTAAAACCGCTTGGGATGTTTGCTTAAAACTTGCCGAAAACGGTTTATTAGCTAAACCTACCCACGGTGATATTATCCGTTTCGCTCCACCTTTAGTCATAACAAAAGAACAGATTTTAGATTGCGCCCGTATTATCAGGGAAACTATTGAAAACTTCGAATAATTCTTAAAAACGATTAAGAATTAAAGAGTTAATCGATATCATTTTGTTTTCATTGCAATATGTGTATTTTTGTTAAACTTGAGAAGCTTCAAATACATATTAGTCTTTATTTTTCTAAACATTATGGTCTTAACTGTTTATCAGTATATACCTGTAATTGAAGAGGAAAACAGCAATCATATTGAGCTTGCAAAAAAATGTAAAGAAGGCAAAGAAACTGAAGAAAAAGATAGTAATGAGGCTGATTTTGATTGCCTATCCAATTACAAAACTAATCTTATCATTAACGAACTCGTAATTAATCAATTTGACACAACCTATCAAAACATATTGTGTCATTTTTATTCTGAAATAAACACACCGCCTCCGAAAATTTAAGACTAATAAATCGGCATTAACTATAAAAACAAAATAGTTAAACATATTATTAATCTTATCTCTTTTATGAAATCAAAAAATTTTAGTTACGACCTTAAATCTGGTATTGTAGTTTTTCTTGTGGCTTTACCTTTATGCCTTGGTATTGCCTTAGCCTGTAAGGTTCCATTATTCTCAGGTTTACTTTCAGGAATAATTGGTGGCATTTTTGTTACCATTTTCAGCGGCTCCGTATTAAGCGTAAGCGGGCCGGCAGCCGGATTAACAGCCATTGTATTGGCTGCCATTGCAACTTTAGGCTCAATAGAAACTTTTGCAGCAGCAGTATTATTTGCGGGTGTATTACAAGTTATATTAGGCTTTTTAAAAGCAGGAAGTATTGGTAATTATATTCCCAATGCTGTTATTAAGGGAATGCTTGCCGGTATTGGCATCATTCTTATTATGAAACAAATTCCTCACCTGGTTGGTTACGATGCCGATCCGGAAGGAGATTTGGATTTTATCCAACCCGATGGTCATAATACTTTCAGTGATTTGTTTTATATGTTCAATAACATCACTCCTGGCGCAGTTATTATTGGTCTCATTTCAGTGGTTCTTCTAATTATTGCAGAAAAGAATTTTTACAAGCACAATAAAATATTTTCGCAAATACCGGGACCGTTATTAGTTGTTGTATTTGGTATTATTTTAAATTCAGTATTTAGCTCATTGCACAACTCACTAACCATTTCTAACGATCACATGGTTAATTTGCCTGTTATTACAAGCTTGGGCGACTTTCAATCTAATCTTTTTCTTCCCGACTATAGCTTAATTAAAACTTCAAAATTCTGGACTGTTGTTTTAACGATAGCTATTGTGGCGAGCTTAGAATCTTTATTAAGCGTAGAAGCTACCGACAAATTAGACCCTAAAAAACGCACGTCAGATACCAATAAAGAATTAATTGCTCAGGGTATAGGAAACACGCTTTGCGGATTAGTTGGCGCTTTACCGGTTACAGCTGTAATTGTAAGAAGCTCGGCAAACATTAATTCTGGAGCAAGATCAAAAACTTCAGCGATCATACATTCCATTTTATTATTAGTAAGCGTTCTTACTATTCCTCAAGTACTGATGCTGATTCCAAACGCGAGTTTGGCAGCTATCTTGGTTATGACAGGATACAAGCTTACAAAACCTAAGTTTTTTACTGATTACTATAAAAAAGGATTTGATCAATTAATACCTTTTATTGTTACCATCGTTGTAATGCTATTAACTGATTTGCTTAAAGGTGTTGGTGCCGGCTTATTGGTTTCAATCATCTACATCATCCGATCAAATATTTTAGTTTCTTTTGATGTAGCGGATGATATTATTTCAGGAAAACATCATTACATAATTAAACTACCACAACAAGTTACATTCTTTAACAGAGGCTTCTTAATCGCTTATTTAAACAAAATTAAAGGGCAAAGTAAAGTGATTATTGACGGAAGTATCAATAAAAAAATTGACAACGACGTTAAAGAACTAATTGAAGATTTTATCAGTACCAGTAAAGAAAAACAAATTGAAGTAGAACTAATAAAAGTTAATTTATAATGGAAGATATTAAAAACAGTTACAGCCGGCTTATCGAAGGAAATAAACGATTTGCACTTTCAAAGAAATTTGAAGATCCTGAATATTTTAAAAAAATATCGCTCGGACAAAAACCTGAATACTTATGGATTGGTTGCAGCGACAGTCGCGTTCCGGCCAACGAAGTTACCAATACACAAAGCGGGGAAATTTTCGTTCACAGAAACATTGCTAACGTAGTAGTTCATACCGACCTGAATGTAATGAGCGTGGTAGAATATTCGGTAAATGTATTAGGCGTAAAACACATTATTGTTTGCGGCCATTATGGTTGCGGTGGCGTTAGAGCCGCTATGACCAACAAAACATACGGACTTGTTGACAAATGGCTAAGACACATCAAAGACGTTTATTACAAATACCGTACAGAACTCGATCAAATATCTGATCTTGATAAAAGAGCTGACCGTTTAACCGAACTGAATGTAATTGAACAGGTAAGAAATTTAGCCAAAACCAAAATCATTCAGAAAGCGTGGTATCAAGGCAAAAAGCTTGAAATTCATGGTTGGGTGTATGGTTTAAACAGCGGATTAATTACCGAGTTAAATGCACTTCATGATGAAAAAGACGATATTGAAGCAATTTACCGTTACGAATTTGAATAAAATGTTAATCTAAGGCGTATAAATAATATTCATGTAAACCCAAATCTTTCATAGATTTGGGTTTATTATTTCATACCATGAAGACAGCTTTAATAACCGGAAGTACCAGCGGCATTGGCTTAGGCATTGCACGCGAATTTGCTAAAACCAAACAATACAACATTGTGTTTAATGGTTTAGAGACAAACGGACCTGAAATCGCCGAAGCAATTGGAAAAGAATTCGGAGTTGGCGTCATGTTTTCTAACGCGAATATGCTTAAACCGGAAGAACTGCGCAAAATGGTTGATGATGCAATTGCTAAATTTGGAAAAATTGATGTTTTAATAAATAATGCAGGTATACAATTTGTTTCTCCTATCGAGGATTTTCCGGAAGATAAATGGAACGCCATTATCGGAATTAACTTAACATCTGCTTTTCACTTAACAAAAGCAGTATGGAAAGGAATGAAAGAACGTAAATTCGGACGTATCATCAATATTGCTTCTGCACATGGTTTGGTAGCATCAGAATTTAAAAGCGCTTATATAGCAAGCAAACATGGTATTGTTGGTTTTACAAAAACCATTGCACTAGAAGGTGCTCCTTTCAATATTACTGCCAATGCCATTTGTCCGGGTTATGTAAAAACTCCTTTAGTAGAAAAGCAAATCGCCGATCAGGCAAAAGCTCATAATTTATCGGAAGAGGAAGTTGTAAGTAAAGTTATGTTATACAAGCAAGCTGTAAAAGACTTTGTATCTCTTGAAACATTGGGTCAAACTGCTTTGTTACTGGCATCCGATCATGCGACCACTATTACCGGTACCTCTATACCCGTAGATGGAGGATGGAACGCACAATAAGCAATGAATATTCTTTTTCAATACGTTAAACAACATAAAGGCTTACTGACTCTCGCCCTTTTTTTAGCGGCCATTAACCAATGTTTTTCGTTAACTGATTCCATTATTACCGGAAAACTCATCAATAATTTTGGTGATGCACATTCCAAATACGCGGGTGACTTCAACCGATTTGCCAAAGATTTAGGTTTTTTCATGATGTTGTCGGTTGGTGCAGCCATGATGTCGCGAATAGCAAAAAACTTTCAAGACTATTTCACCAATATTATCATACAGAGATCCGGTACGGCGATGTATACCGAAGGAATCAAAAAAGCACTTTCACTACCTTATCAGGATTTCGAAGACCAGCGAAGCGGTGAAACATTAGGCAAACTTCAAAAAGTAAAAACAGATAGCGAAAAACTTATCACGCTTTCCATTTCACTAATTTTTCAATCGCTGGTAGGAATTGTATTTGTAATCGTTTACGCAATTAATATCCATTGGTTGCTTGGCCCTTTGTTTCTTGCAACAGTACCTGTTATTGCCACGGTAAGTTCCTTTTTAGGAAAAAAAATAAAGCTGGTATCTAAAAACATTATCACTGAAACTACTCAATTGGCTGGTGCTACTACCGAATCATTAAGAAACATTGAGCTGGTAAAAAGTTTAGGCTTAACCAATCAGGAAATTGCCCGATTAAATAATACTACTGTAAAGATTTTAGGACTGGAGCTTAAAAAAGTACGTTTTGTAAGAAGTTTAAGTTTTATACAAGGCACCACTGTTCATTTGATGCGAACAGCATTAGTTTTTTCGTTATACTGTTTTGTGTTTAATGATATTATTAAAGTGGGTGATCTTATCACATTAATGTTTTTCTCGTTCTTTTTATTTAACCCAATGCAGGAATTAGGTAATGTAATTACAGTTTATAACGAAACAAAGGTGAGCATGGATAATTTCGAAAAGCTGATTCATTCAAAATCTGAACCAATTCCGGCTAACCCTACTCCATTAGGAACAATCGAAACGCTTGAATTCAAAAATGTAACTTTCAAACACCAAAGCACCAGTAGTTACGCAGTTCAGAATATTTCCTTTAAAATAAATTCAGGCGAAACCATTGCTTTTGTTGGTCCGAGCGGAAGTGGTAAAACCACATTGGTAAAAATGCTGGTTGGATTATATAAACCGGTAGATGGCCAGGTTTATTTTAACTCTATAAATGTAAACGACATCAATCTGGATGAACTACGTCAGCAATTGGGATTTGTAACTCAAGATGCACAATTATTTTCGGGGAGCATTAAAGACAATTTACTTTTTGTAAAGCCAACCGCTTCCGACGAAGAAATAAACGAAGTACTGCAAAAGGCAGCCTGCCAGAACCTGTTAAAACGTGCCGAGAATGGTATCTACACCACAATTGGCGAAGGCGGTATAAAAGTTTCCGGTGGCGAAAAACAACGTTTATCCATAGCCCGAGCCTTATTAAGAAATCCGAAACTGGTTATTTTTGACGAAGCTACCTCCGCTTTGGATTCGTTAACTGAAGAAGAAATTACCAAAACCATAAAATCCATTTCATCGCGTCAGGATCAAATAACCATTTTAATTGCTCACCGCCTTTCAACCATTATGCATGCCGACAGAATCATTGTATTGGAACAAGGACATATTATTGAACAAGGCAAACATGAGGATTTATTAAATGAAAAAGGTCTTTATTATGCAATGTGGCGTCAGCAAATTGGAGAGCGTAAAAAATAATCAACTAATTGCGGATTAAACCATAAAGTTAATTTTAAGACCCAACACATTACCACATTAAATATTTATTGGTATTATGGAAATAATAGCGTTTTTATTACCTTTAAACCACTATTAATCACAATGCAACCAAAAGTAATATTAGAAAAAAACCAGTTTGAAGTTACCATTCAACGCTTGTGTCACCAATTAATTGAGGTGCATCACGATTTTAAAAATTCGGTTATTATTGGCTTGCAACCACGCGGCACCTATTTAGCTCACCGCATTTCGGAAGAATTGAAAAAAATTCTTAAAACAAAAAAAATCAATTGTGGTGATCTGGACATTACATTTTACAGAGATGATTTCCGAAAAAAAGAATTAATACCCAATCGTACCAATATCGATTTTATAATTGAAGATAAAAATGTAATTCTGGTTGACGACGTATTATTTACCGGGAGAACCATTCGGGCAGGATTAGACGCTATGTTGGCTTTTGGCCGACCAAATGATGTTGAATTACTGGTATTGGTTGATCGTCGCTTTGCGCGACATGTTCCCATTCAGGCAAAATACGTTGGCTTAACTATTGACTCCATAGAAAGCCAAAACGTTAAAGTAGAGTGGAAAGAAACAGACGGTAAAGACCGTTCGGACGTGGTGAGGGAGAGTCATGACGCGGG
>JBBAKL010000090.1:0-11798 GCA_040403535.1 Bacteroidia bacterium
AGCAAAAGGCGCTAAAGTGAACGCTGCAACATCTGAGGTAAAAGAAACCGAAGAAACCGTCAAAACCTGACCGCCTACGTTCCTAATGTAAACCGTGAAAGGCTCAGTCGTTCCACCAGCGGCAAAGCTACCGATATTATAAGCACCACCGTCAGCAACTACCGTACTATTGTCTGATTCTAACAACCTCAAAGCCTGCGAACCTAAAGTAGTTGTATCAATTGTAAAACCAACGCCCGGAACGAAAGTAAAGTCATATTCCTTCATACAAGGGCATTCGATTGCTGGGTTATCTCCAACCTCAATAACAATGTTAACAGTCCAAGTTTGGTTCGGGTTCAAAGTTGAAATATCAACGGTTAAACTCGATACAGTACCGGTACCAACCGTAGTGGCAAAATTGCCCTGACCGTCTGTTACAACAACTTTAATGTAACGTGAATCGATTGTATCAGTCGGGCTTCCAAACGTGACGGTTAAACCACCACCGCCAACTGTACCCTCAGCGACTAATTGAATATCCACACCTGCACAGCAGCAATCTTTGATTCTTAGAATCTCAACATTGCCAGCGTTCGCCAGTGGATTTGTACGCGCAAAAAAGTACTCCTGTGAGTTACCTTCCTGATAAAAATTTTCTTTATTGAATGGCATAATAATTTGTTTTTACTTTTTAAATAATTGTTTTACTAAATCGCTTGAAGCCTTAATCTGCTCCTTTGTATATTTGTTATTTACGTTTGTAGTCTGAGCGGCAACTTTGTAATTTTGTTGTTTAGCAAGCGCAACCGCTGCGGCCTCTTCCATTTTCTTTTCGCCCATTTCCATAGTGGCGGCCATCTCTTTCATTTTAGATTCCATTTCGGACATACCTGATTCGAGTTCCGCAATTCTTTTTTTGTACCAGTCAATCTTTTCTTCCGGCGTATAGTCTTCAAAACTTTTTTCGATTTCTATTTCCATTTCCGATTCTGGCATTTCTTTTTCTTCAACAACCTCTTCGACATATTCGGCTTTCATTCCGAAAAATGTGGCAAGCTGTTGTAAGAATGTTTTTTTGTCATTCATAACAGTTTCATTTTTTAATTTTGGAATATTTTTAAATTTGCTTTGAGCCCTAACTTTATTCATAACGGCTTCATAGTTTTTATAGCCGTCTACATCTGCCTCCTCAATAACTCCGTCGATAAAACCCATTTCCATAGCTTCGTCAGCGGTCATCCAAGTTTCTGCCTTCATCATAGCTTTAACCGCTTCCAGAGTTTTCTCGTAGCTACCTTTGATTAGTTTGTCCTTATTTTGTATTTGCGCTGTATAAATCTTTGCCATCTGTTCATCTATGCTGTTCAGTAGGTTCAAAGATTTTTGCATTTTATCCGCGTTTCCCTCAGTCATAGTCCACGCCGAGTGAATCATAAAATAGGAATTTTTAGACATCATTTTGACATCGCACGCCATTAAAATCAAAGTCGCAGCGCTTGCTACTAACCCGACACCTTTTCCGGTTGTTTCTCCGGAATAGTTAGCGATTAGTTCAGCCATTGCCAGACCCTCGAAGAAATCGCCGCCCTCCGAAGCTATGTTAAAAACGATTGGTTTGCCCTCTGCCGTGTCTAAAGTTGTTTTTAGTTGTCCTTTATTGGATTCTAAAAAACTGTCGATTGTGCCTAAAATATTAAATTCTATTTGATTCAATTTCTTTGCCATTGCTTTACTTTTTTCTCTGTCTATTTGTTCGCTTTTTCTTATCGCCCAGTCTACGCCCTCAGTACCTCCCCACGCATCCCACATTAAACCGCCGCAGCCTTCTTCGTATGGTACATCTTTATTTTGCCTATGCCGGTTAAACGAAGCCATACGTTTTATAGTGTCCTCAGATATATTTTCGCCATTGGCTAACTGATTCGCACGCGCCCAGCCTACGGGAGTTCCGCAGCCGTTTTTATTATCTGTTTCCTCTCTGAATTTCAATGCGCGCTTTGCGTTCTCGCTCGCTGCCTTTGGATAATCGTTATAACTATCAGCCATAATCAAAATTTATACAAAACTAAATTTGTATAATTCCAAAAAGTAACGAAATAAAAAAACCCCGCACCAATAAGATGCGAGGCATAACTAATCAAAACCTAATTCAGATGTTTATTTAAACCGATTTCGCTTTTTTAATTTTCGCGGTTCCTGATTTTTGCAAAGGTATAAACCAATCGCAATAGAAACAACGGAAACTATCAGCCAGAATATTATATTCATATTTTAATCGTATGTGAATAAAGGATACATTTTTTGAACCTGATCTTTTGTGCGCGTTAACCTTATTGCATCGCTCCAGGTCTTTTTCCAAAACAATAATGCTTCGTCCTGTTCCTTTACAGATTTGTAAATAAAAATAACTCGATAATACATCCGGCCCTTGACCTCCGCTTTTTCGATAAAGGCGTTTTCTTCGCGCATCATAAACATTAGTGGTTGCAGTTGTTCAGGATTCTCAGTGCTTACAACCTGCACACAATAACTTAGACCGGTCTTGGCCGTTTCTTGCGAATAAACCGATGTTGTAAAAAACAACGTTAAAAATAAAAATAATGTTCTCATTGTTATAAAAATTTAAGTGTTAAAAAATTTTAGTGAACGTGACATCTACCTGAGCAATTAGTAGTTGTATTTTTGCACCTGTTTCCTGATTTCGTTCTGGAATAACATTGTACAGTTTTACATTTGCCTCCGGTACTGTAGCCGGTTTTCTTTTCAATAGCGAAACCTGTTTTGCAAGAGGTTAACATACAAATAATAAAAATAAAAAATAATGTTCTCATTGTTATAAAAATTAAAGTGTTAATATTCAAATATGATAAATTTCTTATAAGGCGTAAAAACGCCTGAAAAATCCTTTATTAAATCCATTTCCCAAACACAATATGAGGTCTGAGCCGGAATAACAGTAACGGTTTCGCAGCCTCCGGAATAGCCGTCGATTATTCGATTTTTTTTATTTTTTATTACTTCTTGCCCGTAGTTTTGTAACATATCGAGAATGAAATTTTTCTGTTCTGTCGTTAATTTTTCCCACGTTTGTGTATAAATCCAGCCTGCTGTATCATTCATTTTCAACAAAGGTAAATAATAGCTGCCACCCGTAGATAAGTCCACATAATAAGTGCTTTCAATTAAAAAGCAATCTAAGTCTAAAATTTTTTGTGTTGTCATAATTTTAAGTGTTAAAGTGTTAAAAAAAAAATATTTATTCATAATTCATACCGTCCATTAACCACGCCATTGTGCTATATTCTTTTCTTGCATCTATAAATTTAGTATTTGCGGTATTATTTTTTTGTTTAATAACGATTTCGGTATTATTAACAGCTGCTAAAAATTCAGATTTAAAAGCTTCTACAAATTTTTTAGAAATTCTGCCTAATGGATAAACATTACCTGCTACATAAACAGTCATATCTGTCGCTAATCCATTTTTATGGTTTTTACCATAAACTACTCCATTAAAATGTCCACCATTTGCAATTGCATTTAAGGCTTCGTTTGCTTTTTTTGCGTTTCCGTATTCGTTAATCGTTCTCATGTTGTTAAAATTTTTTGTGTGTGTTATTTAATTCCTTATTTGTTGTAACAAAGATAATACAACATTTTATATTGCGCAAGTTTTTTTCAATTTTTTTTTATTTTTTTTTAAATTTTTAATTTGTTAGGGTGAAAATACGCTGAATGATTGCTTAAAATGTGATAAATCGCGTTAATTTCCAACGGTACAACCTTTGAAAGTTCCTTTACTGCCTCGTGTCTACTATCGAAACGCTCGATGTAATCCGGATAAAGCGCAATAACCAAGTAACGGTTGACGATTGACTGTCTGATCACATTGTGACGGACCAAAAAAGCCAAAATATTGAATAAGGATTGTTCTTTTTTACCGTCTTTAAGGCTTTCCAATATCTGAGCCTCCAGAACTTCGCAAAATTTAACGTTTGCCTTTCGAGTTTTGGCAGTTAGGATATTTTCGACCATTCAGAAACCGCGTTTTTAAAGTAATAAATGACCTTACCGATGCAAGCTGAACAGTTAAAATCTTGCTTTATTCTACTTTCGACTGTTTCTCCTTTCCTGAGTTTAACAATGTACCGATAATAAAGGTTAAAAAGCGTTTCTTTGTCGTTACCTGACAAAATAAAGTTTGTTTGTTGTTTAGTCATTATCTGTTTAACTAAGTGCCTGTATTCAGTCGGTATTTCTCTAATATACATATAAGTTTGTTTGTTGTTTGTTCTGCAAAAGTGATAATCTGTTCTTCGCAATTTAGATTATAATTATAAAGTTTTAAAGCGAGGTGGAAACATTCGTGCATCAATAACGTTACATCTTTATAATTTCCCTCCAGACGGTATAAATTTATAAATAGATAGGGTTTTGTCGATAGCGGAATATAATTGCACATTCCGGCAATATAAACATCAAAGCGCGTCTCTTTATATTCAATACAATCGTAAACATTTAGGCCGTGCAATTCCGGCACCTGAAAATAATTAAATAAATCTATACTTTGGTTGCCTACCAAAAAAAGATAGGCATCAAAATCAAAAACTTGCATTCGCTAGAATTGTTTTTTTGTCCTGTCTGCTTAATTCGACATCGTAATCTGTCGAGGCTGTATAAACGACTTGTAGCCTATCCATACGGCCGTTAATCGCCGCGATAGTTTGCTCAAAAAAATTTGCTTGGTTCCTTTGTTCAGCTGCTACGATATTGGATTCTGCTATTAAAGAAGTCGGCGCACCCACCACGCCACCGGCAGCGAAGCCGGGAATCTTTGCACTTTTTAAAGTGGAATATCCGATACGGTTTTGCTGATCGCGATTTAAAACTACTTCGCCGGTCTTTAATGTAGCCAAAACATTATCGCCGTTGCTTAGTGGTTTTATATTGCCTTTATTCTTTACGACGCCGCCGCTGGCGAATTGTACTATTTCGCCGTTAAGTTTACCCACTACGCCACCCGTCGCGAGAGGCTGCGCGGCAATTAGGGCCGTTTGTGCGGCTCCAGCAATACCGGCGGCAACCGCTGCGATAACATTCGGCGCGGGAGGTGTTGCCAATGCCGAACTGACTGCTAAAGCTGTGTTAATTATACTTTGTATAATCGCGATTGCCTTATTTCTTTTTGCGGATTCCTTTTCCGCTTCCTCTTTTGCTTTCGCTATACGTTCTGAAGTTTTTTCTTCTTGCTGTAATTGTTGCTCTAAATAACGCCTTTCAAGTCCTGTGGCGGTGTTTAATCTTTCGTTAAGGTCCTCTATTGCTTTTTGGTTCTGTTCCTCCTGAGCCGCAAAGCGAGCGTTTCTCTGCTCATCCGCTGCCGCCGCGAATTGATTAACGAGGTCGAGTGCCTGCGTCGTATAATTTGCAGCGTCCTCAATGTTTTTCTGGACCGCCTCTTTGCGCTTTTGTAGTTCCGCATCGCTTTTATTTATTCGTTCATCAATTAAATTTAAAGATTTGTCAGTATAATCTTTTTCTAAATTTAAAAGGTCGGTATATAATTTTGCGTTTTTATCTAATAAAGTGGCGTTTAACTGTTCATCTATCAACACGCCGTCGGCCTTTAGTTTTTCGTTTGTTTCGAATAACTTTTTGTTTTCCTCAATCTCGGCGTCAATACGTTTTTTGTTTATGTCGAATAATTTTCTATTATATTGTTCTTCTGAAATTTCGCCTTTTAAAAATCTTTGTTCTTCAATATTTAAAGCGCGTTCTTGTTCTGTTTGTATGTCCGAAATAAGTTTTTCAAATGCTTTTGTTCTATCCTCTGCGGCTTTCTCCTGTCCATCTATTTTTATTTGTGCGAGTTCCTGCTGATATTTTTTTTCTTCGAGAAGAGTGAACGCTTGAAATTCCTTTTGCGCTTGTTGTTCGGCTTCGTTGTTTTGTTTTCTTAATTGCGCGACTTCCTGAGAGGCCTCGCCGTAAAGTTTAACCGCTTCGGATTCGCGGTCCTTATTTAATTTATTAAGCGCCTCCGTTTGTTGTTTAGCGGATTCAATCGCAGCGTCAAAATCTTTTTTTGCCTGCGCCTTGCGTTTTTCCTGTTCGTCTTTTAAAAGTTGAATAGTAAGTTCTGCAGCCTTTTGTTGTAAATTAGCGATTGTACTTAATTGCTGTTCGCGGAATTTAGCCTCGTCAGATAAAAACTTTTCGCGGTCTTTCTTTGCCTGCTCTGCTTGTTCCTTTGCCTTTTTAATAGCCTCAGCATTTATCTGCGTGCGTTTTTTAGTTTCCGTTTGTGTCGTTTGAGTAATTGCTTTTTCGGATTCTTTGCGCGCTTTTTCGTAGCCCTCAGTCCACGCCTGCCCAACCGTTTTTGATTCGTCAGTTATCGCCGCGCGTTTTTTTCTTAGTTCCTCGATTGCCGCGTCTACATTAGCACCAAAAAAAGATTTGATATTTTCACCGAAAATCTGAGCATCTAAAGAAAGAACCTTAAAAAAGTTGACAAAGTTTTTGCCAAGCTGTTTTAAGGCTTCGATATTTCCCGCGAATATATAAGGCAAATTTTGGAAAAAATCACCGATTGCCGTAAATATTGCCTTTAATGGTTCACTACTTTGTACAAAATCATAAACTGCTACGCCTATATCGTACCAAAATTTGGCCATAGGTCGCAATAAATCTACAATATAAATCAAGGCATTTAATAAAAACGTTTGAACATACGTTCCGAAGGTCTGCATCTGTGCGCCAAAATCGGCAAACTTTGCTGCCGTATCTATCTGAGCCTGCGCGAGTTCCTTATTTGCGTCTAATAAATTTCTTTGCCGGTCTGCATAATCGCCTGTCGCTTCCCCGACCTGTTCCATTATTTCTGGCGTCTCAGAAACCGCGCTTAAAAATTCATCGGTTGCCATCGTTCCGGATAATAAACCCGTTTCGACTTGTTTTAAGGCCTCGCCAAAACTTACGCCCGTCTTGTCTGCTATGCTTTTCGCGGCTTCGTTTATTTGATTTGCATCGGTGCCAAAGGTCTGAGCCAACGCTGTCACATCTCGAGTTAAATTGTTTAGTTCTTCGCCACTCGCACCGCTAAAATTAGCGACCGCGTTTTTAGTTTCGTCTATCTTTTTGACCAAATCATTCAACTGCCCGACAGCACCGACAATAAATTTGCCAGCCTGAAACGCCACAAAGCCACCGATTAAGGCCTTACCGAAACCCGTTAAATTACCTTCGCCATCCCTTAACATATCATTAAAGGCTTCAAAGCCTGGAACGGTTGTTAATAGTGACCGCGTTATCTTTGCAAATGTTTTTGGATAATTTCCCACGTTGCGCTGAAATTGTCCCGCGCTGGCGTCTACATCTTTTAATTGTTTGTCGAGTTTCTGTATTTCTGCTAATAAGTTTTGAGCCTCCTCAGTCGCACCTTTTTCAGATACGACCAAATCTTTATATTCTTTGCGGAGGCGGTTCAATTTATTGCTTAGTTTATCATACGCCCCAAGTGCATTCGAAGTCTCTAAAAACGATTTATTAAGGTCATCTTGCTGTTTCTTAATCGCTTTTTGTTCGGCTTTTAGCTTTGCGAGTTCCTCAGCTTTGTCCGCGTATGCCTGCGTTCCGGTTGCAAGCTTTTTTAATTCCGCTTCGGTTTGTTTTATCGCCGCGTTCAACTCATTTATAGATTGAATACCGTCAATATTGATTGTAAAACCGACTATTTTATTTGCCATTTTTAAGCGTTTAATTTGCTGTTTAACAAAGTATTTTCAATCTGGCTGGCTTCGGTACCATCGCCAATATAATTATTTAAAAGGTACGTTTTTGTCGAACGGTTCGCTGCTATATTAAAACTGTTCACCTCTTGCAAAATATAATTATCGCCGTGAATTTTAACAAACTTTCTAAAATCTAAGTTAAATATTTCGACAACGTTCCAATAAACAAAACATTCGACCTGTTTCCCGGATTGCTGCCTAATAAATTCCAATAAATAAAAACGTTCTAAAAGTCCCTTAACATTAAAACCGTTAACTGTTTCGTTCCCGAAGCTAAGCGATATAAAATTGCCGTTACTAGAATTATAATTTACCATATAAGTTAATGGGGCTGCATAAGGAGCCGGACCGGCTCCAGTATTGATATATATTTCACCATTTTCATAATTTAGCCCGGTTTCTGATGTGAATATTCGTGGCATTATATCGTAGTTCGCTTCGGTGCTTGTCGGCGTTATAAGGTAGTTTGTGGACCAGATAAGCGGACAAATAAAAGTAAACAAAGATGTGGGGGTTATTATTGTATTATCAGCAATGCAAAGGCTCGCACTAAAAAAAGGATTTTCTACAATTTCCTGACCGGATTGAAACCTATTTGTAGGGAAAACGTATTGCGCCTGCATTAAATCTAAACCGTTACCGGCGTTAATCGCTTCGAGTGTTGGGTCATTGCTATCATATTGCCAAGATAAACAAAACTGAGATTGGATTTCAGAAACGCTAAATATTTCGCCCTCTTTTAATAAATCCACGCTTTGTGTTTTATCGTATGTTTGGCCGTTGTAAAATCCTGTTTGTAAGTTGTTAACGGTCGGAAAACTACTTTGGTAAAGGTATGTATCACTCGGTTCGACATATACTGTTCTGCTATTTACATCGGTTTGAAAAGTAAGGTTAAAAGCGTGCGCTAAACCTCGAATAAAATCTAAGCTATTCCAAGTTTGGTTTATAAAGTAACGGAAATCGATTGTTAAACCGCTTGCTATTATAGGTTCTCCTGTTATTATCATTCTTAAATCTATATCATAAAAACCACCCGGAGCCGGACCTATATCTACTGCCATTGATATTGTATCGCCAGCATTTAATAAATATATTTCTTCGGCTTGAATTACAGAATCTACATTTATATTACCACCATATAATATTGGCGCACCTCCATTAATACTAAATCCATATTGCACCCCTACAGCTAATGTTATATTGGTTACGGTTGCAATCCCTTTTATTAAATAATAACCAGAATATTGAACTGTATAAATTCCTGTTCCTAAATTCCAAGGATTCGGAGCTAATGGAGGAGCATAATCTTGAACCGGGAATATAAATAAACCAAGAATAATTGCATTTGAATTAATTGCCGTATAACTAACTTCGACATTCATATAATCTATTCCGAATTGCGGATTTGATAGTCTTGCACCTAACGGAATCGGCATTACCAACTTTTGGAATGCTGGCGTATTGAAAAAATTACTTATAACAGTGTAATTTATATCTGCAAAAATTTTATCTATAATAGTTTTAATAAATAACGCTGGCGTAAATTCAAATATGTCTACCTCTCCAGCGGTGGCCCAATCTTTCCATTTTATTAAAATATATTTATAATTTGCACCTAAGTATTGATTAACAGTAATAGCTGTTAAAATAGTTGCTGAGTCATAAACGTGCGTTCCGTAATCGTACTGAAATAAAAACTTATTCCCGACTTGAACAGTCCAATCGACATTGTTACCATAAAAAGCGACTTTGTAGGTTTTGCCCTGCCAATAATATAGGTCCGGTCTGATATCTACGCCCGTCAATTGGCATTTGCCCTGAAAAAAAGACATACCATTGACTTCAATATAGGCATCTAAAAAGATTTGTTTGTTAGCCGTATTTTCTGCAATATCCCAAAAGCGCGAAAATACCTGATTGTTGTTATTTGTCGCCGGAAACTCAAAGCTATATTCGGACCGGCTGCCGGTATTTATAGCAATTCCATTCCTATCGCGAAGCGCGTAAGTCATATTTAGAATTAAATCTTGCGTTGGCAAATCCACGCGCTTATTGTCTATAAATACACTAATATTCTGCATCTTAGTTTTGTTGTACGCTTATTTCGTTGGCCTCAGTGATGGTTAAAGATACGTTTACCAATTCGTTTGTTTCCTCTATTTTTATTTCTGAATCCTCCACAATCACCGCCACTAAACCGGACGTCGTTTCCATATAAACTTCCGGGCTACTTATTAACTCAGCAATCCACGCGCCCCAACTTGGATCGTAAAACGTGCTTTCAACTTCGTAAGTTTTATTAACTATCTGCTGTATTTTAAACCTGCCTTTGTCGTATGTATTTGTCGGAGGTGTTGAAGTATAATTAAAACTTTGCGGCTTTTGTGCCTGCTCAGATTTGCTGCCCTCCAAAACTGTTTTTTTATTGGTAAATGTATAAGCATCAGCACCTCCTAACCTATTTAACCAATGCAAACGAAGTTTATTTGCACAACAATCGACAATCTTAAAAGTATATTTAACGGATTGCAAAGTAAAAGCGGACCCAATTAGATTTCCGGCCTGAATAGAATAATACCAACCTACCGGCAGCACGGCAAAACCTCCAAAACCAGGCAAAGGGTCAATTTGTTTCATTCCGACTCCGATAGATATTGGCTTAAATGTGGTGTTTGGTGTTATTGTTATATATCCAGCAGACCCGAAAATGGTTTGATTTTGGTCATAAACCACTACTCGAACCGCGTTCGTGCCGGAGGTCGGAATAAAAGTTAAATTATAATTGTCATTCGGGCAAATCGGAATAGGGTTATTTGTTTTCGTTGACGCGGTCGGGTATACATAGGGCAAATTAGTTAAAAAATACTTTTCGTAAACGCCCCCAACGGTCGGATAATCTATTGCGTAAGCATTCATTCCGATATAATCCAATGTTTGCCGCGTGCCAATAACAGAATAAGTGCCGAAAGGAATAATATCAGTTACGGGTACCGGCGGCGCTCCGGTCGTTAGCTGCGTTAAATCGTTTGTTACCGGGTCACGGTACCAATAATAAACAATCAAAGCAACATCTGATTGACAATCCGTACATAAAACGTTATAAGCCGCATTTAAAAACTTAGGAAACGGCTTTGATATATCTGTCGGGTTCGGTGCGCTTACTGATTGCAATATCTTTGCGACATCGAACTCAAAATAATAATTTATTGGCGCCGCGCCCTGAGTATAAGCTGGTGGTTTATTTAGTAACGTTGTTAAAACTACGCTACCATTTATAAAAACGCTTGCCCTTGCCAATACTAAAGGATTTGCGCTTGGTTGTGATGTAACATAATAATTAGGCCTATACATCGAGTTCGGCAAATACGGAGGCGTGTAAAATACGGCCATTTTATTTCGGGTTTAAATAGTTATTTAATTCGCTATCTGTCAAAACCTCAGCATCAAAGTTTGTTACCCAAGTGTCGGCAGTTGTAAAGGGTAAAATATTCGCCTTTCGAGATACCCTCGCGAATGCTAAGGCCTGCGAATTATCAGCGGCTGTAAATTGGTTTTTGTAAACCGAAGGAATTAAAACAATATTATATTGCTTTTCAAATTGTAGATTCCAATATTCAAAAACGTAATAAATAATTGTATCTGAGTAATCGCTTATTATTTCGTTGTTCGCGGCTGCGCTTGCCTGAGCCTGTTCTAAAGTCATTTTATATAAAATTTAATATTTTCAGAATCTTTTTTATTTACGGTTGTAATCACATCAACAAAGTTTTTAAATATATATTCCTCAAGTGCGAGGTTAATCAATTTTGTTACTTCATCCTCAGCATCTTTAAGCGCATCCAAAACCGCGCCTGTTCGTTTCCCTGTTTTACTATATTTATAACTGCCCTTTGTCGGCATTCCCTCCGCTTTTTGTTTGTAGGCAATAGCGAACGCCACGCGCTCCGCCTCCTTATCATTCTTGCCAAGTTTTATTTTTGCGAATCGCTTAAGGCCGTCAATATATTTAGATGTTTTGTT
>JBBAKL010000091.1:0-11594 GCA_040403535.1 Bacteroidia bacterium
TAGGACGTGAAAAAGAAATTGAGCGTGTATCACAAATTCTATCCCGCCGTAAAAAGAACAATCCGATTTTAATTGGTGAACCAGGTGTGGGTAAATCATCCATCGCTGAAGGTTTAGCTCTACGTATCGTTCAGCGCAAAGTATCACGTGTTTTATTTGGTAAGCGTGTTGTTACGTTGGATTTGGCAAGTTTAGTTGCAGGTACGAAATACCGCGGACAGTTTGAAGAGCGAATGAAAGCTGTAATGAACGAGCTTGAAAAATCGCCGGATGTTATTTTATTTATTGATGAAATTCATACCATTATTGGTGCAGGAGGTGCAAGTGGATCGTTAGATGCCAGCAATATGTTTAAACCTGCATTAGCACGTGGCGAAATCCAATGTATCGGTGCAACAACATTAGATGAATACCGTCAATATATTGAAAAAGATGGTGCTTTAGAGCGCCGTTTCCAAAAAGTATTAGTTGAGCCAGCTACACCTGATGAAACGTATCAAATTTTAAATAACATTAAAGCTAAATACGAAGAACATCATAATGTAACATATACAGATGAAGCTATTAAAGCCTGCGTTAACCTGACTTCCCGTTACATTACGGATCGTCATTTGCCGGATAAAGCTATTGATGCGTTAGATGAAGCCGGTTCTCGTGTACACATCACTAATATTAATGTTCCTGAAAATATTCTTGAGTTAGAAAAGAAAATGGAGGACATTAAAGAATTGAAAAATCAGGTGGTACGTTCCCAAAAATATGAAGAAGCTGCAAAGTTGCGTGATAATGAAAAGCAATTACAGTCTCAATTAGATGCCGCTAAAAAAGCATGGGAAGAAGAGACTAAACAAAATCGTGTTACGGTAACCGAAGATAATGTAGCGGAAGTGGTAAGTATGATGAGCGGGGTTCCTGTTCAGCGTGTTAACCAAAATGAAGGAGAGAAGTTGGTGAAGATGTACGAGTTATTGAAAGGCAAAGTAATCGGACAAGATCCTGCTCTTGCTAAAGTTGTGAAAGCCATTCAACGTAACCGTGCCGGATTAAAGGATCCGAATAAACCAATTGGTTCATTCATTTTCTTAGGTCCAACCGGTGTTGGTAAAACACAATTGGCAAAAGTATTAGCACGCCATTTATTTGATAACGATGACGCTTTGATCCGCATCGATATGAGCGAATACATGGAGAAATTTGCAGTAACCCGTTTAATCGGAGCGCCTCCGGGCTATGTTGGTTACGAAGAAGGCGGACAATTAACTGAAAAAGTTCGTCGTCGCCCCTACTCGGTTGTGTTATTAGATGAAATTGAAAAAGCACATCCGGATGTTTTCAACATGTTGTTGCAGGTTTTAGATGACGGGCAATTAACTGATAGTTTAGGTCGTAAAGTGGATTTCAAAAACACAATCATTATCATGACTTCCAATATTGGTGCCCGTCAGTTAAAAGAATTCGGTACAGGAGTTGGATTTGGTACCAAGGCCAAAGAAGAGTCTATCGACGATCATTCAAAAGGTGTAATCGAAAGCGCATTAAAGAAAGCGTTTGCGCCAGAGTTCTTAAACCGTATTGATGATGTGATTATGTTTAACTCTCTTTCAAGAGAAGATATCCATAAGATTATTGATATTGAATTAAGTAATTTATTCGGTCGTGTAAACACTTTAGGTTACAGTATTAAAATTACTGAAGCCGCTAAGGATTATATCGTAGAAAAAGGATACGATGCTAACTATGGTGCCCGTCCGTTAAAACGCGCTATTCAGAAATACCTTGAAGATCCAATGGCTGAAGAAATCATTAAAAGTAATTTAACTGAAGGTGATGAAATTGAAGTTGACTACAACAAAGAAAAAGATGAAATTGTTGTATCAACTCATAAACCTAAAGCAAAAAAAGGTAAGAAAGAAGATAAGGCTTAAGAAGTAAAAAGTTTTAAGTACGAAGTCTAAAGTATAAATTAGGAACCCCGGAAGAAATTTCGGGGTTTTTTATGTTTCATTGTTTGCTTAATAAAGCAATCTCTATCTTTATACTATGAAAAAAATTTATCATTTAAGCAGTTGCAGCACCTGTTCCAGAATAATTAAAGAACTGGAATTAGAGAAAAAAGGATTCACTTTTCAGGATATAAAAACAGAAAAGATCACCCCCTCACAACTGGAGGAAATGAAGAATATGTCTGGTAGTTATGAAGCGTTATTTAGCCGTTTGGCTCTTAAATACAAAACGCTCGGCACTAAACCTGCTACTGAAAACGAATACAAGAAATTGATACTGGAGGAATACACCTTTTTAAAACGTCCGGTTATCATTTATAATAATCAGATATTTATTGGTAACAGCAAAAAGGTAATAGAATCCGCTAATAGTTCATTAAATTAATATTTTGTAACTTTGTTATATGTTAAACAATACCCAATTACAGGAATTAAAGCTGGAGGAAGTTGAAACTTTAACAGAATCCAACAAACATCTCATATTATACAATGATGATGTAAACACATTTGAGTTTGTAACTGAAAGTTTAATTAAGGTTTGTCGACACGATTCTATTCAGGCCGAACAATGTACATATTTGGTTCACTTTGCGGGTAAATGTGCGGTTAAAACTGCTCCTTACATAAAATTGAAACCTATGTGCGAAGCTTTATTAGAAAGAGGATTAACTGCTAAAATTGAAGGTTAAAAATGCGTTTTAAATATTTTTCTGTTCTTACTTTAACGGCATTACTATTTACATTATGCCAAAAGAATGCTATTACCGGTCGTCGTGGATTAAATCTTATTCCGGAAAGTGAGATGATGACCATGAGCTTTTCTGAATACGATAAGTTTTTAGCTGAACACAAACCACTTCCTGCCGAAAACAATAATGTAGTTCTGGTTCGTAAAGTTGGGGTTCGCATTCAAAAATCAGTTGAGAAATATTATGCCGATAAAGGTTTAAGCAAACAGTTGGACGGCTTTCAGTGGACTTTTAATGTAGTGGACGAAGCTACCATTAACGCTTGGTGTATGCCCGGTGGTAAAGTAGTTGTTTATACAGGTTTATTACCGGTTACTCAGGATGAAAAAGGACTGGCGGTTGTTATGGGTCACGAAATTGCGCATGCAATTGCCCGCCATGGAAACGAACGCATGAGTTCTTCCATGTTGGTTCAGTTGGGTGGTATGGCTTTATCGGCTGCCTTATCTCAAAAACCACAATTAACACATGATATTTTTATGCAATCATTCGGTATTACTTCACAATTGGGAATGCTTAAATACAGCAGAAGTCATGAAAGTGAAGCGGATCATATGGGCATAATTTTTGCGGCCATGGCCGGTTACGACCCTAGAGCTGCTATCAGTTTTTGGGAGCGTATGTCGGCAAGCAGCGGCGGTGCTAAACCACCTGAATTATTAAGTACTCACCCCAGTGATGAAACCCGAATTAATGATTTAAAAGGGTTCATGAAGGACGCGATTCCGTATTATGAATCGTCACAAAAACAAAATTAATCCTATACTTTTTTAGTTTTAAAACTATAAATAATAAAAAAAGGCAGGAAGTATTTCCTGCCTTTTTGTTTAACTATCATCTGTCCCATCAGATTTTTGTTGTACTTCTGTATTATCAATAATAAATTATTTAATTAAAGTTACATGACCGGTTAAATCGTGATTCTTTCTAAACACATCTTCCACCTGAGCCTTCCATACATACACATCATCTTTAATCGGCTCTTCTCCTCCTCTTACCGTTCCATCCCAAGCCTGATTAATGTCGTCGGTTTCAAATACCACATGCCCCCATCTGTCAAACACCCACATTTTAAATTTATTGATGCCAACTCCTTTTGCCATAAAGCCATCATTTTTCCCGTCTGAATTCGGAGTAAATGCATTTGGTACCCAAATTACAAACGACGGTTTGATATCAATTGGTTTAGTGATGGTGTCTTTGCAACCATAACTATTCACGGCAATCTGCATGATATAAATTACTTCAGGATTCTCGGTATTAAAAGTATGCGTGAAATTCGGAGTATTGTAATTAATCCCATTGCTGAATGTATACGTTACAGATGTGGCTCCAATTGCTGTATTGGTAACATTGATTATCGATGAAAGAACTTCTACTTCTTCAGGATTAACATGGAATCCGGCAACAGGCTGAGGATATACATTTACAAGATTAGGCGAAGTGAACTGGCTAATACAACCACTATCAGAAACCACTTTTAAAGTTACATTGTAAGTACCGGTTTCGTAGCAATGTGTTGGGTTTTGTAAATAAATTGGAGAAGAATTGTCGCCAAAAATCCATTGATTGGTAACAATGGTTCCATTGGAAATGGTTGACAGATTATTGAAATTAACACATAAACTAGGGCAACCGGTCACATTGTTCGCGCTAAACTTAGCAATAGGTTTTGCATTCACATAAACTGATTTGGAATATACATTCACACAACCATACTGTGATTGAACTTCAAGTTTTGCTAAATAAACACCATTAGCAGGATAATTGTGAATCGGATTCTGTGAATAATTATCAATAACGTTATCACCGTTAAAATCCCATTGGTAACTGGTAATTAATCCATCTGCGCAGGTAGATAAATTAACAAAATTACTATTGTCGCCAAGACACACCGAATTAGCTTTAAAGGAAGCAACAGGGTTAGCCCGTACAATTACAGGATTGACAACTTGCGAATAACAATTATTGTTACTGATGCTTTGTAAACGTGCTTGTACAATACCGTAATTAGCATAAACATGAGATGGATTTGCAGTTGAGTCATCCCAAATACCATTGTTCTCAAAATCCCAGCGGTACTTAATTATATTACCAGAAACAACAGTGCTGTTATTAGTGAATTGTGTTGCCTTATTATGGCAAGCTGTTGAAGCCACAAAATTACTTACCGGAATAGGATGTATTGAAACACTCTGACTAAAGGATGCCGAACAATTATTATTACTTACAGCACTTAATGTAACAACATATGTTCCCACCATACTGTAAATAATGGAAGGGTTATTTTGAAAAGTAGTACCTCCATTTCCAAAAGCCCAGTTAAATGAATAAATCTGTCCGGATGCAATTGTTGTAACATTGGTAAAACTGGTAGCAGTACCATAACATGAATTGTTTACTGTAAACGATACGTTTGGTACAGCGTATACAGTTACAACAGATGTGTTGGTGGTGATGCAATTATTATTACTGATTGCTGTAAGACTTATTGTATAATTTCCTGCGGTAGGATACAAATAAACTGGATTATACGAAGTGCTATCCGTACTGTTATCACCATTTAAATCCCACATCCAGTTAGAAATAGATCCTGTGCTAATAGAAGATGTATTATTAAACGTGCTTAAATTACCTTGACAAACCGGAGCTGAATTAAAGCTGGCAACAGGATTTGGAAATACAACTAGAGTGTTTGAATAAGCAGAACTGCAATTATTGTTAGATACAGCCGTTAACGTAACATTATAGGTTCCGGGATTACTATAAATAACTTGCGGACTAGCCTGAACTGTCTGTGTTCCGTTACCAAAATTCCAGCTGTATTGACTGATACTATTGCCAAATCCAATCGTAGTATTATTTGTAAATGTAGTGGCCGTTTGATGACAAGCATTATTGGCCATAAAATTCACATTTGGTAAAGGATGAATTGTAATAGTTGTTGAATACGAATTAGAGCAATTTGCGTTAGTTGAAGCATTTAATACTACCGTATATGTGCCTGCATTTGAATATGTATGACTGATATTAGGATTGGTATAATCAATAATGCCGTCGCCATTAATATCCCAAAGCCAACTATTGATGACTCCGCCGGTAACAGAACTATTATTGGTGAAAACACTAACAGCATTTAAGCAATTATTAGTAACGCTAAATTGCACATTTGGTTTTGCATTAACAGTTACAACCTGAGTAGCTGTAGCGGTACAACCCTGATTACTGGATATAGTTAATGAAACTGTATAGTTTCCTGGAGTTGTATAGATGTGTGTTGGGTTTTGTAAATTTGAAACGGGAGTGTTATCTCCAAAATCCCAGGTCCAATTATTAATATTCCCTTGTTGAATGGAGCTATTATCGGTAAATGCAGCAGGAGAAGCTTGACAAATAACAGGGAAAGAAAATGCTGCAATTGGTTGCGGCTTCACAGTAACAAGATTCAGAACTGTATCTTTACATCCTTTGCTGGATGTAGTAATTAAAGAAACTAAATAGGTTCCACTATTCGCGTATGTATGTGAAGGGTTAGTTTGTGTCGATGTATTTCCATCTCCAAAATCCCATTGATACCCTGTTAAGGTACCTGATGACATACTGCTGTTGTTATTGAAATTAATGGTTAGTCCACAACCATTATTACTTCCGGTATTAAAATTTGCGACAGGCTTAGGGAAATTATGTAATGGATAATAAAAAGTTGGTCCTTGACATCCGGTCATAAGTGTGGTTTGTACTGAATAAATTCCCGGATTGGAAACAATAACACATTGGTTGGTGTTTCCGTTGGCGTTTCCCCCACTCCACGTATAAGAACCAAATCCGGGAGGAGCGCATAGCGTTTTTGTTGAGCCTACACAAATGGTATCAATTGTTGTTTGCTGAAAAGCAACGCAAGAACCGTCTATATATGCGTAACCGAAATGTCCTCCTAATGCGCAATCCAACGTTGTAAACCTTATAGTTACAGACTGACCAATATAGGTAGATAAATCAACCACTACGTTTGTCCATGGTTTATAAACTACACCAGGACAATTAGCAGAGTTCTGAAAACCATTAATGTTTTGTCCGGCAGCTACATTATAATAGGTACATGGAATCGGAGCGCCTAATGAATCAAACATTTCTATTCTGAAAGCCGGCTGTTGAGTAGCTGTATGACCAGCATCTTCCAATACAACGGCATACTTATAAGTAAAGTTGGCATTTGCGTTGGTTACAAAGAATTTTTGTTCCATGCGATCTGCTACACCTCCTGTTCCATTATTGCCAAGGCGGATAGAGAAATTACCACCCGGACTCACAACAGGAAAACCACCACATGGATCGAGGGCATTGCCTGACATAATGGTTTGTGCTCCGCCCGCTGTTGGGCAGCAACCGCTGTTATTAAATAAAGGATGAAATCCTGTTGTTAAAGTCCAACCATTCGTATTGCCGGATTCGAAATCAATATTTGTACACGCTTGCTGTATTACCGGATTTGAAGGAATCTGCTTTTGAGTTGGAAAGTAGGTTTCGTTTATGTAAAAACGTTCCTGAGTCTTGATAAATTCCGATAGGTCACTTGGTGGAAGGTTAAGTTTTGTGCTGGCATATGTTTGCCAGTAGTTTTTATTAAAATTCTGCAAACTGTCAATCGTAGAGTTTGAGATTTTTTGTGCCTGACCTGCAATTAAAAGATGCAATGCGGCCAGCACTACGGTTAAGTAAATTTTTGTTTTCATAGCCAATAGGTTTTTGATAGTGTGTTGTTTTCATTTTGTTTTGTTTTTTTAATTTGAATTTTCGGGTTTGTAATTATTACATTTTTTGTTTTTACCAGTACTTCTGAAATCCTTTATTCATGGAGGTTTCGGGTATGTTTTGGTTTTTGTTATAATATTATACGTGTATCAATAAAATGGGTTATGAAAAAGGTTACAGATTTAATTAACATTAAAATTGTTGATTGAGCTGCTAAAATGTTTTAATAAAGGACCAAGTATCGTTTTGTGATTATGGAATATTGATTATTTTAGCTTAAAAATTTAATACATGGAAAACAATACACCTTCAAACGAGCAACAAATCAATCAACAGTTTAATCAGCAATTCGGTAATAATACAGGTGCACCGGTGCCATTACCAAATTCAACCGCAGTATTGGTTTTAGGAATTATTTCCATCGCATTGTGCTGGTGTTATGGAATTGTAGCATTAACATGTGGTATTATTGCCATTGTATTAGGAAATAAGGCAATGGCTTTGTACAAAGCAAATCCAACTGCATATACTTTATCATCCTACAACAATACCAAAGGCGGAAGGATATGCGGTATTATTGGAGTGTGTTTAGGCGCGTTATATTTAATAATTGTTATTGTTTATTTGGTAATTATCGGAACTGCCTTTTCAATGTTACCATGGCAAGAAATGTATAATCAGTAAGATACTATTTATATAAATTAAAAAAGCTCCAAATGGAGCTTTTTTTTTTAAAACCAATTGTATCGGTTATTAAAACTATTATAAATCCATCGTGCCGAACTTTTAATGGTTGGCACATATAATTTGATGCGCAATCCCCCACCATAACACACATCCATAATATTAATACTTCCTACTTTATCCATCTGTCCTATTCTCATGCGGTAATCAAAAAACACAACTACAGGACCAAACGCATGCTCAAATCCCGTACCCAAATTTAATCCCAGCCAGTTTGTGATAACATTTGAGTTCGGTTTGTATGTTTCGCGAAGATTTAAATAATCATTCAAGCCTGTAAAATACCCTTTAAAAGTATTATAACTAAAGCCAAGAAAAGGATATAAAAATGATTTGTTGTTTTTAAAACGTGCTAATATTTCAACATTAGCCTCATAACTGTTAGCAGTGATGGTATACCAAGTTGGTTCTATATTTATAGGCTTATAATAAGTGTATTGAACACTAAAGCGTAATAATTTCAATCCACCGTAATTTGCCATAAATGTATAGCCCAATGCATCATTACCTTCTTTAACATTCCGGCTCAAGTATAAAACACTGCCCATTAATCCTCCGCCTATTTCGAAATTGGTTTTTGTTAACTCCGGTTTAGTTTTTCTTTTTGGGAATTCATTTGCTGAAATAACGGTAAACTGCATAAACAGCAAACAAACAATGAAAATGGCTGTATGGCGATTATTCTTCATTTACAAGTTAAAATTAATGATATAAGTTTAAATACTCAAGGTCAATCAATAAGTGGTGCGATTTAATTAATAAACGGAAAGAATTATAAAATTTGTTATTTAAAACAAAAATCATCTTTTTAAACAAAAAAGTATAGTAAATTAGCCCCTAATGAAAAAGCTGTTAATTCTATTACTATTTGCCGTTTTAGGAAGCAATGTTGTTTTCGGACAGGCAAAAACTGAAAACTATATTCAATTATCGGGCGTTGTTGTAGACGATGATAGTTTAAGAGGAATACCTTTTGTTTCTGTTTTGGTTAAAGGCACAAAAAGAGGAACAGTAACCGATTTCTATGGCTTTTTCAGCGTAGTAGTTCAACCGGGTGATGAATTACAGTTTTTCTCCATTAATCATAAAAATGCAGTTTATAAAATCGAAGACACTTTATCCATTAAACATTACTTTGTAATTCAGCGTTTATTAAAGGATACTATTTTATTGAGTAATGTAGATGTTTATCCTTGGCCCAGCAAAGAAGAATTTGAAAAAGCGTTTTTAAGTCTGGATTTAACTGAAACGGATTACGACCGCGCTGCAAAAAATCTTGATCGTAATGAAATGTCCTATGCTGAACGTAATTTAAAATTAGACCCGCAAGCAAATTACCGTATGGCAATGCAACAATATTTAACTAAAGTGTATACAGCAGTACAATATCCTGTTAACAATCTCTTAAACCCAATTGCCTGGGCTCAATTTATTGATGCCTGGCGTCAGGGTAAATTCAAAAAGAAAACCACTACTAAAAAGTAGTGGTTGACTTAAGAAATTAGTTTTTTTAAAACAGAAACTACCATTCATCCTTCTGATCTTTTACAGGTACCGACATGGCATCTTTTAATTCAGAGATAACCATGTTTGCATTTTTCATGGCATCACCTTTAATACGTTTCCAGATTAAATCAGGCATGGTCATACTTCCGCATAAAGGAACAACATTATTTATATCACCGCCACTAGCCTTACCATTAGCAGAAGTATGAGTGATTTTCGAAATAACATAACGGTATCTGAAATCTTTACATTCAATACTTACATGCATGGTAATGGTTCCTGTATAATCAGGTTTTGGATTTAATTCCTTTGGTTTAATTTTGAATTTGGCAATACATTCCGCTTTATTGGCGGTTGTTACACCTTTTGCTTTTACAAAACGTGGTGATTCAAGTTTGATGAAATTTACGGCACGCTTTAAAATCTCAGCGGAAGGAACAGAATCAAGAAGAATGACTTCCTGAAACTTTTGATCCTGCGTTTTAGCGGTACCTTGTTCTTTTGCATCTGCTTCATCCTGCGAAAAAACAGGAGTAGAAATAATAAAAAGTGAACTAAAAATAAGTGCTCTATATAATATTTTCATAATGTTTTTAATTAATAAATTTTAGGGAATGATTCAGGGTTCACTTCGTTCATCAGGTTATAAATACAATCAAACACATCATCTGAACTTGGCTTTGAGAAATAATCACCGTCACTGCCATAAGCAGGCCTGTGTTCCTTAGAAGCAATTGTTAAAGGGGGAGAATCTAAATATTGATATCCGTGTTGTTCTTCAATAATTTTTTGAAGTATATATGCGCTTGCTCCACCCGGTACATCTTCGTCTAGTACAACTAAACGGTTGGTCTTTTTTACCGACTCAACAATAGAATGATGAATATCAAACGGCAATAAAGTTTGAACGTCAATCAATTCAACTGAAATGCCGTGTTCGCTTAACATTTTAATTGCTTCCTGTGCTATACGTAAAGTAGAACCATAAGAAACCAGTGTAACGTCGCTTCCTTCATTTAAAATTTCAGGTACACCTAAAGGCATTTTAAATTCACTCAAATTAGAAGGCATTTGTTCTTTTAATCGATAGCCATTAAGTGGTTCAATAATCAATGCCGGTTCGTCCGCCTCTAATAATGTATTATAGAATCCTGCAGCTTGTACCATGTTACGCGGAACGCAAACATGAATACCACGGCAGGCATGAATAATCATACCCATAGGAGATCCGCTATGCCACACGCCTTCTAAACGATGACCTCGTGTACGAATGATTACAGGAGCTTTTTGTGTTCCTTTCGTACGCCAGTGAACAGTTGCTAAATCATCGCTCATTAATTGCAACGCATAAAGCAAATAATCTAAATACTGAATTTCAGCAATTGGTCGTAAGCCACGCATGGATAAACCTATGGCTTGTCCCATAATCGTTGCTTCACGTATACCGGTATCAAAAACACGGTGTTCTCCAAACTTTGCCTGTAACCCTTCTAAACCCTGATTTACTCCTCCTATCTTTCCGGAGTCTTCACCGAAAATCAGAACTTGCGGGTATTTTTCAAGAATTGTTCCAAAATTTTCACGTAAGATTTCTCTTCCATCTAACATCTTTGCCTCTCCTTCATAAACTGCAGGATTTGCACGAATGTTTAATGCGTTTTTTGGTGATTGAGAATGTAAATAAGAACTGTAACGATCGTGGTTTTCTATTTTTGAAACATTTAGCCAGGAAATTAAATTCTGACGTCCTGAAATATTTTCGTTTTTAAGAAGTCGTAAAACTTTTTTAACTGCTATTTGAATATCTTTTCGAATAGGCTCCTTAATGGAAAACAATTCG
>JBBAKL010000092.1:0-11330 GCA_040403535.1 Bacteroidia bacterium
AAATTAGCTTTTTCATGGATTAAAAATATTTAAAAAACGCTCGAAACATAAAAAAATTGAAACAACGAATATAAGACCTAAAATGAGTGTTTTGGCTGTTTTTTCGATTGAAGCGAAATAATTCGACATCACTACCAGTATAACAGTTACCAACGAAACAAAGAAGACCTGCCCAATTTCCAAACCAAGATTAAACATCAATAATGGAACAATAATATTTTCTTCGTGCCCCAACATTGATTTTAACAAGTATGAAAACCCTATTCCATGTATCAATCCAAAGCACGCAATAATCGCATAGATTACCTTCCCCCTATTTGCGGTATTTTTAGTGTAAAATAATTGAAATGCAGCAGTAATAGCTATTGTTAAAGCAATTATAAACTCAATCAGATCGGATTGGATTTTTATAACATCTATAGCACTTAATGCCAAAGTTATTGAGTGCCCCAGTGTAAATGCAGTAATTAGACCCAGAAGTTTTTTCCACTCCCATGCCGTAAATAACATTGCAAGTAATGTCATAAACAACATGTGATCGTATCCGTAAATATCCAGAATGTGCTCAATCCCGGTTACCAACCATATATTCCAATCAATCATTTTGCTAAATTTACAATGTAATTTGAACTAAGTAAAATGCTTTTTCTGGTTAAACAACTTATTTACTGTATTTATTTTGGCTTTTGGTCCCTACATCCCTTTTACCTGAGTGTTACAGAAATAAAATACAACTCAGTTGAAAAGACAACAGAAATAGCGTGCAAAATGTTTGTTAATGATTTGGAGGATGCTATTAAACGCGGTTCGGGGACTAAAGTAGATTTGATTAACTCAACGGATAAAACCTTAACCGGAAAGCAGTTGTTTGAATATATAAACAAACGACTCAAAATAAACATTAATGGAACAAACAAGTTGTTGGTTTACATTAAATAAAAAAAAGAAGAAGATGCCATCTGGACTTACTTCGAGATTAAAGAATGTGAAGTGCCTAAAAACATCCAAATTGAAAATAAATTATTGTACGATTACCTAAAAGAACAAATCAACATTGTTCATGTATCTTGCGGCAATTACAAAGAAAGCAGTAAGGTTACAAGCCCCGATTCAAAACTGGAATTCAAAATAAATTAAGACTTAGTTGTTTTAATTGAGGAAAACAATAATGACTCCAGGAATAAAGCCAGTTTATTATGGTTTTTTTCGTTTGGAAAATCCGTAAGCGAAGGTAAATTGGTTTTAAAAAACTTTTGCGCATGAGCCATTTCTACAATGGTGCTGGCCAAAGAATGAGGGAATTTATATTTGGGATTAAATTCAGATATCACAGAACTAAAACGGGCACAAAGATCTTTATAGGATTTAAAAAGTCGGTCTTTATTGTCGGTACCTACATGTCGCGTTAAGTAAGCCTTAGAACCTTCCCTCATAACTAACTCATAAAGTAATTTAGTATTTACAAATTCATACGTTTCGGCTTCTGCCGGTTCAAAAACAAGCAATTCAATAATCTTCTTAAGTTTTCTTTCCGGATCTTTAATGTTATTTAAACTAAATACAATTCTGAATTCTATTAAACTCCAGTAATAAGCAATAAGATAAATGAGAAATTTATGCTTATTCTCAAAGTAACGGTAGATTCCTGCTTCTGTCGTATTAATAGAAACAGCTAACTTCTTGAATGTAAACTCTTCAAAGCCTAATTTCGTAATTAATTCTAAACCATGCTTTACGATTTTCCGACCCAACTCTGATTGTTCCGGATCACGTAAATACAGCTTTTCATTCATCTTTATACGAATGGCAAATTCCATTTTTAATCTTTAAAACTTAGCAAATATACAAAAAATCTTAAATATTACTATTTTTTATGATAGTAATACTATCTATTTATTAAACAATATTATATTTGTATTGTTGTTATTTTTAAAGTTAAAATATGTCACCTATCAAATTAATATATCAATGGTTTTATAACGAAAGAACCACCCTTTACCGTATTTATCTTTTATCGGTACTTCAAGGTCTGGTATATTTACTTATACCATTAGGGGTTCAAGGAATTATTACTTATACAATGTCGGGACGATTTTCGGCTTCCCTTGTTTTACTCGCCCTAATTACAATTCTTGCGGTTTTGTTTGTTGGTTTATTTCAACTTTGGCAAATGCGAATAAACGAAACATTACACGAAAAAATATTCGCTTCGCTTACAAAAAAAATTGAAGAATTATTAAATAATACTGTTTCCAAATCCGACATTTCATCAAAGATCAATCAGTTTTTTGAAATAGTAACCTTACAAAAAGGAATAAGTAAAATACTACTTGAATTTTCTTTCGCTGTTATCAGCCTTATTTTTGGATTAATTATTTTACCCATTTACAGTTCGTGGTTTTTAATTTTCACGGTACTTATGGGACTGGCTTTTTACCTAGTAGTTCATAATTACGGACAGAAAGCAGTAGAGAGCAGCATCAAAACTTCTAAAAACAAATACAACCTGGCCGGTTTTTTTCAATCATATTGCATGTCAATTGGCCGTGATGAAACTTTAAATGCCGATAATGAACTGAATGAATACCTAAAAAACCGTCAGAGATATTACAATATTCTGGAAGCACAATATAAGGCTATCCTCATTTTTAAAGTAATATTCGTTACATTAATATTGTTTGCCGGCGCCTATTTGGTTCAGATTGGTCAGTTGAATATTGGTCAGTTTGTTGCTTCTGAATTAATTATATTATTGGTTATAAATGCTGTTGAAAAACTGGTAACCAATTTAAGTACAGTTTACGATTTAATTACAGCGCTTCATAAAGTAGAAGAGATTTTTGTGACTAAACCTGAAATCTCTTTTCTAAGCAATCCAAAAACCGATGAAGCTACTTTTGCAAAAATATACCGTCACTCCTACTCAAAAAAAATAAAATATTTAGGTTACACCATCTTAATCACTTTTTTTGTTATTCTGTTTTTACCCTGGACACAAAGTGTAGAAACACTTGGGAAAGTAACTACTTTAAATCCAGAGAACCGATTACAAACCATTAATTCGCGTATTGCAGGAAGAATAGAAAAATGGTATGTAAATGAAGGTGATTTTGTAAATAAAAACGACACCATCGCGTTTATTTCTGAGGTAAAAGATGAATATTTTGATCCACAGTTAATAAACCGTTCCGAGTCGCAAATAAAAGCCAAAGAATCTTCTATTGTATCCTATGAACAAAAAATAAATTCAATTGACCAACAAGTAGACGCATTAACTTCTAATCTAAAACTTAAAACCGAGCAATTAAAGAATAAATTTATTCAGGCTAAAAACAAAGTAGCAAGCGATAGTATAGAAAATATATCCAATGCCAATAATTATAAAGTTGCCGAAGAACAATTTTTACGCTATGAAGAACTACTAACCAAAGGTGTTATTTCTAAAACCGATTTGGAAAACAGAAAAGTAAAAGTACAAGACGCACTTTCAAAAAAAATAGCATCTGAAAATAAATACATCAATGCTAAAAATGAATTATTAAACATTGAATTGGAATTAAACTCGATTCGTCAGGACTTCAACGAAAAGTTAATGAAAGCCGAGTCTGATAAATTCTCGGCAATGTCAAATTTATACGATGCCGAAGCTACTCTTACAAAAATGCAGGGACAATTAGCCAACTACTCGGTACGTCAAACCTATTATTATGTACTCGCTCCACAAAACGGTTACGTAACAAAAACATTTGCTCAGGGAATTGGAGAGGTTGTAAAAGAAGGAACTGCCATTTGCAGTATTGTTCCTGAAACAAGAGAACAGAGCGTTGAATTATATGTGAATCCGATTGATTTACCTTTAATACAAAAAGGACAGAATGTTCAGATAACATTTGACGGATGGCCTGCATTTGTATTTAGTGGTTGGCCTGGTGTTAGTTTTGGTACCTATAGCGCTGAAATTACTGCAATTGACCGTACTATAAGCGATAATGGCAAATTCAGAATACTAGCCGTTAACAAAAAAGGTGAAAAATGGCCTTCTGCCATTCAGATAGGAGGAGGCGTCGAGGGATTTGCTTTACTGCATAATGTTCCGTTAATCTACGAACTATGGCGTAAAATAAACGGATTCCCTCCGGAGTTTTATGGAGAATTTTCTGAGAATTATAATAAAAACAACTCCAAAGAAAATAAAAATGCAAAAAAGTAAGCTTATCATTATTGCTTTATTGTCGCAGTTGTTTTTAAATGCTCAAAATCAATTGTCGTTTAACGATTATATTGAAAATATCACTAAACACAACCCCTTACTTAATCGTGCTGATAATTTAATTAAGGGAGCCGAATACGAATACAAAGCTGCTCGCGGAGAATATGATCCTTTTTTAAGCGGAACATTTGATAATAAATTTTATAACGGAAAGAATTATTATTCTGTCTTAGAATCAGAAATTAAACAACCTTTATTCACCTCACAATATTTAAAAGCAGGTTATGAATATGGCAACGGTGCGTTTATTAATCCCGATATTAACACTTCTGCTTACGGATTACCGTTTATAGGTATTGAAGCATCCTTGTTACAAGGGATGTTCATTGACAAAAGAAGAGCCGGTGTTTTAAAATCTAAAGAATACGTAAGTTTAAGTAAAGCCGAGCGCAATCAAATCACAAACGATGTTTTAGTTGAAGCCTTAAATAACTATTCGGAATGGAGTTTTATTACTAAGCAAGTATTGGTATATGAGTATTTCTTAAAATTGGCTCAACTTAGAAATGACGGTATTAGTGCGCTCGCAAAAGCCGGTGAAAGACCTGCTATTGATACTGTAGAAGCATCCATTACTTATCAGTCGCGTTTACTTGAATTGCAGTCACTGAAAATAGAATTACAAAAAAAATATGCGCAGGTAAATTCTTTTAATTGGGTTGGCTTAGGAACAGCATCTGTTTTAAATTCAACTGCACTACCCGATTCATTGGAATATATTTACAACCAAATGAAATCCGTTCTCCTTCGTGAATTAAATAACGATACTACAAATAATCCGGTTATTGCTCAATACATTGCCAAACAAGAAATACTTCGTATCGACAAACGCTTAAAAGCAGAAATGATTAAACCAAAATTAGATGTTAAATATAATTTTCTCTCTGCCGGTAACAATGCAAGCATTACGCAATACAATACCAATAATTACAAGTGGGGGGCAAGTCTGGCATTTCCTCTATTTTTAAGAACATCCCGTAACGAGTATAAGTCTGCCTCTATTAATGTATTGAATGTAAAATTGGAATTAAGTTCGAAAAACAACGAATTACAAAACAAAATAAATTATGTGAAGCAATCGCTAAATGTGATTAGCGAACAGTTAAATAACGCTTCCAGAAACGCTATTTTCAGTAAACGATTATTAGAGGCTGAAAAACTGAAGTTCGATAATGGTGAAAGTTCTTTATTCTTATTAAACACACGCGAAAATAAATGGCTTGAATCAGAATTGAAACTGGCTGAATACAAACTTAAATTTATTGAAACAGTTTTAAATCTGATTCATTTAAAAGGTAATTTAAATTATAAACTATAAACGATGGTAATTTTTAGTGTAATTATTCATAATGAAAACATTGTGGAAGATGTGATGCATGTTGTATTAAAAAATAAATATGCTAAAACTGTTCAACTCGACAGAGAAGTAAAAAACTACTACGACAAAAACAACGAACTGGATATTGAACAAACCACTAAACTAAGTTTTATTACAAAAGCTCTACTTTATAAGGAAATAGAAACTGTTTTGTTTGAAAAATTCGGAGAGGAAAACTTAATTGTTTATGCTGTACCGGTTGGTCAAATGAATGAAAAATACACAAGCGAATTACGAAACTACATCAAAGCCATTTAATGCGCTTTACAATTATTTTCATAATATTCTCACTAATACCGTTTAGCTTTTTCTCTCAATCGTTTGAAAAGGGAACAAAAGTAGTTTACATGGGGTCTGCAGCCAGTTCGCGATATCTGGATCAGAATTTCTTTAAAGACAAAACAGAAGAGTATTATAAATCACCAATTGTGGCACTTGGCTTAGATTATTGCTTCAGTACCATTAGGGATGTAAGCAATTCAAGGTTAGGCATTGGCCCATATTTTTCTTGCTGGTCGGCCATACATGAATATTCCGATTCAAAAAACAATCAGTGGGAAAACCGCTGGACTGATTTTTTTGCAGGCATACGCTTTACACACCACCTTACTTATTTTACACGAAAGAAATTAGACATGTGCAGTGGATTGATTTTAGGCGCACGTTATAAATATTACCATTATATCGAAAAACAGGGCACTGAATTACCCAGAGATTACCATAAAAGCAATATATACCCTGCAATTGGCATCACAGCCACCGTACGTTTTTATTTTTTCAAAAACACCGGGATATTCGCTGAAGGTTGTTTTGGATATAAAACAGATCTTTTATTGTTTGGCATCTGCCAGAAATTTCCCGAAGCTAAATAATTTTAACTCCAATAACCAGCACATCGTCTACCTGCTCCTGACTGCCCTTCCAGCTCTCAAATCTGTTATTTAAAATTTCTTTTTGTTCGGAAAATACTTTCTGATTATTATCTATTAAAATGGACTCAAATTGCTTATATCTGAATTTCTTGCCATTTGGTCCGCCAAACTGATCGGCATAACCATCAGTAAAAGTATAAATGCAATCACCTTTCTCAAGTTTAAACTCACGTAAAGAAAACGGAAATGGATCATGAAAAAATCCGCATGGTTGTTTATCGGCTTTCATTTCCAGGAGTTCATTGTTTCTTATTACGTAAAACGAATTATTAGCAGCGGCGTAATACAAAACCTTGTTTAATGTATCAATACAGCATAAATTAATATCCATTCCGTCTTTGTTTTCGTCGGAACTGGCTCCTTGCTTAAGCGTATTTACAATTTTATCGCGCAATAAATTAAGTACCTCAGCAGGGTTATCAGCACTTTTACTGTCAACAATCTCTTCCAGAAAGGATAAGCCCAGCATTGTCATAAATCCACCCGGAACGCCGTGTCCGGTACAATCGCCGGCGGCATAATAGATTTTATCATTTTTTCGGTGTATCCAGTAAAAATCACCACTAACAATATCTTTAGGTTTAAATAAAACAAAACTATCACTGAAATGCTTATTGAATTCATTTTCAGTTGGAATAAATGCCCGCTGTATCCTTTTGGCATAGTTAATACTATCCGTTATTTCTTTCTTCTGTTCAATTACCGTATTACGTTCCTCTTCAATTACCTCCTTTGATTTAGCTAATTCCAAACGACTTCTAATTTCATTAAGCGTTAAACGGTATCGGGTACGAATTAGAAATGCGCTAAACAAAGCAACGGTAAATACCAATAAACCACCACTAATTACAAACTGATCTACAGTTAACTTACTATTAAGTTTATAAAAAACAATATTGCTTACGACTGTAATGGATAAAAGAATGATTGAGTAAATAAAATCCCAATATACCAGCATACCAACCCCTATAAAAAGCACCATATAGGCAAATGCATGTTTTTGAAGATGCTCCAAATCCATAACGCTCCACATGTATGCGTTTTGCACAGATATCCCTATAACCAGAACGAACAAGGTCATGTAGATATTTAATCCATGAAATTTTTTAGTGAGTAAAAGAAGTGCTGTGACCCCTGAAACTGAGGCTCTGAAAATTAAAAACGGAATCCAGTAATCGGGAATAATGAAGTAATCACTAATGAACCAAACCAAATCGAGCACCACTCCTACCCAACAGGTAATAATCTGAAACCTTTCGGTTGAACGATAAAACTCCTGTTCAACTACTTCTTTGGATATGGATACTTCTGTTGCACGCATTGATACATGCAATTTAAACAATTAAACTTTAAAACAAAACCTCTACTTCTCGGAGTAAGAGGTTCCTTTCCTAACAGTTTTAAGATTCAAAAGGTTCATCGGGTTTGTTGATAAACCTGAAATATTATGACTCACAAGGCGAATAATTTGATCGTAATACAATGGGATAACCGGAGCATCATCTATTACCATCTGATCCATACGCTGATATAACATCGTTTTAATGCTATCATTAGTCTCATGTATGGCATTCTCAAACATTATATCAAAATCAGGATTCTTGTAATGAGAGAAGTTAAATCCGGCAGGACAAAAGTTTTTACTGTAAAACATACTCATGTAATTTTCTTCATCCGCATAATCGGCTACCCAAGATTTTTTGTATAAATTATATTCGCAAGACGCAACTGCCTGACGTAAAACAGAGGGTTTGTCAATACTAATCTTCAACTTAATATTTAAATCAGCTAATTGAGATTGTATAAATTCAACTTGTTCTTTGTAATTATCGGTAGTATGTAAAGTAATTTCCGGAATACCTTTTCCGCCCGGATAACCTGCTTCGGTTAATAACTGACGGGCTTTATCCGGATTGTAAGTATACCCTTTTACTTTATTTAAATCATATGCTTTCAACCCCTTCGGGATAAATCCGCCACGTGCCGGTTCCCCCACGTTATTACGCAAATACTTAATTAACTTTTCGCGATCGAAGCCGTAATTTATTGCCTGACGAACTTTCTTTAAACGTAATGGTGAATTTTTAACCATATCAATATTTTCGTCTATCAGAATACCGATGTAATCTGTCTTTAAGAAGGTTTGCTTTTGAAGTTCAAATTTTTTCGAATAAAAGTCCCTTAATTCTCCGTTTTTATTTAATACTTCATTAATATTAAAGGCATCGGCACCACTTAACATATCAAACTTTCCGTTTAATAATTCCATAAATGCCGTTTCACGATCTTTTACAAAAGAAACCGATACTGCATCTAAATAAGGTAAGGCGGCTCCTTTTTCATCTTTTTCAAAATATTTTGGATTCTTAATCATATTTAATCGCGTTCCTTCATCCCACATTTTTAATACAAATGGTCCGGTACCTACAGGGTTCCTTCTAAAATCCTGCTTATACATTTCCACTGCCTCAAACGGAACCACCGAAAAATATTTCATGGTTAATATGTTTAGGAATGCGCTAAAAGGTTCTTTTAAATAAATTTCGAAAACCGTATCGTTAACGGCAGCAAACCCATTGTAATTGGTTCTTTCGCTTCTGTCAATATTATTTATAAGTGATAATGCGCTGCTAACACTTGCATCAAACAGTCGATTAAATGAATACACAAAATCTTTTGCCGTTACTTTTCTTCCCTTTCCTTTTTCAAAAGCGGGATTATCATGGAAATACACATCCTTGCGCAAATAAAAGGTGTATTTGAGCCCATCGTTACTTACCTTAAATCGTGAAGCGATACAAGGTATTACATTTAAATTATCATCGGTTTGCACCAAACCATTAAATAACTGATTTACCGCCCAGATATTTTCCAAATTACTGGCGGCAGCCGGATCGAGGGAAGATATACCGGCCATTTCATTATAATTAAAAACAGTTTTGGATGATTCATCTTTTTTGTTTTCTCCGCAAGAGAATACAAAAAAAGCAACTGAAGCAATAAGCAAGGTGGATATACGCATAATACAAATATTGCAAATAGACCCTTTAATAATGCCCTGTAATGGTTGCTTTTATGCACAACCGAATGTGAAAACAGATTAATTACCCTGTATTTTAAGGTATTTGGTAGTGTTTGCAGGATCGATCAGCATTAGCTTTTCAACTGCTTTATTTTTTTCGTCGGGTAATGCCTGTGAGAAAATATTTACCAATTCGTCTCCCTTTGCATTAAAAAACAATTGCATATTGAAGGAGGCCGGACGATTATTATAAACCGGCACTAAAAGATCAATAGAATTTAATATCACGGCACGCCCCTGCTCAACCTTCTCACTCATGATATCCAATCCTTCGCGGTGGTATTTGTAATTACAGTCACGGATACCCTGAAATACGGGCTGTAACTGATTTTCTATTAACCAATAGCGGTTTTTAGTTCCTTCTGATGACTTCCAGCCCTTTTCTGCTGCGGTTTGTGCATTATTGACAATAGTTTGAGCTTTTTGCCAGTATTCGGTGCCTCCTAAAGGTGCATAACTATCATAATCCAAAGCAATAATGACATATGCGTAAAATGCCAAAACAGAAGTTAAATTATTCTGAAAGGTGTTTAAATTAAATTCTAATTGCGAGAACTGTTGAAATTTAAACTGGAAATTTTCATCAATGTAATTGAATAGCGGTGAAAAATAAGAGCTTTTATAAATGGGACGACGGCTCTGAATCTGAATCGTTCCCATGTACTCATCGGTGCTTAACTTTTGAGTCACGTTAATGAGAATAGAACAATCAATACGTTCCTGCTGGGCAAACACATCTTTAGTCCATTTTGTATTGTTCATGAACTCGTATACAATTTTCTGCATCTGCTCAAACACCTGCTTTTCTACTGTACCTTGAATTTGCTGCGAAACAATACTTACCTGGCAATTTAATTCCTGAGCACGTCCGATAACTGTAATCAAACCTGCCAACACGAAAAATATTGCTTTTTTAAACATGAATTTACTTACCAATATATGAACAGATATGATTTACCAAATCCTTAGCAATTTCAAGCTTAGATTTAAACTCAAATTTAGTTATTTTATTGTGTTTATCAATAACTGAGACTTCGTTATAGTCACTTCCAAAAGCGGGATTAGACGCGTTAGTTGTATTTACTACAACCATATCCAGGTTTTTCTTGTTAAGCTTTTGAATGGCGTATTCGGTAGCATTATTTGTTTCCAAAGCAAAACCCACTAAACATTGTTTGGATTTTATTTGCCCTAAATGCCCAAGAATATCTTTTGTTTTTGTCAGTTTAAGAGAAAGCTCTTCGTCTGACTTTTTAATTTTTTCATGACTGGGATGAGAAGGTTTATAATCGGCCACTGCTGCAGTTAATACTGCTACATCCACGTTAGCAAAGGAATTAACAGTAGCGTCAAACATTTCTTGCGCCGATTCCACATGAATTACATTTACGGATTTGTTTTTTGGTTGATGAGAAGAAGGTCCTAACACTAATGTAACCGTGGCGCCTCTTGAAGCAAATTCATCGGCTAATGCTATACCTGTTTTACCCGAGCTACGGTTGCCAATGAAACGCACAGGATCAATAGCCTCATAGGTGGGGCCTGCGTTCACAAGTACTTCAATTCCGGATAAGGGCAAGCTTACCAAAAGATCAGACTCAATAAAACGCATGATATTTTCCGGTTCTGCCATTCGTCCTTCACCGGTTAAACCACTTGCCAATTCTC
>JBBAKL010000093.1:0-11224 GCA_040403535.1 Bacteroidia bacterium
ATTCTTTGCCGACCTAAGGTAATATCCCAATTTCCATTATTATAATTGATCAATGCACGATCAATGATGCTGTGGATTCCGACACTGTATTTATCCAACCACACCCTTGACAAACCAACAGCACCGGGGTCCGCCTCCAAACTTTTCATAAATGCGGGATTAGACTTAATTAGATCGCCGTAAAACAAACGGTTACGCGCCTCCAGACGAAACAGAAAATTTCCGGGAGCCCATTTAAAATTTATCCGGTTATGCAATAAGGAAGTTAATGAGGAGGTATCTACATTCTCAACAAATGATAACTGTTCCATATACTTTAAATATCCGCCAATTTCCGGCATGGGAATACGTCGCCGCAAACTGTCTTGTCCGGCCACTTTCAGTGCAATGAGAATAAATATGATGACTGCCTTCTTCACTACCGTGTCACATCTGAAACAATTTTACCGTCCACCAGCGTAATCACTCTTCTGGCTTTATCAATTACCCTTTGATCGTGCGTTGAGAACACAAAGGTCATATTCTCCTCTTTGTTCAACTTAAGCATTAAGTCCAATAAGTTGGCAGCAGATTGTGAATCGAGGTTCGCTGTAGGTTCATCCGCCAGTATTATTTTCGGACGAGAAGCCAATGCACGCGCAACAGCTACCCTTTGCTGTTGACCTCCGCTTAACTCACCGGGTCTGCTATCCATTTTATCTTTTAATCCCACTTCCTGCAATAAACTCTCTGCACGCTTATTCCTTTCATCTTTTCTTGTATTCTGAAGAAGCATAACAAACGATACATTTTCTTTTGCTGTTAAAACAGGTACAAGGTTGAATGCCTGAAATACAAATCCAATATTATTTAAACGAAAATCGATCAATTGATTTTCCGAAAGCTTGGTAATATCTGTACCATCAAGAATAATCTGACCTGTTGTTGGTGCATCCAAACCACCAATGGCATTTAATAAAGTAGATTTACCGGATCCACTTGGTCCGACAATAGCGGTAAATTCTCCTTCTTCAATATGCAAATGCACATCCTGAAGGGCAAAAACAGGAACTTTCTCCTGATTATACACTTTGGAAATGTTATGTGCGTCAATTACTGTTTTTCCCATATATTAAATTTTTCTGATAGCTTCTACGGGTTTTAATCGTAAGGACTTAAATGCCGGATATAGCGATGCCAGTAATGCGGCAGCGAATGTCATGACATAAATGTCCAAATAAAAATCTACATCCAATGAAGGATAAATGACCGATGAAAAACCGTAACTGCTCAATCCCTCTGAAAATACAGAAAGGTCAATTCCCGTATGAGAAAAATAGTAAACCGTTAAATAGGAAAAAACAAATCCAACCGGACTTCCGGCAAGACTTAATAAAACAGTTTCTAAAATTATCATTGAAAACAATCTGCGTTTATTCATACCAATAGCCATTAACATTCCTATTTCACGCACCCTTTCGAGCACAGCCATAAGCATGGTATTTACAATACCAAAACACAAGGCAAGTAAAATGATGCCTACAAAAATGTACATGTATAAATCAAAAGAATTTATGATTAAATCCAGCTCCGGTGCCAACTGCATCCAGTTTTGAATAAGGGTATTCTTAAAAACCTGTCCGATTGTTATTTTTGATTCATTGAGGTATTTATTATCCTTCAGTAAAATGGCTACTTCATGAAAACTGTTTGAATCAAGTCCTGCCAGTTTTTGAATTTGCGCGGCGTTAACATACACGTTACTTTCATCAAATGAAGAATTAGATGATTTAAAAATTCCGTTAATTTTAAAAGCACCGGAAATTATTTCGCCATCGGCCGATTGAAAACTCAACACTACTTTGTTTTTCAATTTCACCTTTAGTTTTTTAGCCACTTTCTCCCCGATCAGGATGCCGTTCGCTTTTTCAGCAGATAACACTTCGCCTTCAATAACACGTGCACTTAATCCGGTTACATTGTTTTCATAACGAGTATTTATACCAATGGCATTTACACCTAAAGCATTGATGGGGGAAGCGACCATTACCTGGCAAACTGTTCGGGGCGAAACGCCCTTGATCCGCTGATCGGAAAGCAGCGTTTTTAGCTGACTTCCATTTACAGAAATTGTTTTCGTCACATCTTTATCCAAAGCAAAATCGGTATGATGAACCTGGTAATGGGATAAGTAATTATTAATGGAGTTTTTTAAATGCTCGGTATACATTCCTTTTACAAAAGCCATGGTAAAAATACCGGCCCACAAGCCTATCACAACCGATAGCATCACCAGTAAACTACGGGTGCGTTTACGCCAAATATTTCTCCATGCCATTATAATTACCATACTACGATCGCATTGCTTCTATTGGTTTGAGACGTAAAATCTTTAAACTTGGATAAATGGAAACCAAGACAGCTAATAAAAAAACAATTAAAGCCTGATAGTAAAAGATAGATGGCTTCATCGACATACTGATGATTGCCTCCATACCATACCGTTCGTATACCTCTTTTAAGTTTCCGGTAAATCTGATCGGATGAAAGTGAAAGTATAACATAACCGAAAAAGAGGCTATCATGCCAAACAAAGCGCCAACAAAAGTGACAAACAAAGTTTCCAGAAACACAATTAACATTAACAATCTTTTTTTCATTCCGATCGAAACCAGAATTCCAAATTCGTGCTGACGTTCATAAATCATCATCAACACAGTGCTGTATAATCCGAAAGAAATAACAAGGTATAAAATAGCAATAACGATGAGATGCCCTCCTTTGTCGGCAGTTATAAACTGATCCATTTCAGGTAGCATCTCTTTCCAAGTCATTACTTCAACACCGGCTGATCCGTAATTATTTTTGATGCGGTCTGAAACAGATTCCAATTGATTTACATTCTCAAGATATAATGAAACAGAAGTACACAAGGAATCAGCGCTTAAAAATTGCTGTGATTGCAGCAAAGACATGTAAACAAGATTATCATTAAGCTGAGGAGATCCTAAAGCCAAAACTCCGCGCACCGGTAATATAGCGGCAGCAGAAGCAGCATGATAACCCTGAGAAATGAGAATCAACGAATCACCAACGCCAATGCCAAAATATTTTGCCATACCTTCGCCAATAAGAATGCCTTTATCGTAACCGGAAGAAAAATAATTACCGGAAACGATTCTTTCTTGGAGTTTACCGGCTTTTATTTCCTTATCAGGCTCAATGCCGATAAATGCTATGCCCCTTGTTTTATTGCCGGCAGAAGCGAGCGCAAAACTCTCCATACGGCGGGTACAATGCAATACCCCTTCTTCCTTTGAGAGCTGGTTGATTAGCGTATCCGTTACCTTCAGAGAATTGTCAACCGAGCGTTCATCCCAATAACCCTTTGCGTGAAGCTGAATATAACCGGAAGAAAAAGATACCACGTTTTGAATCATACCTTCATAAACCCCATCGGTGGCACTGCGCATAAAAACAGCGAGTATGATTGCAAAGAAAACAGAACCGGATGTGATCAGTGTTCGTTTTCTGTTTCTCCAGATATTTCGCCACGCAATTAAAAACAGCATTACTTCACTTGTTTTATATTTTGTGTTGAAAAAAACTGATCGTTAACCGGAACATCAAATTTCAGATCGTCGTAGGTCATAATGGTTTTGTTGCCTTTTTTATCTACCGGTATCATTTCCATTTTGGAAGGAAGTAACCTTCCGCCCAATGATTTTATTTCAGAGCCGATCATCACATTAACAATCATATTTTCCTCATCATAAAACTCTGCCCTAAGCTGCATGTAATCCTTTTTATCAATCCACACATATACTTTGCCCCATACAACAGATGCATCAGGATTCGGTTTCATTTGGATCTTATAACATTCACGACCGTCGATCAAAGAATCTTTCAGATACGAATGAGTGTAATCATCAGCTGCGGACGCTTCCTTTACCAGATCATCGTTAGTAAAATCGGTACCCATCCAGCTTTGACTCATCATGCTTGGAGGTAATTTGATATTCCGTTCAATGGAGGGAATATAATTCCACACTTCCTTATCGCGTTTGAGGAATACGGTTCCTTTATCTTTCTGAGGAGCGGTGATGTATACGAGAGCCTGTTTTTTTCCTTTGGACCAGGTTTTCATTTTCATTTCCCGTTGCCAGGTTGGACGCACTATTTTAATAGTCATTTCGGCATACGACGAATTACCACGCATTTTGTCTTCCGCTCTCTGCACAATAGCTTTGGCGTCGGGCTGACCAAATATCAAACAACCTTCAAATAAAAAACAGATAATTAAATAAAGTGGTGTTTTAGAGAACAAATTCATAAGTAAATCTATAAATTAGCCTCTGTAGTAATTATGATTAAAATCAGATAATCTTACTGATAAATGTTTGCTTCTAAACGGAGGTTCATTAGTTATTAGGTGCACCGGCATCTATCCAGCACATGATAGCGTCTTTTTGAGAACTACTGAGTGTGCTATTTTTTGGCATGCTTCCGTTTGAAATAGACGTACGGATTTTTGATACATCGTTGCTTACTCCCGTATAATTTCCGTATTCGCTATGACAACCTACGCAACTTGCCTGAATAATTGGTTTTACATCAACTGAATATGATTTTGTGCCGGAACACGTAGGTGAATAGTTAGAGTTAGTATTAGAAGTGCTATTCTTTTTACAGGATAAGGATAAGATAATCAAGGTGATAGCCGGAAGTAAAATAAGAGATTTCATAAAGCAGTTTAGTCTTAAATTTACAACATAAACCCCTTAAAATCAACTTTTCTATACTTATAATTGAGTATTTGCCATAAAATCAACAGTTTTATTGCCGAACTTTAACCAAAATAGTTTATTTTAGAGACTACTTTATAACCAAATTATGAAACGAATTATTGTTCTGGCACTTTTTATTATTTCATCCAATCTTTTATTTTCCCAAAATGCAGGGGATTTAACGCTTTCTGAACTGGAAACAAAACTCAAAGAAGCACAATCTTCAAAAAACAAAACAGATGAAGATTATTATTCTAAAGCCATCAGCTTACGAAAAAGAATTGATCTGGCGGTAAAAAGCGAAGAATATGAAACTGCCAATAAACTCAAACTGGAATTAAAAAATCTTTCAAAAGGAGGAAATACATCTGAGCGTGCAAAATTAGAAGATGACTTAAAAAAAGCGATAGATACGGAAGACTATGCCAAAGCCGCCGAAATTAAGAAGAAATTAAACGGCGAAAGCACCGGAGCTTCTAAAGGCGAATCGTATGACGCATCGGTGCCGGATGTTGAATTTGTGAATCAGGTGTATTTATGGGACCGTAATGACGGTTCTATCAAATTACTTGAATACGACACTCCCGAAATGAAAACTCAGGTAGCTGTAGGCTACGGCTATTCGCAATCGTCAACTTATTGGGCTATCCCAGGTATCAAATCTGATTTTATAATCAGCTCCATGGAAAATAAAAGTTTCATTTTAAGAACTCCGGATGGTGTTAATCCAAATGAATCATTTCGTTTAGTTCAGTTTAAAATACTTGGCAAAAGAGATCCATGCCGCCATATGGCAGCTTATGTGACCTCTTCAGGCGCATGGGTTGGAACACATACTAACGAAAAAAGAGAAGGAGATGTGTCATTTACCTACAGAAAGTTAAAAGACAATTATTACGAAGTGGTATTAAATCAGGGAATGAGTGCGGGCGAATACACCTTTTACGGCAACAGTAAAATGTTTTCGTTTTCCTTAACCGGTTCTGTAAACGCAACAGCAAAGAAAAATCAGTCAACCAATTACAACTCTTCCAATGGCGATCCAAATCCAATGTCGGCCGGGCGCAATAACAGTTCCGGTAATTCGGGCAATTCAGGCGGCAATGCTTCTACTTCTTATACTAAAAAAGACATCTACTCTATTCCATCAGTCACATTTATGGGATTAGATGTAAGTATGCTGACGTATATCTCCTATAACAAAGTAGGTATGGATGCTAAATACACTAAAGATTTAGATGTTTTAATTAAGAATTACAACAACGAAATGAACACGAATCGAGTACGTATGTGGTTTGGAAAGAAAAATGCCATAATCGACAAATCGATGGCAAACGGTTATTCTCAATATTTAAAACCTAACTGGATTTCCAATCAAACCCAATTCATTACAGTGGATATGATTCAGCAACACTTATTGAATTACAAAACAACCGGACAAGGTATTGGACTAGTTGTAATTCCGGAAATGTTTAATGAAATCACTAAAATGTCTAATATCTATTTTGTTTGGTTTGATACCGATACGAAAGCAATTGTGCACACACAACAAACATTTGCCCGTCCGGGCGGCGGTGTTACCATTGCCGGAATTTGGGATGCCGCATTAATTGAAGCGACAAAAAATTACGTAGACCAGTATTACAAGAAGGAAAAACGCTACAATTAGTCACAACAAAGCATTAATAAAAAAGCCATTGCTTTAAAACGCAATGGCTTTTTTGTTTACCTTAATTAACATTTATTCCACCGCGTTTTAAGGTAATTTATGTAACTTTATGTCACATTTAATCACTCATGAAGAAACACCTAATAGCCATTTTACTAATTGGACAAGCCGCTTTGATTTGGGCGCAAAACGAAAACAATAGCGGTACTAGCGACCCTAACCCTTTAGCCACCGGCACTGCTAAAACAAATTACACGAAAGAATCTATTTATTCAGAAAAATCGATAACGTATTTTGGTCTGGATTTAAGTTTAATGAATCTTCTTTCCTATACTAAACTTGGAAAAGACGAAACTTATTTGCAATCCCTCGACGAATTAGTTAAAATCAACAATTCCACTATGAGTGAATCTCGTGTAAAATCGTGGTTTAATAAAAAAGAAGTAAAAATTGACCATTCTTTTACTTCCAGTGAATATAAAAATTACATGAGCAAAAAATGGATAGTTAACCAAACACAAAACATTGATCAGGCCCGTATCCAACAGCACTTATTAAATTACAAAACTTCAGGCACCGGAGTAGGTTTAGTTATCATCCCTGAATTATTTAACGAAAATACCCGTAACGGCAATATGTTTTTTGTATGGTTTGATATTGAAACCAAAGCCATCATCTTTCTAAAGCGTTCTTACGGCGTGCAATCGAATGGCATTACCATTGAAGGAACCTGGGATTACTCGGTTGTTGACGCTACTAAATATTATGTAGATAATTACTTTAAGAAGAAAAAATAATAAGCAAAAAAAAGCCGGATTTAATTCCGGCTTTTTTATTGGGTTTATGCTGATTTGATTTCCATTTTACCATCGGCATGTTTTGCAAATCGGGTTTTATCACAGGGATGAACCTGATCGTATTTAGGCCATGGTCAGCCGCCAAACTGCGTCATGTGATAATCTTCATTTAATTCTGCCGCGTTATATTTAAGAACTGTTGTACCTGCCAATTTCAGATTGGAACCTTCGTAAACATAAACTGTTCTGTTAATTCCTACTGAAGCTTTAGGTAAAGTAAACACAGCCCCTGCCTGCATTTTAATATTCCAAACAGCTACTTCATTTTTCTCGTCGGCAGCCCAGGAATCCGGTGGCGGTGCGGGTGCTTTCATGTTATTTAATTTACCGGCAATAATTTCAACAACAGTTTTCTTCTGGTTCATATCTCTATGAGTATAATTAGGAATGGATTCACGCCATAACATTTTAAAATGAGGTTCAACCATTTTGTTTTTTTTAGGCAGATTTAACCAAATCTGAAACAACTCAATGGTATTATCTTTGTCCTTATAAATGGATTACCAAAAGATGAATTAATAGCTTCATTTGTTAGATTTAACATTGGTGTAGAACTCGCACAGGTTACCATTATACTATTTTGCTATTATGCCATTGCAAAATGCTTTAATGAAAAGGAACGGTATCAGAAAAAATTGGTGAATCCAATTTCAATTATTATTTCTTCAATGGCCTTATTTTGGGCAATCACCCGATTTTTAGCTTAACATTATTTGTTGCGCCATTTATTCACGAACCATAAATACAATTGAAAGACGGGATGGTTCGTTGACCCGATTTAATATACGTTACTCAGACGGAAAGGATTTTAACCAAAGCTTAGCATCAGCTTCTAACTTAAATATTTTAATAGGATGCGTATCCGAAAATTTGTTTTTGTAAAAGTTAGCAAGGATTCTATTGGGTAGTACATCAACCAATATAGCATCAGCTATTCTCCACTTCAAAGCCTCAGAATTTTGTCCCATAAATGCTCGGTGTTCATTGGTGGTTTGAACTAAAACGCCTCTTGTATCCAGAATAAAAAGGCGTTTCTTTCCATCGACAATTTCGTTGATGATATTAATATAATCATAAGAATCTTCTATTGTTATTTCAGCCCCGTTTTTGAACTTAAACCAAACAATGCCTTCAGCATCCATAAAAATTTTTGCGGTGCGGTGCTCTATCATTAGAACGCAAAATTAACATGTTTTTTAAAAGCCGTTTCAACTATTTTATACAACAAACGAAAATAAGTAAATAACCAGTTATACCGGAACGAATATTAATTCGGTTTATTCAGGTATATATATAATACAAAGGAAAAAGCAGTAATTCATCTGTAATACCTATTTTTGTAAATCGATAATAATAGACGATTAAATAGTTTTAGTAAGATAATGGCCCGCGAAATTAAAATAGAAGATTACACCTACATCTTGCCCGATGATAAGATTGCAAAAGCGCCTTTATCTCAAAGAGCCGCTTCAAAACTATTGGTTTACAACAAAGGAGAAATCACGGATAAAGCGTTTAATAACATCGCCGGCATACTTCCCGCTAATTGCACTCTGGTTTTTAATAATACAAAAGTGGTGTGTGCCAGAATCCTTTTCGATAATCCGAAAGGTAAAAACAAACCCATCGAAATTTTTATTTTAGAACCGTCAGGCGGATTAAGTGTTGAATCGGCCATGTTGCATCAACAAAAAACAAAGTGGATTTGTCTGGTGGGTAATAACCGCGACTTCAACACAGATTATCTTGTAAAAACATTCAGCATAAACAATGCGACCTACAAATTAAAAGCACACCGACCTCTAAAACTATCCGATGGCTTTGAAGTAGAATTTGAATGGAACGGCGATTTTAGTTTTGCTGAGCTCTTAAATTTAGCAGGCATTATTCCGCTTCCTCCCTATCTGAAACGCATTCCTGACGAAAACGACAAATCACGTTATCAAACCGTATATGCCAAACAGGAAGGATCGGTTGCTGCTCCTACGGCAGGTTTACATTTCACGCATGAAATTCTGGATGAATTAAAGAAAAACCATATCAAAACAGAACACGTTGTATTGCACGTTGGCGCAGGAACTTTTAAGCCGGTGAAAGCCGACACCATGAAAGATCACGACATGCACAACGAGGAAATCATTGTAAGCAAGAATACGCTAAAAGGATTATTAGACAATGCCGACAACTTAATTGCGGTTGGTACTACTTCGCTCAGAACATTGGAAACGTTGTTCTGGATCGGACTTAAATTAGCGAAAGGAAATTCAGAACTATCCATTAAACAATGGGATGCTTACGATCTGGAAACACCGCATGATTTCAATTACCAACGCGCATTGGAAAATATTTTACATTACCTTGAAACTAACAAGCTAGATAGTATTAAAACAAAAACACAATTACTGATTGCTCCGGGTTATAAAATCCGTTCGGTAAAAGGACTGATTACTAATTTTCATCAGCCCAACAGCACTTTGCTATTATTAGTGGCCGCCTTGGCGGGCAATGACTGGAAAAAAATATACCAGCATGCATTAACTAACAACTACCGCTTTCTGAGTTACGGCGACAGTTCCTTATTACTGCCCTAAAACACGTCTTTACTACTACACTGGTGTTTTTTGTAAGCATTATTTGGACTCGGAGAGATAAATCTAACTTTTAGGCTCCACCAAGGTTATCTTGATAATCAAAGAAATAAAAATTACAAAACCCCGCTTTTTGCATCATTTTTACACATTTCCGTACTCCAAATAGATATTTTTTAGAGTAGATTTTTACAGCGAATTCATCAATAGAAAATGCCGTAAAATTTATGCCAGTGATTTTTTTAAAATTGGAGTTTTTTGTGAATTTTTCCTGCTCTATCCAATCAATTAATAAATGTAATTTGAAATTATTATCTAAATTAGAATTACGAAAAAGATCAACTATAATAAGCTATTTGAACGCATATTCTGCGGCGAAACTGTTTATCTATTGAACAGCTTTGAAGATATCGCTGTTAGGTACAAGCGTGGAGAAACATATATGCTTAAACCGCGTGGACGTGAATCCTAAGATGTAAAGTACGATAGTAAAATAATCCATGACGCCATACTTGAGTCTATTCTACTAACCATAGAAGAATACATTAATTTTTAACTAGGGGAGTTACACTATCCAAATACTCTTTCCACTTTAAGGTTCCTTCAAATTTTAAACATTAAAATTTTTCTTATTTTTAATATCTGTGAAAAATTACATTTCATTACTCATCCTTTTATTCTTTTTTATTTCATGTGATAACAAGAATGAAACCAGGCGCAATACCTACACTATTAAATTAGTGGAAGCCCACGGCTATTTGGTGCCACAGGATAGCATACAACAGCCAAAAACAATTCCTGCCGGTATACCAACAACCATAAAAGCAGGCATCCCAAAAGTTACGCCCGCAAACACCAACATTCATCCGGCAGGTATACCAACGGTTATTATGGCTGGTAAACCAAGAGTTTGCACCCCGGGACAAGACACCTTTAAACTACCGAAAACTGTACCCGCCAATGACAGCCCTTTTGTTGCAGGCATACCGGAAACTGTTATAGCCAAAGACATGGCTAACAAAGACCAAAACCCACAAAATTTTAGCACTTATGGTAAACTACAAGGTTTAAAACATGGCAATATACGAAGTATGCTGCAAGACAAAAGCGGAAACCTCTGGTTCGGCACAGATGGCGGAGTAAGTAAGTATGATGGGAAATCCTTTACCACCTTTACCGATAAAGAAGGGCTTGCCAACAATATTGTTTGGAGTATATTAGAAGACAAAAGCGGAAACCTCTGGTTCGGCACAGATGACGGAGGCGTATCGAAGTATGATGGGAAATCATTTACCACCTTTACCGATAAAGAAGGGCTTGCCTACAATGCTGTGTTGTCGATGT
>JBBAKL010000094.1:0-10883 GCA_040403535.1 Bacteroidia bacterium
CAAAGCTTCAAAAACTTTTTATTGGCTTCAAACCGCTCCGCTTCTTTTTTCGATTCAAATACCAACTTTTGAAGATCTTTCAGTTCATATTCCAATTGAACCAGATTTGTTACCGCAACGGTGTCTTTTTTTTGAGCATTAGTGCTAAAAAAACAACAAATAATTATAAAAGACAGAAATAGACTACGCATTGGCTACTATAACGCAAATATCGTTAAATAGTTACATAATAAAAAGATATAAAAACCAATGGTAAAAATACTATGTAATGGTTATATTTGAGTTGTATTTTTTACTATGAAGAAAATTTTAATTGCCAACCGAGGAGAGATAGCATTACGTGTTATGCGAAGTGCTAAAGAAATGGGAATAAAAACTGTTGCCGTTTACTCAGAAGCCGATCGTAATGCACCATTTGTTCGTTATGCTGATGAAGCATTTTTATTAGGACCTCCGCCAAGTTCACAATCGTATTTGTTGGGCGATAAAATTATTCAGATTTGTAAGGATAATAATATTGACGGTATTCACCCGGGTTACGGCTTTCTTAGCGAAAACGCCGAATTTGCGAGAAAAGTCCGTGAAGCCGGCATTACTTTCATTGGCCCTAGTCCGGAAGCAATGGATATGATGGGTGACAAATTAAGCGCTAAAGCTACTGCCAAAAAACAAAAAGTACCTATGATTCCGGGTTCTGATGGCGCTATCAGTGATATTAACGAAGCTATTAAACTGGCGAAAGAAATAGGTTTCCCTTTATTAATTAAGGCTTCTGCAGGCGGAGGTGGAAAAGGTATGCGACTTGTTGAGAAAGAAAGTGAAGTGGAAGAACAAATGAAAATGGCCATCAGCGAAGCCATATCGGCATTTGGAAATGGCGCTGTTTTTATTGAGAAATATGCAAGCGGACCACGCCATATTGAAATTCAAGTTTTGGCCGATAATCATGGCAATTGCGTTTATTTATTCGAGCGCGAGTGCAGTATTCAACGCCGTCATCAAAAAGTAATTGAAGAAGCTCCTTCGGCAGTTCTAACTCCGGATTTGCGTAAGCGAATGGGCGAATGTGCTGTTGCCGTTGCTAAAGCTTGTGGATACAGTGGTGCCGGAACTGTTGAATTTTTGGTAGACGATCAATTGAATTTCTATTTCCTTGAAATGAATACCCGTTTACAGGTTGAACATCCTGTAACAGAAATGATCACGGGATTAGATTTAGTGAAAGAACAAATTAAAGTTGCCCGTGGCGAAAAATTAAGCTTTAACCAGGAAGACCTGGAAATTAACGGGCACGCTATTGAGGTGCGTGTTTGCGCTGAAGATCCTGCCAATAATTTCTTACCGGATATTGGCAAATTAATTGTTTACCGTGCGCCAAGTGGCCCGGGAGTTCGTGTAGATGATGGTTTTGAAGAGGGAATGGATATTCCGATTTATTACGATCCGATGATTGCTAAATTGGTGGTGCATGGAAAAGACCGAACAGATGCAATTCAAAAAATGTTACGTGCCATAAATGATTACAAAATTGTTGGTGTAGAAACCACTTTGGACTTTTGCACCTATGTATTAAAACACGAAGCATTTGTTTCAGGAAAATTTGATACCGGATTTATAAAAAACTATTTCACGCCGGAAGTTTTACAAAACAATACCAATGAATTTGACGAAGCGATTGCCATAGCAACCCATTATGTTTTCGAAAATCAAAAAAAACAAACGGTTGTAAATAATGGCGAAGCTGTTAAAAAAAGTAAATGGCGCGAAAATCGTATATAAACCGATGTAACTTTAGGGTTACATTTAGCGTACAATGAAATAAAAGGGTATATGAGTGCTTACTGTAATATCCGTTTCTTAAAAGTTTTTCACAGGATTAATAAACCTGCAACGCTCCTACTCACGGCCTTTTTTCTAAATACCTCTGCAATAAATGCTCAGGAATTTGCAGTTCCTGCAGCAAAATCAACCTACACTTTAAGAGCAGAAATCATCAATAACGATACTGTTCCGGTAATCGATTTGTACACTGTTAATGTTTACACCGATTATATTTATAAAAACAAACGCCAGTACGAACAGTGGACACGCATCAAACAAAATGTCAAAAAAGTATACCCATATGCTATATTAGCCGCGGCGAAATTAAAGGAATACGATCGTATATTGGAAAAAATGCCGAATGAACGCATGAAGAAAGCATACATTCGTGTTTGCGAGAAAGATTTAAAAAATGAATTTGAAGATGAATTAAAAGATTTATCCATTAATCAGGGAAGGGTTTTAATGAAATTGATAGATCGTGAAACCGGTAAAACTACCTACGAAATTGTAAAAGAAATGCGTGGCGGTTTTGAAGCGATAATGTGGCAGGCAGTTGCAAGAATATTTGGCAACAACATGAAATCGGAATACGATGCTAGTTCGGAAGATATTATGATAGAACGTGCGGTAAAATTGGTAGAATCCGGTCAGTTTTAAATTATCCCTTTTTTAATAAATCTAATCTTGACTTAGGTCTTCTTCCTTCAAACCAGTTAAAGCCTTTTAAGCGAGCCTCATCTACATTGACTTCCTTCAATGGCGTAGTTATACTCTCCGGCTTTTTTAAGAAAGATACTTTGTCTAAATCGCCCTTATTGAACCAAACAAGAATGTCGCTGCTAATGGTTCGGTTTAAACCTACAAACTTTGATTTGTTTTTCGGATAATATAAAATCTGAGCATTACCCTTTACCATAATTTTACTAATGGTATCGTTTTTAAAGTAACCTGTAATAGTTTTACCCATTATTTGATTAAATTTATTTAACGAATCGGCTTTTTGAATCACAAATGCGTTAGTGGTTAAAGCGAAATTGTAAATGCCTTTTTTACCCACACACACATCTATATTTTTGGCAGTTGCCTGCCCGCTTTGCGACCAGACAATTGGGGAATAAAACATATGCATCAACGAATCAGTTGTATTATATCCTAGGGAATCACACACACCCTGAATGTCGGTTTTATAAAACTTAACATGGTGATAGGCTTTGATTAAATTGTTAACCGAATCTAAATCCTGATGGAACAGTGTATCTGCCGTAAGAAACAAGGAATCTTTTTCAAACATACGTACATAAAACGGTTTTTTTGTTACCATGGCTTTAGATCCTTTTTCAAAGTACTCAGCGTAATCCCCATAAATAATAGACTTATTATTAGTATCGATTAGCTGTATGTTTTTAAATGCGCGTCCAAATCCCTTTTTACGGTCGTACATCAGACTATCACCAGTTAATTTCTGACTTTTGGTTACCAGTAATGCGTTTTTACTAAACTGAGAGTTTTCATTCTGTGTATCATACCAACCGTTTTCACAATAAATATAATCCTCCTTACTTAAAATAATACTTGGGCCTAAGAAGTACGCTGTTTTTGAATTCGTATTATAACGTAGTGTATCCCCTTTCATGGTGTAATTTGGATTCTTTAATTCCACGTCGTACTTAAACGCCACCTCCTTACTGGCCGAATAATAATGTCCGTTTTTGCTTACCAGAGTATTTTCTTTGTTAACAATGGTACCTCCATTGTAATAATTAGCAATAGAATTTGTAACGTCAAAAGTTAAAATGTTAGTGGTTAAGGTCATGTCTTTTTCGATACAACGAACATTATTTTCTAAGGTAGCTAACTTAGTGGCGCCATCGTAAAACAATTTATCACCATAAACAAAAATACTGTCGCCCTTTACAATGGAAATATGTCCGAATGCTTCCAGCTTATTGCTATCGTATAAATACGCGCTATCGCAATTCATCACCGCTCCTTCATGTGCGCAAATCACATTGCCAATTAATCGCTTCGCCGCAATACCTTTATCATAACGAAAAACACCGGCATGTTTGATTTCTATTTGCTTAGTGCTACCGGTAGATTTATCATTCTTCTTTTTCTGAGAAAATGAAACCGTTGAAATAAGCAACAGAAGGAATATGTAATAAAAAAGTCTCAATTTATTTCACGCTTTGTTGGTTGCCACACGTTACTATCAACCCCTTTTACATAAGTAATAAATCCTTTTAATAAAGCCAGATTCATTAAGTAAAAATGACTTACAAATCGTAATAGCGGAATATTCACCGTAAATAACCAGTCGATAACAGGTGTTACAAATCCAAGTAGCTGAGCCAGGAAAATCAAAATAAATGTTTTGTCATAAAACATTAAAAAATAAGAACTCATAAAGCAAGTAAGCAACAAAAATGGAGTTATCCATCTGAACACTTTATGCGACCAAAAAGAAAACGCAATGCCGGTATTAATCGGAAATAACAATTTTTTGTAACGTGCCAAATTCTGGAAGTTACCAATGGAAATCCTCACTTTTCTTTTAAACTCTTCCAGCGATTGTGTGGGCACATCCTCGTAACAAATTGCCTCTTTATCAAAAACAATTTCTTTCTTCTGTTCAATTACATTTAAAGTAATGTAAAAATCATCCATGAAAAATTTTGGAGGAACCTTAGAAAAATTCTCTTTACGTATGGCATAACAACCACCTTCCGCTCCCATAACAATCTTCCAGCGGATACTTTCCTGGAATTTTATTTTGTTTTCTAAAGCAATGTATGATTTTTCCTGAGTGGCAATTCCTTTATTACTTGGAGAAACTTTTATGATATTAGCGCATACCTGAGCCTTTTCCGGTGATTTAAAATGGCGAACCAGATTAAAAATAGTATCTTCTTTAAAAATCACATTGGCATCGGTAAGAATAAAAACAGGAGCCTGTGCTTCATCGGATAGCTGATTTATAATTCCGGATTTACCTGTTCTTCCGCCAAAGCGCACCAATTTAATCTGAGGATACTTTTTTTGCCAATTAGTTATTATCTCATCCGTTTTATCTGTTGATGCATCAGAACCAATATAAAATGAAATTTTATTTAAAGGGTATGTGGTTTTTAATACAGAATCTATTTTTTCACCAATAACCTTCTCTTCGTTATAAGCAGCCATTAAAATAGCAACTTCAGGAAGTTCATCGTTTATCGTATAACAATCGTGCTTTTCAGATTCATCTTTAGGAAAAATAATTAACCAAAGGGGATAAATGATATACGAATGTAGTATGATGTACACTGATAAAAAAAATATGATCCAAAGTATACTATACATGCAAAATGTTTTTGTAAAAATTCACTAGTCCGCTTACTACTTTTTTATTATCAAATTCCGCTTCTGCAAATAGCTGCGCTTCTTTTTCAAGCTGGCTGCGCATCACATCATTTTGCAATAATTTTATAACCGCGTTCGAAAACTCATCCGCTGTATTTGCAATCATAATATTCTTACCATTGGTATATTTAATACCTTCGGCACCAATAGCAGTTGAAACAATTGGCTTTCCATAGGCCATTCCTTCAATGATTTTAATACGTAAACCACTTCCAGAAAGCAAGGGCACCAGCATAATCTGATGTTCGTTATAAAATGTTTTTGAATCGGCAACCTTTTCAATTACCAATACATTTGGCAGATTAAGCTTTACTAAACTTTCCGGCATTTCACGTCCGGCAATAATCAATTTTGCGTCGGGAACCGCCTGATGTACTTTTTGCCAGCAATTATTCAGGAACCACATAACAGCCTCCTGATTTGGCATCCAATCCATTGATGCAAAGTGAAAGATGGTTTTTGGCTTTACATTAACTGAATTCTTTTGCATATACGCATTAACATCAACGCCGGTAATGCAGGTGTAGATTGATTTTTTAAACCCCAATTGCTGAAAATATTCTTTATCAATATCGGTAATGGTTACAATGGCATCCAACTCATTCATTGTTTGCAATTCAAATTTTTTCAATCGTCGCGTCTGTAAGTTAAGGTACCATTTTTTTAATGCTGATTTTTCGTTTTTTAAATGTCTTTCCCAAATTAAAAATTCAATGTTATGTGCGCGTAAAACAATTTTAGCGTTAGAATACTTTTTAATAACCGGAATATACGGAGCAACAAACAAGCCTTCCAGCTGAATCACATCAAATGAGTTGGATTTTAATTTATCTATAATCACCTTTTCAAATTCGTTAAAATAAAAACGCGAAATGAAATACGACATGGAGCTAAACAAATTTAAAAATGCTCCTAAAGGCGTTACATTAGTATTACGAAATACCGATTGGTAGTGCGATTTGGATTTATAAACTTCAGGAATTGCATTATCGGCTTTAAAATGTTTCTTGGTATTAATGGTTAACACATGTAATTCAATACCATTGGCAATAAATCCATCACCCATATTGTAAATTGCAATAGAACTGCCATCATTTGGCGGATAAGGTGCTTTATTACATAGTTGAAGTACGCGCATTAATTTTTACGTTTAAACAGTTTTTTAAATGGAGCCAGATACGCATCAATATCAAATAATACCGAGTCGGTTGCTGCCTTGTAAGTTAAAAATATTCCTAATGGTAAAAAGATAACGAGTGGTAACCACATACCAATCCAAGGTTCTACTATACCTTCCGCAGTGAGTCCTTTGAATGCTTCGGTAAAAATAAAATAAGCCAAAAAGAAAAAAACAGCTACAACAACCGGCATGCCTAAACCACCTTTTCGAATAATGGCTCCCAAAGGCGCGCCAACAAAAAAGAGGACAATACACGCAAAACACACATTAATTTTTTCATGCCAGCCCATTTTAAACGAAAGCTCACGGTAAATTTCATCTTTATTTCCTTCGTAAACCGAATCAATCAATCCACTGGAGTTACGCGCTATGTTTAACGCATTTTCAACACTGCGGTTAAAGTCATTAGCGTTTAAAGCTCCGTAAAACTTCCTCACATTAATTGGAGCAGGTATCGGTTTTTTAATGAGATTATTTGTTCGGTAAAAAAACGTAGTCTTCGACTGATTTATTAAATTATCGTGCTTCACATTAATTTGTTTTTTAATCGTATCCAATTCGCGGTCAATTTGCCAAATGTTCATCATTTCATGATGATGTTTGAATAAATTTTCATCTGTACGCTTGAGCTTAAAATCGGTTAATTCGATGTTTACTTCCAGCTCCTTAAAATTTAATTGCGAAAATTGTTTAGCCTTTTTATTGGGATTATTATTCTGCAATTCTTCATAGCGGTTACCGTTGGCCAATTTAATAATTAAAAAATTGGTATCAGCACTCATATTCATGGTTCCGCTATCGGCATAAAGCTGAACATCATTACCACGATGAGAAGTATGATCGTAGATTAAAACATCCTTTATGGTATGTCCATCTTTTCCCTTCTTACCAACACGGAGTGAATAATCTTCAATTTTATTATAGAAAATACTTTCTTTAATGTTCATTGCCGGTTTTGCCTGCCGAATGTCCCATAACAGGGACTGGGATTTCCAGGTAACAACCGGAAGTATGAAATTGTTGAATATAAAAGTGAGTCCTGCCAGTAATATAATCACATAAAACACCGGCTTAATAATTCGGAATAAAGACAAACCGGATGATTTCATAGCTGCCAATTCGTAATTTTCTGCCAAACTACCAAAGGTCATAATGGAGGCCAATAATACCGCCAAAGGAATACATTGAGGAATTATTGCTATCCAGGCAAATGTAAAAAGTTTAGTAAGTGTCCAGAACCCTAAGCCTTTACCAATCAGATCATCCAGATATGTTATTACAATCTCTACCAGGAAGAATAAAAACACACTGACAAACAACGTTATGATAAACGGTGGCAGAAAGGATTTAATGAGTAAAGTATGTAATTTTTTAAGGGGCACTTTAAAGTGTCTAAGATACATGATAATTAAAAAACTACATACCCTTTTTATTAATCAAAATTGTTATTTTTGTTTAAATATTATGATTAATAATAAGAAACTGGTAGTGGTGTTGCCGGCATATAATGCGGCCCTTACCTTAAAACGCACGTACGATGAGATTCCATTTGACATAGTGGATGAAGTGGTATTGGTAGATGATTGCAGTAAGGATAATACTGTTGAAGTTGCCAGGCAAATTGGCATCCGACATGTTATTTCTCACGAAAAGAACAAAGGCTACGGCGGCAACCAAAAAACCTGTTATGACACTGCTTTAAGCTTGGGCGCTGATATTGTAGTAATGCTACATCCCGATTACCAATACACACCTAAATTAATTCAAAGCTTAACATACCTAATTGCTAATGATTTATACCCTGTTGCGTTTGGTTCCCGCATTTTAGGTAAAGGTGCTTTAAAAGGTGGAATGCCTTTGTATAAATATATTTTTAATCGCTTTTTAACTTTAAGTCAGAATATTTTAATTAATCAGAAACTATCGGAATACCATACCGGTTACCGTGCATTTTCTAAAGAAGTTTTGGTAAAAATTAATTACCATGCTAATTCCGACGATTTCGTTTTTGACAATCAGATGATCTCTCAGATTTTCTATGCGGGATTTGATATTGCAGAAGTTACCTGCCCTACCAAATATTTCCCTGAAGCCAGCTCTATCAACTTCAGCAGAAGTATGAAATACGGAATGGGTGTTTTAGGCACTTCAATTGTTCATTTCTTCAATAAAATGGGCATTATGAAATCAGAAATTTATAAAACCAAAAATTAAAATTTTATCTATTATGGCCGTTTATAAATTCAGAGTGATATTTGAAGAGAACGACGATGTTTACCGCGATATTGAAATAAAATCTGGACAAACCTTTGAAGAATTGCATAATGCCATACAAGAGGCTTATAAATTCGATAAAAAGCACGCAGCCTCTTTTTTTGTGAGCGATGATTACTGGCGCAAAGGGCAGGAAATCACATTGCGTAAAGAAGATTTAAAGTTAGATGAGGAAGAAATCCGCAAAAAAGTAGATCCAAAAAAACTGATGGCTGAAACAAAAATTGCCAAGCACATCGATCAGCCTCATCAACGTTTTGTTTACATTTTTGATCCTGCAGCACAATGGAGTTTCTTAATTGAATTAATGAAAATTGACGCTGAAAATCCAAAAACCAAATACCCGGTTTGCGTTAAATCTGTTGGTAAAGAACCTAAGCAGTACAAACAGCAAAACTTGATCAAAGAAGAAGTAAGCGGCGAAGATGCCTTATTAGCAGCTTTATTAGGCGGTGGTAAAAAGAAACCGAAGGATGAAGACGAAGACGTAGAAGATAATGAGATTTACAAATCGCTAAATACCGAAGGAATTGAAGAGGATGATTTGGAAAGCCTGGAGGGAGAAGAAGGTGAAGAAGGCAGTGAAAGTGAAGAAGAGGGAGATGAATTTAATGATGACTCGGAGGATAGTGATGATTATGGTTTCTCTGATAATATGGAAGAAGAAAATCGTTAATTGAAAAATACCAATAAAAAACCCCGCTTAAAAATTTCAAAGCGGGGTTTTTTATTGCTTAAAACAAAATTACTTTTTGTTTACTGAACCGGATAAATCAGCACCTGCCTTAAACTTCACTACTTTTTTAGCAGCAATTTTGATTTCCTTACCGGTTTGAGGATTACGGCCTGTGCGGGCTGCGCGTTTCGCTACCGAAAAAGAACCGAAACCTACTAATCCGATACGGTCACCTTTCTTTAGTGCTTTGTGAATAGAATCGATAGTTGCATCCAATGCACGACCTGCATCTGCTTTCGATAATTTTGCGCTTGCAGCAATTGCATCAATTAATTCTGCTTTGTTCATTTGAATTTGTTTTTAAGGGTTAAACAATTTTATATATCAAATGTAATATCTGTATAATGTTTGTCAAGTTTTCTCTTAATTAAACCTGGTGATTTTGTGGAAAAACAAGGCTTTTGTTAATAAAATAGCCCTGGAAAGCCCTGTTGACAAGGGTTTCAAGAGATTCACAGATGAATTTCGGTTATCGACATAGGGGTTTCTCCGAAAATTTGTAACCTCTTAAAAATTCCTCTACTCCCATTCGCTTTTTACCCTGTAATTGAAGATTCCGCACCAAAATGAAGCCATCATCACAGGCAATTTTTATAAATGTTTTATTGTCAGTAATCACCTCACCGTTAGTATATGAATGGTTAGATAATTCAATCTCGGAAGTAAATATTTTAAATGAAACAATTGTTCCTTTCACATCCGTGAATTCTGTATACGCTGCTGGGTATGGCGACAAACCTCTTATTAAATTATAAATACTCTGTGCTTTATTATTCCAATCAATTTTGCAGGTTTCTTTAAATATTTTGGGTGCATGAATGGCGGTTGTATCATCCTGAGGTTTCAATTCGTAATTTCCGCTTTCAATTGTTTTTACGCTCTTTAAAACCAACTCAGCACCTACTTTCATTAACAGATCGTGTAATTCGCCGGCTGTTGTTGTATTACTTATTTTTACTTTTTCCTGAAACAAAACATTACCGGTGTCAATTTCATGCTTCAGCTTAAATGTAGTAACTCCACTTTCACTCTCACCATTTATGATAGCCCAGTTTATTGGTGCTGCTCCCCTGTATTTTGGTAATAAAGAAGCGTGCAGATTATAAGTACCAAGTGGTGGCATATTCCAAACTTCTTCCGGTAACATTCTAAAAGCTACGACGATTTGCAAATCGGCATTAAGTGCTCGCAATTCGTCAATAAATGCCGGATCTTTCAATTTAACCGGCTGCATTATTTTCAATCCTTTTTCCAGAGCGATTTTTTTTACGGCACTTTCATTTAATTGTTGCCCTCTACCCGCCGGTTTATCAGGTACAGTAACCACACCAACCACATTATAATTATTCTTTAATAAGATATCCAGACATGGCACAGCAAATTCAGGTGTGCCCATAAATACAATTCGCATAGTACAAATGTAAAATGTTACATTTGTATTAATGCCAAATCTTATTAAAAAATATA
>JBBAKL010000095.1:0-10873 GCA_040403535.1 Bacteroidia bacterium
TTAAAGTCTTTACATAACTTGTATTATACAAATCATTTGTTGATAAACCTAACAAGTCTAAACAAGTGCTGTATGCATTTAAAAATTTGAAATTATATGTCGTGTTTGTAAATGTGTTTTTATTCTTAATGTTATCATACGTAACTGTTATTCTATTGGACGGAAATAATGTTCCTAAATGACTTGCTAATTGATACGCATTATAATTGCCTACAGAAATATAAATGTAAGTATTTATTAGACATCAAAATCTTCGGATTACCAGTATTTTCATTATTTACCTGCGTAAAAATATTCATTGGAATATTGAAACAAAATCACTGAAAAACATATTTATGAATATCGGGTATGTTCTCTAAATCGTAAGGCGGATCGGCAAACACCACATCGTAAGCTTTGTGATGCTGACTGATAAACTTAAATACATCGCTTTTGAAGGTGGTGACGTTTAAGTTGAGTTTTTTAGCGGTGTCGCTTACAAAGCGTGTACATCCAAAATGCGAATCCACAGAAGTAACCATTGCACCACGCGAAGCGCATTCTAAGGAAATGTTACCGGTACCACTGAACAAGTCGAGCACTTCGGCGTATTCAAAATCTAATTTGTTATATAAAATATTAAACAGGGCTTCCTTGGCAAAATCGGTAGTAGGACGCACAGGTAATCCTTTCACCACATCAATGCGTTTACCTTTATGAATGCCTCCGATTATTCGCACACTATGCGGTTTAAAGTGGTGAAGTAATAATGATGCGGAATTTTTTCCAGTTCTTCCTTACGGATAATTAATTTATCGCTCACCGCGAAATCAACGTTCTTAATATACTTTTTAATGGCGGTGAATAATTCGCTTTGAGTTTCGCGATTGGCGGCAAGCGCCAATTTTACGGTAAGTGGATTTAAATTAAATTGTTCGATAGAAAATAACAGGTAGTATAAAATATCTTCGTCGCTGTTGGTGGTAAACACATTGTACAACAATGGTTTTTTGTCTTTTTTTAATACCACTTCGGTTTGTCCTTTGTGAATATTTAAAAACATATCCACGTTCTTTAACTGAAAATGATTAAAGAACAATTTAATGGTGCTATAACCAATATGTTTTAGAATATGATTGGCAAATAACTTATCTAATGTGTTTTTGATTTCAGTTGGGATAGCGTATATCAGTTTGATATCTTCTACATCGTTAGTGGCAATTTGCTCATCGGGTGTTTTCCCGACGTTGAATTCTAACAAGTCACGGGCTTTATCAGCATCGTAAAACGAATTGGGCAACAAAGTAAAATGATTGCCAATCCAGTTCACGTACACCGATTGAAAGGCATGACGGGTTAAATCGTTATCGTTTACAAATTGTATGAGGTAATTATTTAAATCACGGAAATCCTTAACTGCCGATTCAAAAGTTAGTTCAGCTATTTTGGTAATGTGGTACGGCGATTTTGAAAAGCCTGCCAGTTCAAAACCATAAGCCGAAATGGTTAATACCACTACTTCGGTTTGATAAGAGTCGAGCTTTAAACTATAGTTTTTTTTATGTGTAGGCAGGGTGCTGATCATAGCCTTACAAAGCTAATAATTTAATGGAATTTGAGGGGGCAATTTTAAATAAGATATTACCAATTTTTATTCGATTTAAGGAAGTTGGTAGAACTAATAATTCAAAAGGACCCCTTCGTCACTGCGTGACACCTCCCCTTAAAAGGGGAGAAATAAAAATAATTCAACAATTAAGCACTCATGTTTAATTAACTCTAACTTTACCCCATGCCGAAGCCATTTGATAGTAGTTTGTTTGCAAAACGTTTTCATCAGGAATTACCTTTTGAAGCAAACAGCAATCAGGTGGAGGCGATTGATAAGTTGGCCGCATTTATAAACTCACCTGATAACACCGCTTTATTTGTTTTAAAAGGTTATGCCGGTACCGGTAAAACCAATCTGGTTTCAGCGTTATCGCGGGTGCTACCCGAATTTAAATGGCGCAGTGTGTTATTGGCACCAACAGGTAGAGCAGCAAAGGTTTTATCATTATACGCGAATCGTCCTGCTCAAACCATACATAAAAAAATATACAAAAAATCATTAGGCGAAAACGGTGGGATTTTCTTTTCATTAGGTGAGAACTTACACCGGAATACCTTGTTTATTGTAGACGAAGCCTCTATGATAGGTTTAGATAGTTCATCAGGTGGATCGTACGATCAGCCGGGTTTACTGGAGAGTTTGTTTGAATATGTTTTCTCGGGTGATAATTGTAAGTTGTTGTTTGTGGGTGATAATGCACAGTTACCTCCTGTAGGTTGTGAAGAAAGTCCTGCCCTCAACATTAATTATTTAAAAGCTTCTTATCATTTAAATGTGTTTAGCTGCGAGTTAAAACAGGTTGCCCGTCAGAGTTTAGAGAGTGGTATCCTCGAAAATGCTACTCAATTACGACAACTATTATCCGATTATAACGGAGAGCTTCCAAAAATAAGATTAACTCCGGATGTAATAAAAGTGGAAGGTGATGAGTTGCTGGATATACTGAATACAGCATACAGTCAGTATGGCTATAACGATGTGTTAATAGTAACACGAAGTAATAAGCGCGCTAATTTGTTTAATCAGGCTGTTCGCAATCGCGTACGTTACATGGAGGAAGATATTGCGGCCGGAGATTTATTAATGGTGGTTAAGAACAATTATTTCTGGCTCGATGAAAATTCGGATGTTGGTTTTATTGCCAATGGTGATAGTCTGGAAATACGGAAAATTCTGGACCGGGAAACCATGTACGGTTTTAATTTTCTGGACGCATTGGTAGGTTTTATTGATTATCCCCAGTTAAACGATACCCGTGTAAAACTGGTGATGGAGAGTATTTATTCGGAAGGTCCAAGCATAAGTCAGGAGCAACAAAAGCTATTGTACGAAGAAATATTAAAAGATGTAGCGGATGAGCCTAGCAAAGGCCGCAGAAGTTTGTACATGAAACAGAGTCCGTATTACAATGCCTTGCAGGTAAAGTTTAATTACGCGGTTACCTGTCATAAAGCACAGGGCGGACAATGGCCGGTGGTATTTATTGATCAGGGTTATTTGCAAAAGGATCAGATTGATGTTGGATTTATACGATGGCTGTATACAGCTATCACCCGTGCCAGGGAGAAAGTGTATCTGATTAATTTTTCGGAAGATTTTTTTGATCATCAGTAAGGTTATCAATAATCACCTTTTGGTAACTTCATTTAATTAGGATATCCATTCTGATTAAAATAGGTAATTTTACACGTCATGGCAAAAGTATTTATAATTGGTCCCGGTTTTCCTTTAAGAGGAGGGCCTGCACAATTTAATGAAAACTTATGCCGTGAATTTAATAAAATGGGTCACGATGCTCAGATTATTTCTTATTCTTTGCAGTATCCAAACTTTTTATTTCCCGGCAGTTCGCAATACGAAACTAGCGGTAGTGCCCCAAAGGATATAAAGATACATACCCTTATTAATACGGTTAATCCTCTAAACTGGATAAAAACCGCTCGTTTTATAAAAAAGGAAAAACCTGATTTCATCATCTTCCGTTATTGGTTGCCTTTTTTTGGTCCGAGTTTAGGAACCATTGGCCGATTAGTAAAAAAAGGAACTAACATAAAAGTGTTAGCCTTAACGGATAATATTATTCCGCACGAAAAGCGGGCAGGGGATAAGCCATTTACCAAGTACTTTGTAAATAGTTGTGATGGTTTTATTACTATGAGCAAGGCTGTTTACAACGATATCAGTCAGTTTACCCCAACCGATAAAAAAGTATTTTCGCCACATCCGATGTATGAAACGTACGGCGAAGCTGTATCTAAAACGGAAGCCAGAAAAAAATTGAATTTAGGAGAAAACGACAAAGTAATTTTGTTTTTTGGTTTAATCAGAAAATACAAAGGATTGGATATTTTGTTGGAAGCGATGGCTGATTCTGAGTTGAAAAAGCAAAACATCAAATTGTTAGTGGCCGGTGAATTTTATGAGGACAAACAACCCTATTTGGATTTGGTGAAGCAGCATGGTTTGGAACAAAATGTTATTTTTCATTCGCAGTTTATTCCAAACGAAGATGTGCGTTACTATTTCTGCGCCTCTGATTTAGTGGCGCAAACCTATCGTAACGCTACTAATAGCGGTGTAACCATGGTTGGTTATTATTATGAAAAGCCGATGTTGGTGACCGATGTGGGTGGCTTGTCGGAATTAGTTCCACATAAAAAAATAGGATACACCGTTCCGATTGATACAAAAATCATTTCGGATTCTATAATCGATTATTTTAAAAATAACAGGGAAGCTGAATTCATCAGCAATTTAAAACAAGAGAAAATTAAGTACCTGTGGCCAACATTTATTAACAGGGTGTTAGAATTATATAACAGGTGTTAACTTCTTTCTTTCTCTCTGAAAGAACATCGCTAACTTCTTAAAATCAGTTATTTACATCTTAGTTTGTGTGTGTTTCGTGAATTACTGCGGTTTTTGTTGAAAACCCACGCCAATTGCGACCTTCAGCCTTCGTATTTTTATAAAAATAGTATAAAAAAACACGAATGGCTTTACAAGTCAATGTTAACGACATATTATCCCAACTCTACCATAACCGGGGAGTGGTTGAATTTTTGTTTGCTAACCGCGAAAACATAACGGTTAACGAATTACTGGCACGAGAGGATATTACCGAGGAGCAGTATCAGAAAATGCGCTCTCTGGACTTACTTTACGTTTACGAAAACGTAGTGAGTTTAAATGATGCGGTGGTGGCCATGTTTGAAGATTTCATGGAGATTGGTGAAGTAACACCAGGCTTCATTAACGATTACATCAACGAGTTAAAGCGTCACATCCGTTTTTATCAGGAAGTACACGAACACCGTTTTTTACGCAGTATAAAAAAATACCTTAAACGCATCAACATTGCTCTGTCACGAGAGATCATTAAGCTTCAGAAAAATGTTGACGATACCTACAAAAACGAAAGTAATTACCGTATCAAATTACAAAAGCTGGAAGATTACCGTTTGAAGCGTGATACCATCATTGATTTCATCAAGAAAACAGAAGAAGTTATTGAGGAAACCCGTGGTTTATTCAGCTTAACCAACGATACTGAATTATACGGAATTGTAAACGCATTGAAAGCCGGGTTAATTGAAAACTTAGACTTCTTAATTGAAATTCAGACCGACATTACTGATTACATTAACAAGATTCAGTTCCAGTTGGATGTTTATGTAAAAGCGCAGCGATTAAAAGAAGTAAAAGATCATGGCGCTTTGCATTTCCGAACCAGTTTCCACGAAACCGTGAAAGGTTTATTGCCTTTACGTTTTAACGGAGTTAAAGGTCCGCGTACAAAAATTGCCATTGATTTCTTGTATACCGACGATGGACATGTGTTGTGTCAGCGTATTGCTCAGAAGTACAAATTATCGCGCTTGATGATGCGTGGTATGGCAGGTAAGTTACCGGGTAACTTCAAAGAAAAAATGGTGGATAACCAGATAAAACTGGACACCGAAAAATTAGTGGATCGCTTTTTAGCTCAAAATAAATTAAGTCTGTTTGAATTTTTATTACAATACAAATTCCCGAAAGCAATTGGTGAAGTGAAATTGGAAGACCGTATGTCGTTATTTGTGGAAATTGCCATGGAATATGAGAAAAACTTAGATTTTAAATACCGTTTAAATTGGTACGAATACGAAGATGCATCCGGAAAAAACAGACGCATAGGTTATACCGTAATTGTGCCGCCAACCGAAACCAAAAAGAAAGAAAAGAAAAAAGCAGCATAGTTGAAAGTAAGTTAGAAGATAGAATTTAGTGAATAGAATTAGAAACCAGAAATAACAAACAAACAATAAGCAATGACAGCAGAAGATTATAATTTACCGAAACAAACTCATGAAATTTTTGCGATTATGGCACGTGGCCATTTCATTTCCAGTAACGGACAAAAAGATAACATGAGTCGTTTATACGACATCATTAATAATCCTGAAAACTTTGATCGTTTGCAGGCCTATTTTAACGTTATTCGTTACAACATTGAACGCGGTAACAATTACTTCTATTTTTCGCGTGTTAATGAAGCTAATAGTTTAATTGAGAAAAAATTGGAGACCTTTGAGCGTTACATCGACGTGGTAGATTTATTTGCCAGCATGGACAACAAAGTAACCATTGGCTCACGATTCCGTCCCAGTGAAATTGCCGAAGAGTGTAATGCCAATGTACGTTTAAAGCAAAAGCTTCAGAAGATTCCGATGTACCGTTCTGAAACATTGTTAAACAAGGTACGCGATATTTGCGACTTAATGGCGCGTGATTCGTTTTTAGAACTGGAAGACGAACAAAGCGAAAGCTATAAAGTATTGGATGCTTATTCGTATTTACTGGATGTAATCAATGCCATCGCTATTTACGAAGAAAGTAACGATGATAACAGCGGAAGCGGAATCATTTACAACTAAGCACCCCAACCTGAAATAAAAAACTAGAAACCTGAAATAATAAAGAGAGAGAATGGAAAATTGCCGAATATTAAATCGAATTGTAGAAATTAATATTGCCAATGTAAAGTATGCCGATATTGAGTTATGCGGAAACACTTGTTTCGTAGGAACCAATAACTACGGTAAAACATCTTTACAACGTGCCATCTTATTTTTCTATAGTGCAAACAGTCGCGGATTAGGTATTGCTCAGTCACAAAAATCATTTGAAGAGCATTATTTTCGCTATGAGAATTCGTTTTTAATTTATGAGATTGACACAGAAGATAAGCCGTTTTGCGTGATAGTATACCGTCACAATAAATTGGTGTTCCGTTTTATGGATGCACCGTATAGTCCGGATTTCTTCTTAAATGCCAATGACGAGGCATTAAAAATTAAGGAAGTGATAGCGAATGTGGAGAAACGCGGCATCTATATCTCCAATCAGATTGATACGTTTGAACGCTACAGAAATATTATTTACGGAACTGAGACGGATAAACAACTATCTAAATTTCACTTATTAAAAGGTAACGAGAAATACCAAAACATTCCTAAGTCGATTACTAACGTATTTTTGTCTTCTAAGAACAGTATCGACTCCCGTTTCATTAAAGATTTTATCGCTAACTCACTTACTACTGAAAATTCCAGTATTAAGTTAGAGCAGGTAGAACGTCAGTTACGTCAGTTCAATGAAAAATACAATGATATTGAAACGTATTTAAAGAAAGAGAGTCAGCAGTTAGTAGAATTGATTGATAAAAAGTACGATCAGGTTCACATGCTAAAAGGTTCTCAGATGGAGTTGGCTGACAAATTAGGAAGCAGCTTGCGTTTTGCCGAAACTCAAAACGAAACCATCCGTGATGCCGCTAAACAAAAAGAAGAAGAATTAGAGAAATTAACCGAGTCGCACGAAGAATTAAAGACAAACATTGAAGAAAAACAGAAAGATATTCGTGAAGAAATTGGTTATTATGACCGTACCATACGTGAAGCGAACAAAAAATTAAAAGAATACAAAGAAAAAAATATTGAGCAGGCCGTTGAGAAAAACGCGGAGCGCGAAAAATTACAGGTTGAATTAAATATTGCCCGTCGTGAGTATGAATCTTTAACCTCTAACGTAAGCAGCATCGAGTTAAAATACTCTTCTTTAATTGAACAGTTACGTAATGATAAAGCGGCTTATATAAATAAGATAAATACTAAAACCAGCGAAGTATTTAATCATTATAACGAATTACAGTTATTACAAAAGAACGAATACAATAAGAAAGATGCGGAGTTACGCGGCAAACGAGATAATACTTTAGAAGAGGTAACTTCTGAAATAACGGCTAAACAAATTGAGTTTAACGAATTAAAATCGGAAGAGAAAGTTATCCGCAATACCCGTTTTTACGAGAGTGAAATTAAAAACCTGGAGCAGGAATTAGCTGAATTAAGAGCGGTAAACTATAAAAATAAAAGTGAGCGCGCTATTAAACAAAACTTAATTCAGACTTTACAGCGCGAGTGGGAACAAACAGAAGCTAAGTTAAAAGGATCTTTAAGTAATCAGGTAAATAAGATTAATAACGAGATTATTAAATTAAAAACCGAGATTAAAGAAGTTGAAAGCAAACTGGAAGTTCAGCACGATGCGTTTTACGGTTATTTAGAGAAAAACGTAAAAGACTGGCATACTACCATTGGTAAAGTTGTAAACGAGAAATTATTATTCCGAACCGACTTAACCCCTGAATACAAAGAAGAAGCCGTTAAAACTTTATACGGTATTAATTTAAATCTGGAAGGTGTTGATGTTGTTTCGAAGAGTATTGAAGAATACCAATTTGAAAAGAACGAACGCTTAGCGCAAATCCGCGATTTAGAAGAATCTTTAAATCAGTTTCAGGTTAGTAATAATGAGGAAAAAGCCTTAGCTGCCGATAAGTTTGGAAAACAATTAGGTGAGCTTAAAGAAGAAGTGAAAGTTTTAGCATACTCTTTGGAATTAGCTGAAAAACGTGAGCGCAAATTAATTGAGGAATTAGAAGAGTGGAAACAAAAAGCAGGTGCTGAAGTTGAAACTTCATTAAGCGGCAACCGTCAGAAGTTAAGTTTATTGGAAGAGGAGTTAGCGATCTTAAATAAGAAAAAGAACACCATTTTAAATGATTTCAATATTCAGATTGAGCGTTTAAGAGTGTATAACGAAGAACGTATTGCTGAATTAAAAGAACGTCAGGAGAGTGAAATCTCTGAAATGGAAGTTGAGAAAAAGAACCAGGTGAAAGAATTTGAAGAGAAAGAAGAGTCTTTATCCAAAGAAAAAGAAACCAGCTTTAAAGCAAAAGGTGTTGACAGCAAACAATTAAAGCAGGTTGATAGCCGTATTAAAGAAATTCAGGAAGAGTTAAAGGAAATTGAGCAATACGCTCAAATTGTAAGTGATTACTTAAAAGATAAGCGTGAGACTTTTGACAAATTACCTGACCTGATTCAGAAAAAAGAAGAGTTTGTTAAAACGGCGAATGATTTAGCGGCTCAATTGGAAGAAGCTACCCGTAAATACAACATTAAGCGCATGGAATTAAACAAACAAAAACGTGCTTTTGATGAAGAGTTAATTGAGTTTAACAATGGTATTAACTTTTACAGTAATAACTTCCGTGAAACTCCTGTATACGCTAAATATTCTGATATAATTGAACGTGCCGAACCAAAGCGTACCAATTATAATATAATGGATTTATGTACTCAGTTATTAAAGAACGATTCACACTTTAATGAAGAGTACGGTGCTTTCCAGCGTTTTGTAAATGAGTACGCAGGTAAGTTCCGGTTAGATAACCATTTTAACTTTGTCATTCGTAATGATGCTACACAGGGCGAATACGAGCGTTTTGCTCAAAACCTGCGTTCGTTTATTAACGAAAACAAAATTGAATTATCGATTGCGGAAACCGCTACACAAATTGGTTTAGTTACCGACAGTATTGCCAGCAAGGTAAAAGAGTTAAGCGGTCAGCAGGATAAAATTACACACATCATTAGCTTAATTGCGGAAGACTTTAAGAAAGCGGAGTTTGAAGAGAGTAAGCTGATTGAGTTCATCAAGATCAAAATTGAGGAATCGGATAATAAAGTGTATAAGCTTTTAAAGAAGATTGAAGAGTTCCGTGAAGAGCACGGTTTAATTTATAACGAAGGCTTATTTAATACCGATTTTGCTACCGGACAAAAACGTGAAATCAGTACACGTGCAGTGCGTTTGTTAGAGCAATTACGTTCTGCGATTAAAGAACAAGACCAAGAAGAGATCCGTTTACAGGATTTATTTGAATTGAAGTTCAATATTAAAGAAGGTATGAATGAAACGGGCTGGACGCATAAGATCGACAGCATTGGAAGTACCGGTACCGACATCCTTGTAAAAGCAATTATCTACATTACCTTGTTACACGTATTCATTAAAGAATCTTCTCACCGTAGTAGTAAAGACTTTAAAGTACATTGTATCATCGACGAGGTAGGTCAGATTTCGGCACACTACTTACGTGAATTATTAAAGTTTGCTAAGAACAGAAATATTATGATGATTAACGGTTTACCGAACAAGAGTGGTTTGGAAAGCCATTACCGTTATACCTATCAGTTCCGTAAAGAAGACAATGGTAACGTGCGTATCTTCCCAAGTATTGTAACAGAGGTAGAAGCGTAAAAAACAACTAAAAACAAAAACGCCCGGCACATTTATAAGTTCAGTGACCGGGCGTTTTTATTTAAGTAAGTTTCTATTAAGGCATCAATTGAACTTTTAAGCAAGAGCCGCTTGCAACTGTATAGTTTCCTGACCAGGTTTTAGAACCGTTGGTAGCACTAAAGGAATGTGATCCAGGAGAAAGGTCTTTTGTTACTCCATAAGTAGCACCACATGAAGGGGAGCTGCTATACCATCCTGAAATTGTTCCTGCATAATTCCCATCAATGTTCACTGTAATATTTCCCAATGAACTGTAGCTGGTCCAAAACATTAATTGTCCGGTTGAAGGGATCAAACTGAACGTTTTTTCACGTGTATCATTTTTCGATCCATTTATTGCCTCCAATTTAATTGTATGTGTTCCGGTAGGCAAGTATGATGGAATATAGAAGCTTGGATTTGAGGATGTACTGGTGGTTCCATCCGGAAAAGTCCATTTGTAGGATTTGGCATCCGAAGATGAATTGGTAAAATAAATATAGTCTCCAGGTGAATATTCCGAATCATCCATACTAAAGTCGGCTACCGGTTGTTTTACACAGTTTGAAAATACCAATCCTATTACCAATAGGATGGTGTGTACAAGGG
>JBBAKL010000096.1:0-10633 GCA_040403535.1 Bacteroidia bacterium
ATGTCAAAAAAGTTGAGCCAAAAAAACTATCTAAAAACATAAATATTGACTCGTATCAAAATCACGCTTACTTAAGTAAAGACAACAAAACATTATTTTTCACCAGTGAAGCCGCAGGCGGTTATGGTGGTTTAGATATTTATAAATCTGTAAAAGGTGAAGATGGTAATTGGGGGAAACCTGAAAATTTAGGTCCAACAATCAACACCAATTACGATGAAGACGCTCCGTTTTTAAGTGATGATGGCAAAACCTTATTCTTTGCATCACGCGGATTACCCGGATACGGAAATTTTGATTTATATAAATCGGAATTGGTTGATGGCAAATGGAGTGAACCGCAAAACTTAGGATTTCCTATCAACTCACCGGCTCATGACATCTTCATGATTCAAAATAAAGATGGTAACATCGGATACTTCTCCTCTGCCCGTTCAGGAGGTAAAGGCGATATGGATATTTACAAGATCAATTACCTAAAAGACTTCAACAAACGTTGCGAGACGGATGAAAACCCGTTAGTAAGTATTAAAACAGAAACTTTATCAGCGGGTGAAAACAAATACGCTTTCACAGCAACAGTTCCTGATTATTTGAAAGTATTAAAATACGAATGGAAGATTAATAATGTTGATATAAAAGAATCGCAAAATTATACCGAGGCTGTTTTCATAACCGCTTCTGACAACAATGTAAAAGTAAAATTATTTGCTTACTGCGACACTTGCTACGAACCAATGGTGATTTGCAACATTGCCCGAATAAACGTTGTTGCCACACAATCGGTTGAACCGCTTGCCGGAAATGCAGCAACAACTACAGCTACAATCGTTGATTTGACAAATATTAAAGGCAAGCTTTCCAACGAACAGTTAGCTTCCATCGGGTTTAATATTAATCCGGTTAAGTTTAACTTTAATTCAACGGAAGTGCGACCAGATGCGCAAGATATTTTAATTAAAAACATAGAAGTTCTTAAATCACATCCTGAATTAAAAGTAGAAATTTACGGATATGCCGATACACAGGGTAAAAAAGGCTACAATAAAATATTATCGGAAAAACGTGCACGTAACATTAAGAAATACATGGTAGATAACGGCATCAATAAAAAACAAATCACCATTGTAGTTGGTAAAGGTGCGACTAATTTAATGAACGATTGTGTTCGCGGTGAAGATTGTGGTAAAGAACAAAATGAAATGAACCGCCGTGTTGAATTAAAAGTATCTAAAAAATAACATGGATTTTAAAAACAGAAAAGATTTAGTTTTTATTATCCTGGCCGGTTTCTTTGTAACCAATGCAATAGTAGCCGAACTAATTGGCGGTAAACTAGTTCAGTTTTTCGGAACTTTTACCCAAAGTATCGGTATTATTTTATGGCCGGTTGTATTTGTTCTTACCGATTTAATTAACGAATACTACGGTCGTAACGGTGTTCGTAAACTTACTTTTATTACGATAGGACTCATTATTTACACATATCTTTTAATTACAATAGCTATTAATTTAAAAGCCGTTAATTTTTCCCCTGTTAACGACTCGGTATTTCACACGGTATTCGGACAAAGTCAGTGGATTATTATTGGTAGTATAGTGGCATTTTTAAGCTCACAGCTGGTTGATGTCTACATTTTCTGGAAATTACGCAATGTAACCGGAAAACGAATGATTTGGGTACGTGCTACTGGGAGTACACTGGTGAGTCAGCTAATCGACACCTTTGTTGTGCAATTTATCGCGTTTGTCCTTCCCGGCAAATGGAGTTTTGGTGATTTTTTCATCAACGCCAGTTATGGTTATGCCTTTAAATTACTGGTGGCGGTGGCATTAATACCGCTAATTTATCTAGGCCATTTTGCTATAGAAAGGTATTTAGATAATAAAGAAGAAACTGAAAACAACCCGGAAGAGACTTCACAAAATTAATTATGGTAACAACCACTCTGCTTTTAGTTATACTTGGTTTTTCTGTTTATGCTTTTTACGATAGAAATCTGCTGCAGAAATATCTTTTTCATCCTTATTCGATAAAACACGATAACGAACATTACCGTTTTTTAACCCATGCCTTCATTCATGGCAACACCTTACACTTATTTTTAAATGTGTTTTCGTTATGGATGTTTGGATACCAGGTAGAAGAACGCGATTTCGTTGATTTGTTTTCAGATAAGCACGGAGAAGAAACAGCGTTTAAGCTAGCAAAACTGGCTTACATCGGATTATTTACCGGAGGTATTTACGCGGCTTCCATTACCGAGTATTTTAAAAACAAAAACAACCCGTCGTATTCATCATTAGGTGCAAGCGGTGCCATAGAAGCCATTATTTTCAGCTTTATCATCATGAATCCGTTTCAAACCTTATACCTATTTATTTTACCGATGCCGGCCTGGTTACTGGGCGTGTTATTTTTAGTGGTAAGTTATTATTTAAGCAAACGTAAAACCGGCGATCCGGAAACCGACAGAGTTGGTCACGAAGCGCATTTTTGGGGAGCAATTTTTGGTGTCGTGTTTACAATTGCTTTAAAACCTGAATTATTCTTACAGTTTTTCCGAACCATTTTCAACCACTAAAGCATGGTTTGTTTGTTTACTATTGTGAAAAAATAGTATTCAGCATTACTGATTTATTTTCTACTTTTAATTTAAGATGAAGATTAAATTTTTAGGCACAGGAACCTCTCAAGGCGTACCATTAATTGGATGCGATTGCAAAGTATGCGTGTCTGCAAGTCCTAAAGATAAACGTCTTCGTTCCTCTGTATTTATTGAATATGGCGACACCAATATTGTTATTGATACAGGACCTGATTTCCGACAACAAATGTTGCGCGAAAATATCCGTAAAGTAGATGCTGTATTATTTACCCATGAACATAAAGACCATATAGCGGGTCTTGACGAAGTACGCGCTTACAATTTCATCAACCAAATGGTAATGCCTGTATATGCTACTGAGCGTGTACAGCAAGCCATCAAACGTGAGTTTGCCTATATTTTTGCCGAAGAAAAATATCCCGGCATTCCGCAAATTGATTTATTCGGCATCGGTCATCAGGATTTTATGGTGAATGAAGTGAAAGTAACACCGATTGAAGTATTACATCATAAATTACCCGTAAAAGCTTTTCGCATTGGCAATTTCACTTACATAACGGATGCTAATTTTATCAGTGAGGAAGAAAAAAACAAAATACGGGGTTCTGAAGTGATTGTTATTAATGCTTTGCGTCGTAACCATCACATTTCACATTATACATTTGAAGAAGCTATTACCTTAATGGAAGAACTTAAGCCTAAACGCGCTTACTTCACACACATCTCCCATCAATTAGGAACACACGATGAAGTCAGTTTGGAATTACCTGATTTTATCAAACTGGCTTACGATGGCTTAACCATCGATGTTGACTAAGCCTGTGCTGTTGGTCCGCCGAAATTAAGAGGCAATGCTGTTTCCAGATCTTTTATTTTTCCATGAGCAGCTTCAAAACGGTTAACGTTATCCGCTAATGCTTTTGCCAGGCGCTTGGCATGTTGTGGTGTTAATACAATGCGTGATTTCACCTTTGCTTTTGGCACACCAGGCATTAACTTGATAAAGTCTAACACAAATTCGCTTTGCGAATGGGTAATAATAGCAAGGTTGGAATATATACCTTCAGCGATATCTTCGCTTAATTCTATGTCTAACTGATTTGGATTTTTATTTTCTTCCATGATCGTATGTTTAAATTATTTCTTTATAACTGCAATTAGTTAAATAAGCTTATTACTTTACAAACTGACTCATCTGATCTGCTAATTTCTTAGCTTCAGCAGCCGCCTTCACTGCAAAATCTTCTCCGTTCCCGGCATAAATAATATTGCGCGATGCGTTTACCAATAAGCCAATATCTTTATTTAAGCCGTATTTGCACACATCTTCCAATGAACCGCCTTGTGCCCCTACTCCCGGAACCAAAAAGAAATGGTCAGGCACCAATTCACGTATCGGTCCCATCATTTCCGCCTTAGTGGCGCCAATCACAAACATCATGTTCTCGGGCGTTCCCCAGGAAGCACAGGTTTTAATCACATTCATAAATAACGGTTCGGTGCCAACGGCTTTCATCTGAAAATCGGATGAACCTTCGTTACTGGTTAAACCTAAAACAATGGCCCATTTATTTTCAAAACCTAAAAATGGTTTAACCGAATCACTGCCCATATATGGCGCAACGGTTATCGCATCGGCACGTAAACGATTAAAAAACGCCTTGGCATACATAACGGATGTATTACCAATATCGCCACGCTTAGCATCGGCAATTACAAAATGATTCGGGTAGTTCGCTTTTATGTACTTAATGGTTTTCTCTAAGCTTTCCATTCCGGTTAAACCGTATGCTTCATAAAATGCGGTGTTAGGTTTAAAGGCCACACAATATTCTGCCGTAGCATCAATAATAGCCATGTTAAATTCAAAAATCGGATCTTCTTCATTAAGGAAATGTTTCGGAATTTTTTCAATATCCGGATCTAACCCTACACACAAAAATGTTTTTTTAGTTCTGACCTGTTCAATTAATCTTTTTCTGTTCATAGTCGTTTATAATCGCGATTGTTCGTTTAATTTATCAATAAAATAGGCAGCCATTCGGTTGGTATAAAATTTGTATTTATACTGACCCACCCAGGTTATTCCGGTAATAGCATTGGTTAAAAAGAGTTCATCTCCATTCATTAACGAATTAACGGTGATTGGCATTTCAAAGGTTAAAATTTTATTTTCAGTAGCCAGTCGCATAATTTGCTTACGCATTATGCCATCCACACAGCCTTCCGTAAGAGGAGCGGTATATAAAGCACCATTCTTTACCACAAAAATATTAGAACTAATGGCCTCGCAAATAGTTCCATTTTCATTTATCAGCAAACAATCATCCAGTTTCATGGATGTTTTGGCCAGACCGGCCATAACGTAGAACAAAGCACTACCGGTTTTTAAAGCGGCCAGTTTATTTATTTGTTTTTTGATATCGGTATAAATATCTACCCAATACCCTTTCTGATTTAACACATAGCCTTCCGCATCAAGGGGTTCAGCTTCTATTAAAAAAGAAATGTCATTTGTTTCGGGAGTATAATAACCACCTTCGTTTCTGAATACAGTTAAGCGCACACGGGCATCTCTGCCTAAATGATTTTTTACCAGTAAGAGCTTAATTAAAGCCTCTATGTTTTCGGTATTAAATTCGGCGGGCAAATTCATACGCAATACGGTCATTCCTAATTTCAGTCTGGTAATATGGTCTTTCAGGAACATGATTTTACCGTTAGCTACCCGTATACTTTCAAACAAGGCATCGCCATAACGAAACGCACGGTTATTAAACGTAACCGCAGGCTCGTAAATACTGATTACATGTCCGTTATATATACAATGCACATCCTGCATACGCTCCAAAGTTAATTATAAGCTCCTAAAGTATTGTAAATGTTGATAATTGAGTAAAAACATACCTGTTAAAAACCCCTGTTTTATCCTGTAAAATACCGCTAAAAATGAGTACCTTTGTGCATCTTATTTACTTATACAAATGAAAGATATCTTCGAAAAAGTAACACAGAATATGGGTGCTATTGGTGAGCACGCTAACGAAGCTCACGGTTATTTCACCTTCCCTAAATTAGTGGGCGAAATTGGTCCTCATATGGAATTTCGCGGTAAAAAACTCTTAAACTGGAGTTTAAATAACTACTTAGGATTAGCCAACCACCCTGAAGTTCGTAAAGCCGATGCCGATGCTTCTGCACAATACGGCTTGGCATTGCCAATGGGAGCGCGTATGATGAGCGGTAACTCCGACCAACACGAGCAATTGGAGCGTGAATTATCTGCTTTTGTACAAAAAGAAGATACTATCCTTTGTAATTTCGGCTATCAGGCCATGGTCAGCGCTATTGATTCCTTAGTAGATCGTCATGATGTGATTGTTTACGACGCCGAAAGTCATGCTTGTATTTTAGACGGTATGCGTTTACACATTGGAAAGCGTTTTGTGTTTAAACACAATGATGTGGCGGATTGCGAAAAACAATTAGAGCGTGCTACCAAATTAGTTGAGAAAACCAACGGTGGTATTTTAGTGATTACCGAAGGTGTGTTTGGTATGCGTGGCGATCAGGGTAAATTAAAAGAGATTGTTGAATTAAAAAAGAAATACAACTTCCGTTTATTTGTTGACGACGCGCATGGTATTGGTACCATGGGTAAAAACGGTGGCGGAACGGGCGTTGAGCAAGGTTGTCAGGACGGAATAGATGTGTATTTTGGAACCTTTGCTAAATCTTTTGCATTAATTGGCGGATTCATCAGTGCAACAAAACCGATTGTAACATTTTTACGTTACAACATGCGCTCTCAAATATTCGCGAAAGCATTGCCAATGCCTTTAGTAGTAGGTGCATTGAAGCGTATTGAATTGATGCGTAATCACCCGGAATATAAAGACCGTTTATGGGAAATTACCCGCCTGTTACAAAACGGCTTAAAAGAAGCAGGCTTTAACATTGGTGATACCAATTCACCTGTAACACCGGTTTACTTAAGCGGATCTATTCCGGAAGCGACCAACATGGTACACGATTTACGTGAGAACTTTGGTATTTTCTGTTCGATGGTAACGTATCCGGTAATTCCGAAAGGCATGATTATTTTACGATTGATACCTACTGCAGTTCATACGCCGGAAGATGTAAAATACACTATTGAAAGCTTCTCGAAGATTGTAAACAAGCTGAAGAACGGTGAATACATGAGCGACAAATTAGCGAAAGTAAAAGTGGATTTATAGTTCAATAAGCTCACTAACCCATAACAAAAAAGCCCCTGCAAATGCGGGGGCTTTTTTATGCCATATCGTCCGATTTTCTCCTTTGGCATGATAATCGTACCTTAAGGGTAGCATTTAACAATTTACGTATGAATTTTTTTAGTGATAGCGACAGAATGCCCTTTAATCCTGGGATTGACGAGGATACCGACTTTATACCCCTTTTATCGATAGAGGACGAAGATAATATGCAGGCCGAAAAATTGCCTGATGTACTGCCAATTTTACCGCTCAGAAATACCGTTTTGTTCCCTGGTGTAGTGATTCCAATTACCGTGGGCAGAGATAAGTCCATAGCCCTTATAAAAGAAAGTTATAAAGGCGACCGTACTATTGGTGTTGTGGCTCAAAAAAGTGATGCCGTTGAAGAACCGAATTACGAAGATTTAAACCAGGTAGGAACCGTAGCTCACATCATCAAAATGTTACGCATGCCTGATGGCAATACAACGGTTATTATACAAGGAAAAAAGCGTTTTAAGATAAAGGAGTTTATTCAGAGCGAACCTTATCATAAAGCCGCAGTAGAAGCTTTTGATGAAATTAAACCACCAAAAAACGATAAAGAGTTTCAGGCCATCATTTCTAACCTGAAAGAAATCTCGCATCAAATCATTAAGCAATCGCCAAACATTCCAACCGAAGCTGGTTTTGCCTTAAATAATATTGAGAGCACTACCTTTTTAATCAACTTTATCTCTTCGAACATGAATGCCAGCACGCAGGATAAACAAAGCATGCTGGAAGTTCCGGATTTAAAGCAACGCTCTATGCTGGTGCTTGCTAATCTGAACAAAGAATTGCAAATGTTGGAGCTGAGAAATCAAATTCAGAATAAAACAAAACACGATTTAGATAAACAACAACGCGAATATTTCCTGCATCAGCAAATGAAAACCATTCAGGAAGAATTGGGCGGAAATAACTTTGAGCAGGAATTAAACGAGTTTAAGGAGAAGGCTAAGAACAAAAAGTGGAGTAAAGAAGTGCAGGCCGTGTTTGATAAAAACTTTGGTAAACTGCAACGCATGAATCCGAACGCTGCCGAATACGCAGTGCAAACAAACTATATCGAATTAATGTTAGAATTACCGTGGGGCGAATATACCACAGATAACTTCGACATTAAACATGCGGAGAAAATTTTAAACGAAGACCATTACGGTTTAGAAAAAGTTAAAGAACGCATCTTAGAACACCTTGCCGTGATCAAATTAAAAGGTGATTTAAAAGCGCCGATTATTTGTTTGTATGGTCCTCCGGGTGTTGGTAAAACCTCATTAGGAAAAAGTATTGCCAAAGCCTTAGGAAGAAAATACGTGCGTATGAGTTTAGGCGGATTGAAAGACGAGAGTGAAATTCGCGGTCACCGTAAAACGTACATAGGCGCTATGCCGGGACGTGTGTTACAAAACCTGAAGAAAGTACAAAGCTCAAATCCGGTTTTTGTATTGGATGAAATTGATAAGGTGGGCAGCGATTTTCATGGCGACCCTTCCTCTGCTCTATTGGAAGTATTGGATCCTGAACAAAACTCTACCTTCTATGATAATTTCTTAGAATTGGATTACGATTTAAGCAAAGTGATGTTCATTGCTACCTGCAATAATTTAAACACTATACAACCCGCTTTACGCGACCGTATGGAGATTATTGAGGTAAACGGTTATACTATAGAAGAAAAATTGGAAATTGCGAAACGTCATTTACTTCCAAAGCAGATTGAAGAAAACGGTCTGAAAAAATCGCAATTAAAAATCAGTGATAAAGTTTTAGAACACGTGATTGAAAATTACACAGCAGAAAGTGGTGTTAGAAATTTAGAAAAGAAAATTTCTAAAATTGCGCGTTATGTTGCTGTACATGTTGCGAGCGATAAAGATGAACCAAAAATTACTGAAGAATCATTGGCGAAAATTTTAGGTCCTGCGCATATCAAAGACAAATACCAGGGTAACGATACACCGGGTGTAGTAACAGGTTTAGCCTGGACACAAGTGGGCGGCGATATTTTATTTATTGAAACCAGCTTAAGCAAAGGGAAATCACAAAAGTTAACTTTAACCGGAAATTTAGGAGATGTGATGAAAGAGAGTGCAACATTAGCACTTGAATTTTTAAAAGCACATCCGGATATTTTAAGTTTAGATCCTGAAATTTTTGACAACTACAACATTCACTTACATGTACCTGAAGGCGCCACTCCCAAAGACGGACCGAGCGCGGGTATCGCTATGTTAACTTCATTAGCGAGCGCATTAACGCATCGTAAAGTGAAGAAAAGCGTAGCTATGACCGGTGAGATCACATTAAGAGGAAAAGTATTGCCTGTAGGCGGAATTAAGGAGAAAATATTGGCAGCGAAACGCGCCGGTATTAAAGAAATAATTTTATGTGCAGATAATAAGAAGGATGTTGACGAAATTAAGGCTGATTATTTAAAAGGCTTAAAGTTTAATTACGTTTCTCAAATGAGTGAAGTTCTTGAAATTGCACTTTTGAAAGAAAAGGCTAAATAGTTTTCAGGAGAATATTTTGTTGAATTAACCGGTGAAGTTTAAACAAAAGATTGACTTAAATCTTTTTAAAAAACAATAAATTTGAATTATTCATCTAAACAAATTATTATTTTAGACTACTTAAAAATTCAGTTACCTTTTTATCTATATCGTTAATCAAATTATCAGAGGTATGGTGAACAAATTTTTCACCTGTAACCTTCTCATAAAGTTCTATATATCGTTCAGATATTTCATTTACCCAATCCTCACTCATCTCCGGCACTTTTTGACCATCTTTACCCTGAAAACCGTTTTCAATTAACCAGCGACGAACAAACTCTTTACTCAACTGCTTTTGTTCTTCGCCTTTTTCCTGACGGTCTTCATACCCCTCCAGATAAAAATAACGTGATGAATCCGGCGTATGAATCTCATCCATTAAAGTTACTTCACCGTTGTATAATCCAAACTCGTATTTTGTATCCACCAGAATTAACCCCATTTTATTGGCAATTTCTTGTCCGCGCTGATACAAGGCTCTTGTATATTTTTCTAATTGAACATAATACTTTTCTTCAACGATACCTTGCTTTAAAATTTCTTCGCGACTAATATCTTCATCATGTCCTTCCGAAGCTTTGGTAGTTGGTGTGATAATCGGCTCAGGTAGTTTATCGTTCTCCTTCAATCCTTCCGGTAAGGTTACGCCGCACAATTCGCGTTTTCCTGAGTTGTAAGTACGCGCCGCATGTCCTGCTAAATAACCGCGAATAACCATTTCCACCTTAAAAGGCTCGCACATTTTTCCGACACTAACATTGGGATGTGGTGTTCCTATTAACCAATTTGAGACAATATCCTTTGTTGCATTTAAGAACTTGGCAGCAATTAAATTCAATACCTGCCCCTTGTATGGTATTCCTTTAGGCAACACCACATCAAAAGCACTGATGCGATCGCTGGCCACCATCACTAAATATTTACCATCAATAGTGTACACATCACGTACTTTGCCTTTATACACTTTGGTTTGTTTCGGGAAATTAAAATTGGTTGAAGTAATTGCTTGCATGTTGTTTAATTCTGTTTATTTATTTCTGGTTTCTTATTATTTATTCTGTTTAATAACAATTCTGTATTCTAACTAGTAATCTATTGTCCATGTGGTTAAGCCTTGTGTGGTAAATTTAAATGGCTGAACTCTGCCTCCTAATTGTTCAATCGCATGCGCTACTTTCATTTT
>JBBAKL010000097.1:0-10396 GCA_040403535.1 Bacteroidia bacterium
AACAAGAAAGCGTTACTGTTTATTTTTATTACACTGTTGGTAGACTGTACGGGTATTGGAATTATTATTCCCGTGGTTCCAACATTAATTCAGCAATTAACAGGAGGTAATGTGAGTGAGGCGGCTACATACGGGGGCTGGTTAACGTTTGCTTATGCTATCATGCAGTTTGTATTCTCGCCCGTGTTAGGCGGATTAAGCGACCGTTACGGACGAAGACCAGTGTTGTTAATTTCACTATTTGGATTAGCGGCGGATTATTTGTTTTTGTTTTTAGCACCTGATTTGTGGTGGTTGTTTGTTGGAAGAATCATTGCCGGCATTTGTGGCGCCAGCTTTACAACAGCATCCGCTTATATTGCCGACATAAGCACCAACGAGAATCGTGCACAAAACTTTGGAATGATTGGCGCAGCATTTGGTTTAGGATTTATTGTTGGTCCGCTGTTGGGAAGTGTATTTAGTCAGTTTGGAGTACGCGCTCCGTTTTTAGTAGCAGCTATTTTATCTTTATTGAATTGGGTGTATGGTTATTTTGTTTTACCCGAATCTTTATCAAAGGAAAACCGCAGAGCTTTTGAATGGAAACGCGCAAATCCTTTAGGGTCATTAGCGCATTTAAAACGTTATCCCGCTATATTGGGATTAGTTACATCCATGGTGTTAATTTACATTGCGGGTCACGCGGCACAATCAACCTGGACCTATTTTACCATTGAGCGTTTTCATTGGAATGAGCAATGGGTGGGTTATTCAATTGCTTTTGTTGGTGTGTCGGTTGCGGCGGTACAGGGCGGGTTAATACGTAAAACCAATAAGTTATTGGGCCCTAAAAAATCCGTTGTGATTGGCTTAAGCATGTATGTGGTAGGCATGCTCTTGTTTGCGTTTGCGTCGCAAGGCTGGATGATGTTCGTGTTTATGATCCCTTATTCATTAGGAGGTATTGCTGGTCCGTCAATTCAAAGTTTAATGACAAGTCATGTACCCTCTAACGAGCAAGGTGAGTTGCAAGGCGCATTAACGAGCCTGGTTAGTCTTACGTCAATTATTGGTCCATTGTTAATGACAGGTTTGTTTTCTTATTTTACAGCTTCAACAGCACCATTCTATTTTCCCGGGGCTCCGTTTATGATGGCGGCGTTACTTACCCTGTTAAGCGCGTTTATATCAGCCGTTTCGCTACGTAAAATGAATTAGCACATACCTTTTTTAAGGTATCTCTTCAATTAAACGTCTAAATTAAGATTGAAAATACCTCGTTTTAGGTATTTGGCTTAGTCTAGCATAAAAATACTTTTGTGGCGTAAATTAACCCTTATGTTACTACGCACAACAACACTTGTTTTTTTAATTGCCGTTAGCTTTAGCTTAACAGCGCAATTAAGCGACACGTTAAAAACACACGAGCTACCTGAAATCCAGATCAACCATAAACCGCTTAAAAACGAAATTGAACGCATGCCGGAAGTATTAGGCACTTCTATTTATGCCGGTAAAAAGAACGAGGTAATTAAATTAGGAAATATTGATGCGGATTTGTCGGTAAACAATTCCCGTCAGGTGTTTGGTAAAGTGCCGGGTGTTACTGTTTGGGAAAATGACGGATCAGGAATTCAGGTGGGTGTATCAACTCGCGGATTAAGTCCTAACCGCTCATGGGAATTTAACGTACGCCAGAACGGCACCGATATAAGCGGAGAAACGTTCGGTTATCCGGAAGCGTATTATAGTCCGCCTTTAGAAGGGGTAGAACGCATTGAGATTATTCGAGGGGCCGCATCTTTACAATTTGGTCCACAGTTTGGCGGATTAATGAATTATGTCATGAAAAAAGGGAATGCGTATAAACCACTGGTTTATGAAACACAACAAACCTTTGGTTCATACGGATTATTTAACTCTTACAACGCTATTGGTGGTACTTATAAAAAAGTTTCTTATTACGCTTTCTTTCATCACCGGGGCGCAGATAGTTGGAGGGATAATAACCGTTATACCATTAACGCCGGCTATGCGGCCATTAATTACTCGGTTACTTCTAAACTTAATGTAGGTATTCAATATACCCGCAGTTCTTATTTAAGCCAGCAACCGGGCGGATTAACTGATTCTGTTTTTAATGCAGGATCAAGCGGTTTAACATTATTTGGAAGTGATGGGACTCCAACAGCTACCGGAAGCGGAGCACAAACCTCTACACGAAATCGTAACTGGGCTTCTGCACCATGGAATGTAATTAATGTTTATGCCGATTATAATATCAGTGAAAACACGAAGTTGAATGTGAGGTTGTTTGGTGTGATGGCTGAACGTACTAATGTAGGTTTTGTAAAAGCGATCAACGTTGCCGATACATTTAATACAGCAATTAAGTCCTATAATCCGCGACAAGTTGATCGTGATTTTTATAACAATTATGGCGGAGAAATCCGTTTTTTGCAAATGTATAATCTGCTCAAACAAAAAAGCGCATTGGCAACGGGTGTACGTGTTTATAAAGGAAACATTTTGCGCCGCCAGGTTGGAACAGGAACAACAGGAAACGATTACGATGTAACGATTACAAAACAATCAAACGGAAAGGATTTTTCAAAGGAATATAATTACGACACAGACAACATTGCATTCTTTCTGGAAAACATGTTTAAGATTGGAAAACGCCTGAGCGTAACTCCTGGTGTGCGACATGAAATAATAATTTCAGGAGCTCAAGGTTACTTAAATACAAGCGCTACAGGAACATTTGCTCCGGTTAAGGAAAGCAGAAACGTGTTGTTGTTCGGAGCAGGAGCGGAGTTCCAAACAACAAGCGCCACAAACATATACGCAAATTTCAGTCAATCATATCGCCCTGTCACTTATTCCGAATTAACACCGTCGGGAACAACAGAAGTAATCGATCCAAACCTAAAAGACGCCTCCGGGTATAATATCGATGGTGGTTTCAGAGGAAAAATAAAAGATTTTGTGAGTTTTGATATTGGTGGTTTTTATTTACTGTACGATAATCGCATAGGAACCATTACTCAGAATAACGCGCCATATAAAACAAATATTGGAACTTCAGTTAGTCAGGGCCTGGAAGGGTTTGTAGAACTTGATCTGATTCGTGCGTTTACACAAAATTCGTCTGTTGGTTATCTTACGCTGTATGCTTCATACGCATATGTTGATGCGAAATACACGCGTTGGGATAATCCCGCTATTGCAAACGATCCTGCTAAGTCCATTGTTGGTAAGCGGGTAGAATATGCTCCAGAAAACATTGGACGATATGGTGCTACTTACATTTTCAAAAACATTTCGGCAACATTTCAGTTAAGTCGGGTTTCAGAAGTGTTCTCCGATGCGGCAAATACTGAAAAAGCAAATAGCACGGCTACTGTTGGCAAAGTACCGGCCTATATGGTAATGGATGCTTCATTAACCGTTTTGTTTGCAAAGAAGTTTAACATAAAAGCCGGAGTAAACAATTTGTCAGACGAAAAATACTTTACACGTCGCGCCGGTGGTTATCCGGGTCCCGGAATTATGCCGGCAAACGGAACAACCGTTTTTGTTAGTATTGGTGCAAAAATTTAATCTTTGTTAAACGTTATAAGGCGTCAAGGACATTCTGTATTTTTGCGCCTAATGATTAAACGTTTAGTATTATTCGCCTACTTTTTTCCGTTAATTGGTTTTTCACAAAGCAATAAACAACACTATTATCATAATAACGGGTGGTTCATGTATTTTGGAAACCATTCCTTCTCAAAAAAATTTGGCATGCACGCTGAGGTACAATGGCGCAGGCATGATGTTGTTTTGCAACCGCAACAGTTATTGTTAAGGGGCGGACTTAATTTTTATAGTGGAACAAATTCTTTTTTTACACTGGGATATGCTTACGTTGAAACATATCCTTACGGTGAGTTGCCTTCACCTATTACATTTCCCGAGCATCGTTTGTGGCAACAACTTCAAGTGAAGTCCGCTTTAAAACGAATAGAAATGATTTGCCGCTTTCGATTAGAGCAACGATATGTACATGCGCCTGTACTTAATTTAAATACCGTAAAGTTTGAAACAGGAGACGCTGTTTATACGAACCGTTTCCGCCTACTAACCCGCTTCTCCGTTCCACTTAACAAAAAAGAAATAGTGGATCACGCGCTTTATTTAAGCGCGTACGACGAACTGTTTATTAATTTCGGAAAAAATGTTGGAATGAATGTATTTGATCAAAACCGCGCCTATCTGGCACTAGGATATAAATTCCCTTTTATTGGCAGAGTGGAGTTGGGGTATTTATATCAAACGATCATTAAATCTGATGGAATAAGAATCGAGAACAATCATACCTTACAGATAAGTATTACCAATAATTTAAGTTTGATTAAGAAGAAAGATTAATTTTTGCAGGAACAGCCCGGCTTATTGCAGCTCACCATTATTTTTTCAGCCACCTTTGGCGACAAAACTGCGCTTTCACCCTGTTTGTATTTGATCTTCACTGAGCCATCAAATAAAAATATTTTCTCTACGCTTAATTTTTCATTGAGTCCAATTTTTAAATCGGTAAGATAATTTAAAAACGCAGCACTGTCTTCATTTACGCCAAGCACGGTGCACTTGCAACCCTCTACGCTATTGAGTAATGGTCGGCGGACACTCACTGGTAATCGTCCGCTCTTATCCGGAATAGGATCGCCGTGCGGATCAAACTTAGGTTCTCCGCTTAAAGTATAAATGCGGTCAATTAGTTTTTCTGAATCAACGTTTTGTAATTGCTCTGCCATTTCATGCACTTCATTCCAGCCAAACTCACACACCTTATGTAAAAATGTTTCCCAGATTCTGTGTTTTCGAATTACATTAAGCGCTTCTTTTTCGCCGGTTTTGGTAAGCCTGGCACCATCTGTTTTTTTATAGGTAATCAGTTTTTCTTTTTGTAAAAAGTTTAAGCGCTCTAATACTGTAGGTGGTTTTAAATCCAGATAATAGGCTAAATCGCTTAATCCGACTTTATTGTTTTTTTCGGTATGGCTAATTGCATATATGGCCCGTAAATATTTTTGATCCGACGTTTTAATCATTCTGCAAATATAAAACAATTAGGCATACCTAATAATAAAATTAGGCATATTGTAATTTTGTGGTGTGAAGTTTAAAGTGTGGATATTTCTAGTATTGCCTCTTTATGGTTTTAGTCAGAAACTAAAAGATACGCTTGAAAATTCCACGATGGAAGAGGTAGTAATTACAGGAACACTAAAAGAAATTAGTAAAGACGATAGCCCGGTTAATATTGATATTATCACTCCAAAACTTTTTCAGAAAACGTCTACGCCAAACTTATTTGAAGCCACCTCTTTGGTGAATGGCGTAAAACCTCAAATTAATTGTAATGTATGTAACACAGGCGATATTCACATCAACGGCATGGAAGGTCCCTATACCTTAATCTTAATTGATGGTATGCCTATAGTAAGCGGCTTGTCTTCTGTTTACGGATTAATGGGAATTCCGGCAAGCATGATCAATCGTTTGGAAATTGCAAAAGGACCCGCCGGCGCTTTGTATGGATCAGAGGCGATGGGCGGGACAATTAATTTAATTACTAAAAACGTTTCACTGGCTCCAAAATTTTATGCCGACTATTTCGGAACATCGTATTTCGAAAATAATTTGGATGTAAGTACAAAGCTAAAATTAGGCAAAAAGACAAACTGGTTAATTGGCGCAAACGCTTATTGGTATGATACGCCTTCGGATATTAATGATGACGGATTTACCGATGTTACCATTCAAAAACGTATTTCAGCGTTTAATAAAATTAATTTTCAGCAAAAAAACAACCGTGAGGCCAGCATCGCGATTCGGTATGTTTATGAAGACCGTTGGGGCGGACAAACCCAATGGACAAAGGAATTTCGGGGAGGGGATAGCATATACGGAGAAAGTATTTATACCAACCGCGCGGAATTTATTGCAAAATACCAATGGCCGCTAAAGGAAAAGATCACAACACAGATTTCGTATAATTTGCACGATCAGGATTCTTATTATGGCATCACTCCTTTTATGGCATTTCAATCAACAGCATTTGCCCAAACTTTCTGGAATAAATCAGTAGGAAGGAGAAAACGGCATGATGTTTTAATAGGCCTTGCTTATAAAAATTTATGGTTTGACGATAATACGATAATTACACAAAGCGCCAACGGTAATACTAATAAGCCCGAAACATCACACACCTCTGGTTTGTTTTTACAAGACGAAATTATTCTGGATAGTTTAAGCAAACATAAGTTACTCCTTGGCTTCAGAGGGGATTATAATTCTATTTATAACTTTATTCCTTCGCCACGTGTTGCTTATAAGTGGTCGCCCTCTTATAAATTTATTTTTCGTTTAAATGCTGGTACAGGTTTTAGAATAGTAAATGTCTTTACAGAAGATCACTCGTCGTTAACCGGAGCAAGAGAAGTTGTTTTTATAAACAAGATAAAACCGGAACAATCGTATAATGCAACGCTTAATTTTATTTATAAAATGAAAGCGAGCGCCTCGTCTATGATTGTTTGGGATGCCTCTGTGTTTTATTACTATTTCACTAATAAAATTGTTGCAAATTACGATGCCGATCCTAATAAAGTGATATATGATAATTTGTCGGGATATGCTTTTTCGCAAGGCGCTTCTTTGAACGCTTCACTTGCAAGCCCGGGTAATTTCAAGTTCAATTTAGGGGTTACTTATGCGGATGTACAAAACATAAGTAAGGACTCTTTGGGCAATCATGTTTCGTCGTGGCAACTTCAAAGTCCGCGCTGGAGTGGAAATATTATTGTAGGATATAACTTTCCAAAAAACAATTTTAAAGTTGATCTTACAGGAAACTGGTACGGACCACAACGACTACCCATACTACCAAATGATTTTCGTCCTGCTTATAGTCCATGGTTTTGTTTGTTGAACTTGCAGGTAGCTAAAACATATTACAATAATAAAATGGAGTTATATATGGGAATTAAAAACCTATTGAATTTTATTCCTAAAAACCCCATAATGCGACCGGAAGATCCTTTTGATAAAAACGTGAATAACGTAAACACAAATCCTAACGGTTATACCTTTGGCCCCGGATACAATTATGCTCCTGTACAAGGATTACGGTTCTATCTGGGGTTACGTTACACCATGCAGTAATTATCTTCTGCGTCCGCCGCCACCACCGCCACTACCACCGGATTTTTGCATGGGTGCACCCATGGGTTTAGGTCCCATTTTTTGTGGAGGACCGGTTTTTACACCTTGTCTTGGAGTATTATTTTTTGTAGGCATATTTCCTTTTGGTGTAGTGTTATAATTCGGTCGGCCTGCCGGGTTTTTAACCGGACCGTTATAGACCGGGTTAGGTCTACCTGCTTTTGGCTTTCCTAAATCAGGTCTGCTGTAAGTGTTTTTAAATGTACCGGCTTGTTTTTTCTCGGCATAAATGGCCGAAACGGATCGGCGTTGTCCGTAATAACCGGCATAGCTTTTCGAATAACAAAACGGAGCGTGGTTAAAATAGTAATGATGATGATGAAAATGATGATGATGAAATCCCCAATAATAATGATGCCAGAAAAGCGGACGCCACGGTGACCACCAGCCAGGATAATAGCCCCAGTACCATGGAGAGGAGTATACTACATATGTAGGCGAATAAATGTGATGAACAATTACCCATTGATTAACCGGAGGAACCGGTTTGTAATCGTCGTTCGTATTGTTATCAGGCGTATTGTTGTAATAATTATTTACGGTATTATTTATAATTACTGTTTTTCCATCGGCGGAAACAGTAGTGTCGGATGTTTTGTTGGATTTATTTGGCGTTGCCGATGAAACCTGTTTTTTTCCGGCATTACTGTCATTAGGTTCAATAATATAATCTTTACCGTATAACTCAGGGTCACCAACTACCTGTACCTTTGTGTTACCCTTATCGTTCTTATCAACTGTAATAACGGCAATGTCTTGTTTTTCTTTTGCGCTAACATCCACTTGTAATGTAATTAAGTGGGAGTTGCCTTCTTTGCTATCTAGAACTTTAATATAATCCGTTTTATCGTCGTTGTTTAAGTCGAGGTTGTTGATTTTAGAATTTTCTTCATTCAGTTTTTTTTCAAACGCATCCAGGGTTTCTGATTCACGCAATGCGTCTAATACTGCATAAAGATTTAAGTTATCACCCGGAAGCCCTAGCGAGTCACCCGGATTTTTATTCTGACCAACACCGATACTGCTCAGCAAAACAAATAACGCAATTGCAATTTTCTTCATAGGAATAATTTTAAAGTAAAGATAAAATTTAGAACGAGCCGTAAATGTTAAGAATTGCAATAACTGAGCAAAATCAGTGTTAAAATTTACCAAAGTTCGTAATCGAGAATGGTATTTTCTATCCGGTATGTTGGTGTTTGTTTTCCTCCCGATAAATTATTCACTTCATCGGCCACGTATTTTTGTAGTTCGCTAAGTGTAATTTTTTGATCGTGATTTAAATTTTGATTCTAAATTAAACAACACAGTAAACGAACCAATGCTGACATATATCAAATTGTTTTTACCTGTAAAAAACAACCGCTTATTTGAAAAGCACCATAGTATTGACTGTTTGGCAAGCCTTTAATAAGCTCTGATGTTGTTGTTTTATAATAAGGTTCCAGCCTCTGATTTTTGTATTAGTACACTAATAATTCGTTGTTGGCACAAACCATTAATAAATCTCCGGCTGGATTGATAGAAAGATTTTTTCCCATATAGTGCAGGTCTACTTCATCAATTACCTCTGATGCTTCGGTGTTAAAAACACTAAGAGCGTTAGAACAAACCGCAAAATGTTTATCACCCGGAAGAAATTGTGCAAAGTCAAAATAGCTAAATCCAAAATCTTTTGGAGTTATGATTTTGATATCGTTAAGCTGAGAGAAGACGGTTTTAGAAACTATAAAAAGAGCTAACACCAAATACGAAATGAATTTTTGTCTTCTTAACATAAGGTAAATTTATGAAAATCTTTCTACCTTAGGATTATGCTTAAAAAGTATATAATATGGTTTATTCTGCTACCTGTTTTTGTATGGGCACAGGATTATCCCGATAAGCCTGAAAATTATATAACGGATAATGCTTCTGTTTTAAATTCAGAACAAATTTCACAGTTGAATCGTAAACTTAGAAATTTTGAAGACAGCACGTCGAATCAATTGTTTGTTTACATAGCCCTGTCTTTAAACGACAGAGACATTGAAACCCTATCTCAGGAAATATTTCATAAATGGAAAATTGGACAACAGAATAAAAATAATGGCATCCTCCTAACCGTCTTTATTAATGATCATAAGTTTAGAATACAGACGGGCTATGGAATGGAGGGTGCCTTACCTGATTTACTTACTAAGCGGATTCAAGATGAATTTATGCGGCCGCGATTTAAGGAGAGCAAGTATTACGAAGGAATAAATGCAGGTATAGATGAATTAATTTATTTTTCTATAAATGGGTCACTAAGCACAGCTGAAACCGAACCACAACAGGAGGAAGGGTGGGTAACTTGGTTGCTAGCTTATGTGTTTAATGCCCTCTTGCTTATTTTGTTTTTATATTTAAATAAAAAATCCACGAAATCGGCTATTAAAAAAACAATATTAACAGTAATTTCAGTTATTTTGTTTTTTATTCCTTGTGTTGGTTCTTTCTTTCTGTTTTTTATGTGCGTTATTATTTCGAACAAGGCAAAATGGAATTGGCGATCTGGCACAACATATAGTGGCAGTGATTCTGTTGGTTCCGATTCGTCTTGGAGCAGCTCAGACTCTTCGTCTGATTCCGGTTTTGATGGCGGTGGAGGCGGGGATTCAGGTGGTGGTGGAAGCAGTAGTGACTGGTAAATTATTTTAAATAATCACGCAATGTACTTATAACATCCCTTTTTAACAGGTTGTTTTCGCTTTTTAATTGACTTAATGCTCCAAGTGTTTTTTTATTAATTAGTTGATTGTTTTCCATTTGAATGAGCATATCATAAAATACCGCGTTGTCGTGCCATTTGCCAATTAGGGTTTCAGCATCGATAATTTGAGCAAGCATACCTTTGTATACTTTATGGCTTGTATTTGTTTGTATGAGTAGTTGTAAATTGGTTTTAACCAGTTTTAATTCTTTTCGTATATGATGTAGCTTTGCATCGCTTACGTTTTTCTTGTTTATTTCTTTTTTGCAAGAAAGTAAAACGTGATGCATATAATCCAATGCTTTATTGCCAACATTTTCTTCTTTTATTTTTTTGAAAAAAGAAACGCAATTGGAACAGGATTTTTTAAATTTCTTAATCTTGAAAGACTTAATTTCTCTTTTA
>JBBAKL010000098.1:0-10083 GCA_040403535.1 Bacteroidia bacterium
CGGTAAAACACCAATGGAATATAGAAACTTAAACTAAAAAAGCCTACTGCTAACAGCGGTTTTGCAAAATGGCGGGTTCAGTGCTTCTATGACAGATTAGTGCAAGGTTCAAGTTCAGTTTTTCAATTGAGCATTTGTGCTGAAAATCCGCCACTTCGCAAAGCCGAGAACCATTAAACCAAAAACCAATTGAGTTTCTTCGATAAAATATTTGATAGTATCTCTTGGATAAAAATCTTTATCTCCCCTTTTTTAGTTGGTGCAATTGCAGGAACCTTATTATGGATGGCTGGTAACGGTTTACTATTTAAACTTGCTTCTGTTGCCTGTTTTGCATTAGGCACAGCACTTGGTATTTTCTTTGCTGAAAAGGTGCGTAAAAAAACAGGAACACAGGAGTTTGTATCCCGAATTTACAGAACACCCGAAACTGAAAAAGAAAACTAAATTACCCGTTTAATAACCCTCAACATATGAGAGTATTTTTTGTTCTCCGAATGGAAAATACCGTAATGATCGAACTTATCAATTCGCACTTGACCCGAAGCATGAATGATGTGTTGGTTGTCTAATAAAATGCCAACATGCACAATCTTCCCCTCCTCATTATCAAAAAAAGCTAAATCGCCTGCCTCTGCCTCTTCTACAAAACTCAAAGGGAAACCCAATTCAGCTTGCTGATAAGCATCTCTAGGTAATTTATATCCGTTTAATTTATAAACTAATTGTGTAAATCCTGAACAGTCAATTCCAAATACACTTCTTCCGCCCCACAGATATGGCGCGTTTAAAAAGAGTTTAGATGTGTTAACGATATCGGCTGCTTCTTTCTTGTATGATGAGTTTACGGAGGCTCCTTCGTATGAAAACAAATTGTTTTCAACTTTGCATTCACCGTTTAAAAAAGCCGGTAAGGTTGCTCCTATCGGAATTGGAAAAGTTAATCCTGTTGTTTTGTTGGTGATTAATTGCATCAACTCCGTTGTCACTATTGGCGTTTGCAAATCCAATAATTTGTAAGTCGCTTCTAAAATCTTTGTATGTTGCTTTTTATTGATCCAGCATTCGTATTTATCATACGCCGTTATAATTTTCACCCACTCCTCTGTTTGTTCAATAACACTGTAATGCTCACCAAATAAAAGCTGCGTTACCATTTCACTGGTACTGGCTGCTTCTTTACGACAAGGCACTACACTTAATAAACAAATTCCGTAATACATAGTACGAAGTTAATTGTTATCGTATCAAAACAAAAAAGCCTGTGAAATAGTTTTTCACAGGCTTTTGATTAATAAATGGACTTATTATTGCATATTTTCAATTACCACAGCCGAAGCACCACCACCACCGTTACAGATACCGGCTGCGCCAAATTTAGCCCCGTTTTGTTTTAATACATTAATTAATGTTACAATAATACGGCAACCTGATGATCCTAAAGGATGACCTAATGAAACCGCGCCACCGTTTACATTTACTTTTGACGGATCTAATTTCATGATTTCCATATTCGCTAAACCAACAACCGCAAAGGCTTCGTTTAATTCGTAATATGAAATATCGCTCATTTTTAAACCTGCTTTTTCTACGGCACGAGGAACAGCAATACTTGGAGTGGTGGTAAACCAATCCGGATTTTGTTCAGCATCAGCATAACCTTTAATCTTTGCTAAAGGTTTAATTCCTAAAGCGTCCGCTTTTTCTTTGCTCATTAAAATAACAGCAGAAGCACCATCGTTCATGGTTGAAGCGTTAGCTGCAGTTACAGTTCCGTCTTTAATAAACACCGGTTTTAAAGCGGCAATCTTATCAAAATTTACATTTTTGTATTCTTCGTCCTCAGCAAATAAAACGTCACCTTTTTTGGTTTTTACGGTTAAAGGAACAATTTCATCCGCAAATTTTCCGGCAGCCCATGCAGCAGCAGAACGCTTATACGATTCAATTGCAAAAGCATCTTGAGCTTCGCGGGTAATATTTTTTTCTTTAGCGCAAATTTCAGCGCAATTACCCATCGGATAATTTCCATACACATCCGTTAAACCATCTTTCGCTAATCCGTCAATCACTTGGCCATGACCATATTTTGCACCCCAGCGGTTGTTCTCTAAATAGTACGGAACCTGACTCATGCTTTCCATACCACCTGCTACCACAACGTCGTTATCGCCTAGCATAATGCTCTGAGCGCCTAACATAATTGCCTTCATTCCTGAAGCACAAACCTTATTTACTGTTGTACAATGTACTGTATCCGCTAATCCGGCAAACTTTGCAGCCTGACGTGCCGGCGCTTGTCCAAGATTAGCCTGCATTACTGACCCCATGAACACTTCTGTTACATGTTTTGGATCTAAATTAATTTTATCTAAAGCGCCTTTAATAGCCGCTGCTCCTAATTTTGTTGCAGGTACACCCGCCAATGTTCCACCAAAAGAACCCATTGGAGTTCTTACTGCCGATACGATATAAACTTCTTTCATAATAATTGTTTTTATACCCTTTTAAAAGGGCGCATAAATGTAATGTTTTACTTTAGATAAGGTAAAACCATTGGTCGAATTTTGATTAACAAAAACAGGGGTTATTAACAGAAAACAAGAAGCTAATTTCAGATTTTATAACCAATAAGAACCATATCGTCGGTTTGCTCATTTAAACCCTGCCATTTTTTTAATTTAGTTTCAAAATAATCTTTTTGTGATGACATATCTCTTGAATATATCTCAACCAAACCAGCAAATATTTCTTTCTTTATTTTTTTGTTATTCGGTCCTCCAAACTGATCAGTAATTCCGTCGGAAAACAAATAAATCATATCGCCTTTTTTTGCCTGAAATTCATAGGTAACAGGCGGTTTGCTAATGTGAGGCTGATAACTTCCAACTGTAAACTTGTCGCCATTAAATGTTTTGGATTCACCATTCGAAATCCAAATCATACTTCTGGTTGCTCCGGCAAACTCTACTTTATTTGTTTTTTTACAAATGTGCGCTATCCCTACTTCCATCCCATCCCTCAAAGCTTCCTCGTTATTTTGCTTTAAAGTTGATTTCACAAACGAATTCATCTGATCCAGAATCTGCGATGGGTTAGTCAACTTGTCATCATATAAGGCTCTACTTAAGGCTGTTTGCCCTAGTAATGACAAAAAAGCACCCGGAACTCCATGTCCTGTGCAATCAACAACTGCAATGATTACGGCTTCTTTTAAATGGGCGGCGAAATAAAAATCACCGCTCACAATATCTTTTGGCTTATAAAACACAAAATGTTCACCTATAGAGGCTAAAGTCCCGGCATCCGGAAGGATGGTGTCTTGGATGTGCTTGGCATAATTAATACTATCGGTTATATCTTTGTTTTTTTTGGTTAACAGTTCCGAGTTTTCTTTATGCAGCTTCGCGTTTTTTATTCGGTTATAAAGGAATAGTGATAAAAATATAACGGATGCTAAGGACAATAAAATTATATTATTAATAAGCATTTTATGATCTTTGGGATAACAAACCATGTAGGCATCTTCACTGCCGAAAAACACATCCTTAAAGCTTAAATTTTCCTTAAACTTGGTGGTGTCTTTTGGTAATCCCGCGAAAATTTGATTACTGAATATAATTAGTATGAAAAAGCTAAAGAGAATAGACTTCATTAATCAAACTTAGCAAAAAATATTAGCAATTAAAATAAAACTACCTTATACTTTTGAGCCATCTTTTGCAATTGCTCACTGTTTATTTCATGAATGTTTTTTCCGCCATGACGATTTTCGACTGTAACAACATGAACCTGATACGCGTATTCGTTGGCCATCTTAAAATATGGTTCCATCTCCCATTCCATGGTAAATGTATTATCTAATATCACCTTATCAACGCCTCCTTCCAGTGCCTTTCGTGTATTTTCTTCGCATTGTTTATAGGCTATATGATTTTGATCGAATTTAAAATCGTACTCGCCATTTTCGTTGGTAAAATAATCGTCAACCGAAAACACCGGATACTTTCCGCTCTCACTTATCAATTTTGCCAAAGTAGTTTTACCGCTTCCCGGCAAACCGCGTAAAAGTATTATTGCCTTCATAAATTTATTAAGCAATAGTGGATGTGAGAAGATTCACAATTTTAAAAATTCATGTATTAATTAAACTGAGGCTGCTCCGGCAATGTATATTCTCTGCCGGTATTTACTTTTTTAAGGTACGGCATTAATACACTGAAGTATTCCAGCATTGGCTTAGCGCTAAACTCCTGACCAATACTTTTTTTCAAATGCTCTCTCCAATCAACACTTGCTCCCGGTTTCATTACTGTTTGTAAAAAACTCCCTACCTCTTTATTGCCCCAATAGTTAGTTTGATGTGGATTTTGTTTTAAAATATTAGTGGCTATATGCTGATGGAACTGAAACAGCAACACATTACTCATACTATAATCATAATATTGGGCCGGGTCATCATTAATATGCGTTTTTGTTGCGGCATCACAATACTCCTCGCCGCGTTCGGATGGAGGAACTATACCCTGAAAACGTTTTGCTAAATCCCACCAAAGTTTGTTATACTGGTTTTGCGGAATATTTTTAGTATATAAATTATATTCGAACTCCGTCATGGTACCACTGCCCCACGGAATATGAACCACATATTCTAATGCTTCTTTTAATAAGATTAATGTATCGTTGGTTACAACATTTTTATCCATCATTTCTAAATTTTGCAAGAATGGTTTTTGTAATGAGGCAAGTCCCATCATGGTACCAAAAGCTTCGTGATAAGCACGATTAGCTCCGGTTCTTAAGATAATAGGAACATCAGGATTGCTATAAGATTGATAATAATAAATATGACCTAATTCATGTAATACGGTACTCCACCATTCTGTATTCGGAATCACACTCATTAAGGAACGAACATCTTCTGCATTATTCATATGCCATGCAGATGCATGCGTATTCTTTTTATAGCCTGCCTTAGCGTCAACCGGGTATAAACTTGATTTTTCCCAAAAAGTAGCAGGCAATGCGTTAAAACCAATACTTTTATAAAATTCCTCTCCAGTTTTTACTATCCATTCGGCACCTTTTTTTTCTAAAACGGGATCTAAATTAAATCCTTCAACATTAACCAAAGCCGACCATTCTTGTCCCCAACGGTTAGGTAACCAATGAGCGGGAATATAATCCGGCACGGGTTTATTGTATTTTTTTGCTAATTCATAACGTGCCCAGGTATGAAGCTCACGGTATAAGGGCCATAAATCAGCAATCATGCCGCGAGTGGTTTTCATCAACTCTTCGGTAGACATGTTGTATTCGGATGCCTGATAAGCAAAGTAATCGCTGTAACCTAAAGCCTGAACACATTTATTTCTTAAATTGCGTAAATCAGTAACACCACTTTTTAAAACTTTTCCAACTTCTTTACAAGCGTTCCAAGTTGCCAAACGTTCGGATTCATTTGTTGATTTTTGTAAAACACCATCTATATCATTGGGCGTAACTTCTTTTCCGTTTACTGTAAATTTAAATCCGTATAATGCAGCTGTTTGTTTATTTTGAGCAGCAATTTTTTGTTTTACCAATTCGCCTGCAGTTTCGGGATTTGCACCTGCATTAAATAAAATTGTATTAAGTTGGCGGATTTGTATATCAGACAGCTCTGATTTATGCTCAAGAAACAACTTTGTTTGTTCAATTATTTCTTTTTTTCCGGTAAACGCTGCCATCTCTTCATCAGCCTTAGCTGCCATTTTTTCGGTAACAGTATCACCTTCTACAATATGCGTATTTAACAGCCATTGTCCTTCCGCTGAAGAAATAAGGTATTTTTGATAATCGGAATTATATGCTTTTAAAAAACTATCAACTTCGATTACAACCGAAGAAGATTTTTTTTCTGCTTTCGCTAACTCATTTTCGTTATGACTGCACGCCATCATTAAAATGGTGCTTGTGGCAAATAGGATTTTTTTCATAGCTTATTTTAGTGTAACAAATCTAAAACAAATAGTTTATAAATGGCTTTAAAAGGCAGTGATTATTCTTTTGGAGCTTTTAGTCCTGCTTTAATATATGCCTTCAGGAAATTCTCACGGGGCGGAATCGGACATGAATACTTGTGATTATAGGCGCAATAAGGATTATAAGCTTTATTAAAATCAATAATTACACGTTTGGCTGTAGTAATTTCCAAATCAATATATCTTCCGCCTCCATATGAAAGATTACCGCTGGTTAAATCTTTAAATGGCATAAAAAGGTAATCTTTATATTCAGGCTTATTAATTAAATCCATATTCTGATAAACATTTAGTTTGAACTTCTTTCCATTTATTTTAAAATGTACTTCGCCGTATTTTACATATTTGGGTTTACGTTCGGTTGTTGTTGGCATTTCAAACATTTTTTGACCGGGCGTTTGTTTAAGTGTGGCAATAACCACTAAATCCGGGTTTATCGGAAAGAAATCGTGACCTTTAAAATTAAGTCTGTCTTGTCTCGTTAAAGGAGAGCGAGCAGAGTCGGAATACTCGTTATTGATATCATTTTGAAAAACATCAATTGTTTGTAAAATACTGTCTTTGTTCAGTTTTTGTGCTACCAGACGAGTGTTTAACACCAAACAGGTAATAATTAAAAGTAATTGTGTTTTCATTAAACGTGAAATATTAACATTTTTAAGCAGCCGAAAGTAAAGATAATTTAAATCCTGATGAACAAAGTCATTTTGTAGTTGTTTAATGTAGAACATGACCGGAAAATATAATATTAAAGACCTTGAAATACTTTCGGGTATAAAAGCCCATACCTTGCGTATCTGGGAGCAGCGATACGGCATTTTACAACCCCAAAGAACAGATACCAATATTCGTTTTTACAGTAATAACGACTTAAAACGCATTCTTAATGTAAGTGCGTTAAACAAGCATGGTGTAAAAATTTCGAAGATTGCCCAACTGAATGAAATTGAGCTAAACGAAGCGGTTAAACAACTAACGGTTTCTGCAAATGACAAAGAAGGCTTGATAGATGGCTTGATTGTTGCAATGGTAGATCTGGATGAAGAAATGTTTAACAGAATTGTTTCGGTAAATTCGGTAAATGAAGGGTTTGAAAAAACTGTAACAGATGTGCTTTTCCCATTTTTAAGAAAAATAGGATTAATGTGGCAAACCGACTCAATTAATCCGGCACAAGAACACTTTGTTACAAATTTAATTCGTCAGAAAATAGTTTCTGCCATTGATAGTATTAAAGGGTTTAGCGGTTCGCAATCTAAAAAAGTTATTTTCTACTTACCTGAAGGAGAATTACACGAAATTTCACTTTTGTTTTATGCTTATATGGCTAAAGCCAGAGGTTATTGTGTTGTATACCTTGGCCAGTCGGTGCCATTTATTGACCTGGTAAAAGTGTGTGGAATTAGCCATCCTAATTTGATTGTATCAGTATTTACGCAGCCTTTAAAAGACAATAATCTGGAAGATTATTTAAGCGATATAGAAGAAAAATTACCTAAGCAACGTATTCACTTATCAGGATACCAAATAATTCAACACACCGGAAAACTGCCTAAAAACGTTAGTGTATTTAAAAATCCGGCAGATTTTGTTCAACTTCTTTAAATTTTAACCAACTAATTTTCAGCACATTAATCAAAAAACCTGCAAAATGCAGGTTTTTTTGTTTAACTTTTTATTGTTTTTGTTAAACATTGCATTACATTTGTTTAACGTTTAACGCAAAACAATAAACATTATGACGACAATAGAATTTAACACCCTACTGGTAGAACAATCCAAATCATTAAAAGGATTTGCTTTGAACCTGACACGTGATTCAGAAGCTGCGGCTGATTTATTGCAGGACACTATTGTTAAGGCGATACAGTACCGCAATAGCTTTGTACGATCAACTAATTTTAAAGCATGGATGATAACCATCATGAAGAATACCTTCATTAATAATTACAGAAGAAACAAATTGAAGGAAAACTCATTTAAAGAGATCGCCTATACCTCTTCTTCCAAATACAACTCTACTGAAAACATCATCAATACAAAAGACCTTCAGCGAAACATTGATGCTTTATCAGACGAATACAAATTTCCTCTTGAACGTTTTATAAGCGGTTATAAATACCACGAAATTGCTGAAGAAATGAATTTACCAATTGGCACTGTAAAAAGCCGCATTTTCTTTGCGCGTAATAAAGTGATGAAAAAATATTCAAAAAACTAAAAATCCATGAAAGCATTATTTGATGAAGTAAGCGTAAAGTGCAGTAAAATAACAACAACCAGTTACAGCACTTCTTTTTCCTTAGGAATAAAACTACTTGACAAGCAATTCCGCGATCCAATCTACGCCGTGTATGGCTTTGTAAGATTCGCAGACGAGATTGTTGACACTTTCCACGATTATAACAAGGGTTATTTGCTTAACAAATTCAGGTTGGATACTTATGAGGCGATTGAACAAAAAATAAGTTTGAACCCTATTCTAAACAGTTTCCAGGAAGTAGTACACAAGTACAACATTGATATGCATCTCATCAACACTTTTTTGGATAGCATGGCAATGGATTTGAACAAGCAAAGCTACAACCAGGCTTCTTATGAAAAATACATTTTAGGCTCGGCAGAAGTGGTTGGATTAATGTGTCTGAAAGTATTTACAAATGGCGATCAGGATTTGTATGAAGAACTGGAATATTATGCCATGAAACTTGGTTCGGCTTTTCAAAAAATAAACTTTCTTCGCGATTTAAAAGCAGATTATCAGATAATGGGCCGAACTTATTTTCCCGGAATAAACTTCGAACAATTTAATGAGTCAGAGAAAGTAAAAATTGAACGTGATATTGAAGCCGATTTCTCTATGGGATTTGAAGGCATTAAACAATTACCTAAAAATTCACGCTTCGGTGTGTATTTGGCATACGTTTATTATTATGCTTTGTTTAAAAAAATAAAAAACACACCGGCTCATCGCATTATGAACGAACGTATTCGCGTTCCCGATAACCAAAAATACTCGATCTTATTTCGTTCCTATTTAAAACACAGTTTAAATCTATTGTAATGATTTTTACAAATATCATCATCACATTACTTGCATTTGGCGCAATGGAGTTTGTTGCATGGTTTACCCATAAATATGTCATGCATGGTTTTTTATGGTTCCTGCATAAAGATCATCATACCGGCGATAAACATGTTTTCGAACGTAATGACTCTTTTTTTGTCATTTTCGCTACTCCAGGTGCCCTGCTGATGTATAATGGTGTATTAAATAATTTTGATTATCTTTTTTATATCGGATTGGGTATAGCCATTTACGGTTTCGCGTATTTTATCGTACATGATATTTTTATACATCAACGCTTTAAGCTCTTCAGAAACACTTCTAACCCTTACCTGCTTGCCTTGCGCAGAGCTCATAAAGTACACCACAAAAAACTAGATAAATACGATGGTGAATGTTTCGGAATGCTGATTGTTCCAATGAAATATTTCAAATTAAATTTGAAAGTTACCAGCTAAAAAATTTTAATCCCATCAAAAAAAAGGTGAAACATGTGTTTCACCTTTTTTTGTTTGATTACATCTCTACATATTTCTTCTGTACTGTCCGCCTACTTCAAATAATGCGTTAGTAATTTGTCCAAGTGAACAATACTTAACCGCTTCCATTAATTCAGAAAAAATATTTTTATTCTGAATGGCAGTATGCTGCAAATTAGACAAAACCTCGGCTGATTTTTCCTTGTGTGTTTTATGTAATTCCTGCAACATGGAAATCTGATATTCTTTTTCTTCGGTAGTAGAACGAATAACTTCTTGTGGAATAATAGTAGGAGAACCTTTAGAACTCAAGAAGGTATTTACCCCGATAATAGGATATTCTCCGGTATGCTTTAAGGTTTCATAATACAGACTCTCTTCCTGAATCTTTCCGCGCTGATACATAGTTTCCATTGCTCCTAAAACGCCACCACGCTCTGTTATTTTGTCAAATTCACTTAATACGGCTTCTTCCACCAATTCAGTTAATTCTTCAATTATAAATGAACCCTGT
>JBBAKL010000099.1:0-9531 GCA_040403535.1 Bacteroidia bacterium
CCTGTTCCCGGACCAAAAAAACCATCATAAAAGCCAACTACCGTTCCAATTAAAGAGCCGAAAAACATTTGTTTGTTTAGACTAAGTTTTTTGGTGGGAAAGGAACCTAAATCTTTTTTAATAAAAGTATAAATGGCAATCAGAATGAGTATAACTAAAATAACAGGTTTTAATGTTTCAACTTTAATATAACTAACGGCTTTAGCTCCCAAAAATGAAAAAACAAATGAGAAAAAAGCAATTGTGAGAAGTAATTTATAGTTAAAGCTAATGCGTTTTGAATACTGGTAGGCGGCTATTGACGTTCCGGAGAGGGCAGCAATTTTATTCGTTCCAAAAAGTGTGGGTAAGGGTAAAGTTGGGAAACTGATGAGCATCATCGGAACGGTAATTAAACCGCCTCCGCCAACTACAGCATCAATAAAACCGGCAATAAATGAAAAAGAAATTAAGGCTATAAGCGTGATAACAGAATAATCATAAAATATTTCCAAGGCATGCATAATTCATGCAAGTTAGAAAAATATCTTAACAACCTCCCATTGGTTTGTATTTAACGCGGTACATTATTTGCGCCTTGCTTCGGGATTTTTCGTTAAGTGTTCCAAACCAGAAATCGGTTACTTTCTTAGTATCAAATTTAAAAAGGGTGACAACCTGTGTTTGTACAATTCCGCCCTGCATGTAAGATAGCATTAGGGTGTTTTTACCCAAACTTCCGGCTACCAATTGTCTTGTAGGTAGCAAAGTTTTGTTTTTGCAATTGCTGGAAATGGTGTCATGTGTTGTCGGATTAACAACTTTAATGGTAGTGTTAATCATAAAATCTGTTATTTCGCCCTGACACCAGTCTTCATTTGAATTGGCAATGGTAAATTTATTTTTAGGAGAATATCTGCTTAAAAAATTTAAAATAACGGGAGGAATTTCGTTTTTACTTTTAAGATTTTTAAGTTCATCTGATTCCAGCGCAGCAATTAACGCTTTTTTACTGATATCGTTACGGATAAAGGAGGTGTCTACACGATAGTTTCCGTTTTCATAGCGAACACTGCCGGTTCGAAAGTCTTCCTTTTCGCTTGAACCTAATAGTTTTATTTTATCGCATGCTGCAATAAATACAAGTGCAATCATGCCACCTATTTTAGCAAAATGAAGCAATTGACGAAAATAACGTTTATCAGACATACCCCTAGATTTTTATCATACCAACTAAATCATCGGAAAAGTTGAATGATTATTGGGAAGAAAGGTACAAAGAAGAGTCACAACAAAGTGTTAATTAACATTTGCAGTTGTAGTTATATATGTTTTTTAGCATTAATTAAACTAGGACTATGTACTTTTTGCTCTAAATAGAGTAGCTATTCCGGAAGCAGGGATTTCATTTGTTTTGCAATAAAGCGTGTTGCAAAACCGGGGACCATTCGGTATAAAAAATTCATAAACTTTGAATCGCTGCCAATATAGAGATATAGTTTATTGGATTCCATTCCCGATACAATTAATTCGGCTGCCTGAGCAGGTGCAAGCGTTTTGTATTCCGATTTTTTAGAATCGCCTGAAGGCATATTTGGAATGGTTACTCCTGAATTGGCTGTAATGTTGGTGCCAATGGCTCCGGGAAATACAACAGTTACTTTAATATTTGTATTCAGTAATTCGGCATACAATGCTTCCGTCATCAATTTTACAGCTGCTTTTGATGCGCCGTAAATACTTTGTCCGGGTACAGGTAAAAAGCCACCCATGCTGGAAATATTTACGATGTGTGCTTCTTTTCGGTTTAAAAGGTGAGGAAGAAAAGCCTTTATCATATAAAGAGTTCCGTAAAAATTAATATTCATCACTCTTTCTATGGCAGTAAAATCGAGTTGATTTATTTTCACAAAGGGCTGAATGATACCGGCATTGTTGATAATACCATCGATGCTGCCATGTCGGGCAATAACATTTGGAGGAAAAAGATCGACAGCAGTTTTATCGGTGATGTCTAATACATGCGTAGATAAGTTTGCAGCTTTAGCACCTGCTAATTTGGTTGTTTCGTTAAGGGCTTCTTCTTTCTTGTCAACGGCTGCCACTTTAGCGCCTTTGTTTAACAGGTTTAATACTAATTCTCTACCGATTCCATTTCCACCTCCGGTAACAACAATGGTTTTGTTATTTACGTTCATGATTTAATAAATTTTATGTTCTGAAAATTACATTGTGAAATTTCACGGGCAAATGATTTAGATCATGAAAATTAATGAGTAAAGCAGTAGTTAAGATTTGTTGGTTCGATCCGAGAATCAATTATTTTTTGATGGTTTACTGAGTATTAAAACAAAACCACCGCACTGTTTTTTCAGGCGGTAGTTTTGCTAAAACTAAAATGGTATTTCATTTACCATCGCGGGAGAATTACCCGCTACAAAAACTCAGAGAACACACATGGCGTCTTATTCGTTTGGAGCGCTCTCGGCTTTTAACGCGTCAATAATTTTGTTTTCGATTTCTTCCGCTAAATCCGGATTTTCGCTAAACAATTGCTTTACTGCGTCGCGTCCTTGTCCTAATTTAGTATCATCGTAACTAAACCAAGAACCACTCTTTTTAATAATTCCTTTTTCAACGCCAATATCAATAATTTCACCAACCCGGCTGATACCTTCTCCGAAAATGATATCAAATTCCGCCTGACGGAAAGGAGGTGCAACTTTATTCTTGATTACTTTTACTCTGGCACGGTTACCGCTTACAGTTTCACCGTCTTTTAACTGACTAACACGGCGAATATCCAATCGTACCGAAGCATAAAATTTTAATGCATTACCACCGGTAGTAGTTTCAGGATTACCAAACATAATTCCGATTTTCTCACGCAACTGGTTAATGAAAATACAGCAGCAACCTGTTTTGTTAATGGTACCGGTTAACTTACGCAGAGCCTGACTCATTAAGCGCGCCTGTAAGCCCATTCGGCTGTCGCCCATTTCGCCTTCGATCTCTGCTTTTGGGGTTAAAGCCGCTACTGAGTCAATCACAATTAAATCAATAGCACCTGAGCGAATTAAATTATCGGCAATTTCCAGTGCCTGCTCACCGTTATCCGGCTGAGAGATTAATAAACTTTGTGTATCTACTCCTAATTTCTCTGCATAAAAACGATCAAAAGCGTGCTCAGCATCAATGATAGCGGCAATACCGCCTTGCTTTTGAACGTTAGCTATGGCATGAATAGCTAATGTTGTTTTACCGGATGATTCAGGTCCGTAAATTTCAACAATACGTCCTTTAGGTAAGCCACCAATGCCAAGTGCAATGTCTAATCCTAAAGATCCGGTAGAGATAGCTTCAATAGGTTCAACGCTGTTGTCACCCAATTTCATGATGGAACCTTTACCGTATGTTTTTTCTAATTTATCTAAAGTCAGCTGTAAAGCTTTTAACTTTTCACTGCTTACTTGTTTTTTGTTGTCAGTCATTTCTAAAACATCTTCTGAGTTTGATTTACGTGCCATGATTTCTTTTTTTGAGGTGTTACTTATTCTTTATACTATTTAACTATTCTTAATACTATTATTTGTTCTTTTTCTGTCTAGCACTATATCTTAAATTTACTGCGCTTATTTTGTTCTTTTGTTTTTAATTATTCACTAATTCATTTAATTATTCACTCTTATCATTCAATCACAAAACAAAGGTATGCACGTTTTGTAGCAAGCTGTTGCTACAAATTGTAGTAATTTTGAAATTTGTTGATTTTCAGAGTGTTTAGGATGTCAACAAGGGCGTTTTTGCTAATTTAAATAATTAGAATCAATCCATCTTAGGCTTATTTTTAATGGCAATGCCTCAATAAACCTGTACTTAGGCTCAGTATTATATAGTAATGGCTAAATAAATATTAGGTTTAAGGGAAGCTTCACTACCTTTACTTTACTCAATGTTTGTTTGTTAGTAGAATTAATAAATGATTGTTTAAACCCTGCCTTGTGCAGGGTTTTCTTTTTTTATTCACTCAATTTTATTGCACTATTACTAATTTACTTAAAATAATTAATTAATTCAATTTATGTTTGAACTAAACAATTAATTATGAAAAAACACTCACCTATTTACATTTTAGTTATTCTAACTAATTTTTTGATTGGGCAAACCCAACACAAACTCTACAACACCAATTATTGCGGCACAGGTTATTGTAACCAGACGACCGTTATTCACGCCAATAGGCATTACATAGCTTACATCGAAGATACATTAACAACTCCAATTAACAAGCCTAATTTAGTTGTAATGAAAAACGATTTAAACGGCAATGTGCTTTGGAAAAAAACCTATCAATTTTATGGCTCTTATACCGCAACTGCTACACCTCGTAAAATATTGGCTTCAGGTTCGCGTATTTATATTGGAGGTAATCTGTATGAACCTACAGGTAATTACCCTTTTATTGCAAGTATTGATACAACAAGTGGTAATTTAATCTATTTAAACAGATACACTAATTCGTTTACAAGTAATGATATAAAAATTAACGATTTAACTCTGCTTAATAATGGAGATATTATGGCAGTTGGAAGAATCGCAGCTGCAACAAATAAATATTTTTATTGTTTGCGAGTGGTTGGCGCAACTGGTTCTATAATTAATAATGGCATGAGTACATTTTATAATGACCAGGAGGCATTTGGAATATGCCAATTCAGTAATAGTTCAATTTTTGTAGTTGGGCAAAGAGGCGGATATCCATTTATAGCTAAGTTGTCAAATACAGCTAATTTCTTGCCTTCTTGCCAGTATAATGTTTCTGGTATTTTGCCTGTTACTTCATCATTTAATAAAATAATAAAGTCTGGTAACTATTTAACAGTTATGGGTAATTCGAGCAGCAGCATACAAAACGATATGCTTGGAAGAATTGACTCTACAATCAGCAATACCTTCGTTACACCTTATATATTAAATATATTTACCGGAAATACTTTCGTTCCTTTAGACATTGCAATGAAAGGTTCACAATTAATGGCGTCCGGAATAACTCCTTCAGGTAATTCGGTATTGTTTTTTACTCCTTTTATAAGTTTTACGAATGGTAAATCTTATGGTAGTTCTTTGAGTTTGAATCATAGTTTGCACTTTAATTATCCTTCTATATACCTAACTACAGGAACTTGGAATGCCGGATCTAATTTGCGCTTATATAAAACAGATAGTATTGCCAATACTGCCTGCGCAGCTAATGTTACGCCAACCTATTCAGTTTTGACTGTTAATTACTCCATTGGACAAATTGGTATTTTTACCTCCGGCAGCTTAACGCCAGTCACACCAGGTACATATACAAATTTAATAAACCCTGTTACAACTTGTTTAGCAACTGAAGTGACTGATTTATCAAATGCTGTAGAAGATATTCAACTTCTAACTCAATTTAACGCATATACATTTTCTTCTCCTCTAACACCTATTGAAAATATAGAGGTATATGACATTAATGGTAAATTAATTTACGACAGCCATATTATTCATTCTAATTCGCATACATTTGATATTTCCCATTTAAATTCAGGCTTGTATTTTGCAAGAATTACTTACGGTACAAATCAAAAAACAGTTAAACTTATTAAGAGTTAAGATGCTTTAATTAATAACAAAAAAGCCCCACAAACTTGTGGGGCTTTTTTAGTATTACTAGTTTGCCGGTAATAATTTAGCCCTGCACTCACCAAATCCAATTCTTAATTTTTCGTTCTGACAATATCCTCTAATGATAATACTATCGTTATCGTTAACGAATTTACGTTCGGTACCATCGCTTAGTTTAATAGGTTTTGTACCTCTCCAGGTTAATTCCAGCATCGAACCAAATTCATGCGGTTGCGGACCACTAATAGTACCGCTTGCCATCATGTCACCTACATTAATATTACAGCCATTTACCGTATGATGCGCTAATTGTTGCTCCATGGTCCAGTACATGTATTTGTAATTGCTGGTGATGATTTTATTTTCTTCTCCACCTTCCGGTTGTAAATATACTTCCAGGTTTATATCAAGGTTTTTATCGCCGCTATATTCTAAATAGGGTAATACTTTAGGTTCTTGTTTGTAGCCCTTGGTTCTGAAAGGCTCTAACGCTTCTAATGTTACAATCCAAGGAGAGATTGTTGAAGCAAAGTTTTTAGCTAAAAACGGACCTAATGGAACATATTCCCAGGTTTGAATATCTCTCGCACTCCAATCGTTAAACAATACCATTCCAAATATATAATCATCGGCTTTTTCTGTATTAACACTTTCGCCCATTTGGGTTGATTTACCAATAACAAAAGCTGTTTCCAATTCAATATCGAGTAATTTGCTTGGTCCGAAAACCGGCAATTCCGCATCGGCAGGTTTGGTTTGTCCTTTTGGTCGGTGAAAGGTATGGCCACTTACACAAATACTTGAAGCGCGGCCATGGTATCCAACCGGCAAATGTTTCCAGTTTGGTAACAAGGCATTATTCGGGTCGCGGAACATGGTTCCTACGTTTGTGGCGTGATCGATGCTGCTGTAAAAGTCGGTATAATCGCCAACATGAACCGGCATCAGCATTTTCACTTCGCTTTGTTTTTTCAAAACTAAAAAATGCAATTCTTTATGATTTTGTAATTCGGTATTGCTGTCACGCAATAATTCCGAAATGCGATCGCGTAAATGATTGGTGGTGGTTTTGCCCAATGCAATTAAATCGTTTAAAACTTCCGATTTAAAATATTCGTTCGGAATGTTTAAAGCGTCGAAATAACCATTACGGCTTAATTCATATAAATCCACTATGTATTCGCCAATAGCGGTGCAGGCATGATGAACAACTTTATTATCGGAATATACTCCAAAAGGGATGTTTTGAATCGGGAAATCGGAGTTTTCGCTAACCGGAATCCAGCTTTTTAATAATGGGTTATTGGCTTTTGAACTCATAAAAACAGTTTTAATTGCGGGTTAAAAATACAAAAATATAATTAGGAAAACTTGAGTTAAATCAGACTTAAAGTAAGCATAAATTGACCTAAATCACGGCAATTTATTCGAAATAAATAATACGGTTTCACTTGTGAATTGAACATTATGGGATCAATGTATAATGAGCTGCAGCGTATGCCTTATTGCACGCATTAAAATGTCACCATTCGGAAGTAATTGGATAAAAACCGCTTTGTGCCATGATTTTCCGGAGTAATAATCGGTTACAATACGTTTCTTTGCTTAGTTTTCCTTCCATGTACAATTATGCTTCGTGGGTGGGGCGGGCCAAACAACCAAAATAATCAAACGGAGTGCCCAAATCCAGCAATACGCCATTTTCGTTAATAATACTCACATCAACCGCGGCACCGTAATTGTGCAAGGAAAGTTCGTCAGGCCCCGCTAGATAATCGTATTTAATAAGGGGATGAAGTTGCAAGGAATCCCACATGAGTTTTTGAATGTGTAATGGCCGCGTTGCATCGAAAACAATGATATTGTATTAGGGAAATTGTTGTTTTAAAAGTTTTTGTGCGTTATTTAACTTGGTAGCAAATTCACAGGGTAAATAACATCGATTAAGTCCTTTATACAGGTTTTTGCCGAGAAAGTTTTTGTCCGAATTATACATTAAAACTACGCGTAAATTACTGTCTAATTTGCAGATGTTTACTAGTCCGGTTTTCACAAAAAGTCTCTCGTAATTGTAGGAGTCGCACCCGGGTTTAGTTACACTTGAATCAGAATTAATGACACTCAGTGAAGAAGACCTTTTTTTATCTCAGAACGATTTTTTTTTGAACGCAAGATGCAGCCAGCCATAAAAAAATGCTATAAAAAAACGTCTTCAAATGGTTAATTATTTGTGCAAACTCCGGGGCTCTTACCTGAGTGCTTTTTGTTACATTTACATTTGTTAAAAAATCCTCTGAATAAATAACCTTAAACTCAGTTAAAGCCGGTGTTATTCCAGGACTAAATTGAACATAATATGCCTTCTTTTGATATAACAAGTAAAGTCGACGCTCAGCTATTGGATAATGCCATTAATGTTGCCAAAAAAGAAATTTTAAATCGCTGGGATTTTAAAGACAGTAAAAGCACAATCGAATTAAACAAGAAAGACTTGGTGATTAATATCACCACCGAAAATGACATGCGTTTAGATGCTATTTTGGACTCAATTCATAGCCGTATGATTAAGCAGGGATTGGATCCCCGTTCATTGGACGAAAAGAAAGAACATTACCCGAGCGGACCAATGATTAAAAAAGATATTACGGCAAAACAAGGGATAGATGCTGAAACATCGAAAAAGATTTTGAAAGATATAAAAGACAGTAAAATAAAAGTTACCGCTCAAAAAATGGATGATATTATTCGTGTATCCAGTAAAAGCATTAACGATTTACAAGCTGTTATTGCTTTATGCCGTAAAGGAACTTACGATGCGCCCTTGCAATTTGTAAATATGAAATAATGTTTACAATACTAAATAAGCGGTAACAAGAAACAAGAAATCAAAAATATCCCAATGATTATAAGAAGTAAAGCCCCATTACGAATCGGATTAGCAGGAGGAGGAACGGATGTTTCACCATACAGTGATTTATACGGAGGAGCCATACTAAACGCTACTATCGATTTGTACGCTTATGCCAGTCTTGAACCACTTAATAATGGCGAAATTGAGTTTTGTATTGATGGTACCGATAAATGTCTGATGTTGAATTCCCAAGCGGAACTGGAAATGATTGAAGGCTTCGAATTGTTTATAGGGGTATACAATCGCGTTATCAAACAATTTAATTTAAAGCCCTTATCATTTCGTTTAACATCCTTTATTGAAGCTCCGCAAGGTTCCGGATTAGGAACTTCTTCCACAATAGTGGTGTCCATTTTAGGCGCTTTTATTGAATGGTTAAAGCTGCCACTTGGAAAATACGACATTGCACATTTGGCATATGAGATTGAACGCATCGATTTGAAAATGGCCGGAGGAAAGCAGGATCAGTACGCTGCTACATTTGGAGGAATAAATTACATTGAATTTTTATCTAACGACCGGGTAATTGTAAATCCCTTACAATTAAAAACGGAAGTAATGAATGAGCTGGAAGTTAATTTGCTTTTGTATTTTACAGCTACACAACGATTATCAGCTGCCATCATCAACGAGCAGGTTAAAAATGTAAATGATAAAAATGAAAAATCGGTTGATGCCATGCACAACCTGAAAGAGCAGGCGCATCTGATGAAAGACAGTTTACTACGAGGAGAGCTGAATAAAATAGGAGAGATTTTACATTTTGGATGGCAAAATAAAAAACAAATGGCTCATTCAATTTCCAATAACTTAATTGACTCGATCTATGAATCGGCCATTAAAAATGGCGCTACCGGAGGTAAAATTTCCGGAGCAGGAGGAGGCGGTTTTATGTTTTTCTTTTGTCCGAAAGTTACAAAAATGAAAGTAGCGCATGCGATTGAACAATTAGGAGGCAGAGTTCAGCCATTTTTAATGGCCGA
>JBBAKL010000100.1:0-9372 GCA_040403535.1 Bacteroidia bacterium
CGGGAACAGGCAGCTTTTTTGTACTTGGATTTGTTTTAATATTAGGATTTGAATTCGTAACAGCTTCCGCCTATTCAAAAATCGTTAATTGCGTTACCAATATTTCAGCATTAATCGTTTTTATTAAACAAGGAAACTATTTACTGGAAATTGCTGTTTTGATGTCGGTTTTCAACATAACCGGCAGTGTTATAGGAAGTAAAATGGCTCTTAAAAAAGGAAACGGTTTTGTGCGTTTAATTTTCTTAATTATTGTAACTATCATGATCTTGCGTTACAGCTATGATGTTTTTTCTTAACCTTTACCAATTATAATATTATTCATATTATTATTGTATTTAACTCATTAATTAAGACCTAAAATTATGACAACAATCAAAACCCACAGTCAATGTCAATCATGCGGCATGCCAATGAAAATGGATAAAATGGGTGGTGGCACCGAAAAAGACGGAAGTCTTAGTGAAAAATATTGCAGTTCCTGTTATGAAAAAGGCGCATTTATTCACCCCAATATGACCGTGAAAGAAATGCAGGAACTGGTTGAAAATGTTCTTAAAAACGAAATGAAATGGTTGTTTCCTTTACGGTGGTTAGCAGTAAGACAAATTCCGGGCTTAGATCGCTGGAAAAAACAATAACATGAAAACAATTAATTACTTAGTGTTACAATTTAATGCCCTATATAAACGAAATAAATAAATACATCTCTTCATTCCCGGAATCAACACAAAAGCAACTCAAGGCGCTTCGTACAATTGTAACGAAAACAGCGCCAAAATGTGAAGAAGTTATTAGTTACGGAATGCCTGCTATTAAGCAAAACAAAGTTTTGGTTTACTATGCTGCTTATAAAAATCATATTGGCTTCTACCCTACTTCACAACCCATTATCTTTTTTAAAGAAAAACTTGAAAATTTCAAAACTTCTAAAGGCGCCATTCAATTTCCTATTGATAAACCATTACCGACTCGATTAATTGCTTCAATTATTCGTTACCGGATGAAACAAGATGCTTTAACTAAATCGAATAAATAGAACTACATGTTGACGGAATAGTTTCCTTTTGTATCTTTAAAAGAAAGTTCAAAATAATTGATTGAATTTAATTACATACCGCTTAAATGGGATTCCGATTTTTTTGGATATCCGGTCGCACGAATTAACGGACCATTAGAAGATTTAAAACAATTAAAGGACCTGGAGAATCTTTTTACACAACAACATTGCACGTTGGCATATTACGCTTCGGCACAACCAATAAAAAAAGATTTAATTGAAAACTCTGTCCTTGAAATCTTATTGGTAGATAAAAAAACAACGTTTATAAAAAACATTAATACTTCTTTATCCATACATCAGACTGTTTCTCCTTATTCGTTCTTAATGTCGAAGGCAAAACTGATAGAGCTGGCTTTACAAAGTGGTATCTATTCGCGTTTTAATCAGGATCCGAAAATAGGTAAAGACAAATTTGAAGAACTATACAAAACGTGGATTAATAAATCCATCGACAAAAGCATTGCTAAAGAAGTTCTGGTTTATTCGCTTGATAACACCATAGCAGGTTTTGTTACAGTAGGTGAAAAAAAACATCGTGGAGACATTGGTATAATTGCCGTTGATACAGAATTCAGAGGCAAGGGAATTGGCACTGCATTAATGCAAAGTGCAGAAAGTTGGTTAGCTAAACTTAATTATAAATCCATGCAGGTTGTGACACAGGGCGACAATAAACCTGCTTGTAAATTGTATGAAAATTGCGGCTACACCATTGAAAGTGTAGAATACTTTTATCATATCCGAAAGAAATAAAACAGGCATAAATGCTAAAAAACTGGTTTATTTATACAGCGTGTTTAATACTATTTAATTCATGCAGCTTTAACAAACTTTTTTTGGTACCTACAAAACTTGACGAAGGAACCAAACGATTAACATTCAAAAACAAAAACGACAGCACCGTTATCCATTTCGTGGGTGATAATCATCATCCTGTATTCCTTAAAAACGGCAACGATACCATTCAGTACGATTACACCTTAGAAAGTTTCATGTTTAAAAGCAGCAGTGGAAATCATTTAAATGGCTGGTTGCTTAAACCAAAAAACGCAAAAGCCAAAACTACCATCTTGCATTTTCATGGCAATGCCGGAAATCTATTACGTCAGTATAAAACCATATCGCCATTAATAAAATACGGTTATCAGATTTTTTTATTTGACTATAGTGGATTTGGTTTTTCTGGCGGAAAAGCCACGCGCAATAACGTTTTGAAAGACGCTCATTCTGCCCTCACTAACGCAAAAAACCATCCTGACATTAAAAACACACAAATAATTATTTACGGCCATTCACTTGGCGGGCATCTTTCTGCAGTAGTAGCGTCCGAACGACAAAATGAAATTGACGCTTTAGTAATTGAAGGAGCTTTTTCCTCACATCGGGATATTGCAGCCAAAACCGCCGGTTTTTTAGGCAGACTGTTAGTTAGTGAAAAATACTGTGCTTTTAAATCGATTCGTAATTACCATAAACCATTGCTGGTTATTCACAGCACCCAAGACGAAACCATTCCTTTTAGCATGGGAGAGAAGATTTTCAAAAATGCCAATACACCGAAATCCTTTTATCAGATTGAAAAATGCCATATCTGCGGACCACGGTTTTACGCTGACAGTATTGCCGCTAAACTGCAATCATTACTCCCGCCTCACTAGCCCTATGTTTGGACTCCTAACGTTGTAAAGCCTGCATCTACCGACTTTTAGCATGTAAATTTGTGTTAATTTATGATTAAGATCAGTGTTTTTGGTATTGTATTTTTGACTTCGTTCAATAATTTTACAAAACGCGTATGCTAAAAAAATAGTCACTAAACGACATGTACGAATTAATTTATAGATCAACAGCAGGTAAAGATTTAAAAGCCGAAGATATACAGGATATCTTAGAAACTTCTACCAAATTTAACGTTGAACACAACATCACCGGTTGCTTGTTGTATCACAATGATGAATTTCTTCAAATCATAGAAGGTGAAGAAAAAGATGTGAAAGAGTTATTTGAACATATTAAAAAAGACAAACGCCACACAAATGTAATGATTCTGGAAGAAGGCTATACTACAGAACGACTTTTTACCAATTGGAGTATGGCCTACCAACCATTAGAAAGCAATCTGGTAAACAAAATCAATAAAGAACTTTTTGCAAGTAATTTTAATACACTTTCAAAAATCATAGAAAAACCCACTAACGCTGTTAAATTGTTCTTCTATTTGTCGAAAGAATTATTGGATGAATAAAAAGCTGGAAATGTTTTCTACTTTTGTTATAACCTATGCAAAACACCCAGCAATACACCTCAGCCGAAGAAGCCTTACAGTTAATACAATCTAACCAACGTGTTTTTTTACATGGTAGTGCTGCAACTCCTGTTCATTTAATTAACGAGTTGATTAAACAAAAAGCCAGGCTTCAAAAGGTTGAATTGGTTAGCATAACTCAAAAAGGTGTCGATTTAAATAATCCAGATTTAGCCGGTCATTTTTACATTAACTCATTATTTGTTTCCGAATGCAACCGAAAAGCCGTGAACACTAATGCGGGTGACTACATGCCTGTCTTTTTAAGCGAAATCCCTTCCCTCTTTCAACAGAATATATTACCGCTTGATGTAGCTATTGTTCACGTTTCTCCACCCGATAAGCACGGCTATTGTTCTTTAGGTACATCAGTGGATATTGCACGTGCAGCCGTTCAAACTGCAAAAAAAGTAATTGCCCAGGTTAACCCCAATATGCCTCGCGTACATGGCGATGCCTTTGTGGAGTTCTCAAAATTTAATGCAGCTGTTTGGGTAGATGAACCTTTGCCAGAAGTAAGTTATGCCCTGCGCGCCACAAAGGCAACCGAAACCATCGGTAAAAAAGTAGCCGAATTAGTTGAAGACGGTGCAACCCTACAATTAGGCATTGGTACCATTCCTGACTCTGTATTAAAAAACCTGACCAATCACAAAAACATTGGATTACATACCGAAATGTTTTCCGACGGGGTTATTCCGCTCATCGAAAACGGTACGATTAACAATACAAAAAAGAAGAAAGTGAATGGCTACTGTGTCACTTCCTTTTTAATTGGCACAAAAAAATTATACGATTTTGTGGATGATAATCCCATTGTAAAATCACTTGATATCGGTTACGTGAACGATCCGCGTGTGATTTGTCAAAATCCAAAAGTTACAGCTATAAACAGCGCTATTGAAGTAGATATTACCGGACAGGTATGCTCTGATTCAATAGGAACCTATCAATACTCAGGCATCGGCGGACAAATGGATTTTATTAGAGGTGCCGCTTTTTCGGAAGGAGGAAAACCTATTATTGCCATGCCATCCGTAACCAACAAAGGAGAATCACGCATCGTTCCTTTCCTAAAACAAGGCGCAGGTGTTGTCACCACACGCGGACATATACACTGGGTAGTCACTGAATACGGTGCTATCAATTTATTCGGAATGAACATGGAGCAAAGAGCCAAAGCCATTATTAATATTGCTCATCCAAATTATAGGGAAATGCTCGAAAAGGCATGGTATGAGCGTTTTAAAAACTAAACGCCTATAAGTTTATCACCTAAAATTTCATTTATTGAAACTACACGCTTATATTTGATAAAACAATCTAAGTGTGGGACTAAAATACACCCGTCATAAAAAAGGTAATTTATTATTAAGCTTTATTTACAGAGCTCAAAAATTATTGCCGCTAGGTTCAGAATCAAAACTGAAGTTCTTCCTAAATCTGGAATGGATTTTTGATCGTTTGTCGCACGAACAATCCTTTAAACATTACCAAAGAGACAATCACCCCATTTTTATCTCAGCAAAAAACTTCATTTTAAAACATCTTAGTCCGCAACATATCGTTTTAGATCTAGGAAGTAACCATGGTACCATTGCCAATTTTATGGCCGATAAAGCAAAAGAAGTTATAGGCATAGATTATAACGAAGCGCTTGTTAAAGACGCGCAAAATCGATACTCAAAAGGCAATCTTGTTTTTTTACATAAGGAAGCGTATGAATACCTTCAGGCTAACCCCGATAAAAAATTTGATGTTCTTATTCTGTCACACATTCTCGAGCATCTGGATAATCCGGAGGACTTCCTGAAAAAATTTAAAAACCGATTCGATTTTATTTATATTGAATTACCGGATTTTGAAAAAACATATCTAAACGTTTACCGTAAAGATTTAAAACTGGATTTAAATTATACCGACGACGATCATATATCCGAATTTGACAGGGATGATATGCTGGCGCTTTTAAAAAATTGTGAAGTTAAGGTTGTTGAATCTGAATACCGATATGGCATTCAACGTTACTGGTGCAGCACCAATTAACCGTACTGTAACTAATAACTAACACGACGTTATTTATTGAAATGAATTTGAGAAAATATTACCGATATACTTTCATCCTTCTCATCCTATCGGGATTAGTAATTTCCTCTTGCAAAACACGCAAAGATTGCGGAGGAAGAAGAAAGAAAAAAATAATGACCCAAATGGGTGGTTATATGTAATTAAGGAATGTTATTTTCTGCGCTTACTTTAGTTAATGATTTTATCCGATCGGTAACCATTAAATAAATTACTACGCTTACCACAGCTGCAAAAAAACACCACACGGAAATAACGTAGTCATCATACATAAATTTCGTTATTACGTAGGAAATAAAAATCAATACACCTAAAACAGGAACCTTTTTTACAGATGAAATCAGCAATGGCCCAACCGTTGCGCCAAAATACAAAATCGCTGTAAGCGGATTGTCTTTGTTAGGGAAATCCACCAAATACAAAATATGGTACTGATCAATTTTGGCGCTCACCGGATAATTCATCATATAATATGCCGAAAATATTGCAAAGACTAATCCACAACCTAAAAACATCAACTGAATAGTTTTTCTGGTTTTATTTTCTTCAAGCGGAATTACTGATGCGCCTATCCAAACCGGCCAAACAAGTAATGCAAATACAAGAAAAGTAAAAATAAATGGCTGCTGCTGTGAAGGAGGCTCGCCCTTTGATAAAAACAACCAGACAAAACCTTCAACCAACTGCTGAATTGAAAACATCAACGGGATGGCCGCAAATAACTTTTTCTTTGGTTCATCTGCCTTAACTAATGAAACAATACCAAAAGCACCTAAAACTGTACCCGAAACAAAACTTGCTGTTGCAGAAAAACACATATCGTCTATTCTAATTTAAATTTTAGTTTAACTTTTCAAAAAAGCCGCAGCCTTATCATCGCTCACTTGTTCGAAATCTTCGTAAAAAGCTCCTACTCCTGTAAAATATTCCGCTGCATATAAATACACAAATTGGTCGCACACATTTTCAATTACTCCTACCTTGTCTAATGGAACAACCGGACTGGCAACAATAATTTTTGAAACGCCGGCTTTACGAAGCATATCTATAGTGATTAGTAAAGTATTTCCTGTTGCTATTCCATCATCTGCAATGATAACGGTTTTGTTTTTAAAATCGATAACGGGTTTATTACCTCTGAATAGCTTTGTCCGCTGATCCAGTTGTTTTCGTATGCGGGCAACTTCCTGTTGAATATATTCATCTGTTACATCCGCTTCTTTGTTCACAGAAACCAGATTTTCAGTTACCGCACCAATAGCGTACTCGGAATTAGAAGGGTGTCCTATTTTTTTCGAAAGAATGATATCCAACGGTAATTTCAAATAACTTGAAATTTCGTAGGCAACCGGCAGGCCTCCTCGCGGGATACCAAGTACAATGGTATTTGGCAAGGAATGATAAGCTTTTAGTTTTTGTGCTAAAAGTTTACCGGCCTGTTCCCTGTTTTCAAAAACCATTTCCATATTACTTCAAATACTTAGCAAACCATAAACTTGCAAGTCGCGCTACCTCATCTAAAGCTCCGGGTTCTTCAAATAAATGAGTAGCACCATTCACTAAGGTGATTTCTTTCTCACAATTCATGGATTGCAATGCTTGCTGATTTAATTCGAGAACGCCTCTGTCTTCTGATCCAACCACTAATAAAACCGGCACTTGCAACTTACCTAATACAGGTTCTGCTAAGTCGGGCCGGCCGCCTCTCGAAACAATGGCTTTAACCACATCTTTTAATACTGCTGCAGCAAATATTGCCGAGGCAGCGCCGGTGCTTGCGCCAAAATAACCAAGCGGTAATTTTTTTAACTCATCCTGATTTTTAACCCACTGTGTGGTTTCATACAAACGTGCGCTTAACAAATTCATGTTAAAACGATTATCGAAAACATCATATTCTTGTTCCGTTAATAAATCAAAAAGCAAAGTAGCAAAACCTTGTTGGTTCAGATAGTTGGCTACAAACTGATTACGGGAACTCTTTCGGCTGCTCCCGCTACCATGCAAAAAAAGTATTAAACCTTTTGCTTGATCCGGAATTGTTAAATCCCCTTCCAACTCAGCATTCTTTACTGAAATAATTACATTGTTGGTTAGTTTCATCAATTAATTATTTTACTGAAAAAAATGTATTAAACGGTAATCGATTGGTAATCGATTTTCCAAGAGTAGCTTCATCGGCGTACTCCAATTCGTCGCCAACTGCCAAGCCACGTGCAATAGCAGATAATTCAACCTGATGTGGTGCCAGTTTACGATAAATGTAAAAAGAAGTAGTCTCACCCTCCATGGTGGCGTTTAATGCCAAAATCACTTCCTTAATCTCACCAACAGCAACACGGTTTACCAACGATTCAATATTCAATTGTCCCGGACCTACGCCATCCATTGGGGATATCAATCCGCCTAATACATGATACAAGCCTCTGAATAAACCGGTGTTCTCCACGGCCATCACATCACGGTAATCCTGCACAACGCATACAACAGATTTATCACGACTGTTATTCGCGCATACTTCACATATATCGCTTTCGCAAATATTATGACAATTCTGGCAATACTTTAAATCGGTTTTTAATTGCTGTATTATGCTTGACAAATACGTTGTATCATCATGATTTTGCTTAATCAAATGCAACACGTAACGGAGTGCGGTTTTTTTACCTACGCCCGGTAATTGCGAAAAAGCATCAACGGCTTGCTCGATTATTTTAGAACTGTACTGCATTTCAACAAATTTAAGCATATACCCCTGCTAATTGGAGTTAAACTATTAACAATTTGACAATTTTGACTGTGAAGAATTAAATAATAAAACTGAGCAAACATTTCAATTTTTAGGCATTTTTATCTCTTAAGAAAATCATCTCATGTCGCCCATACTGATTATTTCCTTTATAGCTATTTACTTTCTATTCTTAATGGGAATAGCCTGGCACACTTCCCGCAAGAGTACCGCCGATGCTTATTTCTTGGGTAATAAGGCTTCTCCCTGGTACGTTGTAGCATTTGGAATGATTGGCGATTCACTCAGCGGGGTAACTTACATTTCGGTACCCGGAAAAGTGGGAGCTGCACATTTTTCGTATTTGCAGTTAGTTATCGGTTACTTTGTTGGTTACTTCATCATTTCTCATGTATTATTGCCCATCTATTACAAACTTAATTTAACATCTATCTACGAATACCTGCGATCACGTTTCGGAAGAAACACACAAAAAACAGGAGCCCTCTTTTTTATTTTGTCGCGCATTATGGGAGCAGCCGGCCGTTTATATCTGGCCGCCGGTGTTATTCAATTGTTTGTTTTTGATCAATTTGAAACTGTACACATTCCCTTTTGGGTAAGTGTTTCTGTTATTTTGGGATTAATGCTTCTTTATACGTACAAAGGCGGCATTAAAACGCTGGTTTGGACCGATACGTTTCAGTCATTCTTTCTGGTTCTGGGCGTAGTGCTTTCGATTATCGCTATCATCAGTAAACTAGATATCTCTATTGGCGACGCGGTTAAGAACATTGTGAGTTCGGAATACACAGAAACCTTTTTTTGGGATTGGAAAAAATCAAATTTCTTCTTTAAAGAATTTTTAGGAGGAATTTTTATTGCAGTTGCCATGACCGGACTTGATCAAAACATGATGCAGAAAAACCTCAGCTGTAAATCATTGGGCGAAGCGCAAAAAAACATTTTTTGGTTTAGCATAATTATGGTTGTGGTTACAGTAATTTTTTTGGCACTGGGAGCAATGCTATACATATATTACAATCAAACAGGAACCGCTCTTCCAATCAATCCTGAAACAGGAAAAGTAATTAGTGATAAGGTGTTCCCGAATCTGGCCTTAAATCATTTAGGAATTTTTGCCGGTTTAGTATTTATTATCGGATTAACTGCCGCTACTTTTTCGAGCGC
>JBBAKL010000101.1:0-8742 GCA_040403535.1 Bacteroidia bacterium
GCGGCCTATACTATCGACATTGATTTTACTTTAGTTTAATTCATTCTTTAATTTTTAAAAAATAATATAATGGCTACATATGAAAACGGTCAATTTAATATAAACTTAATTGGCGAACAAGCTCAGGAACTTTTACTAAAACCGATATTTTTTGATGCTGAGGTTTCGGATATTTTCGACACTATGGTGTTAGTAAACAAAAAACAAAACATTGGTTATGTCGGTTTATTGGAAAACCCTTTGCAACTTGGCGACGGTTGCGGATGGACTCCAAAAGGTAACTTTAGCATTTTTGAAAGATGTATCGAAACGGAATTCGTTAAGGCAAACGTTGAGTTATGCTTCGATGAATTTAAAGATACAATCTATAAGCAGTTACTTAAAAAAGGAACTCAGATTGATAATTTGGAAGGTACTATCTTTATGGATTTGTTAATGACAAGATTACAACAGTCAGTAAGAAAACAGGCTTTATTATTAGCTTTCTTTGGAGACAAGGCAAGCGGAAATAATGATGTAAATATCGTAGACGGTATGTGGTCCGTTTATTTGCCGAACTTAGTTGCTCAAAACTTGGTTCCTTACATTAACTCAAACTCCGGTATTCCTTTGGGTGCGGGCGATGGTATCGACTTACTTAACGCGGTTTGGGATAACGCGAGTAACGTTTTAACTGCCGTTCCTGAGGCTGAAAAAGTGATGTTAGTAAGTGCTAACGTTTACAGACAATATTTGAAAGACCTACAAAATAACGGTATTTCCTCAAATATGCACTTGGAATTGTTGATGAACGGCAAAGCAACTTTGACCTACAACGGCATTGAGGTAAAACCGATGTACGACTGGCAGCAATACGCTTTAGACTATCAGGGAATTAACAACGCTAACTACGTTCTTTATACTAAGCGTGATAATATGGTAATGGGAACTGATATAAGCAGCCCACTTAATCAAGTGTTTAGTTGGTATGATTTGCACGATGAAAAATTGAAAGCTAAGTTAAAATTCTATCTTGGTTTCAATTATAAGCATAACGAATTGATTACGGTTGCCTACTAAAAACCTAACATTCAAGGCGGTTGAAATATACCGCCTTATTTTAATTAACAAATAAAAAATATAAATATATGAGTTGCTTAACAACTGGTTATTCAGTAGACTGCTCGCTTAGTTGCGCGGGCGGTTTATATCGTTTTTGGGTTGCCTCTATTGGTGATATTGCGACCGTTACTTTTACCTCTGGCGAATTGACTGCTATCACTATGGTAGGGGCTACAAAGTTTTATGAAATTGTACCTTACCAGGAAACAGGATCTTTTGTGGAAACAGGCGAGCGCACAAATTGTAATACTGTCGTAACGCAGACTATTACGGGCGTTTTTCCTTGCCACAATCAAGATGTTAAAGAGTTAATCGTAGAGTTAAAAAATTGCTGCTGTGGGTTCGTAGTTATTCACGAAGAAAACAACGGTACACGTTGGATTTGGGGGTTAACGAACAATTTTACAAACGCAGGTGTTCAATTTCCAGCTCAGCTTACAGCGTTTGAAACAACAACAGGAACGGCAATCAATGACCAAAACCAGGCTAGCGTTACTTTGGTTTCACGTGGAACAACTTTGGCGATTCCCGTAGATGGCGCAGTCGTTATTCCAGTGTAATCTGTCTATAATTTTGATATTTGTGGGGGACGGTGTTTAATTATGCCGTCCTTTTTTTAAAAAAATTCTATTATGTTTAAAATAAAAGACAAATTTAAAGGTTGTTTCGTTAGTTGTAATAAATTTTCGGTTAAATTTAACGATGCAAGTCAGGAACAACTCGAGCATCTGTTTCACTTAGGACACGTGGGCGTTGAGGCTACAAAAAAAGTTGCAAATAAAAAAATAGACAATAAGAATGAGACGCAAACAACCGATAAAACAACCGATAACAACGGCGAATAAAACCGAAAAGGTTAACGCGTACGCAGGTGTTCAATTAGGGATTACGCCCTTTTTGATAGACGATATATTTAGACAGCCAACTAAACAATGGTTAGATACAACAACCATTCAATATATACCCTTCCAAACTTTCGACCTCTGGCAGTTGGATCGGATTCAGGCAATTACAACAAACTCCCCGACCACTTCGGCAATAATTCAACAAAAAGTAAATTATTCTGTCGGAGACGGTTTTTTTGTGGTGCCAGCGGCAACGATGTCGATGTTAACTTCATTAAGACAGACGGTAATAGACAAAAATGAAATAACTTTAGAACAGGAACAGGAATTAAACGACTTTTTAACCTCAGTAAATGCCGAAAATGAGAATATTGAAGAGTTTACGAGCAAGGTTATTCAGGATTTTTGTTCGTTTGGCAACGCATTTATTGAGTTAAACAAAATAAAAGTTGGTAAAACTTTAAAATATACAATGCGCTTGTTACCGATTATGTGGTGCAGGCCAAAAAAAGCAGCGGAAAATGAAATTTACCCGACGCATATTGGAATAAGTAGCGAATTCGAGCAGCACTATTGGACAACTCCGAAAGCGCCTTATGAGTTGCCACTATTTCCGCACTTTGAAAAGATTGACGGCGTAGAAAAAAGCGTTTTTCATTTAAAAAATTATGAACCGACCTTGACTTATTGGGGCGTTCCTGATTGGATCAGCGCGAAAATCTGGGCGGAACTTGAATATAGAATACCAAAATTTAATCAAAGTAAATTTGAAAACGGTTTTACTCCTTCTGCAATTATTTCTTTATTTGGTTCGACAAATCAAGAGGAAGCGGAAACGTTAGTTAGGGCGATGAAGGACTGTTTTACCGGTACCGGTAATAATTCTAAAATGTTTATTCAGGCCTTGCGTGACGAAACATATAAAAGTGATGTTCAAATTTTAGAAAGTAAAAACGATGGCGAGTTCCAAAAGTTGCAAGAGATGGCTCAGACTTCAATAATAAGTGCACACCGATGGACGCATAGTTTAACAGGATTAAGAGCCGCTGGCAGTCTGGGAACGAACCAACAAATACGAAGCGAGTTCGATATTGTTTACAATACCGTTATTCGACCTATACAAAGATTGTATTTAACAAAGTTTTTAAACCCCGTTATACAAGACGCTGGCGCGTTTTTTGGCCGCGATTGGTCAAATATGGCGCTTGATATAGCGAAGCCAATGCCAGTATCGTTTGCGGGCGATTTAGACATTAAAACGGTGCTAACAATGGACGAACAACGCGCCGAGTTAGGATTTCCTCCACTTCAAAACCCTATTGTATAATGTACACTTTAATTAAGCCGCAAGAGGTTGTAAATAGTGGAATATATCGAGCCGCGCCAACAAACGCGAGATTTGATATAAATATTATAGCGCCACATATCGCAAGTACTGAGGAACGTTTTTTAATTCCTTTGTTGGGGGCTGCACTTTATGACGATATGGTTATCGAACAAAACCCCGCCGTTTCTAATTATAACCCTGACGCTGGCGCAATCGTTTTAAAATTCCCACCTCCCGCTCCCGTACCTTATGAAACACTATGGGAGCGATATCTTTTGCGTTATACATCGTATTGTGTTTATTATGAAGTTTTGCCCTATGTTACTTTTCAGGTGGCGAGTAAAGGAATATTTGTAAATGATTCCGAGTTTGCCCAGAATGGTGGTGCAGCAGCGTTTAAGATAATGCAGGACACGACGATGCAAAAAATCGACAACCTGAAAGAAATTATTTTAAAATTCCTTTGCAAAAATAAAGCCGATTACCCACTTTTTGACGCAAAAAAACATTGTCCGTGCGATGAATGTGACGACTGCGGATGCGGTGCAAATCCTTACCTTTGTAATTATTATTCTATTTATGGCGTGTATTGTAATAGCTGCCAGAACAAACGTAATCCTTCAACAAACATAATTTTTTACCGATAAAAATATAAAAAAATGAGTTTTGAAATCGTAAAACAGACTAACGGAAACGTAGTTTTAAAAGATGTAGCCTCAAATTTAACGCTATTCACTTTTATAAATGTGAATGCTTTGGAGGTTAAAACGGACAATGAGTTAATTGTAAAGTTCGGTTTTAATCAGTGGAAATCTTTATTTGCAAGTACCATTGCGAGTACAAAAATAGACCCTGCCGCATCCGTTCCTTTTTCGGGAGACGCTTACGATTTAGCTGCCTTGTTATCGAGTTCTTTTTTTTTTAAGTTAAGCGGCGGCTCACAAAATTTAAGTCAGGTTTTAACGGTTGGTAATTCAGCAGGCGCGACCGATATTGATCTTAATAATAATGATTTATTAAACGTAGATAGAACAACGTTTAACTTAGCAACTACTGAGGTTTCGGGCGTTGGCCAACTTAATTGGAACGATACTGACGGAACGTTAAATTTAGGTTTAAAAGGTGGCGCGGTTACTTTACAGGTAGGTCAGGAAATAGTCGCAAGGACTGTAAATAAAACAGTTCCTTTAATAGATTTATTGGAGGCCAATTATCAGGTTGTAAGGATTTCAGGTGCGCAGGGTCAACGGCTTGCGGTTCGTCTGGCTCAGTCAGACACAGAGGCAAACTGCCAAAGTACTTTAGGAATAGTAACAGAAACTATCTTAAAAAATCAGGAGGGTTTCGTTACGGTTTTGGGGCAGGTGCGACAGATTAACACGACAGGAAGTTTACAGGGCGAAACGTGGAACGATGGCGATGTGCTTTATTTAAGCCCAACTACTGCAGGTGCAATTACAAAAGTAAAACCGACATTCCCAAATAAAATTATAATTGTCGGTTACGTTGAATATGCGCACGCTGTTAACGGTAAAATTTACGCCAATATTAGCAGGCTCGAAACCTCTATCATTGACATTCAGGCGGCAGCGAGTGACGAAACAACCGCACTAACAACGGGAACGGCTAAGGTTACATTTAGAACGCCTGCGGCCTTTACGCTTACGGGCGTTCGCGCAAGTTTAACAACGGCGCAGGCTTCGGGTTCTATTTTTACGGTCGATATAAACCAAAACGGCAGTTCGGTATTGGGTACTAAGTTGACAATTGACAATACAGAAAAAACAAGCGTAACGGCTGCCACGCAAGCCACGATAACCACCTCAGCTATTACAGACGATGCAGAAATTACGGTCGATATTGACCAGATTGGAGATGGTACGGCAAAAGGACTTAAAATAACTTTAATAGGGGTACGAGTATGATAATAAATTCTTATTTTTTTGGGGACCCAGACGTTCAAGCTTTTTTAACAGCTACAGGAATAACAGATCCGACAATAACGAGCGCAATAACTACATTGGTAGCTGACTTAAAATCGAATAATATTTGGACTAAAATGTTAGCGATATACCCGGTTGTAGGTGGAACCGCCACAACGCACAAATATAATTTAAAAGACCCTCAGGATACTGACGCGGCTTTTAGGTTAGTATTCGTGGGGGGGTGGACGCATAGTTCGACAGGGGCCACGCCTAACGCTATAAATGCTTATGCAGATACGAAATTTATACCGTCCGCGCAATTGACAACGAGTTCTGGCCACTTTACAAAATATAATAGAACTTTAGATTTAGCGGGTTCAAAGGTAGACGGTTGTTTCGATGGCAGTACAAGCTATTTTCAACACAATTATACTTCCGCAAATGGTTTAATTGGAGAGGTTGCAGCGGTTGCAAGTTATACACAAACAGATACGCGCGGAATGTTTACCGTTTCACGAATAGCCACGAACGCGCAAAAAGTATTTAGAAATTCAAGTCAGGTAGCCGTAAATAACACACCGATAACAATACTTCCGAATAGAAGTGTTTATATAGGTGCCAGAAACGACGGACTTGCGGTCTTATTAAATTCCTATCAATGCGCTTTTGCCTCACTTGGTACCGGATTAACAGATACAGATGTTAGCACATTATATACTATTGTTCAAAATTTTAATACAACTTTATCCAGGCAAGTATGATTTACGTAGGACTTTTAACCACTAAACAATATCACGAAATAGTCGGTCAATTATTTGCGCCGGATAGCTATTTTAATCCAATTTTAGACGCAGATTTAAACTGGGTTATTAGTACTCAGGAGATAGATTTTTGCGTTAATCCAGAGTTTATTTGGGTTAAGGAACTGCCGCTTATTGAATATAAACCTCAACAAACTGACTTTTAACAATGGAAAATAATACGATAATTGATATTACGGCCGGTGCGGCGTTAATGCTTTTTACTGGAGCCGATGTAGGTTTAGAAAGTACGGTTTTTGATTTAATAAGTAAGTTTGGGGTCGTTGCTGTTTTATGGTTTTGGCTTCGAGATATGAAAATCCAAATGAAGGAACAGTTAACTACTTTCAGTATGGAGACAGAAAAGCTGAGAGTAGAACACGATAAAAATATAAAAGAAATTAGTGACATACACAAAGATTTCAGGGACCGTATGGAAAAACAAATTACGGTAAAGGATGAGCAAATAAAGATACTACAAGATAAATTAAAGGATTGATTTTTTGACTATTTGTGGGTTACTTTGATAGGCGGCTTTTCGGGGCTGCCTATTTTTTTTTAAAATATTTTTATTTTTTTTCTAAAAAGTTTTGTTTTTTACAAAAGTTGTATTATCTTTGTTACAACAAATTAAACAACACACTTAAAAATTAAAATTATGAAAACTATTATTACAAACAACAACGTAACAATCGAAACAGCAAACGAATTATTCACTTTCACTCCTGAGTGTTTAGTTATTATTCAGGAATTTAATGGCGAAACAAGTATTTTAATGGATACCGACGGAGCTTTTTATAATGTAAAAGGTAACAGTAGTAGCAAGGCATTCGATAACTTAGTTATTAACGGCGAATATTTAAGAAAAGAATCGCTGCCGACCTTAACAGAGGATTTTATAAATGATTTTGATTTTAGCTTTTTATCTTAATTACATACACTTTAAATTTTTAACACTATGAAACAGACAAAGTATTATTGGGCGCGCTACAAAAGCGAAAAAGCATTTGACCTAAATTCAGAAAAATTGAATGACATCTCCGACTGGTTTATTGTCGAAAAGATTTTTGCAAAAGTATTATCGAGTACTTATTACAAATCAATGTCCGGTTCTGAGTATTGGGAAAATCACGACAACGAACTTAAGGATATTGAACTTTCAGACTTCCAAATCGAACGTCCGTACAAAGTTGACGAAATGCATTATTTGTACGAACAGGAACAGGAATTAAAAAGATTATTTAACATTCAAGACTAAAAAACAATGGAATATAAACAAAGCGATAATGTGAGCCTCTTAATTGAGGCTTTAATTAACTTTCAAAAAGACTTTCACGAAATAAGTCTTAAGAAAGATAAAAAAAATGAGCATTTAAGAAACGCTTATATGACCTTAGACAATATCCTGAACACTATTCGCCCGTTGCTGAGTAAAAACGGTTTAGTGATTGTCCAGAGTTTAACCGGATCTTACCTTAGTTCTGTACTTTATCACGTTTCAGGACAGTTTATTAAGACCGAAATGCCATTTAATCCAATGTCTGGAAACAAAGGAACGAATGACCTGCAGAATTTGGGCGGCGGTATAACTTATGCGAAACGATATCAAATTTGTGCAATGTTATCAATATCAGCGGATAATGATGACGATGCTCAGAATTCCGGACATATAACAAACGAAGCGCTCAGACCGCAAAAAAAGAAAGTAACGACCATTGAGGAATGCAACAAGTTAATTGAGTGGCTTAAAAAGAATCCAGATAAGCGATCAACCCTAACGAACCACTACGAAATAAGTAAAACATTATTGGAATTTATAGACAATACTTTAAGTGATGCAGGTTAATACAAAGCTGTCAGGGACGGCACTCGACTTTATTTTTAGGGTTGCTACGCCGCTCAGCGTGGCATCACCAGACTTAATTGTAAGTAACAAAAAAGGCAAGCGCAAAAGCGTTATTGTATACTTGCCGGAAACACTTAATAATTATTTGGAACAGATTGCTGCAAATTTCAACTGTAATAAAGTCGAAACAATGACTGCGATAGTGGAGGTTTTTGCGCAATCCGGATTAAAAATTGACGAAGTGCTGCAGGTTACTTATTTAGCTAAGAAATACAGCCGTCCTAACGCTATAAAATTGACTCAGGCGGCGATTGTTGCCGGTTTATTAGAGTACTTATCCAAATTAAATTTAAACGCCTCTGAATGGCAAATTTTTAACGATACAGCCAACGATATTAGAGGTCAAAAACGAAAATACACTAAGAAATGAAAACAATATTTTTATTTTTGAGCGGTTGTTTCCTTTATTGTACGGCCTATTTAAACTTTAACCCGGCTCCGGAGGAAAAACAACAAATTACTAAGCCAAAAAAAACCGTTTTTAAGACAACTTTTCAAGATACGGCAGTTAATACTACGGAAGTGGCAAAAAAGTCGCTTAAAACCGAAAATAAAGATGTTTTTGAGGCCTATATTGCAAGATTTACAAAAGTAGCTTTGACTGAGCAGGAAAAATACGGTATTCCGGCATCCATTACGTTGGCTCAGGGAATAATGGAAAGCAACGCTGGCAGGTCTAAAATGGCGGTCAAGGATAATAATCATTTTGGTATTAAGTGCTATAGTAAATGTATCGGCTGCCGGTGTGCAAATTACGCAGATGATGACATCTATGATATGTTTAGGATATTTGAAACAGCTTGGGAAAGTTACAGAGAACATTCTAAGATTTTATTGA
>JBBAKL010000102.1:0-8661 GCA_040403535.1 Bacteroidia bacterium
AATTCGATAGAAATATACCATATAATGATTTGCCAGACTTACCACCATCTGAAATCATATTTGATAAAGATATATTGTTAAAGTGGGGTATTGCCTCAAGGGCCTTAGCAGAGCTAAATAGAAATATTATGAGGATGCCAAACCCAACGATGTTAGTGAACACAATAACATTGCAAGAAGCACAAACATCAACAGCAATAGAAAATATTTTTACTACAGATGACGAACTCTATAAAGCAGTTTCAGATACCTTAAGAGAAGAAGCTACAGATAATGCTACAAAAGAAGTTCTGCGATATAGGGAAGCATTATGGAAAGGTCACAACACAATTAAATCAAAAAACAAATTAGATGAAGCTTCGATTATAAAAGTATTTCAACAAATTAAAAATACAAAGCAAGGTATTCGTCCCCCACAATCGCAGGTTGTTATCAAAAGGGGGCAAAGTGAATTTAAACCAGGTGAGATTATTTATACACCACCGCGCGGAACCGGAATTGTAGAGAAAAAAATAAAGAATTTAATTGAATTTTTTAACGATCACAAGAAATACCCCATTGATCCTCTTTTTAAAATGGTTATTGGTCATTACCAATTGGAAGCTATACATCCTTTCATGGATGGTAATGGACGAACAGGGAGAATAATAAATTTACTATACTTGGTCCATCAAGAGTTATTATCCCATCCGGTTTTGTTTTTAAGTAAATACATTTTAAATCACAAGGATGATTACTATGCTAATTTAGCTGGTGTAACAACAAGAAATGCATGGAAGCCTTGGTTGAATTATATGCTAACTGCAGTTGAAATAACGGCAAAGGAAACGAATCAAACAATTGATGAGATATTGAATCAAATGAATGCTACGCATTTGCATGCAAAAAAGAAATTGAAGTGGTATAGTCTTGAATTAAATCAGCTTTTATTTTCACAACCATATATAAAGCCTAAAAAAATTGGGGAGTTACTAGAAGTTAGAAGCAGAACTACACTCACAAAATACATGCATGAATTAACTGATATTGGAATTGTATCACCACATCAAGAAGGGAAAGAAGTTTTCTATATCAATAACGATCTTATTCGCATATTGAAATCGTAAGATTATTTGAAAGAAAAAATCCCAAATTCGCACTTTATTACGAATTTGGGGTTGTGGACCCGCAGGGAGTCGAACCCTGGTCCAAATAAGGAGATGATAAGCTTTCTACACGTTTAGAACTTATTTAATTTTCGATTTAACCCAGGCATAAATTCAAACCAAAGTTAAACTTAGATGCTAATATTGCTTTAGATAACATCATCACTAAAACAACTTGCCATTTTTCGATGCAAGGTCTCAATCGCTAAGCAAGATCGCTACTGAGTTTGCAAAGGCTGAATCAACTTAGTTGATTAAGCAGCCATAGCGTAAGAATTCTCTTCGCCAATTATAGTTTTGAGAATTAGGATTAAAGTGCCATATCCACAACGCACTACATGCTTACCTACCAGCCGCACTCACTGTCAAAACCGGTCGGGCCCAATATTTTTAAAGAACTATATCAAAGATACTACAAATAAAGGCGGATGGCGCGATTTTTAATATATTTAACTCAATAAACTCTACCACCATGAAAAAATTAGCCTTTATACTCTCCCTTTCGCTAACCTTAACTGCCTTCGCCCAAAAACCGGTGAAGTCGAAAAACCTTCAATTAAAATATTCCCTTCCCGAAAACTGGAGCGCCGAGGAATTTGGCGGCATCTCACCCTGGGAAGATGGCACCAGTGCCTATTGCAAGTGCGCCGGTGTTTCCTTCACGAAGCCGCATAAAGACGGAAAAATGCATGTGTTGGTGTATCCAAGCACCGTTGGCGGACTCGACTCCGCAAAACGTTTAAATGTGGGGCACCTGCATTTTGAAAACGTGGTGAAATACGATAAAACCACCAATAAAAGTTTCTCGTTCGAAAAACGTAAATCCAATTTTACCGATACCAAAACGAAATCCAAATCGTACGAGGTTATCCGCTACCAAGCTAAACACGAAGGTCGCTTTTACGTGATCTACGCCTGGCAGGAAAGTATGAATGCCCTCAATTCTACTAACGAGCGCGAATTAGTGGAAATGGTGAATGCCATCGAACCCCTGTAAACCTTAATTATTTTTATTTTTACCGCCTAATACCGGTAAAACTTTTCTTCCTCTTGAACCGGATTTTTGTGAGCTGTTATATTGCGGAGTTACAGAAATTTTTGTGGGCGACTGCTTTTTAGTCGCAACGGTTTTACGCGCTTTCATTTTATCTTTCTCGGCAATCAGTGCTTCACTCATTTTTTCATCCACACGCTTTAATTGTTCTTTTGGATATTCTTCCTTTTCGAAAATGGTACTTGCCATTAAATAATACGTGCGGGCCAACTCGAAATTTTTATTCTGAAGCGCCATGTCGCCTAACTTATTACAGGTACAAAACTTTTGAATCACGCGGATATCACCGTCATTGATATTTACCGGAAAGTTTAATCCGCCATATTTAAACTCCTGATTCTTTCCATCTGTCATAACTACTTTCGGATAACTTAATCCCAAATCACCCACATCTTTGATCGTCTTGGAAGCAATGATTCCTGTTAAATCCACAGAGGGTATAAAATCGGCTGATCCGTTTTTTATCACAATACTATTACAGTTCACTATAAATTTTTTAGGATTACAACCAGGATTGGTAAGTACTAACAGATAATTTCCGGAGGACGGAAGATTGATATCAAAATTTCCTTCCGCATCGGTTGTTGTTTTAGTTAACAACTTTGATCCTTCAAACAATTCAACAGATGCTCCCTGTAAATTTGTTTCCTTCACATAAGCTCTTGAACTTAATTGCCAATTACGCAATATAACTTTACTTTTTAATTGATAGATTAATTGCTGTGCCGATAAACCAAATGACAGCACAAACAAAACAAGAACTAATTTTAAAACATTACTTTTTTTCATCATTATCTTTACGTTGTTTTCAAATGAACACATTTTTTCTTAACCCATCATGGCATTTCGCCAAACAGCTAGTTAAATGAATAGTGAAGTGAATTTTTTTCTTGTTTAATTAGCAAAGGGCTTAAACTCATTGCTGATTTTCTCAAATAAATAATGATCCATATCCACAAAATCGTTCACTTTTACATCGAGTATCTGCTTCCCTTCTTTCTCGTAAAAACGCAACTTCTGATAACCGGCAATCTGCTCGTTAAATTCAGCTACTAATTGCTCATTATTCATCCATCGCATGATAACTTTATATTGGGGATGAAATTCAAAATACATCACAGCCTCTTTTTCTCCGGCTTTCACTGCTACCCTGCCATAAACCGGATGCGTATAAACCCCTTCCAGTTTTTTGTATGCATCTTTAACCGGTTTAATTTTATCTGCTGCTTTTCTCCAGGCTGATGCACTGTCAATTTCCATTTTGTAATTATTGTTATAACCTCTCAAGTAAGCCGAACTGTAATCAAAGTAGGGTTGTCCTGTTGCGTCTTTGGTTAAAACTTCACCCAACGCTTCAAAGAAATACTGATTATCACTATTGGTAAGAATAACAAATCCGAAATTTTCCTGTGGTATTAAAACCGTTTTACTTAAAAATCCATTAGCACCACCATCGTGTGTCACCACTTTTCTGCCATTCTCATCTTTTAAAAACCATCCTAATCCGTAATTATTAAAATGACTCTTCGCGCCTCTTCCATCACCGGTAACATTAAACGACTGACGGGTACGCGCTAATACTTGCTTAGGCACAATTTGCTTTCCTTGGAATTTACCGTTATCCAATTGCATCATCACCCACTTACTTAAATCGTTTACCGATGACGTAATACCGCCGGCAGCTCCTAAATTATCGACGTTTGCAGGTGTAATTTCACTTAATCTATCATTAACCATTGCGTAGGCTTTTGATGCATTTACGTTTTTTATAAATTCATTATAATAAGTTGATGTATTCGTCATTCCCAGTGGTGTAAAAAAATGATACTTTAAATAATCATCCCAGGTGGTATCGCTCACGGCTTTTATAATTTCTCCGGCAACCACAAAGCCCATATTACAATAACCATATTTCTCTCTGAAACCATAAGCCGGCTCTACATTGGCCATTTTCATCACTAAGTCTTTACGCGAAGGTGTTCCTCCCCAATTCAGTAAATCTGTCTGAAAGGTGCTGTAACCCAAACGATGCGATAAAACATCAGCAACAGTGGCATTCTCGGTACGGTAATCTTCTTTCATTTTAAAATACGGCAAGTGTTTTTTCACCTTATCATTCACATTTAACTTACCAAAGTTTTCCAATAAGGCAACTGCTGTTCCGGTAAAGGCTTTACTGTTGGATGCAATTTGAAATACCGTGTTTTCGGTTGCAGGAATTTTTTTCGCTACATCGGCGTAACCGTAACCTTTGGCAACAATTACTTTTCCGTCTTTCACAATGGCAATGGCCATACCGGGCATGTTCCAGCGTTTCATTTCACGGTTGATGTAATTATCCAAACTGTCTTTAATAAAATTTCCCTGAGCGTTTAACTGCAACCCTGCGGCAACTAATAAACTTCCGATTAAAATTTTCTTCATTTTATTTTTTTATTAATTCTTTCAATTTATTTAATTCTAAATCCCGTCGTGCCAATATATCAATCAGAGAATAATTTACTTCGTATTCGGGCACTATCCCTTTTCCTGTAATGGCAGGATTAATATCGTGAACAATTCTGAAAGCAGGAACTCTTACTTTTACTTTTGTATTCGGCAAGGTGTAATATGTTGTTACGCCGGCATTACAACCTTCTTTGGCACCTCCTGTTTCCGAACCGATAAACACTGCCCGTTTACATTCTTGTAAATACGCCGACACCACGCACGATGCCGAAAATGTTCCGCCGTTTATCAATACATACACCGAATGATTGTAATGATTTTTCTTTCTTGGTTTTATCGTATGTGTGTAAAACAAGGTATCACCATTTCTTCTTTTTTCTCCTTCAATGCCCATTGTCATTTTGGTGATTTTAAAGGCTAAATTTCCTCTGGTGTGTTTTTTATTCGGATAATTATTCACGTGCGTTTTTAAAGTTACCTTAACGGGTTTATCAACGAGATAAGATAATAACCGGTAACTGTTCATCAGATTACCGCCGCCATTGTAGCGTAAATCAATTACCAGATTTTTAACTTCATCTTTTCTGAGCTTGGCAAAAAACTGACGGTACACTTTGTTATACCGAAACGATTTAAACGATTTGATTTTAAGTACTGCTGTTTTCTCGTTTTCATTGATATAACCTGTACTGATATTAACCCGCTTATGTTTTTTATAGGCAGAATCACTGCGGGGCTGCAAAGATGGATATGGCAAATCTTTTAAGTTGAGGGCTTTTACCCAATAAGTACTCACTTGCTCTTTGTATTTACTCTCAATTAAAAAAGAATCAGGACGACCAAACAAACTCGGATACGAATAATTAATTCCCGAACGCATATACAAGTCTTTACCGGTGGTGGTATAACCATCTCCACTCACAAAATGTTTGGAGTAATTCACAATCGAGTCAACAGGAATGGAATTGATTTTTAATATTTCGGCTCCGGATTTTAGTAAGGAATCTTTTTTTGGATTAACCGATGTTCCTACATAAACCTTATTATTAACGGTAATCATATAATACGGCAAGAAATTGAGCTTTACCGGCTTTATGTATTTGTTGTAGGCTTTCGATTGCCAAACTTCGGTATGTCCGCAATGCAATTCATCAAACAACAATTTTAATTTTAAACGGTATTGTTTTTCGGTTAAACTATCGTTGAGCGATGAAATTAACTGATCAAATTGTTGCTCATAATAGTTTTTCGGTTGATAAATACCCATTACCGGATGCATTTTCAAAATCACATCTTTAATGATTCGGGTATCTTCCTGCAAGGCTACAGGCGCGTACTTTTTGTTTGGATTAAATTTCTTTTGCGCCGTTACAACAAAATGACTGACGGTAAAAAACACCATTAAAAGTGTAAGCACGCTGCTATTTTTAATACCGTATTTAAACATTACTTTTGTAAAGTTAATAAGATTGTTATGCAAAAAATCAAAATCGGGGTATTACGAGAAGAAAAAAGTCCGCCTGATAAGCGTGTGCCGCTAACCCCACTTATCTGTTCTGAATTGATAAGAAAATACCCACATATTGAAATTGTGGTTCAGCCCAGTAAAATCCGTTGCTATAGCGACGATGAATATACTTCGTTTGGTGTGCCTCTTCAGGAAGATTTAAGCGATTGCGATATTTTGATGGGCGTAAAAGAAGTGCCTGCCGACAAATTAATCTCAGGTAAAAAATACTTTTTCTTTTCACACACCATTAAGAAGCAGCCTCACAACAAAAAGCTGATGAAGGCGCTGATTGAAAAGAAAGTTCAAATGATCGATTATGAAACTTTAACCGATAAAAACCACAACCGTATCATTGGCTTCGGTCGCTATGCAGGTGTGGTAGGTGCTTACAACGGTATTCTCGGCTATGGTTTGAAATATGACTTATTCCGTATTAAACCGGCTAATTTATGCCGCGACCGCGCTGAAATGGAAGAAGAATTGAAGCGTGTTAAACTTCCGAATATTAAAATCGCCCTTACCGGCGGTGGCCGCGTTGCCAACGGTGCTATCGAAACCTTAAGCGCCCTAAGAATCCGTAAAGTCACACCTGAAGAATTCTTGATGGCTTCATTCCGAGAGCCTGTTTATTGCCAGTTAAATCCGCGCGATTATGTGGAACGTCCGGATGACCACAACTTCGACCTAAACGACTTCTTTAAACACCCCGAACATTTTGTATCTAAATTCGCCCCATTTACCAAAGTTACCGACCTGTACATTTCGGCACATTACTGGGATCCGCGCTCGCCAAAAATGTTCACCAAGGACGATATGAAAATGGCCGATTTCCACATCAGCGTTATTGCCGATGTAACCTGCGATATTGACGGATCTGTTCCAACAACGATGCGTTCGAGTACCATTGGTCAGCCTTTTTATGGCTACAACATCAAAAACGATAACGAAGACCTTCCGTTTAACAAAGACACCATTTGTATTATGGCGGTAGATAATTTGCCTTGCGAATTACCGCGCGATGCCAGTGATGACTTTGGAAAAGACCTGACGGAACGTGTACTTCCGAGCATTATTCTGGAGGATAAAGACACCATTATTGAGCGCGCTACCATCTGTAAAGACGGTGAATTGACCGCAGGATTCGAATATTTATCGGATTATGCTAAATAATGTTACAAAAAGTAGGAAACGTACATTTTGTTTTGTAGTTTTGTTTATTAAATTTTAATTAAAATGAATAAAGGAACAGTAAAGTTCTTTAATACAGCTAAAGGTTTTGGCTTCATTAAAGACGAAGAATCAAAAAATGAGTACTTTGTACACGTTACAAACATTCTTGAACCAATTAAGGAAAACGATGTAGTTACCTACGAGTTACAAGAAGGTAAAAAAGGAATTAATGCAGTAAAAGTAAAACTTGCCTAATATATAATCCCTTTTTAAACAAAAAACCCCGAATCTCTTCGGGGTTTTTTGTTTTCTATACCGGCAGTTTTTTGTAGCGCGGACGTTTTGGTTCCACATTACCCAAACGCTTTTTGCGGTTCTCTTCATACTCACTATAGCCGCCCTCAAACCAATACACACTACTGTCGCCTTCAAACGCCAGAATATGGGTACACACACGGTCTAAGAACCAACGGTCGTGACTAATAATAACAGCACATCCTGCAAAATCCTCTAATGCTTCTTCTAATGCACGAAGAGTATTTACATCTAAATCGTTGGTAGGCTCGTCTAACAACAACACGTTACCACCCTCTTTTAAAGCTAATGCTAAATGCAATCGATTTCTTTCTCCACCCGATAACACACTACACTTTTTCCCCTGATCGGATCCGTTAAAGTTAAAACGGGAAATATAAGCGCGTGAGTTAATGGATCGTCCTTCAAACAACAAATTATCTAATCCACCGCTGATCACATCGTACACTGTTTTATTGGGATCAATGTCTTTATGCGTTTGATCAACATAAGATATCTTAACGGTTGGTCCAACTTTAAATTCACCTAAAGTAGGTTGTTCCTGCCCCATGATCATCTTAAACAAAGTGGTTTTACCCGCACCGTTAGGACCGATTATACCTACAATTCCTGCAGGCGGTAATTTAAAGTTCAGGTTCTCATACAATAAACGATCGCCATACGCTTTTGATACATCAATCGCTTCAATTACTTCGGTACCTAAACGCGGACCATTCGGAATAAAGATTTCTAATTTTTCTTCTTTTGCCTTTACATCCTCATTCAACATTTTTTCATAATTGGCTAAACGCGCTTTTTGCTTTACGCCTCTTCCTTTAACTCCCTGACGTACCCAATCTAACTCGCGGGCTAATGTTTTCTGACGCTTACTCTCGGTTTTCTCTTCTTGTTTTAAACGCTCGCCTTTTTGCTCTAACCAACTACTGTAATTTCCTTTCCAAGGAATACCTTCACCACGGTCTAATTCTAAAATCCAACCCGCCACGTTATCCAAGAAATAACGGTCGTGGGTTACGGCG
>JBBAKL010000103.1:0-8497 GCA_040403535.1 Bacteroidia bacterium
ATAATGATATTATCGTATTAAAATTATTCCCTGGTTTAAGTAAAAAACTTACTTCCTCTATTATTAATACAAAAGCTGCAAAAGCTATCATATTAGAAACCTTTGGGGCAGGTAATGCACCAACCGACGATTGGTTTGTAAACGAATTAAAGCAGGCTATAAAACGCGGAGTTATTGTATACAATGTTACTCAGTGTCTGGAAGGTAAAGTAGTGCAGGGAATGTATGAAACTAGCAGGCAATTAAAAAACATAGGTGTCATCAGCGGACACGATATTACGTATGAAAGCGCGGTTGCTAAACTGATGTTTTTACTTGGGCAAAAACTAACAGTTGAAAAGATTAAAAAGCAATTGGAGAAAAATTTAAGAGGAGAAATAAGTGCTTAAGATTTTATTTACCCTTATTCTTTTTTAGGAATTCCTTTACAATTTCTTCATCAGTTTTTCCTAATAAATTGCGAGCAGCAGCAGCATTAACTGCCCATTCGGTACCCTGATATAAACTGATTATCTTATTGTATAGTTCAAGGGCTTTGTCTTCGTTATTAAGGTATCTTTGCTCGTCGTACAATTGTGCCAATAAAAACATGGCAGCGCCTCTGTTTTTAAAATTCGGGAAATCATTAATTATTTTTTCGTAACTGATTTGTGCCTGTGGCATGTTGTTAATCGTAGTAGCAATTTGTCCGGCTTTTAACAAATAGATAGGGGCAAGACTGTCGCTTTTGCAATGAAAACTAAAATCCGCAAATGCTTTAATGGCCGCGTTGGCAACTTTTGTGTTTACTTCAGTGGCATTTAAAATAATGCTGTCGTGCTTTAGTGCTTCCAGATATAAATCGCGGCAATTCGTTGTAATCTCAGAACCTCCGGATTGAATTTGTGTGGCAGGAGATTGTTGTGGAGTTTCTTCCTTTTTTCCACTGCAATTGTAAAATAAAAAGAAGACAATTATTGCTACAAATAAAAAGATGAATACTTGCTTAAGTATATTTTTCATTTTTTATCTTTTAGTATAAACTCTGATTTTATAATCGGCATTTATTTTTCCTTTACTGATATCATTTAGTTTACCGGAAATCAGTTTACGTTTAAGTGGACTGATTTTATCGGTAAACAAAACTCCTTGAATATGATCATATTCATGCTGAATCACGCGGGCAATCACACCATCATATTCTTCAATATGCTTTTTAAAGTTCTCGTCGTAATATTCAATTTTCAGTTTAGGTTTACGTGAAACGTCTTCACGGATTTTTGGAATACTTAAACAACCTTCACTGAATTTCCATTCTTCACCTTCTTCTTCCAAAATACGCGCATTAATGAATATTTTCTTGAAATGCTTTATTTCTTCCAATTCTTCTTTGGTAAATTCACTTTCTTCATCTTCTTCCACTTCAGCAAAAGGAGTTGCGTCAACAATAAAAAGACGAATGGCTTTGTTGATTTGTGGAGCAGCTAAACCAACGCCATTAGCGGCGTACATGGTTTCAAACATGTCTTTAATCAATTGATCAAGTCCGGGGTAATCTTTATCAATATCCTGGCAAACTTTTCTGAGAACAGGATCACCGTATACAACTATTGGTAGTACCATTTTTACTTCTGGTTGTTTATTTCTGGTCTGGATAATTAACTAGGAATCGCAAACCAGAAATAATTAATAATATTATCTGCTATAATTCGGAGCTTCACGTGTAATAACCACATCATGCGGATGACTTTCCTTTACACCGGCTGCTGTGATGCGTATAAACTTAGCGTTTTGCAAAGCTTTTATGTCTTTTGCTCCGCAATACCCCATACCGGCACGAATACCACCAATTAATTGGTAAATTACTTCCGATAAATGGCCTTTGTAAGGAACACGACCACTAATACCTTCCGGTACTAATTTTTTAATATCATCTTCCGCATCCTGAAAATAGCGGTCTTTAGAACCTTTTTGCATGGCTTCTAATGATCCCATGCCACGGTATGATTTAAATTTACGTCCTTCAAAAATAATTGTTTCACCCGGGCTTTCTTCAACACCGGCAAACATACCGCCCATCATAACGGTTCCTGCACCTGCGGCTAATGCCTTTACAACATCACCAGTAAAACGAATGCCTCCGTCAGCAATTAAAGGAATATTCTTGCCTTTAAGAGCTTGGGCAACATCTAAAATTGCTGATAATTGAGGTACACCTACACCGGCAATTACGCGGGTTGTACAAATAGAGCCAGGACCAATACCAACTTTAACAGCATCGGCTCCGGCTTTGTATAAATCTAAAGCAGCCTTACCGGTAGCAATGTTTCCGATAACTACCTGCAAGTCTTTGTGCTTCTTTTTTACTTCTTTTAATTTATCAATAACACCTTTTGAGTGACCATGAGCAGTATCTATGATAACGGCATCAACACCAGCTTTTACAAGAGCGTCAACACGGTCTATTGCATCGGCGGTTACACCAACAGCAGCAGCAACACGTAAGCGACCCATTTCGTCTTTACAAGCATTTGGACGAACTTTAATTTTGATAATATCTTTATAAGTGATTAAACCAACCAGTTTGTTGCTTTTGTCAACAATGGGAAGTTTTTCAATTTTATGTTCTTGTAAAATTTCTTCTGCTTTCTTAAGGTTAATTCCCTGCAAGGCAGTAATAGCTTTGTTTGCAGGTGTCATTACCTGAACAACGGGACGTTTTAGATTTTTCTCAAAACGCAAATCACGGTTAGTAATAATTCCTACCAGCTTATTTGCTTTATCGATTACCGGAATACCTCCAATTTTATTCTCGGCCATTAGATTAAGGGCATCACCAATGGTGGCATCTTCATTTAAAGTTACCGGATCCAAAATCATTCCGCTCTCGCTTCTTTTCACTTTACGTACATGCAAAGCCTGATCTTCTATGCTCATGTTTTTATGTAAAACACCAATACCACCTTCTTGTGCAATTGCAATAGCTAACTGATATTCGGTTACTGTATCCATTGCTGCCGAAACAATAGGCGTGTTTAATTTGATGTTTCTGGTGAAATAGCTGGAAATATTTACTTCGCGTGGTAACACCTCAGAATAGTCTGGAACCAATAATACGTCATCGTAGGTAAGTCCTTCTGGGACAAACTTCTGTGAGTTTTTAGATGAGGCCATAGAGAATGAATTTTAAGATTATAAAATTCGTGCAAATATAAATAAAATTATTGAGAAATTCCGAATAAAGTTCTTAGTCGATTGATTTACTCATTTTGGAGGGTATTTTTACTGGTTTTATTTGATATTTGGCCATATTTGTTGAAATCGATTTAGGAATTAGTTTATGTTTAATGAATTAACCACATTTCAAGAATAAAAAAATTGTTGTAGTCATTATTTTGATTTTAAATTATTTTGTATTTGAAGCGCAAAACTTGAGTTTAGATACACAATCTAATATCAGAGATTATGATAATCAGCAAGATAAGGATGCTTCTGATTTACTTTATTCTGTAAAAAACAATGAAGTTGGTTCATCTGAAAAAGTGCTTTGGTGTGCATCTGCTAACACACTAGTAACCGGTTATCCGGCTTGGGAAAATTTTGGGCGGGTTGGATGGTAAATATAAATAACACTTCAACTAACACTATTACTATTAATTGTTTTGAAGCACGATTTCAGGGAACATCTGGTTATCGCATTTACACAAAACCCGGAACACTTGTTGGTTTTGAATTGAATGCAGCAACTTGGTCGATGGTTAGCGCCGTGGCAAGCGGGGTTACAAGTATTTCAACAACAACTTCTTATCCAATTCCAATTTCAGTTAATGTAAATATTAATCCCAGAACAACTCAGGCTTTTTGTTTAACAAGAACTGATAACACTATCGCTAATAGGCATTTGTATATTGCCGGTTCAGGAACTGCGGGATCAACCGTTTATTCTTCAGACTCTGACTTACAAGTTACTGAAGGAAGTTAAGTGGATCCTTATTTTGAATTTTTGAATGCAGGAACAAGACGACAAAGCTTTCAAATATATTACTCTATTTAAAATCCACTTCCTGTTGAATTAATTGATTTTAATTGTTCCTCAAATCAAACTGGTACCCAATTAAACTGGGTTACTCAAACTTAGAAAAATAATGCATATTTTACCATAGAAGGTTCAACCGATGGGGTGAATTTTCAGGAAATCGGACGTGTAGACGGCGCAATTAATTCCGAAAAAAGAATTAATTACAGTTTTAAAGACGTGATGCCTTCAAGAGGAATAAATTATTACAGATTAAAGCAAACAGATATTAACAATGAATATAAAATCCACGATATGATTACTTGTATGTACGAACCTAAGGAAACGATCATAAAGATAAATTCATTAACAGGTGTTTTGTTAACCAGTTTTGAAACAAATGATTATAAAGCATCAATGGAAAGCGTTGCCCTAACTCCGGGGACGTATCTTGTGGAATTAAACAGTAAAAACGCGCCTTTATACGTGAAATATTTAAAGCACTAGCTCTTTAATTATTTTTAAGTTTTCAGGGTATTCTTTAAAGCGATTAATTGTTATCTTTGCGGCAAATTATTTCATTATGATTCGCAAAACAGCTTTCATTATTGCTATTTCAGCATTTTTGGCCTCTTGTGGCGGTGATAATGGTGAAAAAAAAGAAATTTCTTCCAGCGATGTGTCTAATTCAGCATCGGCTGATGGAGAGAATAAAGACGGCTTGCCTGATTTAAAATTTGAAGAAGAAGAGCACGATTTCGGACGCATTACTCAAGGAGAAAAAGTATCCTATGCGTTTAAATTTAAAAACACAGGTAAAGGCAATTTAATTATTGCTTCTGCGGCAGGTAGTTGCGGTTGTACCGTTCCGGAATTCCCAAAAGAACCCATTTTACCCGGTCAAGAAGCAAAAATAAATGTTGTTTTTAATAGCGAAGGTAAAAGTGGTATTCAGGAAAAAACCATAACTGTGGTAACCAATTGCGAACCAAGTACACGAATAATTAAAATCAAAACAAATGTCATTGTACCGGAATCGGTTAAAGACAGTGGCTTTTAATATAAATCAATAAAAAAAAAACAGTATGTTACAACAATTCATTTTAATGGCTCCTCAGCAACAAGGTGGTAATCCTTTAATGCAAATATTACCTTTAGTGTTAATCATTGTGGTGTTTTATTTCTTTATGATTCGTCCGCAGGTTAAAAAAGCAAAAGACCAAAAGAAATACATTGAGGCATTAAAGAAAGGTGACAAAATCCTTACCATTGGCGGTATTTATGGCAAAATTGCCGATATGCGCGATGATGGAACTGTTATAATGGAAGTAGAAGATGGTACAAAAATGAAAATTTCTAAAAATGCCATTTCTCAGGATGCTTCTGCTACATTAAACCAAAACGCATAATTTATATTGGCGGGAGATAAAAAATCATATGGCATTAAACAAAAATTAATGCGCGGTAAATTATCTGCCTTTGTTATTTGTTTGGTTATATCCGGATTATTATGGCTCTCACACCGATTAAATCAAACCTATTACTATTCAATTTCTGTTCCGGTAAAGTTTGTTAACCTTCCGGCCAACAAAATTTTATTGAACGAGCTTCCTGATCATTTACGGTTTGATATTAAAACAAGCGGACTCAAATTGTTTTTTGTTTTATTAAACAAACCGTTTAATGAAATCACAATTGATTTTAATTCCCTGAAGGGCGATAATAAACAACACTCTTATTCCATCAGTTCTGGTAATATCAATTTAAAACTAGCAACAAAACTTGATGTGGATATGCGGAAAATCAGTCCGGACACTCTGTTTTTTGCAGGAAAAAAGGGAATTACCAAAAATGTAGCCGTAAAAGCCGTAATAATGGCGAGTGCGGATAAGGGTTATGTGTTATCTAAGCCAATTATCAGTCCGTTGTTTATCTCCATAAACGGTGATAGTATGGCTGTAAACGGGGTTGATAGTGTAGCAACAGCGCCTTTATATCTGAATAATTTAAATTCTAATTATAGCGGACAATTGGCATTAATTCGTCCTTCGGAGAATGTTTACCTGAATTTAAACGAAATTAGTGTAACCATTCAGGCAGATAAAATTTTGGAGAAGCAAATTGAAGTTCCTGTTTCGGTTCAAAATCTTCCGGTTGGCAATCAAATTAAAATTTTTCCTGCCAAGGTTAAAATTACTTATTCATCGGCAATGAATGATTTTGACGAAATAAATGCAAATAGTTTTAAGGCTATAGTCAATTATAATAAACACCGAAAAGATATCAATAAATTACCGGTTGAATTGTCTATTATTCCTACTCAAGCCAAAATACTTTCGGTAGAACCGTCTGAAGTTGAATATTTAGTTTTTAAAACCAAATGATAGTAGGACTTACAGGGGGGATAGGTACCGGCAAAACAACAGTTGCAAGATTATTTGAAGTAATGGGTGTGCCTGTTTACAATTCTGATATTCGCGCAAAAGAAATGTATTTTCTGCCCCAAATTAGAGCACGCATTGTCGAATTATTGGGAGAAGGAGCTTACATTTCAGAAGATAAATTAAACCGTGAATTTATATCTAAAAAAATATTCTCTGATTCCACACTTTTATCTAAAATAAACGGAATTATACACCCGGCTGTTGAAGAGGACTTCAAAAATTTCCTAAATTTCAATAAGGAACATACATATGTGATTAAAGAAACTGCTTTACTTTTTGAAACGGGATTGTATAAAAAAGTTGATAAGATAGTATTGGTGATGGCTCCAATGGAACTGCGATTGTTAAGGGTAAAAATGCGCGATGGTTTGAATGAAGATGAAATCTACAAGCGAATTCGTCATCAAATGCCCGATGAGGAAAAACAACCGATTAGTGATTTTGTAATATTAAATGACGAAAAAACCGGATTAATACCTCAGGTTATCGATATTAATAGCAAACTAATTAATGCTTAGAAAAGATTTTATTGTACGGCAAGCCGAAGAATTTGGCAGGTTTTTGGGCATAATTTTGGCATTACGCAAAACCGGAAACTGGCAGGAGCTGGAGCGAGTAATAAGGACGAACGCATCAAAATATACTTCTGTAGAAGTAGAGTTTTCAGAATCTCTTCCGGATGAAAATTTTGCAGAGTTGTTAGTGAAGAAAAATCAACTTTCCGGCGAAAATTTAAAAATGCTGGGTGATTTACTTTATGAGAAATCTATAGCTTATCTGGAAACAGGAGATGAAGTTAAAGCTAAAAACGCTTTAACCAAATCGTTTCTTTTGTTTAATTATGTAAAGAATAACGCATTGGATTCGGAATTCTCACTGGATATGCATTATAAGATGGAAACTATTAAAAGACTGCTTTCACTTAAATGATGAAAGTGATTTCTTTAATATCAAAACTTCTTTTGATATTATTTTCCATTAAAACCTCAAGTAATCCTTGTTCGCTTACACCTATAACAACTCCATTAAATACTATGTTGTTGTGTTTAAATTTCATCTTATTGTTGATGCCAAGTAAATACTTCAAATAAGCCTCATTAATTTCAGTTATTTTGTTTTGCTTGAGTTTTAGATACCACTTTTCCAGGTATACAAACAACTTCTCGCTGATCTCATCAACAACTAAATTTTTATTCGTTATGTTTATTAAAGAAGTAGCGGATGTAAGATCACCAAATTGTGTTTGATTTACATTTAATCCAATCCCTATAACGCTCCAATTAAAATAATCGTCGGTTACACTATTTTCGATTAACACGCCGGCAATTTTTTTATTATTTACCAGTATGTCATTTGGCCATTTAATTTTAATGTCAAATTGGCTATTATCTAAAATGTCAGTCAATACGTCATGTATGGCCAGGGCAGTTATTTTACTTAAATAAAATGCTTTTTTCGACGGTAGAAATACCGGTTTTAAAATCACCGAAAGCGTTATGTTCATTGAGGAATCAGACATCCAGCTGTTACCACGTTGGCCTTTTCCTTTTGTTTGATGATTGGTGTAAACCACAGTACCTTCAATGCAGTTAACGTTCTTTAACATAGTAATGGCATAAGAATTGGTACTATCAGTTTCAGGTAAAAAAACTTTGTTTTGCCCTATAAAAAGTGTTGCCATTAAGCCAAAAAGGTTAATTTTGTTGATTAGTGCAAACTTATAGAAAGTAAGCAAATAAAGCTAAGTATTTAAAAACCTTTATGGCTAAAAAAATTGTAAAGAAATCTACCGCTAAAACTGCAAAAAAAGCAGCAAGTAAAACCGGTAAAACATCCAAGTCTTCAAAAGCACCTGTAAAGAAGTCGGCAAAAAATGCGGTTACAGATAAGGAAAAGATGGTAAAGCAAGCTAATCTTATTGCTAATTCTGAGAAAAAGAAAAAAACCAAACGTCCTAAAAAAGTAACAACACCTTCTCAAACAACCTCTTTGCTAGATGCAATTATCGATGGAATGCACGAGAAAAAGGCAAAAAATGTAACAGTTGTTAATTTAACAG
>JBBAKL010000104.1:0-8440 GCA_040403535.1 Bacteroidia bacterium
TAATAGGAAGCGCTAACTTCCTTTTTAAAATCGTTATCAATATCTGTAATAAAACAGTTTTTACTGCTATAAAAACCATATATATTATTGCGAACAAGAATGAAATTGGAGTTTTCGGCTTTAATAATTAAATCGTAACGCGCATTTAAAAACAGACTATCATTATTATTTATTAAACCATAAAAATTATTGAATTTTACAATGGCAATGTTGTTTTCGTCAAAATCAGAAATCCATTGATAACGGGCTTTAAAAGTTTGTCCGTCCTTGTTCACAAATCCATATTGTCCTTTTAGAACAAAGTAAGCTTTTCCGTTTTTAAAGTCGCCCATTTTATCGAATTGTGGCTTAATAATGTAATTTCCGTAAATATCAATTGCGCCATAAAAGTTGCCGCTTTTTATTATGTACAGGTTTTCGCTTTGTTCGTATAAATCGTCAAACGGTCCTTGAATTTCTTGACCTTGACGGTTAATTAAGTACCATTGTCCGTTTTTATTTACGGGAGCAATTCCGTTATAAAACGGATAAGCTTCAGAGTAGAAGGTGTTAAATACGTTGTTATTCTCCTTATTAATGAACCAGGTACTGTCATTACGGGTTACAACAGCTAAACCCTCTTTAAATGGAGTAGCAGCATCATATACATGTTGAATGATTATTTCGCCGGTGGTATCAATATAGCCAACAAAATCGCTATCGTTTACCGGTATCAGTAACTTGTTATTGAGTTCAATTTCTTTATTGATAGATGATTTAAATGGAAACTCAGGATAGGCACTCATAAAGTTTTGTAATTCCTGGTTATTATATGATTTAACAGTTAAGGCATATAAAAGCTTCCATGCTTCGTTATAATAACGGCTTAATGGGTAGTTGTGCACAAAGAATTCTAGTCCTTGTACATCACTGTTTTTTTTATAAATGTGAAATAATTGATCTTGAGCTAAAGGAACAAATTTATTGACAGGATATTTTCTGATAAAATCGATGTACGCAAGGGCCGATTTTGTAGTAGTCTGTTCTTCGTAAAGTTGCTTATCCAATAGTGTTTTTAATTCTTTGTAATAGCTGTTTTCAGGATAACGTAACAGGTATTGTAAGGTGCTGTCGCTATTATTATACGATTGGTTCAAATTAAAGCAAATCCGGTCGCGTTGTTTTAACGCGTTTTGTTTTAACGCCGAATTAGCATATGGATTGGATAGTATAAATGCCTCTAATGCGGAGGTTGAGGGGATTAGTGACGCTTTCCGGAATCCTTTGGTTGCAATGCTATCGGCTAACTTTTGAATTTCTAAGCTGTCAATATTAAAGTTAAAATAGGATTCCTGATTGCGTTTTAACTTGAAATAATTACCGGCAAGACTTATGTATTTTGATGCGCTGTCGTTATTAGAAAAAGGATTGTCGGTGCGGTAAAAAATAGTGGCAAGTCCATAAGCAGCAGAGGCAGGGTGCGCTTTTTTTAACTGAGCGTGGAAAAGTTTTTTAGCCAGAAAGTAGTCGTAAATGGAAAGTGCCTTGTAAGCCTGCTCGATTTTAGAGCCAAATACTGAGGCAGATGTTAATAATAAATAGAAAAAAACAAGTTTCAGGCGCATCATCAGGAGTTAAAATTATACTTTTACAGGGTTATTTTATTAAAATGTTTACAACAGGCCGTATCATCTTTGCCATTTCCTTTGCGATTGTCTTCATAATTGTCATGGTTATGTCATTTAAAAAAGACAAATCGGTAAATAATATTCATTACCCAAATGTATCCAAAATCGTTTTAGCCGTATTGTTAATATTATTGTTACTTTTTTTGATTGTTAAGGCCCGTAGATTTTTGTAATAGGCCTTTTTTTAGTATATCTTTGTAGCCGAATCAGTCTATTTAATAGACTAATTCAAAAAAATTGTAGCTCAATTTTTAATTTTAATAAATACAAATAAATGAAAAAAATCTTTGTAGCAATTCTGTTTTTAATTGGCGTTAATACTATCAATGCCGCTAAACTTATTGTTGAAGGAAAGTATCAGAACAAAAATGTTTTTGTTCAGAATTTTTATGGAGGATCGGGAGTAGGTTATTGTGCTGTTGAAGTGAAAGTGAATGGTAAAATTACAACAGACGAAGTGAATTCTACTGCTTTTGAAATTGACTTAGCAGGAATGAAATTGAAATATGGTGATGACGTTTCAATTGAGATTACTCATAAAAATGATTGCACTCCTCGTGTTTTAAACATGGATGATTTACGTCCACGTCCTACATTTGAAGTGTTGACCATGAACATCACATCAGCAGGTATTTTAAAATGGACCAGTAAAAACGAAGCCGGAGTTTTACCATATATCATCGAACAGTTCAAATGGAACAAGTGGGTTCCGATTGGAGAAGTAGACGGTGTTGGAACTCCTGATTCGCATGAGTATTCATATAAAGTTATTGCGCATAGCGGTGCAAATAAGTACCGTGTTAAACAAGTTGGATTTGGTGCGGAACCAAAATACTCTAATCATGTTATATATAATTCTGCTACTGAAAAACTATCATATGCAATTAATAAGGAAAATACTTCCATCCAGTTTTCTTCAGAAACATTATATGAAGTATATGATAATTACGGAATGATTGTTAAGAAAGGTTTTGGAAAGGAATTAGCTATTAATAATCTTGAAAAAGGGAAATACTATCTGTGCTTCGATAATCAGGTAACTGAAATTGACAAGAAAAAAAGCAAGTAATTAAAGCAGCTTTTTAAATTCGTTCAAAATCATTGCAGTTGCTCCCCAAACAATTTTACCCTGTACGTCAAAGTACGGGGTTTTTAATTTTATACCGGGCGCTGTTTGTACAGTTGTTTGTTTAAGCAGTTCGGGTTTTGCTAAATCCGAAGTGCCTAACTCTATAAGCGATTTAACTTCAGAAGGATTTAAATTGTAATCAATAGTTTTTTGTGTGTAAAGTCCAACGTATGGATTCACCAGGAAATTACTTACCGGAATGTAAACAGGAGTAAGCTGACCTAAAATTAATATGTTATTATTTAATCCGATTTCCTCGTAACACTCACGTAAAGCGGTTTGTTCTAGTGTAACATCCTGATCTTCCTGTTTACCACCGGGTAAACTTATTTGTCCACTATGAGCCCCCTCATAGGTATGTCTTTCCGTTAAGGGGATGAAAAAATCATTCTCCCGTTTGATGAGCAACAGCAAAACAGCGCTTGTTCTGTAATTTCCCGGAATTAGTTCGCTAATATTGGTTTTTGGACGGCGAACGTGAGCCATTTCAAATTGTGCTTCAATGCCGGGTAAGGGTTCTTTTAATTTAAGTTTTATGTTGTGTATGAACGGATGGCTTAACACATCTACAAAAGTAGATAAAAGAGCGAATTTTAAGGTTTAAAAAGGGTTAAATTACTTAACTTTGCAAAATGAGTGAGTTTAAGCTGAATACTATTGAGGAAGCACTGAATGACCTTAAGCAAGGCAAGGTGATTATTGTTGTGGACGATGAGGATCGTGAAAATGAGGGGGATTTTATTACCGCCGCCCGTAACGTTACTCCTGAAGTTATCAATTTCATGGCAACACATGGCCGTGGATTAATCTGTACTGCGGTTACCGAAAAACGCGCCGCAGATTTGGATTTACAATTAATGGTAAGTAAAAATACAGCGTCCCATGAAACTGCATTTACTGTTTCGATTGATTTGCTTGGACATGGATGTACTACCGGTATTTCCGCTCAGGATCGTTCAAAAACTGTTCAAGCCTTAATTGATCCGGCTATCAAACCTTCCGATTTTGGAAGACCAGGACATATATTCCCTTTAATTGCAAAAAATGGAGGTGTATTGCGTCGTACCGGTCATACCGAAGCAACAGTTGACCTGGCAGTGTTATGTGGGTTTGAGCCATGTGGGGCTTTGGTTGAAATTATGAATGAAGATGGTACTATGGCACGTTTGCCCGATTTGGTAAAAATTGCAGCTAAGTTTGATTTGAAAATCATTACCATAAAAGATCTTATTTCTTACCGTTTAACAAAAGAAAGTATTGTAACCCGCCAAGTTGAGGTGGATATGCCTACCGAATTGGGCGATTTTAAATTAGTAGCATATCAGGTAAATACTAACGGTCAGGAACACCTGGCACTTATAAAAGGTAAATGGAAAGATGATGAACCTGTTTTGGTTCGCGTACACTCATCTTGTGTTACCGGTGATATTTTTGGAAGTTGCCGTTGTGACTGCGGTCCGCAGTTACATGAGGCCATGCGTATGATTGAGAAAGAAGGAAAAGGTGTAATTGTATACATGAATCAGGAGGGAAGAGGTATTGGTTTATTGAATAAACTAAAAGCTTATAAGCTACAGGAAAACGGTCGTGATACCGTTGAAGCAAACCTGGAATTAGGTTTTAAGATGGATGAACGTGATTACGGAATAGGTGCACAAATTTTACGTGACCTTGGCGTAAGTAAAATTAAGCTTATGACTAATAATCCTAAAAAACGTGCCGGATTAATAGGCTATGGTTTAGAGATTGTAGATAATGTGCCTATTATTATAAAGCCTAACCCGCATAATTTAAAATACCTTCAAACAAAGAAGGAAAAAATGGGGCATCATTTTTAGTTGAAGAATTACATTTAAGTAATTTTTAACATTATAAATTATAAACAACAATTTCATTCAACTTTAATTTTGAAGTTATTGAATTCAAATTGTTTTTTAATCATCCCAACCGCCCGAACTACCCTTGGATGAACCCATGTCTTTTGTGTCGAAAGGTACTTTGCCGTAAATGCCAATGCAATGAAAATTGGTTTTGTCAATACGTCGGTATCGGTAGTCAAATCCAAGAAAATAATTAGCCCAAATGGAGGATTGCATACCCAATCTTACCTTACCCTCTCCGGAGTTAATCTCCAGCACCGGTCCGCAGGAAACACCAACAACGCCAATTCCTGTTTGTGCTTCGCTATAAAAACGAATTCTTTTTTTCCCGAATTCAATTCCTCCGTCAATACTATAATAAAAGTTTTTTAAATTCCAGTACGCTGTTTCAATTGCAAATGAAAAATGCCTTTTTTCGCCACCAAAATTGTAATGAAACATAGGACCTATGGTCCATAACGATTGCGCATTACCTTTGTTGCTTAAACAAAAGATCAAAGCGCAAATAATTAATGAACGGAATAATCGCATTTTATTTCTTTTTATTGTGAAATCGTTTTTTGTTGAACCCGCCTTTTTTAAATGGTTTCTTTTCGAACTTTCTTGCAGCTTCCGGATCATATACAGGTCCTTCGCCTAATTGAGCCATCAATGGTAGTTTTACCACATCATATCCCATTAACGCCTCAATCTTGGCAAATTTACCCATGTCGCGCTGGTTAATAAATGTGATCGCCACTCCGTCTTTTTGTGCCCGAGCGGTACGGCCAATTCGGTGAATGTAATCTTCCGGATCGGGTGGTGCATCGTAATTTACTACTAAACTTATACCTTCAACATCAATACCACGCGATAAAATATCTGTACCAATGAGTATTCGTAATTTTCTGTTTTTAAAATCACGCATAATCTCTTCTCGCTCTGCTTGCTCCAGATCCGAATGAAAGGCTTTTACTGAACTTTCCATTTTACCTATGGTTTTCTCTAAAGCTTTTACATTTTCCTTAGTAGAAGAGAAAATGATTACCGATTGATAATTTTCGTTTTTTAGAATTTCCTGAATGAGCGGTTCTTTTTGATTATCATAAACTACATATGCCTGCTGATTGATACCGGCGGCTGGCTTACTGATGGCGATATTAATCTGCTCAGGATTGTTTAATATTTGATTAGCCAGTGTTCTGATTTTTGGTGGCATGGTAGCCGAAAATAAAACAGTTTGGCGTTCTTTAGGTAAGTAAGAAATAATTGTTCTGATATCGTCAAAGAATCCCATATCAAGCATGCGGTCGGCTTCGTCAAGTACCAAATGCTGCAGATGTTCAAAATTAATCTGACCCATTTGTAATAAAGCAATTAAACGACCGGGTGTAGCGCAAACAATATCCACACCTTCCAGCATAGCTTGCCTTTGTTTCTCGAACGTTATACCATCATTACCACCATAAACAGCAATAGAACCTACCGAACAAAAATATCCCAGACCGTCAATTTGCTGATCAATTTGTAAAACAAGTTCGCGTGTAGGGGCAATAATTAAGGTGTTCAAATGCCTGGTTTTGGCATGAATTATATGATTAATGATGGGAAGTAAGTAGGCTGCGGTTTTACCGGTACCTGTTTGCGCACGGGCAATTAGGTCTTTATTATTTAAAATAACAGGTATGGCTTGCTCTTGTATGGGTGTTGGTTGCTTATAACCCATACTGTATAAACCCTCCATTAAATTAGCGTCAAAATTAAAATTATCGAATGTCAAATTAGTAAGTATTAATGATTGGTTTGTAATCTGTTTTTTTCTTCTTCAAGATTAATTCCGGGACAATCTTTTTCCAGAATTAGGCATTTTTCTAAATATGTTTTTTTGAAATGTAAATGGGCTTCGGTGTTTTTATGAATTGGCCGGTGAGCAACCGCTTTATTAATCTCGTTAATTTTATCAAGCGTAATTTTTGCGGTATCTGAAAAGTAACTCGAAACAAATTCTTGCCATACATATTCGATTGCTAAATGGTTTGGGTGGGCTAAATCTTCCTTGTAAAAACGGTAATCACGTAAGTCATCGGTTACAATTTCATAAGCCGGAAAATAGCTAATGAACGAATGATGTTTCATGATCTCATGAACACTATAAATCAATACAGCTTTACTTAAATTGTTTTCAATTAGGCCATCGCGTAAATACTTTACAGGAGATACCGTTAAGATGATGTTTATTTTCGGATTGAATATTTTAAGAGTGTCAACAATCTGATGAAAGTAATTAATGATTTCACCTGGCTGAAGTTGCTCTTTTGTAAATTGGCTTTGTGGTAACTTATGACAATTGGCTACAACTTGTCCGCTTTGATTATAGCTATATACACTAGAGGTACCAAAGGTTATAATCAGATAGTCACAGTTTTTTAGCTGTTCATGAGCTGCTTGTGTGTTTTCGGTAATTTTACCTATTAATTCGTTCTTATCGGCACACGAAAAACAACCATGATGATTTAAGCTATGGTACAAGCTATCACTGTAAACAATATCCGTTTCGTTAATCGGACTATTGTGAATGTAAGTGTTTAATGCATTGGCAATGCTGATTGGATTAAATAAAATGCCATTTGGATTTACGCAGCAGTTTAATTTTGCCGATAGTAATTTACTCCCGATGTTTTCGGCAAAACAAGATCCAATTAAAAACAGCTGATGACGGTAATCAATCAGATTCTTTTGAATGGGATGTTTATAGTTAAGATGAAACTGCATTATTTTATCACCAATTCGTTGTATTTATTAATTAAGAACGCTTTTGCCTCCTCGTGATTGTTTTCAACTAATCCGTCTAAAATGGCTTCTCTCAGTGCGTTTTTAAGTATGCCGATTTCACGGCCCGGACTTAAATTAAATAGTTGCATGATTTCATCACCGCTAACAGGAGGTTGCCAATTACGTAAGCGGTCTTTTTCCTCAATCTCTATTAATTTCTGTCTGACAATTTCAAAATTGCTGAGATATCTTTTTACTTTATTCGGGTTTTTGGTTGTAATATCTGCTTCACACAAGGCCATCAGATCATCCACATCGTCTCCGGCTTCAAACAGAACGCGTCTTACTGCGCTGTCGGTCACCTCGGTTTTTGCCAGAACAATCGGACGAAGATGAAGTAGAACAAGTTTTTGTACGTACTTCATTTTTTCGTTTAATGGTAATTTTAAATTGGCAAAAATTTTAGGTACCATACGCGCTCCGCGGTCTTCATGACCGTGAAAAGTAAAGCCATGTCCGGGTTCAAAACGTTTTGTTGCCGGTTTGGCAATATCGTGTAAAATGGCCGCCCAGCGTAGCCATAGATTATTGCTTTTTTTAGCTAAGTTGTCCAAAACTTCCAGAGTATGGTAGAAGTTGTCTTTGTGCGATAATCCATTAATTTTTTCAACACCGTGTAGCTTCACCATCTCAGGAAAAATGATGTGAAGAATTCCAGTGTCAAATAATATGTTTAAGCCAACGGATGGAATAGGGGAGAGAATTATTTTATTCAACTCGTCAGCAATTCTTTCTTTAGAAACAATTTTTATACGTTCCTTGTTTTCTGATAATGCTTTAAATGAATTGGCTTCAATTGTAAATCCAAGTTGTGATGAAAAGCGTATGGCGCGCATCATGCGTAAAGGATCATCACTGTAGGTAATCCCCGGTTCAAGTGGCGTACGGATAATTTTACTTTCGATATCTTTTAAGCCCCCAAACGGATCTAAAAGCTTACCGTAATTGTTTTT
>JBBAKL010000105.1:0-7457 GCA_040403535.1 Bacteroidia bacterium
ATACAGCACCGAAGTAATAGGGAACGTAAAAGTAAGTTATGATAGTAAAAAGAATCAGATTTATATTCGGATTACCCGCGCTATTTTCGAATTATATACTGTTATTTTTGAAAAGAAAGTGCACATAAAGGACATTCACCTGGAAGAACATTTTAAAGAGCCTTTTATTTTCGAAGGACCTAAAACACTTGCTACTGATTTCGAATTTACCATGCCCGACAGCACGAAAAAGAAAATTTACATACAGCCAACCGATTGCCTCATGAAGGTAAAACTGAAGGAAATCTGTACCGAATGCGAAATTGCAGCTGCCGACAAACCGTTTAAGCCCACTATTAAACCTGTAGCGCCTATTCAGTCGGCCGATAAGCCTAAAACGGTAGCCTCTCCCTCTAACACAGCAAAGAAAAAATAGTTAACTTTACCTCATGTCGAGGATTCTTAATCTCTTCTGGAAATACAACATGCCGCGCTGGTCAATTTTATTTATCGATCTGGCTATTTGTGCCTTTTCCTTAACCCTCGCTTTTTTTCTCCGTTTCGATTTTGAAAACATTCCGGAAGCGGATTTAAAAAACATGCCTATTGATTACGCGGCCTTGCTTGCTATCCGCGTCATTTCCTTTTTTATTTCAAAAACGTATAAAGGAGTAGTGCGTTACACCAGCACCAGAGATGCCATGCGCATTTTAGCGGTGGTGATCATTGGTAGTATTACATTGTTTGCGGTTAATGCCATCACCTATTTTACCATTGGTTATTTTGTGTTTCCTACAGCGGTGATTATCATCGACGCGCTGGTTACCATGTTCATTATGATTTGTTCCCGCTTAGCGGTGAAAGCCATTTATTTCGAAAGTAAAAATCCGGAACGCGGTAAAATAAATGTGTTGATTTATGGTGCAGGAGAAGGAGGGATCATTACCAAACGTACCCTCGATCGTGATGCCGCTATCAAATACAAAGTGGTTGGTTTTATTGATGATGATGCCAAAAAGAAAGGGCGCAGCCTGGAAGGAGCTTTTATTTACACCCCGGATAAAATGGCGGATCTGGTAAAGGAAAACGATGTAGAATTAATCATCATCAGTATTCAGAACCTATCACCTTCTAAAAAGAATGAAATTACCGACTGGTGCTTAAGTAATAATATAAAGTTATTGAATGTACCGCCTGCAAAAAAATGGATTAACGGCGAATTAAGTTTTAATCAGTTACGCAGTATACACATTGAGGATTTATTAGAGCGCGATCCGATTAAACTCGATACGGATTTAATCAGCGATCAGATTAAAGATAAAGTGGTTTTAATTACAGGTGCCGCAGGTTCTATCGGAAGTGAATTATCGCGACAGTGCATCAAGTTCTCACCTAAAAAAATCATTTTATTGGATCAGGCCGAAAGTCCATTGCACGATGTAGAGCTTGAGTTCGGTGATAAGTTTACATCTGAAAAATTTGAAACGGTAATAGGCGATATTCGCAATCTCGACCGTATGCGCAACGTGTTTAACACATTTAAACCTGAAATTGTTTTTCATGCCGCTGCATATAAGCATGTGCCTATGATGGAGAACAATCCATCCGAATCTATTCTCAATAATATTTTAGGTACAAAAAATGCAGCTGATTTGAGTGTTGAATACGGTGTAAAGAAATTTGTGTTTGTAAGTACCGATAAAGCCGTGAATCCAACCAATGTCATGGGAGCTTCCAAACGAATAGCAGAAATTTACATTCAGAGTTTAGGTAAAAAATCGGCTACTAAATTTATCACTACACGTTTTGGAAATGTATTAGGTTCTAACGGTTCGGTTATACCTCGTTTCAAAAAACAAATAGAAGCAGGCGGACCGGTTACCATTACGCATCCCGAAATTACGCGTTACTTTATGACAATTCCTGAAGCCTGTCAGCTTGTGTTAGAAGCCGGGAGTATGGGTAAAGGTGGTGAGATATTTGTGTTTGATATGGGTAAGTCGGTTAAAATAGTTGATCTGGCACGAAAAATGATTAAGTTATCCGGATTGGAAGAAGGGCGTGATATAAAAATAGTATACACAGGTTTACGTCCGGGAGAAAAATTATATGAAGAATTGCTGGCCGACTCAGAAAATACTTTGCCAACGCATCACAGCCAAATTTTAATAGGTAAGGTGCGCGAGTATGAATATGAAGAAGTAGCAAAAGTAATTAATGAACTTATTGAGCTATTCGATACACAGGATAATACACGAATTGTGCAATGCATGAAAGTGCTGGTGCCTGAATTTAAAAGTAATAACTCGGTATTCGAGAAATTGGACACCAGATAAAACTTAGAAAAGCTAATAATGAAATTTTCAGCCTACAATATTTCTCCCAATATCAAACAAAGTTTGGAAGAGTTAGGATTTAACCGTCCAACCGATATTCAGTATAAAGCCATTCCTTCTATTTTAAAAGGAGAAGATGTGTTAGCGATAGCTCAAACCGGAACGGGAAAAACGGCTGCCTTTGCTATACCCATCATCGAAATTATTTCAAAGCGTAAACGCTATGAGCCGGAAGGATTGAAATGCATTGTGATGGTGCCTACACACGAGTTGGCCATTCAAATAGCGGGCGTGTTTGACAGCATTGCCAAACACACCGATATTCGTACTATAGGAATTTTTGGCGGCGTATCGCAAGATCCACAGATTATGGCGCTGAAAGATGGCGTAGATGTGGTGGTTGCAACTCCCGGTCGTTTATTTGATTTAGCCAGTCAGGGTCATATCAATTTACGTACGGTTGAGATTTTGGTTTTGGATGAAGCCGATCACATGTTGGATTTAGGATTCTTTAACGACATCCGCGATTTAATTAAACGCTTGCCACGAGACCGTCAAACATTGTTCTTTTCTGCAACCATCAGCGAAAAAATCAAAGATTTAGCATATAGCATAGTTCGTAATGCTATTCGTATTCAGATTTCACCAAAAGACCCGGTTTCAAAAAACATTGAACATTCGGTGATGTTTGTGAGTATGGATGATAAGCGTTTCTTTTTAGAACGTTTGATAAATGAAAATCCCGATTCAAGAATATTAGTATTTGTTCGTACGAAAGTACGTGCCGAAAGGGTAGCCTCAGCCATGGAACGCGTTGGAATTAAAACCATCACCATGCACGGAGGAAAAGATCAGTCGGACCGATTAAAGGTTATGCAGGCATTTAAAGACGGTGAAGTGAATGTGTTAATTGCTACAGATGTTTCGGCACGTGGTGTGCACATCGATAATGTGGATTTTGTGGTGAATTACGATTTACCGGAAGTGGAAGAAAATTATGTGCATAGGGTTGGTCGTACCGGACGTGGTACTAAAAAAGGAAATGCAATTGCTTTTTGCAGTGAAGAAGAGAAACCTGTACTTAAGCAAATTGAGAAGTATCTTCATAAACCCATAACTGTTTTAGAGGTTGCTAAAGACGATTATAAGGAAACCTTATTGTTTACCGAAGATACCAACGATAACTGGAAGCTATTGATGCGGGAAGCGGAGCGTGAGCAGAACAATCCGAAGTTCAAAAAACCGGGAAAGAAACATAAAAAGAAATAATTTCTTAATAATCTATTTATCTTATTCGTTTAAAATTGCACTAATGAAATCAAGAATTACATTACTTTTTCTAGGTCTGTGCCTAATAGGTATTTCTCAAACTGCCAATCAGCCGAAATTAGTGGTAGGTGTGGTAGTTGATCAGATGCGCAACGATTATATCTACCGTTACTGGAACCGTTATGGCGAAGGAGGATTTAAACGCTTGGTAAAGGATGGTTTTTATTGTAAAAACACTCATTATAATTATGTGCCTACATATACCGGACCGGGGCATAGTAGTATCTATACCGGTGCTACTCCACAGGTTCACGGCATTATTGCCAACGAGTGGTATATGAAAGACAATAAGAAAGAAACGTATTGTTGTGAAGATGGTAATGTGAAGACCGTTGGAAGTGAAAGTAAAGCCGGTAAAATGTCGCCGCATTTTCAATTAAGTACAACTCTTGGCGATGAATTGAAATTAAATACAAATGGCAAAGGAAAAGTGATAGGTGTTGCTTTAAAAGACCGCAGCAGTATTTTACCTGTTGGACATGCCAAAGGCAGTATGGCGTTTTGGTACGATGATGCCACCGGGAATTTTATAAGTTCAACCTGGTACATGAACGAATTACCAAAATGGGTGCAACAGTTTAACGATAAGAAATTGCCAAAAACCTATTTACAGAAAGGTTGGAACACACTTTATGCCGTTGATACATATACCAACAGTTTGAGTGATGATAATCGTTACGAGGCTGTACCAAATAAAAAAGAAAAGCCGGTGTTTCCATACGAATACAGTTCGTTTATTGCTAATAACAGCTGGTTTATTTTAAAGGCTACACCCTGGGGAAATACCATTACGAAAGATATAGCCATTGAGGCATTAAAAGCAGAATCTTTGGGCAAAGATGAAATAACAGATATGTTATGTATTAGTTTTTCGAGTCCGGATATTATCGGGCATTCTTACGGCATCCGTTCTGTAGAGGTTGAAGACGTGTATTTGCGTTTAGATAAAGAAATAGAAGATTTACTTAATTCATTAGACAGCGAAGTAGGGAAGGGTAATTACACACTTTTTTTAACCGCAGATCATGGCGCTGCTGATGTGCCAAATTATTTAAAAGATATGAATATTCCTGCCGGTTACGCCAGTGATTCAAAAGTAATGCAGGAGCTAAAAAATTTTTGTTATAAGTTGTACAACGATAGTCTTGTTTTAAATGTCAGCAACCAGCAGGTGTTTTTGAATGAAGAAAAGTTAGATAAGATGAAATTAAACCGTGAAGAAGTCGAAAAAAATATTGCTAATAAATTGGTACAAATGGAAGGTGTTGCTGAAGCTTTTCCTTCATCTGTTTTAAAATATGAGGCATTTAAGGGAGACGGATACCGTTCGTTAATATCAAATGGATTTAATCACAAACGTAGCGGAAATGTAGCTTACAGTTTATTACCGGCATGGATGGATCATCCTGAAAAAGGAACCACACATGGCGCAGCATATGGTTATGATACACACGTGCCATTGTTGTTTTTTGGAGCAGGTATAAAGCAAGGAGAGAGTGCGAAGAATTATTACATAACAGAAATAGCGCCTACAATTAGTATATTAATCAATAATCCGTTTCCTAATGGATGTACGAGTAAGCCTGTGGAAGAGGTCATAAAAAAATAATTCAGCTTAGTATTATTGTGCTATTATTCCTTTAATTAAATTCTAGCAAATAAACGCTTAAAATTTATAACCCAATCCTAATCCGATATTAGGAGCTAAGTATTCTCTTTCAGACATTAGTGGATCTTCCATATGAGCCATGCCAACATAAGCTTGCCATATTAATCCAAAAGAAGCCGTTCCTTTATAGCCTGCAATAAGCGAATAACCTAAAAAAATCCGTTGTTGCGAGCTCTGAGGTAAAATATCGGAAGTGTAATAAGCGGTAATTAATTGCGGACCAATTATTACCCTGTGTTTTCTGCCGTATTCTATATTGGCTCCTAGAGCGCTATTTATCCATATTCCTTCCGAGTGTATTGTGTCTGTTTGATCGGGCGGACCGCCAATTGAAATACCAATTCCCAGCTGTGGTGTGATACGGATTTTTTCTTTGAATTTTAATTGATACTCAACTTGTGTGCCTAAGCCTCCGTATAGTAATCCTGTTCCAATCTGGATCGCAAACCCCGGTTTATTGTATTTATAATTAATGTTCTCTTGCGCTATACTTTTACTACATGAGAAAATTAAGTAGATAAAAAAAAGACGCTTCATGACAAAGTCTGATTTGTTTTGTCAAAGTTAATTTAACAATAGCTAAAAGAAAATGACGCATGTCATTAGTTCCGTATTATCAATTTAAATATGTAATAGTGATGCTATATGTATTACTATGTGTATTCAAAAAGATTTTAATTTGTGATTTTAAAAGTATCATTTCGGTTGACGAATTATTGGGCATTCACTCCAAAAATCATTAACTCTATTTTCCAATCCTTGGGTTGTTGTTGTTTCCAGATAATAGTAAAGCAACCTGCGTCGTTTCCAACAACAGAGTCGTTTCTTGTAATATCAAGGGTATAAGTTCCGTTAAAGAAAGCCATATCACTGGAGGCTGAAGCGGAAATCTTTTCGGTTTTCAGATTTTTGACTGACGGTAAGTTTTTATTAATCCAATTATTCATGATGTCATTCGCTCCTGTAAATCTTTTTTTAGATGAAAAAACAACCACCGAGTTATCCGTGAATAAATTGCCGATGGCGGTTGAATCATGCGTGTTCCATCCCTGATTCCAGTTATTAATTAAAGAATCGGTTGAGATGGTTGTTGCGGATGCATGCGCTTCATTCGTGTTAGATTCAGACGCAGGTGTATGGCCACAACCGGATATTAAAAAAGTTACTAAGGCTAAAATGCTTAAAGCGGTGATTGATTGTTTTTTCATAGTTTGATTAAATTTATTTTCCTACTCATTTGGCTTTTCGGATACGCCCTTGTTTTTTTGAATGGTTTTCGGTTACCGGTTTATGTGTTTATTTTAAATAAGAAATTGTTGATGTGTGAATTTACGATTGCACTTTGTTTTAAAATACAACCGTTATGGCTTTTCCCTTATCACATTTTGCCTCTTTTTCATACCGTATTTTGCTTTTACAGGTAATAAAACATCTTCTTTGTTGCGCTTTATCTTCATCTTATACTCGGCACCTTCTTTTACGTACTCTCCGTTTACTTTAACTGCATCTCTCAGGTACAACATATCAACCACATCACCGGGCTTTAAACCGGCCCATTCATTTGGTCCGACCTTCGTAACCGTTGTATTTAGTCCCGTTGAGGAATTTGCCACTTTTACATCATTATCAGCCGGCAGAACAGGAATCAACAAGCTTTTCTCGGATATTGAATCGTGTAAAACTAAATTCATCCCAGACAACTGATCATTGGGTTTCCATTGGTTTTTTCCTTCAATGTATTGGCTGAAGAAATTCTTGATATTGGGATGAACTTCTGCAACAAATTCGTCAATGAATGTGTCTTCATTAAATGAACGTTCTGCACCGTACTTCGAATTCAATTTCAGAACCACATCAATCAATGATAGTTTTCCGTTGGTGAGGCGTTGAATTTCCGCATCCAGTAAAAAACCAAGCGCAGCCCCTCTTTCGTAAACCTGACCGTAATGTTTGTGATATTTTTCTTCAAGAACATTCGCACTCATTTCGGTAAACGCCATTTCCTTAACCGGGAATCTTGCGCCACTGTTTATTTTGGATTCCATTACATCCAGAAATTCTCTTTTGGTATACACGCCACCTTTGTATTTGATTAAATGCGCGAAGTATTCGGTAATACCTTCATAGAGCCAAAGATGTTTACT
>JBBAKL010000106.1:0-6991 GCA_040403535.1 Bacteroidia bacterium
GCCGTCAATGTATGCTGATTTTTTTGCACCACTTCCCGGATTAAATGGAATCCTGTCAGGCGTCACCCCAAAGTTTTGAATCATTCCATAATCTAACATCAAAAACTCCAATAAAACGGAATTAAGCTGAGCGGTGGCCTTATATTCAATACTTTCGTTTAACGCGCCCGTCATTTTGTGGCCTTGCATTATAAAAGCCTTTTTGACCGCTTCGACAATTATCTTTCCGACATCGTCACCTAACTGCTTAAATATTTCTATCATAACAGTTCATAGTCTGAGGTTGAAGGAGGTATATCGTCAAAAGGGGCTGGCAACGTGGAAATGTCGACCGTATCAATCGGGCAATCCCAAATATAATATAAAACAAAAGTCGTTTCTAATAACACTAAACTATTATTGTGCGCATCGCTTAAATATTCAAAATTTACCGCGCCTTGAATCCCACATTGATACGCGGCAGGCGTTCTCCCTATCCTGTTAAATTCGCTAAGTACATTAACGGCCAAATCCTCTAAATCGCTTTGAACTTCGATTATTGAACGTTGGTTTTGTGTACCGTCGTTATTGTAATATTGGAGGTCTGAAAATATAAGGCTACAATTTAAAGTACCTTTGACTGATTTTTCTTTAATCTCTACCTGAGCCGTAGGGTATAAAAACTGAACCGCCGGATATAAAACCCCGACGGTATTCTGGCCAGTCCAATTATTTTGTATATTAACGTTTATATCGGAATAGTAGCCGTAATGATAAAAACCGATACGCCCTGCCGAAACTGCATTTATTCCTAAACAGACCTGATTGAATAAATTTGAAATCTGTACTAATTTCATATAAATATTTTTGAATTATTAAACAAAAGTAATTATTTTTTTTTCTTTTTGCTTTGCTCTTCATTATATTTATTTTGATATTCGAACTCGGCTTCGACTGCTGACAAATAAACGAAAGCATCGTAAAGCGGAGCGGCCTCAGCTGATTCGAGCGGGGTCATATCCGGTCTGTTAAATATTCCGGATTCAGCTAACCTTTTTAATGTCAGGTACCAACCGAAACTCTTTGTTAATTGTTCAATTCCTGCCTTAATTTCGACAAAGCCTGCGCGTTTGTATAAGCTTGAAAACTTAGTTGCAATAGTTCGCTGCGTTTCAATAAAAAAAAACCAACGCGCCAGACGTCGGCAAGGCTCCAATCCAAAAACATTTTTTCGCGCTTCAATAAAGACGAATGATATTTTTCGCCTTGCTTTCGTACCAATACGCAAAGTATTTTCGCCATCGCCTGCCAGTCGCCACCGGCCAAATCTTTCATATTTTGCTGAAATTGCGCGCTTTCGGCATATTCGATTACCGTACTATTTGTCATATAGCGTTCCGGTAAATACCAAAGTTCGCCATCGACCTCGATTACGTTTGAATATTCCGGCTCCGGTAAATCGTTAAGTAACTTAATTAAGTACTGATACAACCAAACTAAGGAGCCCACCTCCAAATCTTGCAAATCGCTTTCTTTGTTTCCGGACCAATAACAAATTACGCGAATATAAAACGGATGTATTTGCCGGGCCGTGATTAGATCGTCTATTTCTGCAATAGCTTTTTTAAGTTCGTCCTCATCTTTTGCTGTATCAATTTTTTTAAGACAATCCGGCTTTGTGTGTTCAACTAAAGTTAAAAAGTCTATGTATTTTTTTAGCGTAATTTTTTTGAGTTCGCTCGGTATGTTTATCTCAGTCCCCGTTTCGGTTTGTACTTTAAGCATTGTCGCCGTCCTCTGATTTGTATTTATTAGATTTTCTAAAACGCTTCGGTTTATTTTCTGTTTCCGGTTCGTTTGCGATTAGTTCCTCGCGGATTTCTTTTGCCTCCATTAAAGAAACGCGTTTTTCAGTTATTATTTCCGAAATACTTTTTGTTTTTGGTTCCAAGATACCGCCGCCGGTGTTTTTTTGCGGTTGAAATCTGTTTCCAGAACCTTTGTTATTTTGTAGGTATCTTTGCACCTGCTGAGATAGTGCGCGAAGTCCGAAATCGGACGGGTATTTTGCGTTTAGTACGATAATTTCGGTTAAATTTTTTAATTCTTCGTTTGTCATTTTTTAATTATTTAGTTGTGAATGATAATAACCCTTTGCCCTTGTTTGCCGCTAACATTCCAAGCGCGTAATATCGGCACGCGTCCCAGCAATGGTTAAAAGCGTCTATCGGTTTATTTAATTTAGTTCCTGAGCGTTCCTCTTTCCATTTATACGCGTTCGCCTCTTTAATCCAATTAACAGAATCTTTGGTTAAAGTAACCGCTCCGTAACTTCGCAAAATGTCGATTGAGTAGTTTATACTGTCGGGACCTTTGTCCGCGCCTTTAATATTCCAGCCGTAAAGTTTCAACTCTTGAATGCTTTTCGGGTCCGCTGAATCCGCAAAGATGGTATCGTTTTTTGTTACGCCGCATTCGGTTAATAACTTGTTTATATCGCGATTTGTTAGGCCTGTTTGATAGATAAGTTCCTGACCATAAAAAACGCCGTCAGATAGCCCACATTTAACTAATGTAGTTGGGTCGTTTGTGAATCCGAAGTCCATACCGTACGCAAGTTTATTCAATTGTTCTGGCATTCTTTCGGTTGTTTTATAATCAAAAACTAAACCTTGAATTTTGCCCGTTTGCCCTAATCCATAAACGCGCCAGAGTTGAGTGTCTATTTGTTTGAGTCTTAATATTCCCTGAATGATATTATCGCTCAAAAACGGATTATGTTCATAATTAGATATAAAATAAGCCACATTCGGAAGAGGTAACACTTTTTCGTGAACCCAAAACTCTGCGTTTGGATTATAGTCTATAAAAGTCCGGTAACTTGTCCTTAAATCAAGTTCAGAAAAAACGTTAAAATCAATCCCGTTGGCCTCATTGACAAATAAAACATTTCGCTTACCGTTTTTAGCATCCTGAGCGGATTCGTACGAAGTGAACTCGATTATTGAGCCGTTTTTAAAATTAAAAATTTTATCGGTACTATTCCAATTTGTTATCTGGCTGCTGATGCTTTTATTTTCACTTACAATGTTTTGAGCGTCTCGGATTGCGCCACGTTTTAAGTTTGGTATATCCTGCCCGACTATTGTAATAACAAATTTAGGTTTTTCTATTGCCAGCGTGAATAAAACTTGCAGAATTGAAAATGTTTTACCTGAGGATGTGCCGCCTTGATTTACGATTGTAACCTTTTTTTTATTATCTAATTTTGGATAATAATTTTCTGGGTATTTATTCCACAAATAAAGACAAGTTGTTTTCATTGTTCAGGTTTGTGAGGTATTGTTTTTTCGCCCTGTATTACTTCGACCTTAAAGTCTATTTTTTCGCCGTCAGCGCCCGTTATTTCTGTTTTCTGTGTTGGTTTACCGTAAGTATAAGATAAAAGCATATCAGCGGCCTTTAAATCGCCTTTAAGTGCCTTATTTACTATCACAGTCATAAGTCCGTCAATAAGTTGCTGTTTATTTTTCTCCTGACTGAGTAAATCGCTTATAACCTCTTTAATATCGCGAAGTTTTGGCCGTCCGTTTGGATTGCCAGACTGACCTTTTTGAAATGGTTTATTGCCTGGTATTGGATTTGGTTTTTTTGACATTTTTCGGCTGATTTTCGGCTGTTAGAATGGTAAATCTCCGCCCGTTTCGGCTTCACTCATTAACGACTTCGGTTCTTTCGACTGATACGCCGTTGCAATCAGTTTGTACGCCTCCAGGCTTACATAATAGTTATTATTATATTCGCGTCCTTTGATGTTAAACTTTACTTCGACATCTTCGCCTATTTTGTAACCCTCAATTAGGTTAATATTATCCTTTATTAGTTCAAATTTGACCGTCTGCGGATACTTTGCATCTGATTCGATAAGTACGAAGTAGCGCTTTGTAAAACCTTTCTCGCCGAATGTTTGAGTGTCGCCAATGTGCTTGATTGTTCCTTTAAATTTATACATTTGTTTAGTTAAAATTTATTAAATAAATCTTTTAGTTGCGGAATCCCATGTTTTTTTTAAATTTTCTTTTGCTTTAATTCTAATTTTTTTCAAGACATCATTAGATATATAACTTTCTAAAAACCAAGTTGGCAATGTTTCATTTACATCGTATTCCCTAATTAAATCTGTTAAATCATATTTATTTTGTAAATATTCATATTGTTCGCCACGTCGTAATTGTCTAAATTTAGAATTAAAAGCAAAAAGATTAAATATTTTTTCTGAATTTTGAACTCCACCTCTTACTACTGACATATCAGATAGTAAAGATGCTTCACTTTCTAAAGGACTTCTTTGAAATAACATTACACTTTTATCTTTATTATAATTTACAGAATATTCCATATCGTAAATAATTTTATAAGCCTGTTCCGTAAATTCTTCTTTATAATTTAGATTTATTCTTGACCAAACTGCTGGCGTAATTGGTGAGGCTCGAAAAGGTGTGTTTGTTAATTTTATTCTTAGTTTTTTATCGCCTTTATATTCTTTGTTTAATTTTTCAACTAAGTTTATAAAATATTCCCAATCAGATTTTTCAGCGGCTTCCATTCCAATAATATTATACAAATTTAAATCTGTACATCCTACTTCCATATTATTTAGAACGTGTCTAAAGAATTTTTCTATATCTTCATTTGACAATCTTCTATTATGTAAAAATCTTGAACGTTCTGAAATTCCATCTAAAGCAGTTATAATATCAGATTTATGAGGCACGTACAAACAAGGATCCATCCATTCGAGTTCTAAAGATTTACCTCCAGTTAAATCAACTACAAAATCTTTTCTACCTTCATGTTTTCTTGCATAAGTAAAATGACAGTATGTACATTTATTAGGGCAACCGTGCATTTCTTCTTTATAAACATATTCTTTTTTACCTACTCTTGAATCGTATTCTAACATTACATTTGATTGTCTAAAAACAATAGGATGTAACCCAGATTCACGTATTCTCATTAGAGAATCAGATGGGTATTCAAAATTGTATTTTATTATTTTACCTATTTCATTTTCTGCTCTTCCAAAATAAGCATAATCAATCCACTCTTGAATATGATAAGGGTTTTGCATTCCAAATCCACCACCAACAACTATAAATTTTCTTTTGTCTTTTCGCCATTCAGGTAATTGATAAACTGCTCTCGCAAAAGCAATCATATCATAATTAGATGTAAAACTTACTAAAACTATATCAAAATTTTTTGCTGTTTCAGGTACGCAATGCAAAACCTCTTCTCCTGTTTCTTTCATTATATCCATAGATACTACAATAGCACCCTGATTACCAGTACCTTCAAATGAGGTATCTTTATGCCTTTTTGCGCCTGCATTTTCGCCTTGCATAATAAGCCATGCAATTTTTTTCATCTTGTCAGCCATGTAAATCCACATTTAGGGCAACTACATTCATTTTTCTTTTTACTTCCTTCTGCATTTGGAATTTCATCATCTAATTCATCTAAAGTAATTGGCCCTTTAATGTCAAAACTCGGTACTTCCATTCCCCACTCTTCCAATTCGATGCTGTCCCACTCATTAGCCAGACTTTCAAAATCATCTGAGCCGAAAGAAACATTATCTTTTATCACATAGGCGCGTATTTGTTCGGGCGTGAGGTCATCCAATACCTTGCAAGGTATTTCTTTATATCCGAGTTCCTTTGCCGCCCTGAGACGCATATTGCCGCCTATAACGATAAGTTCGCCGTTGTAATTATAGACTAACAATTCGCGTGCGCTAAGCATTTCGGGGTTATCCTCAAGGCTTTTTTTTAGTTTTTCGTATCGTTCCGTTTTAATGAAACGCGGGTTTTTTGGTACGTCAGGAATCTGACCCGTATTGAAACTTAATTTGCTAATTAAAATAAAAGTCGATTGTAATAAATTCATATTTCGATTAGTGTAAAGTTTGTTAATTGATTAGCTTTAAAAATCTTTATCGCTTCGTACCATCGCGCGTCCGGAACGACCATACAACCGGCGCTCCAATTATCGACCGCTGAGCCTATTCCGGCCCGGTGAAAGTTTATTCCGAAGTGGCCTGTTTGCTTAGTTACCCTGTTAATGACATTATCTTTATTCCCGTCTCGATATATTTCTATCGAACCGGATTGAAAAAAATAAGGCGCACCGAGCCAAAGTGTCGACCAAGTTCCGGAGGTTATAAATTTGTGCGAGTTTATAACCTGCTGTTCAGTTGCGACTGCCGTACCTGTGACGCCGCCAACGGTCAAAGGGTTGTAAACGTAAAAATTACCCGCCTTTGTGCTGCACGGCATAATCAGATCCACTATTCCGTTGTTGAACCGGACGCAAATGTCAGTAAATCGATTATCGAAGTTTTGATTTAACCTGAGCCAAACAAATTCTGTTTGCGGTTGTTTCCAGTTTTTACCGGTGATAAGGTCGTTTATAAATTGTTTAGTACCGGATAAAGTTTGCGGTCCGATAATGCCGTCAATATTGCCGTTGTAGTAGCCTCTTGCCTTTAATATTGTTTGTAAATTTGACATTGTGATATGAATATTATTACAAATATAGTGAGGTAAATTGATAAAATCAAATATTGTTTTTATATTTGTGTCATCTTGTTTTTTTTGATGTATGAAATCGTGTTATAATTTAAGTGTGTTACCCTGTTGTCCTTTAAGATAGCAGGGTTTTTAATTTTAAGGTATGGATAAAAGATATGTTTACATTTTGACTGGCGTTATTGTTTTTGCGCTTAGTGTGGTTTATGTAGTTTGGAATCAAACATCGACTATAAATAAAATATTTACTGAGCATCGAGAACAACTTCAAACAGAAATAAAAGCTATTCGAGCTGAAAGATTAGTTTTAAAAAGTATGATTGACAGTTTGGAGGTTAAAATCAATTTAGATAAAAAGGAATTGTTGAACGATATAGATAACTTTCTAAAAAAGTATGGTAAAAAATAGTCTTTTCTTAGTG
>JBBAKL010000107.1:0-6669 GCA_040403535.1 Bacteroidia bacterium
AGTATTAAATTTGTTATATGCGCAAAGTACTTTTATTTATGAAACGTCATCTTTTGATTATAACGGGAGTAGTTCTTCTTTCTTCTTTTACAATTTATAAATACAGTTTTACCCGTAATCAGATTATGATGGGCATTTTGCTTGACGGTTTAAGTCAGGCCCATTATAGCCCGGTAAAAATTGATGATGCGTTTAGTGAAAAGGTATATACTTTGTACGTGAAGCGATTGGATTTTGGAAAGAAATTTTTATTGCAGAGCGATATCGATCAATTAGCGCGTTACCGCAGAGAAATCGATGAAGAGGTGAATAACGGTACCTTTCAGTTTTATAAATTGTCGGTTGATTTGATTACAAATAGAATTAAAGAAAAAGAAAATTGGTATAAAGAGATTTTATCGAAACCATTGGCTTTTAATGTAGAGGAGGAATATGAAATTGATGGTGATAAATCAAAGTTTGCCGCAAATGAGACTGAGCTGAAAAAGGAATGGGAAAAGATGCTAAAGTATCAGGTTTTATCGCGTATCGACGATGCTTTGGTGCGTCAGGAAAAAGCGAAAGAAAAAAACGATACAACTGTTAAAATTAAAATTTACGATAGTTTAGAGGTAGATGCCCGAAGAAAAGTGTTGAAAGCTAATGACGATTGGTTTAAACGCTTAAATAAAATATCCGATAAAGATCGTTTCGCTAATTATTTAAACACCATCACCAATATTTACGATCCGCATACCGAATACTTTGCACCAAAGGAAAAAAAGAAATTTGATCAGGGAATGAGTGGTCAGTTTGAAGGAATAGGCGCGCGCTTACAACAACGCGACGGCGTAATAAAGATTTCGGAAATTATTGTTGGAAGCCCGAGTTTTAAGCAAGGCGAATTAAAATCAGGGGATGAAATTCATAAAGTAGCGCAGGGTGCCGGCGAGCCGGTTGATGTAACAACCATGGATATTGATGATGCCATTGAGTTAATTAAGGGTAAAAAAGGAACAGAAGTGCGTTTGACCGTTAAAAAACCGGATGGAAGTTTTAAAGTGATTCCAATTGTACGCGATGTGGTTGAGATAGAAGAGACTTTTGCTAAGTCAGTTTTGCTTAATAACAATAATAAAAAGATTGGTTACATCTATTTGCCTTCTTTCTACACCGATTTCACCAGAAGTGGACGTGCTGATGCCCGTAAATGCGCAACCGATATGCGTAAGGAAATCGAAAAATTAAAAACGCAAGGTATTGAAAGTTTAATTATCGATTTACGTGACAACGGAGGAGGTTCTTTGCAGGAAGTTGTTGAGATGGCCGGATTATTTATACAAAAAGGTCCGGTTGTTCAGGTTAAGGCTAAAAACAACATGATTAATGTAATGGAAGATTACAATCCGGATGTTACCTGGAGCGGTCCTTTATCCATTATGGTTAATCATAACAGCGCCAGTGCATCCGAAATCTTATCGGCTGCCATGCAGGATTATAAACGTGCCGTAATAGTAGGAACACCAACTTTTGGTAAAGGAACAGTTCAATCGTTCCTTAATCTTGATCAGTTTTTATTACCGCAGTTTGATACAATTAAACCTATTGGCGAAGTGAAAATTACCATGCAGAAATTCTATCGCATTAATGGTGGCGCTACTCAGTTAAAAGGTGTAACGCCCGATGTGGTTTTACCGGATCCTTACGAATTCATTGAAACCGGTGAAAAGGAAATGGATTTCCCTATGGCATGGGATGAAATTCCGAAAGCCGATTATTTACCATTTAACAATTTAGATGTTTCTAAAATAAAGAAGTCCAGCGAAGAACGCGTAAAAAAGAATCCTACTTTTAAATTGATTGAAGCGGAGGCGAAAGAGCTTAAGTCGAAGCGCGATGATACAAAGTATAATTTGGTGATAGAAAAATACAGAGCTGAGCAAAAGCAATGGCGAGATCAGAATAAAAAATATGAAGATTTGCGTAAGGAAATAACCGGTTTTTCAGTAGAATTGCTAAAACAGGATGTGGATAAATTGAGTGCAGATACCGCACGCTTAGGTCGTGAAAGTCGCTGGGCAAAGAATATTGCCAAAGACATTTACATTCACGAAACCACAAATATCCTTATCGGATTGAAATAAAACGCGTGAGTAAAATTCACTAATTTAATATACCCCCCACATTACGGTATTTTAATGTTTTAATTCGTTAAAGCATGCAAAAAGCGTTGCAAAGAGCTTTATTATTTACTTACTTTATACTAGAACAATTAAAAACACATTCATGAAGAAAATACTTTTAAGTATAGGTTTATTGGTTTACACGTTAAGCTACGGACAAGATAACGCTAAACGTCCCGATAATTGGTTTAACCTGGATCCTGCCGGTGATAAAGTGAACGGTGTAAGTACCGAACGAACTTATCAAGAACTTCTAAAAGGGAAGAAATCAACCACCATTATTGTGGGTGTTTTAGACAGTGGTGTTGATTATATGCATGAGGATCTAAAAGATGTGATGTGGACTAACCCCGGTGAAATTGCCGGTAATGGAATTGATGATGACAAAAATGGGTATGTAGATGATATTCATGGCTGGAATTTTATTGGCGGAAAAGATGGTAAAAACGTTGAACGGGATAATCTGGAGTTAACGCGCTTATATCGCTTTTATAAACCTAAATATGAAGGTAAATCGGAGAGCGACTTTAAATCTAAGAAGGAAAAGCTAGAATATAAACTGTATCAAGATTTGAAAAAGGATTATGCGGATCAAAAAGCAGAGTATGAAAGTACCTATAATCAAATTAAGTTTATAAAAGAGGCTTTTGAAGCCATGTCAAAAGAATTAAAGGAACAAGGCGTTGAAAAGATAGACGCAGAGGCAGTGAAAAAATATGAACCAAAGGATCAGAAAGGAAAACAAGCCAAGTTTTTTGCCAGCTCAATGCTAAATCGTCAGTCCGGAGCCAGTTTATCAGATTTAATGGAGAATATTGATGAAGGATTTGATCAATACGACAACATGTTGAACTATTCATTAAATCTTGATTTTGATCCACGCTCTATTGTTGGGGATGATTACGCCAACAGTAATGAACGTTATTATGGTAATGGTGACTGTAAAGGTCCGTTTAGTTTTCATGGAACACACGTTGCCGGTATTATAGCCGCTTCACGTAAGAATGGAATAGGAATGGATGGTATTGCTGACAACGTACGTATTATGAGTGTACGTTGTGTCCCTAACGGTGATGAACGTGATAAAGATATAGCCAATGCAATACGTTATGCGGTAGATAATGGCGCTAAAATTATCAATATGAGTTTTGGAAAGAAATATAGTTGGGATAAGAAAGTGGTTGACGAAGCGGTTAAGTATGCCGAAAGTAAAGGTGTGTTGTTAATTCATGCGGCAGGAAATGACGGATTAAATATTGATGAAGTAACACATTATCCGTGTAAAAAATTTGAGAACAGTAAAAAAGAGGCAAGCAACTTTATTGATGTTTCAGCATTAAGTTGGCAGCAAGGCGAAAAAATTGCGGCACCATTCAGTAATTATGGAAAACGAACTTCCGATATTTTTTCACCGGGTGTGGATATTTATTCAACAGCACCGGAAAGCAAGTACAAAGATGCAAGCGGTACAAGTATGGCTGCTCCGGTTGTTGCAGGTGTAGCGGCAGTTCTGAAATCGTATTTCCCGGAACTTAGCGCAAAGGACATTAAGAAAATATTGATTAATTCAAGTAGAAAAGAATTTAAAGACGCTAAGGTAATTAAGCCGGGGACGAAAGATGAATTAATAGAATTTGATGAATTAACCAGAACCGGTGGAGTAGTAAATTTATACGAAGCCGTTAAGATGGCACAAGGAAAGGTTAAGATAAAGGGATAATTGATAGAATTAATTGACATAAAAAAAGCCCGATTCAATCGGGCTTTTTTATTTAGTGTTTTATTCTAGCGTAAGTACAACATTTCGCGGTATTTTGGTAATGGCCAGGTATTATCGTCAACAATGTTTTCTAATTTATCTACATTGTAACGGATTTGATCAAAGAATGGCTTTACCTTATCGCAATAAGCATGAGCTTGCTTTTTAGCTGAATCGAGGTTGTTAGCTTTTTTGCGTTCTTCAGTCATATCATCTGCTGCCTTTTTAATAATTGCAACGCGATCACTGATTTCCTTAATCAGATCAATTTGGGTTTGCGCTGCTTTTTTAAACTCTGTTCCCAATAAAATTGTTTTTAATCCGGTAACATTGTCTATTAATGTTTTCTGATAATTTAATGCTGCCGGTATAATCTGATTGTTCACCATATCCGCAATAATGCGTGATTCAATCTGGATTTTTTTAGTGTAGGTTTCCAGACTGATTTCGTATCGGGCTTCCTGTTCGCGGTGGTTTAAAATGCCTAGAGACTCAAACATTTGTAAAGATTTTTTAGAAATCATTGCGTCAAGTGCTCCGGGTGTTGTAGGGATATTATTCAATCCGCGTTTTTTCGCTTCTGCTTTCCATTCATCGCCATAACCATTTCCTTCAAATCGTATTTTTTTACTTGCGGTAATGTATTTTTTCAATACTTGGAAGATAGCTTCATCTTTCTCTACTTTTTTATCGATTAAAGTATCCACTTCCTTCTTGAATTTGATAAGTTGTTCGGCAACGATTGCGTTTAATACGGTCATTGGCCCTCCGCAATTGGCAGATGAACCAACAGCGCGGAATTCAAATTTATTACCTGTAAAGGCAAATGGAGATGTTCTGTTACGATCGGTATTATCAAGTAAAATATCAGGTATTTTACCAATATTTAATTTTAAAGCGGTTTTTTGTTCAGGACTCATTTTCCCGCTGTGAACCGATTTTTCCAGATCATCCAGTACTTTTGATAACTGCTCACCTAAAAATACGCTCATGATAGCAGGAGGCGCTTCATTTGCCCCTAATCGGTGATCGTTATTGGCAGAAGCAATAGATGCGCGTAACAAATCCGCGTGCTCATATACTGCCATTACGGTATTAACGAAAAACGTTAAAAACTGAAGGTTTGTTTTAGGTGTCTTTCCGGGTGATAATAAGTTTTTTCCTGTGTTTGTTGCAAGACTCCAGTTATTGTGTTTACCGCTTCCGTTAACTCCTGCGTAAGGTTTTTCGTGTAATAGTACGCGGAAATTGTGACGGATTGCTACCTTTTCCATTACATCCATTAATAACTGGTTGTGATCTACGGCTAAGTTAGCTTCTTCAAATACCGGTGCGCACTCAAACTGTGCAGGTGCTACCTCGTTATGACGTGTTCTTACAGGGATTCCTAATAAATGAGATTCGTATTCGAAATCACGCATAAATGCAGATACTCTCTCAGGTATTGAACCCCAGTAATGGTCTTCTAATTGTTGTCCTTTAGCAGGTGCATGTCCAAATAGTGTACGGCCGGTTTGTTGTAAGTCGTAGCGAATATTATAGAGTGCAGAATCAATTAAAAAATATTCCTGTTCCCAACCAAGAGTAGCAACAACTTTAGTAACGTTTTTATCGAAATACTGACAAACTTCCGTAGCGGCTTTATCTACGGCGTGTAATGATTTTAATAAAGGAGTTTTAAAATCTAATGATTCTCCTGTATATGAAATAAAGATAGTAGGGATGCATAATGTTTGTCCCCAAATAAAAGCAGGGGATGTAGGATCCCAAGCTGTGTAACCGCGTGCTTCAAATGTATTACGAATTCCTCCGTTAGGGAATGAAGAAGCATCGGGTTCTTGCTGAACTAAAGCATTGCCGCTAAAGCGTTCAATAGCGCGCCCTCCTGCAATTGGTTCAAAAAATCCGTCATGTTTTTCGGCAGTTGCTCCAGAAAGTGGTTGAAACCAGTGTGTATAGTGTGTTACGCCTTTGCTTTGTGCCCACGCTTTCATACAGGCAGCAACCTGATCAGCCATTTTACGGTCAACAATCGTACCCTGATTCATCGATTGCTGAATACTTTCAAAGGCTTCTTCTGAGAGAAATTCGCGCATAGCATCTAGTCCAAAAACATCAGAACCATAATACTGTGAAACTGTTCTGTCTGATTTTTCAATTCTTACAGGAATGCGTTTTACTACTTCCTGCATTGCTAAAATTCGTCTTGTGCTCATTTTATAGGGGGGTTAAATGTAAATTTCTATATTTTGAGCACAAAAATACATGTTTTAAGGGGGGGTACAATAAAAAATATTAACTTTTTTGGAACAAATGCCAAAAAATAGGGGGGTGGAGGCGATTTTACCTTAAAATAGTGACCGATCCAGTAAATTTACCTTTATCGGTTCCGCTATCCAGAATATAAAAATAGGTTCCTGTTGGTACTTTGTTGCCCTGATAAGACCCATCCCAATCGTTTTTATAACCGGACGAAGTATAAATGAGTTGTCCATAACGGTTGTAGACCTTAAGTATGTTGTTAGGGTATTTAAATATATTTCCAATATAGAAAAAATCGTTATCGCCATCGTTATTAGGAGTAAAGGCACTATAGAAAATTAATTCATCACTTGGTATAACACGAACCCGAACAAAGTCAATGGCCATACAGCCAGTGTTTTCGTCTAAAGCAGTTACTGAATAGGTAGTACTCACAATTGGATTAACATCAGGATTGGCTGTGTATTGATATTTTATAAAATAATA
>JBBAKL010000108.1:0-6622 GCA_040403535.1 Bacteroidia bacterium
GTTTTTTGCGGATTTTTGAGCGTAAAGAAATGTAATACTGCTAGTTACGATTACGGCGGTACTGATAAAAAACAAGCTCGGCACTTCAAAATTTAACCAATTGCCAGCGTCTTGTCTAACAATGTAAGCGCTTGTTAAACCTGCCCAAAACATTAACATGCTAATAATGCCAATCCACAATAAGGCTTTAGCTGATTTTTTGTGAGCTGATTTCAAGTCGGTTTTTAAATCTGGACTTGGTTTTAATTTGATATCTTCTGCCATAATTATTAAGCTTTAGTCATTAATGCCAATTGTACCACAGGCAAATAAATAATTGCAACTACAAAAAGTTTTTTAGCACTTTCTATTGTAGACAATCTGTAAAAATTAAATGCTTGTATCAATAAGGTAATTCCGCAAATCAATACGATTAGAGCGGTTAACCAACCAACAAAATTAAATGCATAGGGCAATAGACTTATTGGAATTAAAAAAACAGAGTAGAGTAGTATCTGAACTTTCGAAACATTATCCCTTCCTCCAGCAGATGGCAGCATAAAAAAACCGGCTTTTTGATAATCATCGTGATTGAACCAAGCTAACGACCAAAAATGAGGGAATTGCCAGAAAAACTGAATTATAAATAATAGAAATGCAAAAAACGTAATATGGCCAAATCCTTCCGTTGCTGCAACAGCGCCAATAAGTGTTGGTAATGCTCCCGGAAATGCTCCAACAAAAACAGAAAACGGAGTTATTCGCTTTAAAGGAGTATAAACGAGGGCATATAGTATAATGGAAATAAACCCTAAAATGCCGCTTAATGGATTAGTATAAACCCATAATAATACGGTTCCTCCAATACCAAAAAAAGAACAGAATAATAATGCTTCGGCGACATTTAATTTATTAGTAGGCATTGGTCGGTTTTTGGTTCTGTCCATCAGCTTATCCAATTCTTTCTCTATAACCTGATTAAATCCATTGGCAGCCGCGGTAACCATAAATCCACCAACAGATAAAGCTATTATTTGTTTTAAATTAACATCATCTGCCACCGTTAAATAGGTAATTACAGCCGAAAAAACGACTAATGAAGCTAAACGATGTTTGGTTAGTTTAACAAAAGCCTGAAATTTAGAATATTCGGCAACTTCTGTTTTAATATCTTGTTGGGCAGTATTCAAGGGAAGAACAAAGGTAACAATTAATTTTTTTGCAGCTCATACAAATTGAAATATTTACCCTTTAAACTTAGTAAGTCATTATGTGTACCGCTTTCGGTAATTTCGCCATTTTCAACGAAAATAATCTTGTCGGCAGCCTTAATACTTGAGATTCTAGGACTTATGATAATACAGGTTTTGTCTTTCATCACTTTTTTCAGATTACTCAAAATGATTGCTTCCGTTTCAGTATCTACGGCAGATAAGCAATCGTCAAAAATTAACATATCCGGATTTTTAATTATTGCTCTGGCAATACTTACTCTTTGTTTTTGTCCTCCCGACAAAGTGATTCCTCTTTCTCCAACTAATGTGTTAAATTTATTAGGGAAGGCCATGATGTTATCATAAACCAAAGCGTTTTTGGCGGCCGTTTCTATTTTGTCTTTATTGAAAATTTCATCTCCCGAAAAAGTGATGTTATTAGCGATTGTATCGCTGAACAAAAACACCTCTTGAGGCACAACACCAATGTTTTTTCTAAGGTGATGCAACTGATGTTTTTTGATATTGACGCCATTTAGAATAATTTCTCCTTCATCGATATCATAGATACGGGTAATTAATTGAGCAATGGTAGATTTTCCTGAACCAACCGGACCGGTTATACCCAATACTTCACCTTTTTTTAAAGTGAAAGAAAAGTTTTTTAATGCTTTTATTCCTGTTTCGGGGTAGGTAAATGATACATTTTTGAATTCCAGATTACCATTAATGTTTGTTATTGATGAAGCGGTGTTAGTAATCTTTGGTTCTGTTTTAAGAAATTCATTTATACGCGTTTGAGAAGCCGCTGCTCGCTGTATTAAAGAGGTTACCCATCCTAATGAAGCAAATGGCCAGGTTAGCCGGTATACATTCATAATAAACTCAGGAATATTGCCGGCTTCAATTTTATTTTCTGTTACCAAATGCCCGCCATACCAAACCGTTAATAAAACGCTTAAACCAATCATTAACGCCATGGTTGGCTGAAAATAAGATTCTATTGTCGCCAGTTTTAAATTCTCGCGTTTATATTTTTCTCCTTTTTCATTTATGCTGTTGCTGAAAAAGCTTTCACGCGCGTAAGCTTTAATTACACGAATAGATGCGAAACTTTCTTGCGCATGTGAGGTTAAATTGGATAATTCTTCCTGTACTTTATTACTGCGTTTATTAATTAAATCGGAAACTTTGTAAATGATAAATGATAAAAAAGGCAAAGGAATAAAAACAACTAACGTTAACTGCCAGTTAACATTAAGCATAAATACCAATACCGTTAATACGGTAACAATGGTGTTCACCAAATACATCACCGCGGGCCCTGTGTACATGCGAACTTTCCCTACATCTTCAGTAATTCGGTTCATTAAATCACCTGTACTGTGTTGCTTATAAAAACTAATATCCAGTAATTGATAGTGATTGTATATTTCGTTTTTTTGGTCATATTCAATATGGCGGCTCATAACAATAATCGTTTGCCGCATCAAAAACATAAATAGTCCACTGGTTAAAGCTAATCCAATAATGGTCAATCCATAAAGAACAAAAGTTGAGGTATCGGCATGACTATTGGATTCGATTAATTTTAAAATCGTATTTGTTCCCTTTCTGACAATTACAGCCTGATATGTTCCAAAAATAGTTGATAAGGAAACAAACAGTACGCCCATTATGAGCAGCCATTTATATTTTAAAAAGTAGTGATTGAGCGATTGAAGTGATTTCACTGTGCAAATTTACGGTATTAATTTATACCCGGAATGCATTAATAGTTTGTATTTTTACATTCATGGTATTAATGTTTCTTCGGATATTGGTTAGTTTGATGGTGGGTACTTATTTTAAACGTGTACGAATAAAAAATGTTCACGTAATAAAAAACAAAGCTCCCATGATCCTAGCACTTAATCATCCTAATGCCTTTATGGATCCAGTAATTTTTACTTTATATTCTTACCCTCCTAAACTTAAATACTTAGCGCGTGGTGATGCGTTTAAGCCCGGAATTGCAACTTACTTGTTAGAACGAATCGGATTAGCACCAATTTATCGTTTGAGAGACGGAGGAAAAGAAGGGCTTCAAAAAAACGAAGAAACTTACCGTCGTGTAAACGAATTATTAGGCAAAGGCGAGAAAATAATGATTTTTGCCGAAGGACTTTGTGTAACCGAACGCAGATTGCGACCATTAAAAAAAGGTGTTCCGCGAATGGTGTTTGGCGCAATGAATGTAATTAACAATCCCGATTTTGTTGTTGTACCTGTTGGGGTAAATTATTCGGAGCCAAGTAAAGTTGGCAGTAAATTACTCTATAACGTTGGCCAACCTATTAAAGTTTCTGATTATTTCGAGGATTATAAAAAACACGCATCCAAAACTTACAATAAGTTTATGAAAGATTTGGAAAACGAAATTAAATCTCTGATAACGCACATCAATAATCCCGAAAATGATGAAGTGGTAGTACAGCTCGAACAAATTTTCATGAAGGATTTGTGTAAAAAGGAAAGACTCAAGTATAACAATCTCGAACATGAATTTGTTATTACGCAACAAATTACTAATGCCATTAATATAGTCGACAAAGAAAAGCCCGAATTGCTCGAAAAGATTAAGGAAAAAGCCCAAGCTTATACAAACAACCTGAAACTTTTTGGTGTACGAGATTGGGTAATAAATCCTGCTAACAAAAAGTGTTTAAGTTTTGGCATTATACTAGTAAATTATGCAGTTGTTTTATTGGCTTTGCCTTTTTTTTTAATAGGAGTAATCGGCAACTACATTCCATATAAACTTTCCCAGTTTATAGTAAAACGAAAAGTAAAGCACATCGAATTTTACGCTTCTTTCAATTTTGGTATTTTCATATTTGCCACCCTCTTTTTTTATACCCTTAAATTTTTCATTGTTTATGCTTTTTCACCACATATAGGCTGGCCATTACTTGTGATATTGGTTTCTTATTTAACAGGTGTTTTCGCTTTTAAATTCAATCCTTTTATTTTAAAAACAAAAGGTCTAACAAGGGCATACCTAAATAAAACAGCTTTGAATAATTTACGAACGCAACGCTCGGAATTAGTCGATCTGTTTGCGAAAATTAACAAAAATTAATAATTTAGTTTGGCACGTAAATTGAAGGTATTACGTAAAACAACGTATGAAAACGGTTAAATATATTACGATTGCTTTCTTAGCGGGTTGTGGTATTATGATATTATCATCATCCGGATATTTTCTATCGAAGAAGGTAAAAATGGAACAAGCCATTACCGAAAACATTTCGGCAAAAGATAATTTGCCTTATCAACCCAATACGGCTTTTAAAGAGGGTGAAGTTTTAACCTATCGTTTGCATTATGGCGTAATGGATGCCGGTGTGGCAGTGTTAGAAGTAAAACCCGCCATAATGGAGGTTGCCGGCCGTAAAGTTTACCATGTTGTTGGAAATGGTTATTCAAAAGGTACTTTCGACTGGTTTTTTAAGGTTCGTGACCGTTACGAAACTTTTATTGATAAAGATGCAATGGTTCCTTGGATGTTTGTGAGACGTGTAGACGAAGGTGGTTATAAGTTTAGTCAGGATTATACATTTAATCATTATTCTAAAAAGGTTGATGTTGGAGGCGGGGAGAAAATTGATGTCCCAATGGGTGTACAAGATATGTTATCATCTTTTTATGCCGCGCGTAATTTAGATTTTACCAACGCAAAAGAAGGAGATGTTTATACGATCAATAGCTTTGTTGATAAGGAATTATGGCCAATGAAAATTCGCTATGTCGGAAAAGAAACCATAGAGTCGGAAATTGGTAAATTCCGTTGTTTAAAATTCAGACCAATTGTACAGCAAGGGAGGATTTTTAAACATGAAGAAGATTTAAACGTATGGATTACTGATGATAAAAACCATATTCCTCTACGTGCCCAGGCAAAAATATTAATTGGATCCATTAAACTGGATATAACCAGTGCTAGTAATCTTGCCAACCAAAGTTCTAAAGTAAATTAATTACTCTTTTACTACGCAAACTAAACTTGTGTCTTTGTTATTTGCTTTACAAGCGTCGGATTTATTGTTATTGGTTGCGTAAACCAAAATATGTGATTTCTGCTGAGGAGATGTATAAACATGGGTGCACTCGCATGCATGCGGTTTAATGCATGATTGTAGAGCTAAAAAAAGAGGAAATATGAGGATGGATTTTTTCAATTTCTTATTTTAAAGTACAAACTTCATTACTGTCGGCCAGATTAACACAGGCTTTTTTTGAGTCACTCTGATTGCCGTTTATGTAAATTATGTCGGTTTTTTGTGTGGTAGAATTATAGCAATGACACTCACGTGCTTTTACACAAGATGTGATTATTGCCGCAACCGTAAAAAGTAATATCCATTTAATTTTCATGGAATCGAACTACCAGTATTAATAGGTTTTAAAAGTTCTTTTTTCGTTGTTTTTCTTTGGGCAGCAACAATTTTTCTTTTGGCACGAGGATACCGCAATAACCAGCGCAACTAATAATAATATCTTTTTCATATCACAACCTTTAAGTACAAAAGTAATTTTTAATTTTAAATTTCAAAGATAAAGTCGGTGAAACGACTTCAATTTTAGGCGAATTATTTAAATGAATTATTTAGCACACTCTTTACTGTCGTTTAATAACGAACCTGTTATCGTAGGAAATTTTATTGCCGACCATATTAAGCTTTCGCAAACCGATTCATTGCCTGAATTAATCAGAAAAGGCGTACTTATACATCGTAAAATAGATTCCATAACCGATTCGCATCCACTTTTTGTGAGAAATAAGCGTCATTTTTATAACGGATTTGAACGTTATAGCGGTGTTTTACTGGACATCTATTTTGATTACTTGTTGGCTAAAAATTTTCATTTATTTTCCGATGCCGGTTTGGAGGCATATACACAAAATATTTATCAGGTTTTAAATAATAACAGACAATATCTTCCCAATTCATCAGTGCGATTTCTTCAATATGTGCTTAAAAACAATACCTTTTTTGAATACTCAAAAATTGAGGGAATAGAACTTGTATTAAAACACTTGTCTTATCGGATCAATCATGGTGTTTGGTTAAATGAATCGCTACCCATTTTTCTGGAACAAGAAAACAAAATTGAAGTCGACTTTAAAGATTTTATGGGTGATTTAATAACGGAAATCAAAAAAGAATTAAAGTAAAATATTACCGTCTTTCATTATCAATTTCCTGTCGGCCATGTCGGCCAATTCGTTATTGTGTGTTACAATCACAAAGGTTTGATTAAATTCTTTTCTGAGATTGAAAAACAACTGATGCAATTCCTGAGCGGTTTTGCTGTCCAGATTACCGGAAGGCTCATCTGCAAAAACAACTTTAGGCGAATTAATTAATGCTCTTGCCACAGGGATT
>JBBAKL010000109.1:0-6100 GCA_040403535.1 Bacteroidia bacterium
TATCAATTTAAAAATAAGTAACAAAGTCAGCGTTTATGGTCAGATAATGGCTGACGATTTAAGCAACAATAACTCTAGCGGAAATGGCTGGGGATATCAGGCAGGCATAAAATATTTTGATGCTTTTAAGCTAAAAAATTTGTTTTTACAAACCGAATACAACAATGTAAGCGAAGGAGCTTATTTAAGTCCGGTTACCACCGGCCTTGTTAACCAGTCATATTCCCACTACAATCAAAACCTGGCATTTACGCCCGGATACGGACAAGAATTAATTGTTATAGCTGATTACAAAATAAAGCGTGTTTCATTTAACGCCAAGTATAATTATCAGTATTATACCCTCAATAGCTATGCATTAAACGCCAACAATATTATTAATCTGAGAGTGGGTTATACCATTAATCCGGCTTACAACGCCAACATTGGCCTTGGTTTAGCGTATCGGGATCAGGATTATTTTGGATTTAATATTTCCAATAATAAAACAGCTTACTTATATTTAAGCTTTAAAACCAGTTTATATAACACTTATTACGATTTTTAAATGGTCCTTTTAATTTTGGTTTTTATAACTGCCTTTGTTGTTGTGCTGTATTCTACTCCGGCACTCATTAAAGTGGCTATTTTAAAAAATCTGATTGATTTACCTTCTGAAGAGCGTAAAATTCATAAACGCGCAGTGCCTACCATTGGAGGTATTATTATTTATGCCGCAACGTTATTCTCGTTTTCACTTTGGTTTTACATTGATGAACTGCATCAATACGATGAGATATTTACCGCGGTAAAAGAATTTAAAATACTTATCGCCACCAGTCTTGTTTTATTTTTTGTTGGTGTTAAAGATGATATTATAGGAACTGCTCCGGTTAAAAAACTGTTTGCACATGTTGTTGTTGGTTTAATTCTGATTTTAATGGGCAATATTAGGATCACAGGACTACATGGCATTTTCTTTGTAGAAAAAATTCCGGAATGGGGAAGCATTTTCTTGTCCTTATTTACCTATATCGTAGTTGTAAACGCCATGAATTTGATTGACGGAGTGGATGGTTTAGCAGCAGGGGTTGGATTCTTAGCGACCGTTTTTTTTGGAACATGGTTTGTTTGTGCCAATGAGTATACCATGGCTTCATTATCCTTTGCATTGGCCGGTTCCTTATTAGGCTTTTTGGTATTCAATTTTTCACCGGCAAAAATATTTATGGGCGATTCGGGCTCCTTAATTATTGGCATGTTTATTTATGTATTAAGCACCAAATTAATTGAATTTCCTGTTGAGAAACTCAGTAGTTTTTGGGTGCATATCTCTAATCCAATTTTCGCAATTGCCGCTTTAATTTATCCATTGACGGATACTCTGCGGATTTTTGTCATTCGTGCCGTAAGAGGACAGTCGCCTTTTTCTGCCGACCGTAATCACATACACCACCGATTAATTGATTGTGGCTATTCTCATGTTAAAACCGTTATCATTATTTATCTGTTTAGCATAATTAGCGTTGGCGTTTCTCTGTTGAGCTATTATTTAAATCCAAGTATGTCGCTTATTGCCATCTTAGCCTGCAGTGGGCTATTTATACTTTGGGTGATCTTTGCTAAATCAAAATCAAAAAAAGTTGAATAAGCTTTTAAATAGATTTACTTTTTTATTTGCCTTATTAACGGCTTCTGTTTTTGTGTTTTCGCAGGAGAATCCGATTGCGCGTAATGTTTTTTTAAATCAGGAGACGCAACAGGTGCTGGACGAGTGGAATATTAAATTTCCTAATCAAATATTTCATAGCAGCTTTCGTCCTTATTTGATGTCTACATTAGAAGAATTCCACGACTCATGTGTAAAGTACAAACATTATACAATAAAGAATTTCTTTTTAAGCAAAACCTTTAACGAGGGTCCCGATAAAAGAAATCAGTTCAATTTTCAGGTTTTACCGGTTGCCGATTTACAAACGGGCTACGATTTACTCGGTAAAAAAAACGTGAACGAATTAAGCGGAGGATTACATGCAAAACTTAACATCAATAACGATTTTACATTGGAAGGAACTGCTTTGGCAGGAAATGTGAGTTATCCGTTCTTTACCGATACACTCATTCAAAACAACAAGTTTATCCCGGGAATGGGAATTGCTTACAAATCGGGAAACACTTATAATTATTCTAATTTTAGCGGGAGTGCTTCGTATTCGCCTAATAAAACATTTAATTTTCAATTAGGCAACGGAAAACATTTTATTGGTGATGGCTATCGCTCTTTAATTCTTTCAGACGTTGCCAATAACTATCCTTACTTTCGAATCAACACTAACATCTGGAACATTCAATATAGTGTTTGGTATACCTGGTTAAAACACATTCCAGGCCCGAATAGCTCTAAGCGTGAATTTCAAAACAAATTCTCAACCATGCATTATTTAAGCTGGAATGCAACTAAAGAGCTGAATATTTCTTTTTTCGAAAACATAATCTGGCAGGGAACAGATACAAACCGGTCACGTGGTTTTGATGTGAACTACCTAAACCCAATTATCGTTTATAGACCTCAGGAGTACTCTGTGGGATCGCCGGATAATGCTTTTATTGGACTTAATGTTTCTGCTAAGCTGTTTAGTTGTTTAAAAATGTATGGTCAACTGGCGCTTGACGAATTTCTGCTAAAAGAAATCCGTGCAGGGCGAGGCTGGTGGGCCAATAAACAGGCGTGGCAGTTGGGACTGAAATATGTAGACGCATTTAAGGTGAAAGGTTTAACCATACAGGCCGAATACAACGAGGTTAGGCCATATACCTACACACACGGTTCTGTTCCTCAAAACTACGCACATTACGGTCAGCCCCTTGCTCACCCCATGGGCGCTAACTTTAAAGAATATCTGGGTTTTATTACCTATAGAAAAAACAGAATTATGTTTAGCGCACAGGGAGTTTATGCCATCATAGGAAAAGATTCGGCAAATTCGAATCTGGGAAATAACATATTCTTATCATACACTACTCGTCCGTTTGAATATGGTCATAAAACCACTCAAGGAGTAAAAACCAACTTTCTTCAAAGTGATTTAAGATTAACTTATCTTGTTTTGCCCGGAATGAATTTGAGAATAGAACTAGGCTACATACAACGCAGTGAAAAAACCGATAGTGGACTTGAGCTTGAAAACCCCTATGTCTATTTTGGGATAAAAACCAGTTTCTGGAATTTCTACAGAGATTATTAAGCAAACAACTCTTTTAAAACAGCGAAAGATTTCAGATCGTTGAACCCTGCTACGTGCATTTTATAAATCGCTAGTAACGACTCTAAGACTTCATTGCGCTCATTTCTGTTAAGCAATAATTGTTGTGATTCTGAAGAAAGCACTTTAGTAAGTAATTGCGATTGTTCTTTACTTAATCCCATCGGATAACTCACTGCAAATGGTGTAAATTTTCCTTCACGTGTATCAAAATAAATGTTTTGTGAACTGTAATTATTGTGAGGTTCAAAACCCAAATACCTTGAAAGCTCAAGCAAAAAATAAATATGCGCGTTGGCAAACCCTTCCTCACTTTCATTCAGTTGTTTAAATGTTCCAGTAATAAATTCGAACAGGTCTTCGTTTGGCAAGTGCTCTTTAATGCATTTTATTAATACTTCATTTAAGAATTGTGCGATGGCCAGCTTATTATAATTTCTTCCAATCTGGTCAGGAACATAAATCAGATTTGCTTCATGTAGCTGCTGGACATCTTTGTTTTGTTTAAAAGGAAAATTAAGTTCAATTATCGATAGGGGTAAAACACTGGCTACTTTTACCTTTGATGTAGGCGCCTTTCCCGTGATTGCGTAAAAAGTAAGTAAGCCGTGTTGTTTGGTAAAAACCTTAAGAATTACTTTTTTATCGGCATACTTAATGTTTTGTAAAACGATGCCTTCAGATTTTGCAAGCATTATCTTAATTAAGAACTAGTATTTTTGTTACCGCTCCAATACTGCCATCAGCCAAAGCACAGTTAACCAAATAAACACCCGGAGCAACTTTTTGACCATTCAGGTTCTTTAAAGGCCACTCTATTTGTCCGCCCTGTGACTTTGTTTCGTAAACCAGATTACTATTAATGTCTGTAATTTTTACAACTGAGGCGTCCATTAATCCGCGTACAAAAACACTTCCGTTATATCCGGGCTTTACAGGATTAGGATAAGCGTGCGCCTGATTGTAATTTTCTTCACCTTTAACTATTAATGTCCTGAAAGACTGAACACCTCTGTCGGTTCCGATAAAAACATCCCCCGACACTTCATCATAAGCCAAATCAATTATCTGATCTGAAAACAAAGGGCTGTTTTCTTTTGTGAAATGATAGATTTCTTTTTGCCCATCGGGTGATACACAATACACGCCTGAAGCTTCTGTTCCAATCCATTTTCTATTGGCACCATCCACGGCAATTGTATTTACACGTTCTGTTTCAAGTAAAATTTGTACGTATCCATCTTGGGTAATTAAAATTTGCTGGCAATCAAAATTACTTCCACCAATTATGTTTTCCGGATTATAAAAAACAGCTATACCCTTTGATGTTCCAATCCAAATATGACCGTCCAGATCTTCAGCTATTGAGTGTACAGATAAGTCAGGCAACTTACCATTGCCCTCAACAGAATTTAAAAACTTATGGTTTGAAGGGCTTGGCGCTGCAAATCCATTATTTTTATAAACCATAACACCGTTTCCGCGCGGGAACAAGACCCAAACTTGATTGTTTTTATCAGCAAAAACTCTTCCTACAAATGGGGCTATTGACGAAAAATTAAAATTCTGGAAAGTCCCATTAGTTTTTCTGACCGTTAAAAAATTTTGAACGTCACTTCCGCCAATCCATAAATTTCCTGTTTTATCCATTGATAATCCGGCAACACGGTGCCAAAACGGAAATGCCGGTAAACTCGGTATTGTTGCATTAATGCTATTGTAAACATTTACCAATTGGCCATTTTTGTATTCACATAAACCTGAGATCCATGTTGACGCCCAAAACCGGGTAGGGTCTTTTCTGTCGTGCAGAACAAAGCAGTAATCCATTAAGGAATCATAAACGCTTTCTTTATAATATTTCCACTCTTCGCCATTATAAAAGTTTATTCCTTCTCGTGAATATTTTGAAACGCCGGTTTCTTCAATTTTAGTTGGAGAAATAATAACCTTGCCTTCATGAATATCAATGTTACTAACATAGTTGGAATGCGTTCCGTTGACGCCAATAGCAAAGTTTGCGAAAAAAGGCGCAGGACCATAGCTTTTTATTAATCCGTGTTTCAAATCGGCAATCCAAAAAATAAGGTTTGGAATATCAGCACTTACATCACTAACAACCGCTGATCCAAATTGGTATACCGAAATAAACATGGTACGCACTCCCGAAGTATTATACAGCTCATATCCTAAGGTCTCAATTAACGAAAGATAATCCCCTGAAGGGAACATTTTTTTTATGCTATATGGAAAGGGTTTAATAGTTTCTTTTTGCCATACACCGGAAGAATAACTATAAAGCGTGTCGCGGTTTTGTGTTCCATTTGCTGCGTAAGGAGAATAATTAGCTATCAATTTATTTTTATACTTCACTACACCATTATATACACCTGCCGGAACAGAAGGGATGATACTCCAGTTTTGAAAATTATTTAGCAGACTGTTACTTTTTGCTTTCAATAATCCGACTGAAGTAGCCGCTATAAAAGTTGAATCTGTTATTTCAAGCTGATAAACATTAATATAATTTCCTCCGGGACCAATATAATAAGTGTCTTTAATTTCCATTTTGTCGGTGTCAAAAACAACAATTCCAAAGCCACACGATAAATACGCCAGATTGTTTTTAAATAAAACTTCATTAATGTTTTTCTTACCAATAATGTTTTTTCGCTTAATGTCGGAGAAGTTAAATGCTTCGTCATTTTTAATTACATCTATATTGGCATTATCATAAATAACCAATAAGGTATTGTTGTACGCATTATAACGTAACAATTGAATTCCGATGTCAGATAATAAGTTGATTTTGCTCCACTTATCAATAGTGTTGTCTTTGGTGTTGTATTTTATGATTC
>JBBAKL010000110.1:0-5927 GCA_040403535.1 Bacteroidia bacterium
ATCGATTTTTTTCTGATCAATATCCACACATGTTACATCCACACCAACTTCAGAAAAACAAGTTCCTGTTACTAAACCAACATAACCAGTTCCTACAATAGCAATTTTCATTTTCTTTAATTTTTATTTACAAAATTCTAAAACTGAATCACAAATATATTTTAGTGTTTCCTCATCCAATTCAGTATGCATTGGTAAAGACACTACACTTGCGCATAATTTTTCGGTTACAGGAAAATCTCCTTCTTTATAACGATCGTCTTTGTATGCCTTTTGCAAGTGTAACGGAATAGGATAATAAATCATTGCCGGAATTCCGCGCTGTGCCAGAAAATCGCGTAATGAGTTTCTGTCAACACAGTTTAACTGAAGCGTGTATTGATGGAAAACATGCGTTGAGTTTTTTACGCGTTTTGGTGTTTTTAATTTTGGATGATTAGCAAATGCTTTATCATAATAAGCCGCGGCTTTGTTACGGGCAGCTGCATATTCATCCAGGTGTTGTAATTTTATTTTTAAGATTGCAGCCTGGATACTGTCTAAGCGGGAATTCACGCCCAGCACATCATGCACATATTGTACACTTTGCCCGTGTGATGCAATCATTCGGATTTTCGCTGCTAATGCGTCATCATTGGTGTACAATGCGCCGCCATCGCCATAGCAACCTAAATTCTTACTTGGGAAGAAGGAAGTACAACCAATAGTACCTATAGTTCCGGCCTTTGCTTTTGCACCATTGCTGAAAGTGTAATCGGCACCAATGGCTTGGGCCACATCTTCAATTACGTAAAGGTTATGTTTTTTGGCAACTGCCATGATACGTTCCATATCGGCACATTGTCCGAATAAGTGTACCGGAACAATTGCTTTTGTTTTAGGTGTAATATTTCTTTCAATTGCTTCTACGTTGATATCAAAGGTGTCCGGATATACATCCACCAGAACCGGTTTTAAACCCAGTAGTCCGATTACTTCCGCAGTGGCTACGTAAGTAAAATCAGCAGTAATTACTTCGTCACCCGGTTTTAAGTCCAATGCCATCATTGCAATTTGCAGGGCATCTGTGCCATTAGCGCAAGGAATAACATGTTTAACATGTAAATATTTTTCTAAGTCAGACTGGAAGTCTTTTACGGCAGGGCCATTAATAAATGCTGTGTTTTCAATCACTTCATTAATCGCTTTATCAACTTCAGTTTTGATTTTCTGATACTGGCCTTTTAAATCGACCATTTGAATTTTTTTTGTTGCTGTACTCATGATAATATTAAGACTTGCGAATTTAACAATTTTAGCGGATTTTACTTAAAATACTTCATCATTTCTGAAAGAAACCATTCAGGGACCGCCACAGGCTTGTTTTTAGCCTTATCAATGAAAACCAGGGTAACTTTTCCAGTATTAAGCAATTCGTTATTTTGATTATAGCATTCGTAATCAAAAACAATGCGTGCTCCCTTTGGTATTTCCTTTACCATTGTTACAATTCTAACTTCATCGTCGTAAAATGCAGGCTTCTTGTAGCTGATGGAATAATCGGTTACCGGCATCAAAATCCCTCTGTTCTCAACCTCCTTATAACTAAAGCCCAGTAAACGCATAGCTTCCACTCTGCCTACTTCATAATATTGTGCATACACACCATAATAAGCATAACCCATCTGATCCGTTTCTCCATATCTTACTCGTAACTTGGTTTCGGCTTTTATCATATTCTTTTTATTTTAGCAAATATATAATTATCTGTTTGAACCGACTTTTAAAATATAGCATATTATTGTTCATTTTATTAAGTGCTTGTAAACATTATTACACGCCCGTTCAAACAATTGCTACACATTCGGAATTAAAAGACTTTAAAAATGACTCGGTGAGTATTTTTTTTATTGCACCTTTTAAAAAGGAATTGGATGTAAAAATGAATGAGGTAATCGCTTATTGCGATAGTGCTTTAACGAAAGACGGTACCGAGTCTTCGCTGGCTAATTTTGTAATGAATGCGGTTGAATATTCGGTTAATAAAACCAATCCCGAACTAAAAAAAATTATACCTACCGTTAACCGGGGCGGACTAAGAATTAACTTACCGAAAGGCGATATTTCGGTCAGAACTATTTACGAATTAATGCCTTTTGATAATGAAATTGTAATATTAAAATTAAATCCGGCCAAGTTAAAAGAAGCTGTCAATTATTTTTGTGACAACGGGAAATTATTTACCAATTATCTGGAGTTTTATTGCGACAAAAAAAATGGAATTAATTTAAAAATTCATGGTGAAATTTTGAATGAAAATTCGGAATACACCATTATTACGACCGACTTTTTAGCCAATGGTGGCGACAATTGCACATTTTTTTCTAATCCGCTTTATTATTCAAATACCGGTATTAAATTGCGGGATGCCATCATTGATTATTGTCGTTATTTAACTAATAAAAATTTACATATAGTACCTTTTAAAAATGGGCGAATTTCCGTTTCAAGATAGAAGAGATTTTTTAAAATATTTTTTTGGAGGAGCGGTTGCGCTTGCCGGATTTCATTCGTATTCTGCCGAACTGGTTAAAGAAAAAAAGGTGAAAAAACTGACTTTGCTCTACACCAATGATCAGCATAGCAGAATAGAACCGTTTCCGGATAATGATCCTAAATTTGCAGGTCAGGGTGGTTTTGCAAAACGCGCAACACTCATTCGTAATATCAGGCAACAAGAAGAAAATGTATTAGTGATGGATGCCGGAGATATTTTTCAAGGAACTCCGTATTTTAATTTTTATAAAGGAGAAATCGAATACAAACTGATGACGCAAATGGGATACGATGTGGTTACGTTAGGCAATCACGATTTTGATTTAGGAATAGAAAACCTCTTGCAACAAATGCCCCACGCCGGTTTTTCATTTGTAAATTGTAATTACAATTTCAGTAAAACTGACATAAATCATAAAATTTTACCTTTTAAAATTTTCAAGAAAAACGGAGTGAAAATTGGTGTACTTGGCGTTGGGATTGAACTGGAAGGATTGGTAGATAAAAAACTTTTCGGAGGTATAAAATATAACAATCCTTTGGATTGTGCAAATTCTACGGCACATCATTTAAAAAATAATTTAAAATGTGATTACATCATCTGTTTGAGTCACTTAGGCTACAAATACGATTCACAAAAAATATCCGACGTAACACTTGCCGCTCATTCGAAAAACATTGATTTGATCATTGGCGGACACACACATACGTTTTTAGATACACCTGTAAAACTCACGAACTCAGATGGTAAAGAAATATTAATTACACAAGTAGGATGGGCAGGAATTTGGCTCGGAAAACTAGAAATATTTTTTTCTGAAACAAATAAAAAATTGCTCTCTAACTCTACTAATCAAAAAATTTAAATAACCAAAAAATTCAGAAAAATTTTCTGAAATTTTTTTTTGGTTTTTTTGTTGCGTAAATAAATAAAGACTGTATATTTACAAACAAATAAGCGTTAATTACTATAAACAACATATTATTAAAAACTATTTTTGAATTATGAAGGAGAAGACAGCAGAACAGGTTTGGAGCAATTGTCTGGAAGTTGTGAAGGATAATGTGAGCCCACAAAATTTTAAAACATGGTTCGAACCAATTAAACCCGTAAAGCTTTCTGATACGACATTAACAATTCAAGTTCCCTCACAATTTTTTTACGAATGGCTGGAAGAGCATTATATTACTTTAATTAAAAAAGTTATTCGTAAAGAACTTGGCGCTGAAGGAAGATTGGAGTACAATATCGTAATGGATAACGGAACAGGAAAAACTGAAACACCAATTACCTTTAAATTACCCAACATCAGCACTAACTTAAAAAACCCATCGGTTTCTATGCCGATTGATGTTAGCAACAACCCTATTAAAAATCCATTTGTAATTCCGGGTTTAAAAAAGGTTCAGGTAGAATCTCAATTAAATCCTAACTATAGTTTCGAGAATTTTGTAGAAGGTGATTGTAACCGTTTGGCGCGCAGCGCAGGTTATGCGGTTGCACAAAAGCCGGGTGGAAACGCTTTTAATCCTTTATTAATTTATGGGGGGGTTGGTTTAGGAAAAACTCACTTAGCACAATCTATCGGTATAGAAGTAAAAAAGAATTTCCCTAACAAAACTGTTCTTTATGTTCAGTCTGAAAAATTCATTACTCAATTCATCGAATCAATCCGTAACAATAATCAAAACGACTTCGTTCATTTCTATCAAATGATTGATGTTTTAATTATTGACGACGTACAGTACTTTGCGGGTAAAGATAAAACACAGGATGTATTCTTCCATATCTTTAATCACTTACACCAATTAGGTAAGCAGGTTATTTTAACTGCCGACCGTGCTCCAGTTGATATCCAAGGTATCGAGCAGCGTTTATTAAGCCGTTTCAAATGGGGCTTAAGCGCAGATTTACAAGCTCCGGGATTAGAAACCCGTATTGCTATCCTTGAAAAGAAAATTTACAACGAAGGAATTCAGTTATCGAAAGAAGTAATTGAATACTTAGCTTACAGCATCACTTCTAACGTTCGCGAATTAGAAGGCGCATTAATCTCTTTATTAGCTCAGTCTTCTTTAAACAAGAAAACGATTACTTTGGAGTTAGCTAAAAACATGATCGATAAATTCGTTAAGAGCACCGCTCGCGAGGTTTCTATCGATTATATACAAAAAGTGGTTTGCGATTATTTCGATTTAGCAATCGATACAATGAAATCGAAAACCCGTAAACGTGAAGTTGTTCAGGCCCGTCAAATTGCCATGTACTTTGCTAAAAACATGACTAAGTCATCTTTAGCAACCATTGGTATGCATTGCGGCGGTAAAGACCACGCTACCGTTTTACACGCTTGCCGTACAGTAAACAATCTAATGGATACCGATAAACGCTTTAAAGCCTATATCGAAGAATTAGAAAAGAAAATTAGCATTAGCAACTAAAAATTAACCCCGGTAAATCCGGGGTTTTTTATTGATATATATTAAACTTTCTTTCTTCATCGGAGTCAAATAAAAAAATAAAAATGAAAAAAACATTCCTTTTCCTTTTCATCATCACCTTTTTCAAAAGCTTCAGCCAGCCTGCAAACATCAATATTTCTAATACTACAGTTTTTGGTGGAGAACCATTTCTAGCCATAAATCCAAAAAACCCGAATAATATCATTATCGCATGGATGGCGTTAGATATTACCACCGCATTTAAAATGACAATAAAATCTAAAGTAAGTTTTGATGGCGGACAAACCTGGGGCAGCACCTATAACCACCCTCACCTCTCTTCTACCTGGGGATCGGCAGATGTTTCGATGTGTTTTAGAAAAAACGGTATTGTTTATTTATCGTATATCGACTACCGACAAAGTCCTGATTCCGGAGGTGTATATATTACTCACTCGTTAAACGGAGGCATCACCTGGAGTACACCTACCCGTGCCTGGAATGCCAATACCGAAGACCCTACAAAAGTACCATTAGACCGTCCGTGGCTGGCAGTCGATAACTCTACCACAACTACTCAGGGCAGCTTTTATATGACTACAAAACCTGCACCATGGATTCCGTCCCCCAACAGAGCTTATTTAAAGACTTCTGCCGATAGCGGAGCCAATTGGAGTACATACCGCTACATTGACACAATAAATCACCTAATAGGGCCTGTAATACAAGAACCGATGGCGGCACTTTGTGTTGCTGCCGATGGCGCCTTGTGCATTGCCTATCCAAGCTACTTAACTTCTCAATCGGTTTTCCCGAAAATATATTTTGCAAAATCGTATAATAAAGGAGCCAGTTTTCAATACTATGACTTATTGGTCAATCCTGTTTCAGTCCCATCCCCTAACAATTACAAATTAGGTTATACTCTAGTAGCCAACCCCAATAACGCA
>JBBAKL010000111.1:0-5716 GCA_040403535.1 Bacteroidia bacterium
TGATAAAAGATTTTTAGATAGCAATGAAGTATCAGTTGAAAATAAGTTACTGTTATACGCCACGGCTTATAACTCCGGATTTTATCAATCAAGGGATGAATTAATTAAAAAAGCAGACAAGCGCCTTTTCCCATATGGATTAAAATATAACGGTGCTCAGTATGCTTATTGTGATGTGTCAAACTATTATTATTCAGAAAATCATTAAAAACATGAGATAATTATACCTAACCTTTTAAAACCTATCCCATGAAAAAAGTAAATAAATGCATTTTTATTAATGCTATGATTCTTTTGAGTCTGACAATTGTATCATGTGATACCAAAAAAGCTAATTCTGATTTAGGATTAAAGATTCAATCATCGGCACAAAATTATAAAGTAAATTCACCCTTTGAGGCTGTAAATGTCCCGTTTGAAAAGTTAAGTGTAAATGCAGGAAGGGATACAGTGATAAACATGGTTGGCGGGACCAAAATCATTATAAGCAAATCAAGTTTTATTGATTCTATAGGTAAACCCTTTAATAAAGCCATCAAGTTAAGTTACCGTGAGTTCATGGATCCTGCTGAAATATTGGCTGCCGGAATACCAATGGTGTACTCTGATTCCTCATCAGGAATTAAAAATCCTTTTAAGTCGGCAGGAATGTTTGAACTTATACTGGATAGTTCAAACCATCAATATATTAGAATTAACCCTGATTCTCCTGTTAAGGTTGAGTTGGCTTCCAATGTTAGCGGTAACGGTTTCTCAAGTTTTTATTTAAATACTAAATCCGAACAATGGGTGTATAGCGGAGAAGAAATAAGTAAAGAAAATGAAGCTAAAATTGAATTAAACAAACAAATTAAAAAGTTAAAATCTGCGATGCCATTCATGGGGAAGGATTTTTTCACTTTAAGTGGTAACTCATTTTTGGATATATATTTAAACGAGAATTACGATAAAATACAGGCCTATCTTGAAAACCCTAAAAAGCCTTTACCGTCCGGCCTTTTAAAATATGGAGTAAAAACTTTAGATGTGTATGCTTATGACGGGGTGAAAATAAACCGTTTAGAGGTACCTGCAGAAAGGGTTATATGGGAAAATTTACAGAAAGTCACCTTTCCGAATTGGGTAAAAAACAAACGCGCTTTATTAAAGAATATTGATAATAATATCTATGAATTATCTATAAGTGATGGTAAGAAGAAACCTACCGTGTTCAAAGCCCGAGTAAGAGCAATTATGACTATTAAAAGTATGTTTAAATACGATCCGGAGATGTGGGGTAAAAATTATAATACCGCTATGGAAGAGGTATCTAAGGGTGAAGAGGCACTGGCAACAATGAAAGACGTTTATAAAACACTTGAGGTGAGTGCTTTCGGAATTTATAATTGTGATAAATTTTACAAGAACCCTGAAATGTTTGCCGTGAACGCAAAGTTTATTTTTCCGGAAGATAACAAGGAATTTGTTCCTGAAAAGTTTTTCTATGTTAGTAGAAAAGAAAAAATAATTATAGATTATACACTTACAAATAATGTGCAATTCACCTTATGCAATGACTCAAGTGCATGCTTATATACGGTGCTAAAAGGAGACATACTGGCAACTGTAAGTAGTAAAGAGTTACGTAAACTAACAAAAGAGAATACATTAAATAAAATTACACCTATTTGTTTTAAGCCCAAATCAAAAATCACTTCCGTCCAGGACATTAAGACAGCTTTCGGTATCTAATTCCTAAAGAGTAGATGAATTAATAATCAAAAAAAGGTTTTATAGTCTGTAACTAATATTTGTTTAATACATTTTTAATATAAGTCATGAAAAAATCAATAAAACATATAAAAGCCATCCTCTTAATAATTTGTTTTTTAAATCAACTGAAGTCTCAGGAGATAATAGGATTTGAGTTGGAAAAAATGAACGTCGTTTATGCAGGAATAGAGAACCCGGTAAGGATTATTTCCTGTTCTTCAGTGGATAGTTTATCTGCCAAGGACTCTAAAATAATTAAAGCCAATAAATTGCTTTATTATTTAATTCCATTAGGTAATAACTCAACATTGACCTTAAACGCCTACAATGGTAAAAAGGTAGTGGGCAGTCGCATTTATAGAGTAAAGCGGATACCCTTACCTTATATTTCATTGGCGGGAAAGAAAGGTGGAAAGATAAAAAAAGCAGATTTGGCAGGAGTTACAGGTGTAGGATGTACAATAGAGAACTTTGACTTTAATATTTCATACAGTATTCTTAGCTTCGAATTGTCTCGTATAAATTTAAAGGAAGGAACATTTATGTCCAGAAGAATAAATGGTTCTGTAATATCAGGGGAATCAAAATCCTTTCTAATGAATTGCAATGCCGGTGACAAGTTATATATTGAGGATATAAAAGTAAAAGCCCCTGATGGTCGTGTCATTGCCTTACCATCCGTATCTTATACAATTCAATAACGCTAAAAAATAATAATATGAAAAAGTATCTTAATATTTTATTGGTTTTCGTTGTATTCGGATGCCAAAATCAAGAAAGTAATTCAAAAGAAAAAATAGTTATTAAGGAATGCATGGCCAGTAATATTATTTTATTGGATACCAATAAGCTAAATGTATTAGCCAATAATTACGACTATATGACTTTAGGAAATTATTACAGGAATAGCAAAGATGATATAAAATATATGAATAAGAAAGAATTCAACATGTTTTTATATGGAGTGAAGGAATATTTAAATAATCCCGGTAGTTACGTTTACACCTTTGATGCTAAAAAAGCAAGTAAGAACGATTTAAGGGCTATATACACATTATGTGATAGTATTGACACGTATGAGCATGATTCTAATGGAAACGAAACCATAGTAAAAAAATGGTTTTGTGATTCTACAAGCAGGATTAATTCCATTGACAGGGTTGAGTTTTACGAACAATGGTATTTAAATAAAGAAGATTATACTATTGAGAAGAAAATCCTTGGTTATAGTCTTTACAGTTTTGACTCGGACAAGGAATTTTATAGGCACTTATTTTATGTGTTCAAAGACAGCTCGGCGGTTACAATTGCCCGAAACAATGATGTGTTTTGGTAGTATCGGTATTTTTCCTAGATATTTAAATGATTTATCATTTAATTTTAATATGAGAATTTAAAATGAAGAACTGTACAAAAATAATATGGATCATATTAGGGATTTTAAACTTCTCTATAAAAGCACAAATCTGCCTTTTCAGGAAAACGGCCAGATTATAACGGCATCCAAACAAGCCACACGCATATTACAAAAAGCCGTAGAATTACTCATGTTAGCAGCCTGTTCTGGTATTGCCATTGCCTACTCGGCCAATTATGACCAAACAATAGCATTAAATAACTGTTACAGCCAGGGAAACTGGAAAACCAATATTAATGGTGCCAATCAGGTTGCCGTTATGCATGAGATGGAATTATTACTAGCCGGTAATTATAATTATTTATGCAATAAACTAAGAATTGCCGCCATCACCACTATGTCCTACTCGGAATTCGGAAATAAAAGTCATATTGAGATAATAAAAAATGACTTAAACAACATAAATGAATTACTTGAAAGAGGCTGGTGTGTTTTAGGATGGAAGAATCACCCCCCTTAATTACTATGCTATCGGTGGAGGAATTGCGCAACTCTCCTCTAACCTATCCTCCCTCATACAAGACAATCTGTTGTTACTGGAAAACAAATTCCCGGATAAAATACTTTTATAAAATAGTATATAATACACCATACATTTGTATCAATGTACAATGTGATTGACCTATTTATTACTCGTAATTGAAAAGTTTATGTTTTGACTTTATCTTTTTTTCAGTGGTAAATTATACCATTTATAGGCGGAAATCGTGAATTATTCTACCTGCTTCCCTCTTAAAACAATCAAATCACAACTGAAAAAAACAGTTTTTTATTAAAAACACCTATAACGAGCAAAGTATTCAACAATGAAAAATACAATTGTTAACAACTGAAATCATAAAACCAGTTGTGTTTTTATGATAAAAAAACACGTTTTCCCTCTGAAAAACGTGTTTTTTGGATCTTGTTTTATTTCATTTTTTAATTTCTCAGAGGAAGAAAATTCATTCCTCCTCTGAAATTGTTATTATTTTGTTAATACTATTATTGATTTTCCCTCTGAAATATTTTTGCGGATTCAACTTTATATCTATTTTTGAGTCATAATTAAAAACAAAAACTATTAATCATGGCAAAAAAAGCAACTAAGAAAAAAGCAGCTCCTAAGAAGAAAGCTGCTCCTAAAAAGAAAGCTGCTCCTAAAAAGAAAGTAGCTAAGAAAAAATCAGCAAGAAAGCCTAACGCAGCTTTCATGAAGCCTTTAACTCCAAGCGCAGCTTTAGCTGACGTAATCGGAAGCCAGGCTCGTCCAAGAACAGAAGTTGTTAAGAAAATCTGGGATTACATTAAGAAAAACGGATTGCAAGACAAGAAAAACAAGCGTATGATCAATGCAGACGCTAAGTTAAAAGTAGTATTTGGCGGTAAAGGTCAAATTTCTATGTTCGAACTTGCAAAAGTTCTTTCTAAGCACGTAAAATAATCTTACAGATTAGAAAATAAAAATCCCTTCAGTAATGAAGGGATTTTTTTTTGCTCTTCATTGGAATTTGGATTCTTTTATTATCTTTATTTTATAATAAATGACTACAACTACGGATTTGCGTATTGATTTGGATAAATTCGAAGTAATGCTTCTTGAAGACGGTATTATTGAAAACTTTATTAAACCAATGAAGCACGTTGATCTTGTTGATATAGTTCAGCTAAAAGAAGCCAATAAAAGCCTTGCAAATGGAAAACCATACACTGTATTGGTAGTATCAGGGCACTTAGCCAGCATTTCAAAAGAAGCCAAAGAACTTACTGCCAGCAAAGAATTTGCACAAAACACCATCGCAAAAGCGCTCATTTGTGATTCATTAGGTAGTAAACTGGTAGTCAATCTTTATTTAAAAATCAACAAACCATATATCCTTACAAAATCATTTACCAATAAAAACGAGGCCGTTAACTGGTTGCGTTCACATTTGAAAAGCTCTTAATACTTTTCTTTCAAGAAGCCTGCTTCCTGATTATTTCGTAAATTTGAACAAAGCATGCGAAAGAAAATTTCCATATTAATTTTTCTTACACTACTGAGTGTACACTATTTCGCCCAGTCGCCATTGCAAGCCAATGCCGGTAACAATTTCACCTTGTGTCCCGGAGCTACTGTTACCTTAGGAAGTTCAATACCTGCTACCGGCGGAACTTCACCATATATATTTAATTGGACACCTACAGCCGGATTAAACAACTCATCAGTTGCAAATCCTACCTTAACTGTTAGCAATAGTGGTTATTATGTATTAGAAGTTCGCGATTCAAACGATAGTTTGGCGCGAGATTCTGTTTTTATTAGTGTTCCTAACCTAAGTATTTATACCGCCGGCAAAGACACCGCTTATTGTCCCGGAAATGCCTCTAACATTGTTTTAGGTAATCCTATTAATGCAACGGCTTCAGGAATTACTTTTAACTGGTCGCCTGCAACGGGATTGAACAATCCAACTGCACCCAATCCGGTGGCTAATCCAACAACCACTACCATATACACTTTAACCGTAAGCAAAGGCTCGTGCAGTTTGCAAACCGGCACGGTAAGTGTTTCTTTATTTGGACTGA
>JBBAKL010000112.1:0-4824 GCA_040403535.1 Bacteroidia bacterium
TAGAGCACTTCCTTGGTAAGGAAGAGGTCGGCAGTTCAATCCTGCTCAACAGCTCAAAGTTGAGCTAACGTAAGTGAAGCTCAATATTTAAAAGAGATTAGTTATAAACTAATATATATAAACAAAATAACAAACAAGTAAATTAACTACTATGGCAAAAGAAAAATTCGACCGTTCCAAACCACACGTAAACATTGGAACTATTGGTCACGTTGACCACGGAAAGACTACCTTAACTGCTGCTATTACAACTGTATTAGCTGACAAAGGTTTAGCAGAATTACGCGACTTCTCTTCAATTGATAACGCTCCTGAAGAAAAAGAACGCGGTATTACAATCAACACTTCACACGTTGAGTACGCAACAGAAAAACGTCACTATGCGCACGTTGACTGTCCGGGCCACGCTGACTACGTAAAAAACATGGTTACAGGTGCTGCTCAGATGGACGGTGCTATCCTAGTTGTAGCTGCAACTGACGGACCAATGCCACAAACTCGCGAGCATATCCTTTTAGCTCGTCAGGTAGGTGTACCTCGTATTGTTGTGTTCATGAACAAAGTTGACATGGTTGAAGATGCTGAGTTATTAGACTTAGTTGAAATGGAAGTACGTGAATTATTATCATTCTATAAGTTTGATGGTGATAACACTCCAATCATCCGTGGTTCTGCTTTAGGTGGATTAAACAAAGACCCAAAATGGGTTGATAAAATCATGGAATTAATGAACGCGGTTGATGAGTATATCCCTCTTCCTCCACGTGATAAAGATAAGCCGTTCTTGATGCCTGTTGAAGACGTATTCACTATTACTGGTCGTGGTACTGTTGCTACAGGTCGTATCGAAACTGGTGTAATCAACTCTAACGATGCAGTTGATATCATTGGTATGGGAGCTGAAAAACTTTCTTCAACTGTAACAGGTGTAGAAATGTTCCGTAAGATCCTTGATTACGGTGAGGCTGGAGATAACGTAGGTTTATTATTACGTGGTATCGAGAAAAAAGATATCCGTCGTGGTATGGTTATCGCAAAACCTGGTTCAGTAAAACCACATGCTAAATTTAAGGCTGAGGTTTATATCTTGAAAAAAGAAGAAGGTGGTCGTCACACTCCATTCCATAATAAATACCGTCCTCAATTCTATTTCCGTACAACTGATGTTACAGGAGAGATCGAATTAGAATCAGGTCGTGAAATGGTTATGCCTGGTGATAACGTTACAATCACTGTATCTTTGATCAACCCAATTGCAATGGATAAAGGTTTACGTTTCGCAATCCGCGAAGGTGGACGTACAGTTGGTGCTGGTCAGGTAACTGAGATTTTAGATTAATTGCCATAGTTTATATATAGGCAAAATGGCAGCCCTTTATCGGGCTTGCCATTTTGCTGTTTATAGAAGCAGCTGTTTTTTCAGCCATTTTTGAAGGTAATTAGCACAGTTTTTTATAAGCGTTGAACACATACGGGCATAGTTCAATGGTAGAATAGCGGTCTCCAAAACCGTTGATGGGAGTTCGAATCTCTCTGCCCGTGCAAAAAAAAAGAATATGAGTAAAATAAAGACATATTTCGAAGAGACTACCAATGAGTTGGTAACTAAGGTTAGTTGGCCAACATGGCAGGAATTGCAAGGAAGTGCTATGGTTGTAATGGTAGCTTCAATTTTAATTGCTTTAGTGGTTTTCGCCATGGATTCTGCTTTTGGTAAACTAATGGAATTAGCTTATCAAATGATTAATGGTTTATAATTTTTATTTAAAACATTATTGACATGGTAGATCAGGTAAAACAAGACACTTCAACATCAGCTAAAAAATGGTATGTAGTTCGTGCTATTAGCGGTCAGGAGAAAAAAGTTAAACAATACATTGAAGTTGAAATTAATCGATTAAAGCTTAATGATTACGTTTCACAGGTATTGATTCCTACTGAAAAAATTATTCAGATCCGTAATGGTAAAAAGATAGCTAAAGAGCGTTCGTTTTATCCGGGTTATGTTTTAATTGAAGCGGCATTGATAGGAGAGATTCCTCATATTATTAAAAACATTACCGGTGTTATCGGTTTTCTTGGTGAAACAAAAGGCGGAGATCCTGTGCCAATGCGTTTATCTGAAGTAAACCGTATTTTAGGAAAAGTAGATGAGTTAACAGAGGCTGAAGGTACTGTTACTACCAACTATGTAGTTGGAGAATCTGTGAAGGTAATTAATGGTCCGTTTAACGGATTTAATGGAATCATTGAAGAAGTGAACGAAGAGAAGAAAAAGATTAAAGTTACCGTTAAAATTTTCGGTCGTAAAACTCCGGTTGAGTTAAATTACGGCGAAGTTGAAAGAGAATAAAAACATTGAAGGTTAAGTAGAATTTGGAACATGAGACGCTTTGCTGCTTCCAACTCAAAGTAAAATCTCCGGCTAAATACCGGAACCAATTCGAAAAGCCGACAATAAAAAGGATAAAGCAATGGGTGAGACTTTGACTTTATCAAATTACAAATAAAAACATATAAAAATGGCAAAAGAGTTATCAGCAATTGTAAAGTTGCAAATTAAAGGTGGAGCTGCTAACCCATCGCCTCCAATTGGTCCGGCTTTAGGTGCCAAGGGTGTTAACATTATGGAGTTCTGTAAGCAGTTTAATGCTAGAACTCAGGAGCAACAAGGTAAAGTATTACCTGTTATCATTAATGTTTACTCTGATAAGACTTTTGATTTCATTATCAAACGTCCACCAGTAGCTGCTCAAATTATGGAGGTTACCAAAATTAAAGGTGGTTCAGGACAAAGTAACCGTAAGAAAGTTGGTTCTATTTCTTGGGATCAAATTCGCAAAATTGCAGAAGATAAAATTGTAGACATGAATTGTTTTACAATTGAAAGTGCAATGAGCATGGTTGCTGGTACTGCACGTAGTATGGGTGTAACTGTGTCAGGTGACAAACCTTTCTAAACTAAATTATTATTAACTAAAAACTAGCTTAAAAAATGGCAACGTTGACTAAAAAAAGAAAGGCTGTTATGGCGAAATTCGACCAGAACAAGTCTTACTCCCTTGCGGAAGCTGCAAAAGTGGTTAAGGATATTACTACCACTAAATTTGATGCTTCTGTGGATCTAGCGATCCGTTTAGGAGTTGATCCAAAGAAAGCTAATCAGATGGTACGCGGTATCGTTTCTTTACCACATGGTACTGGAAAAACTGTGCGTGTTTTAGCTATTGTTACTCCTGATAAGGAAGCTGAAGCTAAAGCAGCTGGTGCTGATTACGTTGGATTAGATGAATACATTGAGAAAATCAAAGGAGGTTGGACCGATGTAGATGTAATTATTACTATGCCTTCAGTAATGGGTAAAGTAGGTGCTTTAGGTCGTGTATTAGGCCCTCGTGGTTTAATGCCTAACCCAAAAACCGGAACTGTAACCATGGAAGTTGGTAAAGCGGTACAAGATTCAAAAGGCGGTAAAATTGACTTTAAAGTTGATAAAGCAGGTATTATTCATGCAAGTGTTGGAAAAGTTTCTTTCGATGTACAGAAGCTTGAAGAAAACGCAAATGAATTAATTCAGGCAGTTATCAAATTAAAGCCGTCTAGTGCTAAAGGTACTTACATGAGATCTGTAACAATGAGTAGCACAATGAGTCCGGGTATTATTATCGATACCAAATTATTCAACTAATAATCAAAACTGCTAAAATGAATAAAGAGCAAAAAACAAAAGTAATAGATGAGTTAGTTGAGAAATTAAATGCTAACAACAAAATCTATTTAGCAGATTGTTCAACGTTAACAGTTGAAAAAGTTAATGCTTTTCGCAAAGTATGTTTTGAAAAAAAGGTAAGCATTACTGTAGTTAAAAACACGTTGCTTAAAAAAGCAATTGAGCGTGCTAACGACAGTAATTTAGCAGAGTTAATTCCTGCATTAAAGGGAGAAACTGCTTTGATGTTTACTGAAACTTCAAACGCACCGGCGAAAGCAATTAAGGAATTCCGTAAGAAGGATTCTAAACCGGCTTTAAAAGCAGCTTATGTTGAAGAAACAATTTATATCGGCGACAATCAATTAGACGCATTAGCTTCATTGAAGTCGAAGAACGAATTAATTGGCGACATTATTATGTTATTACAATCACCAATCCAACGTGTATTGGGTGGATTAGAAAACAAAAAAGGTGGCGACGAAGCAACAGCTGCATAAGTGTTAATACAAAACAATCAAACAAAAAACAATTAATTAATTATTAAAATTTAAAACCATAATAAAATGGCAGACGTAAAATCAATAGCTGAAACACTTGTTAACTTAACAGTGAAAGATGTACAAGAATTAGCAAAAATATTAAAAGACGAATACGGTATCGAACCAGCTGCTGCAGCTGTAGTAGTTGCAGGTGGTGCAGGCGCAGGTGGCGATGCTGCTGCTGCTAAAACTTCATTCGACGTAATTTTAACTGATGCTGGCGCTGGTAAATTAGGCGTAGTAAAAGTTGTTAAAGATTTAACTGGTCTTGGCTTAAAAGAAGCTAAAGATTTAGTAGATGGCGCTCCTAAGGCTGTAAAAGAAGGTATTGCAAAAGAAGAAGCAGAATCTATTAAGAAAGCTTTAGAAGAAGCTGGTGCTAAAGTTGAAATTAAGTAATTAACTACATAATAGGGAAAAGGCCATTAACTATGGCCCTTTCCCATTTGTATTTCTTTCAACTCGTACTTTGGTTCTTTAATCTTTAACTAACTTAACTTTAAATAACTTGGCTGCAACAACAAAAAACAAAACGAGAATTAATTTCTCATCCAATAAGTTCCCAATTGAGTA
>JBBAKL010000113.1:0-4721 GCA_040403535.1 Bacteroidia bacterium
TATGGCGGGGTAGGGGCACTTGTAACGGATATCGATAATAAAATTATTGTGATAGATCCTTATGAAGGGTTTCCTGCACATCGAGCAGGTATTAAAGCAGGCGATGAAATTTTAGAAGTTAACGGACAATCTGTGAAAGGTAAAAAATCGGATGATGTGCGTCCTTTGCTCAAAGGTCAGGCAGGCTCACCTTTAAAAGTTAAAGTTATTCATCCGGGTCAAACCACTCCCGTAGAGTTAAGTCTAATGCGCGAGGAGATTAAAGTAAAAGCGGTTCCATATTTCAGTATGCTAAATGATAAAACCGGTTACATCAAATTAACCAGCTTTACAGAAAACTGCAGCGGTCAGGTGAAAGATGCATTATTGAAATTGAAAGAAAAAAACTGCAAATCGGTGGTTTTAGACTTACGCAGCAATCCGGGTGGTTTATTGCAAGAGGCGGTAAACATTGTAAATATTTTTATTGAAAAAGGAAAAGAGGTTGTTTTTACAAAAGGAAAAGTTTCTGACTGGGATAAAACCTATTCGTCATTAAACAATCCTATTGATACGGATATTCCTGTTGTGGTTTTAATAGATGAAAATTCCGCTTCAGCATCTGAAATCGTGGCAGGATCTTTACAGGATTTAGATCGTGGGATTTTAATTGGTCAGCGCTCATATGGAAAAGGATTGGTTCAGCAAACCCGCGACCTGACTTACAATGCCAAATTAAAAGTTACAGTAGCTAAATATTATATTCCTAGCGGGCGTTGCATTCAGGCTTTAGATTATTCGCATAAAGACGAAGATGGGCGTGTAGAAAAAGTTCCTGATTCTCTTATCACAGCATTTAAAACAAAAGGAGGAAGAATTGTATACGATGGTGCAGGTGTTATGCCGGACGTAGCTGGCCTGGAACAAAAACTAAGTCATATTGCAATTGCCTTACTAAGCAAAAACCACATTTTTAATTATGTTACTCAGTATGTTTTGAAACATGATAAAATTGCAGCGGTGAAAGATTTTCAACTAACCGATGCTGAATACAATGACTTTATAGCCTATCTGAAAGATAAGGACGTGAGTTATAAGACAGACAGCGAAAAAGCATTAGACGATCTGAAAAAACAGGCTGAAGACGAAAAGTATTACGATAACATTAAATCGGAATACGAGAGCCTGGTATCAAAGATGCAGGCTGATAAAAAAGACGATTTGATGAAGTTTAAATCAGAAATAAAACAATTTATAGAAGAGGAAATTGCTTCTCGTTACTATTATCAGAATGGCCGTATCGAACAAAGTATTAAGAACGATCCGGAAATTAAACTGGCAACAGAATTATTGGGTAACGAATCGAAATACAAGAGCATTCTTACCAATATTGAAAAGCCTACTAAGCCATTTAATCCGCGAAAGCGATTTTAGTGAAGTATTTTAAAGACAAGTTCTTTAAGTAGCTCACCATTGGAAGTACCGCCGTTGTTTACTCCTTTTGTTTTTAAATCACATTCTTTAAGGTATCCAAAAATCAACTTAAGCTTTCCTGTGTTGTAATTCAGGGCTGCTTTTGCATAGCCATCAACAAAAAAAGGATTTACGCCTAATGCCTGGGCTGCTGCAAATTTGCTTTTGTCTGCCAAAAAATGATAACGTAATATTTTTGTAAAGTAACCATATAAGGATCCCAATATCATTATAGGGTGATGTTCTTTTTCATTTGCTGCAAAGAAATTAATAATACGATTGGCTTTCAGAATATCTTTTTTTGCAAGCGCTTCTTGAAATTCAAAAATATTATATTCTTTACTGATGCCAATATTATCCTGAACCATTTCCGCTGTGATCTCTCCACCTTCCTTTAAATTGATGGTGAGTTTTTCAATCTCATTCACAATTTTAGACAAGTCATTGCCCAGTGATTCTGCCAATAAAAAAGTAGCCTTAGGATTTATACTGTATTTTTTTTCTTTAATGTGTGAGTTAATCCAATCCGGAATTTGATTATCATAGAGTGGCTTAAATTCTAAATAAACTGCGTTTTTCTGAATAGCTTTTGCAATCGCGCTACGTTTATCTAGTGTTTTATATTTATAGCAAAAAACTAAAATTGTAGTTGGTTGCGGATTTTGTACATAATGTAGAAACTGAGCAGCAGCATTGGATTTGCCTGCTGATGATTTTCCTTCATCTTCATCATCACCGCCGGCACTTTTATTTAATTCCTTAATATTCTGAGCTTCCTTAACAATCACCACCTGATATTCGCTCATCATTGGGAATTGTTTTGCTAAGGATAAGATAGTAGCAAGATCGGTGTCTTTTCCATAAACTACTGTTTGGTTGAACTCGCGTTCGTTTTCATCGAGTACCGATTTCTCAAGTTTGTCGGATATCTGATCAATGTAATAAGGCTCCTCTCCACAAAGAAAATACACAGGTTTAAATATCCTGCGATTTATATCTAACATTACCTGATTAAATTCTTTCGACATAATTAGAATTGTAAGTAAGGCATTAATCCGTGTAATCCACCCTCTCGTCCAAAACCACTTTCTTTATATCCGCCAAAAGGAGAAGCGGGGTCAAATTTGTTGTAAGTGTTGGCCCAAACAACACCGGCGCGAAGTTTAGTGGTCAGGTTAAATATTTTAGAGCCTTTATCGGTCCAAACACCTGCACTTAATCCGTAAGGTATGTTGTTGGCCTTTTCAATAACTTCTTCGATGGTACGGAAAGTTTGAATAGCTAAAACGGGACCAAATATTTCTTCCTGTACAATACGATGGGATTGCGAAGTGTGAAGGAATAAAGTAGGCTTGCAGAAAAATCCTTTGGATGGAATTGTGCACGAGCTTTGATACATTTCAGCGCCTTCATCAATACCTATTTTAATGTAGTCATTTATTTTTTGTAGTTGTTCACGAGAATTAATAGCTCCGATATCTGTGTTTTTATCGAGTGGATTGCCTACGATTAATGTTTCCAAACGTTGTTTTAACTTTTCAATCACTACATTCGCAACATTTTCCTGAACAAACAATCGGGAACCTGCGCAGCAAACATGACCCTGATTGAAGAAAATGCCGTTGATAATTCCTTCTACTGCCTGGTCAATTGGAGCGTCATCAAAAATAATATTGGCAGCTTTACCTCCTAATTCAAGTGTGATTTTTTTGTTGGTTCCTGCAGTTGCTTTCTGAATTATTTTTCCTACATCGGTACTCCCGGTAAAAGCGATCTTGTTTACTTTTGGATGGTTTACAATAGCAGCACCTGTATTGCCAAATCCGGTAACAATATTTACTACGCCATCCGGTAATCCGCTATCGCGAATGAGTTCTGCTAATTTAAGAGCTGTTAGAGGGGTAGTTTCTGCAGGTTTAAGAACAACGGTGTTTCCGGTGGCTAAAGCAGGAGCAATTTTCCATGCTGCCATAAGTAAAGGGAAATTCCAAGGAATAATTTGTCCGGCAACACCAAGTGATTGTGGTTTTTTATTTGGAAAGGCGTAATCCAGTTTGTCGGCCCATCCAGCATAATAAAAGAAATGATTAGCGGCTAAAGGAACATCCACATCTCTGCTTTCACGAATTGGCTTCCCTCCATTTAACGATTCAATAACTGCAAATTCACGTGCGCGTTCCTGAATTAATCGGGCAATCCGGAAAATATATTTACCACGCTCAGCGGCTGGCATTTTCTTCCATACTTTATCGTAAGCATTCTTGGCAGCATTTACTGCTGCATCAACATCTTTTTCGTTAGCTTCAGCCACATCTGCCAGTTTTTCTTCAGTGGCCGGATTAATGGTGGTAAAATATTTTTTACTACTTGGTTTTACAAATTTTCCATTAATGAATAAATCATATTGTTTATTCAATTTAATGTGGTCGGTACTCTCTGGCGAAGGAGCGTATGTCCAGTCGTTGAAGAATTCTGATGATGTTTCTTTGTTCATGTCTATAATTTTCATTCAAAGGCAAAGAGGAGTAAGGTCTTTGTTAGTCGTTGCTAATGTAGTCCTTACTGTAATAAACCCCTTTTTGTTCTTTTCCTAATTGTAATATTATGTCGTTAGCTAAACTGCTTGCTCCAAAGCGAAACCAATGGTTATTCAGCCATTTACTTCCTAAAGTTTCGTGTACCATTACCAGATATTGAAGAGCAACCTTAGCTGTAGAAATTCCTCCGGCAGGTTTCATGCCAATCATCTGACCGGTTTTATGGTAGTGATCGTTAATGGCCTGAAGCATTACCAGTGTAACCGGCATTGTAGCGGCCGGTTGAATTTTTCCGGTAGAGGTTTTAATAAAATCGGCTCCTGCGGCGATGGCAATGTCGGAGGCCTTACGAACGTTATCCAATGTTGAGAGTTCGCCGGTTTCTAAAATCACTTTTAATCGTGCTTTCCCGCAAGCTTCTTTAATGGCTGCTATCTCATCGTAAACAAAATTGTAGTTGCCTTTTAAGAATTCACCTCGGCTAATTACCATGTCAATTTCATCGGCACCATCATTAACAGCTAACTTGGTATCGCTTAATTTAATTTCAAGCGTTGAATTTCCGCTTGGGAAGGCGGTTGCAACCGAGGCAACTTTAACACCGGAGTCACCCAAAGCTTTTTTTGCGGTATTCACAAAGTTAGGATACACACAAACAGCTGCTACCGTTGGTAAATCCTTTAAATCGTCGGCGGGATGAATAGCTTTGTAACACATTTGTTTTACTTTGCC
>JBBAKL010000114.1:0-4627 GCA_040403535.1 Bacteroidia bacterium
TGTCGATGCCAATTTTAAATAAAAGCCTCAGAGTAATCTGGGGCTTTTTTGTTTTGTGATAGTTTAGTATGTCTCCCAAGGCTACGCTTCGTTGCGAGCGGAATAGGAAGGCCTCGTTACTACGAGGTATTGCATTCAGAAAAAGCGGAGAATTTTAGTATATTTGAAAATATAAACCGATTACAGAGCCTAAACCCTTGTCTTTCTGATTCGATTCCTGAAGGTACCAGTGCTAAGTTTTTTAGCTTGAAGTAAAATAATTAACTTTAACAAAAGAGCCTTATGACAAGAAAAATAGTGAACTTTAACAGTACGGCAATTATTGCAGGTAAGGAATACAATACTGTCAAAATAGGTGACCAAATCTGGATGGCCGAAAATCTTGATATAAAAGTATTAAATGACGGTACAAGTATTGAAGAATTGAAAGTATATCGTTATGAGAATGAATCTAGTAAAGACGAAAAATTTAAATATTGGAAGAGTTCTTGTGAAAAGAAAAAGCCGATTTGTTGTGCTTTAAATTTTAATTTGAATAATGAAGCTGAAAAGTTCGGTTATCTGTATAATTATTATTGTATTAAAGAACATTATAATATCGAACAAGATCAGTGGCGACTTCCTAGTGTTGCTGATTTTGAAAAATTAATTAATTGTGTTGGAGGAAGCCAAAATACTTCAAAACTCAAAAGTACTTATGGATGGTATTTTAATTCAAAGGTAAGTAATAATGGTACTGATGATTATGGATTCTGTATGTTGCCTGGCGGATTTATTTGGAATGAAGGATTTGGTTATTCATATGATGAAGTGTATAGGAGTTCAAATGGAGAGCCAATAAAACATTTTGACTTAGATGGAACACCATTGGGTCTTGAATACTATACAGCATTTAGAAATGCGGATAATTGTGCGAAATTTTGGACTAGGACTTCACATCTTTTAAATGATAACGATGATCCTACTTTTTTGCCTTTAGCTTATGAAAGATTTATTTATAATTGTTTGGAATGGAGAGAGCTGGAAGTGAAAAGTGTGTATTGTGATTATAATGAGGGACGAAACTTGGGATGTTCTGTAAGATTAATATGGGATCCAAATTTCTATGTTGATAATGTAACATTTACAGAGGACGGTTATTAAGCAATACGATTAAACTAATAACATTTTACTTAACTTTTTCTACTGCTTTTTTTCTTGACCTACTTTAGTTTGAAGGGGAGACTTCATCAGTCAGCCAGGGTTAATGCGGAATTGTTTATTAAGCTTTATGCTTGGTATCAGGCAATAAATTATCAATTTTCCATTCTACTTTCTTTACAAAATCTGCTTTACGTTCTTTACAATTTCCGATTTGACAAACAGAGCAAGAAGTTGGCGGTACACAAGGATCTGCGTGAATAAAAAATTCAATTTCTCTGTCAAAATCTTTTTTGATTAACTGTTCTACAGAATCTACCTGCGAGTGACTTTCTTCTAAGCTCTGATACCATGGTAAAGTTATGTGACAATCTACATGTAATGTTTCGCCGTATTTCAATACTCGCAAATTGTGTACGTCGATCCATTCTGTTTTTCTGTTTTTGTTTAACAAATCAATTAAATGATTAATTTTTTCAAAATCGGCTTTATCTAACAAATCATTTACTGAATCACGCAAGGTTTTAAATCCCTCCAGTAAAATGTAGATGCCCATCAAAATACTTACAATGTAATCTACATAATACCATTTGGTGAAATACACCAGTGTTAAACTTACAACAATGGCTACGCTCGACCAAGCATCCGACATTAAATGTTTTCCTTCGCCCTGAAGCGCGGGAGAGTGTTCTTTTTCACCTTTATTTACTAAGTATCTACCTAAAAATAGATTAACAGCGCCTGCAATCACAATTAGGTAAATACCTTTGTCCGCTTCGTGTATTTCAGGCTTTACTATTAGTGCATTAATACCTTCGTAAATCATTGCTGAGCCTGCCAATACAATCATGCCTCCTTCAAAACCTGATGATAAATGTTCTATTTTGCCGTGACCGTAAGGATGATCTTCGTCTTTTGGTCGTGAAGCATAATACAAACTGAATAAGGCAAAAGCACCGGTCATTAAATTCACAATCGACTCCAACGCGTCGGTTAATATGGAATTGGAATGTGTTATATAATAGGCAAAGAATTTAATGCCAGTAAGCAATACCGAAATTGCTAACACTAATTGCATGGTTTTTATTTTGTTCTTCACGTTTTAGTATTTTAAAGTAAAGTGTTCTTTCTCTTTCTGCTCTTTTCTAAAGAAAATTATGCCTACATAAAATAAGTCTAAGCTTAATGTTACTTCCGGATGACTTTTTATTTCCTCCCAGGCTTTTTGCATGCCTTCTGTCCAATTGATGTCGTCGAAAATAAAAACAGAATTCTCGTGCTTTTTTTTCAACGCCATTTCGAAATATTTTTTGGTTGCTTCATATTGATGGTTTCCGTCAATATAAAAAAAGTCCAGTTTAGGCAAGTCGTTAAGTAATTCAGGAAGCACGTCGTCAAATTTTCCTTGTATTGGAGTAATATTATCGGTTTTATGCTTTTTGAAAAGGTTCGAAGAGAATTCAGAAAGAGCAGGACAGCCTTCGATGGTATAGATTCTGGATTTTGAATTAGCTTTCGAAAGATACATTGTGTTTAATCCGATACTGGTTCCTAATTCAATAACGTATTCGGCGTTGCAAAAATTAATGAGTTTAAAATACAATTCAGAAAACTTTTTGCTGCTGATGCCATGTTTGGTGATATCTGAAATTTTACGCTTATTGCCCTTAAACACTTTTGAGCCAGCGCCAAAATCGGTTATTTCAATTTCGTTTTGATCTTGCAAAAGTTGTTTTCTCAACTCGTCTAATTCTTTAAACTGATAATAGGCTTCATTTTTTGTTTCAAGTAATTCCGTTACAAACTTGTAAACAAAAGGTGAGTGCACACCATGCGCTGTTTTGGCTTTGATGAGATAAGTTAAGTAGTTTAATATTTTATTGAACAGGTTCATTCTCGTAGCATAAACATGTATTATGCTCACTAATGGGTTTTGATTTGTAATCCGGTAAACTTTCCTCTAATATAAAAATGATATTTAATCCTTCAATTTTATTTTCGGGATGTTTTTTGTTCCATTCTTTTATTAAATAGCGACAATAATAAGGCCGCATAAAATTGAAATCATTCTTCTGATAATTTTCTGCAAATTTCCGCCATCTGTCGGTAGCATACATTTTATCGATATCTGTTGGTTTGGTTAAATCCAGACCGGGTTTGTTGTTGTAAATGTCCCAGATCGAATCATTGGATTTTATTCCACGGTACACATACCATCCGTCGGTTTTGTAAATATTCGGGGAAAACATTCCCCAGAATTGTTCCAGCTTAAAAATATTATTAAAGTATCGGGTTTCTGGCGATAAAACATAATTGAACGATGTTATATTACTCAAATTCATCATCAAGCAATAAGCAAAAACGGTTGTAAGAAAAATATTCAACGAGTAAAACACGGAAGTAGGTAATGAATAGTTGAAGTTTGTTCTTTCAAAGGATTGCTCAATCTTTAAAATACGCGAATCAATTTTATCCATTACCTCTGAGGATAATAGGCCTAGTGTTGTAGTTATTCCAATTACAAAAAACAAACCTACATACAGGGTAGATGCAATTCCTAAATGAAGAAAGATAATCATCATAACCCCAATCGTTCTTAATATCGCATTCCTGAACGGAATCAAGAGTAAAAGAGGCGCTATAATTTCCATCAAATAATAGACAATGAAAGTCAGAATTTTCATTAACGTTGGATGCTGATAGAGCCAATCGCCTAAGCCTACTCTAAGTTGATCCAGACTTAACGCGTAATAAATGGCGGTTCCTTCTGTTCGCCATTCGGGTGAATTCTTATAGATGGCTGAAAAAAAGTAAACGGAGAAGATTAAAAATTGGTAACCGAATGTCGCCAATGAACTGTGATGTATTGCCTTGTTAATTATTTTTTTTGAATCGATAGAATAAAAATTCCCCCAAGGAATAAATATTCCCCAGAAAATTACAAGGCGTAATAAATCATCGCCGCTTTGCTGAATAAAGGGGTTACGGTTTTGGAGTGAGGTAAGAAAAATCCATGATAGTATAGTTATTACTCTTGTTTTATAACCAACAATAAGCAGAATAATAATAATTGCATGTAAAATAAAGAGAAAGCTTTCAAACGCCAATGTGTCATTAAGGAAGTGAAATGACCATCGCAATGGTTTTTCATCGTATTTAAGAAGTAAATCAACCGGAAGAATTCCTTCTGCTGTATAATGTGCTTTAAGAGATGTTACGCGAATAATGAGGTCTGCCAGTGCAACTATCCCCACCGCAATACGCATGAATGACAGAGCTCTTATATCCAGTTTATAAGCGTCAATAAAAAATGAGGATATTTTAGAAAGGAATTGCATTTGTACAAAATTAAAAAGGCCCTGCAATTAGCAGAGCCTTTTGATAAATATCATATAAAGATTAAATGCAAGTTAAGTTACCTGAAACTGTAACAACCGGGAATAAGAACGAGTATTGTAAACATTGAATGTTGTTAAAGTTTGCTTGT
>JBBAKL010000115.1:0-4506 GCA_040403535.1 Bacteroidia bacterium
CCATTTGCATCATCGTGGGCCTGACTATGAGAATTATGCCATAGGTAGTAATTATGCTTTCGGTCATGCAAGGTTGTCAATTATTGACCTTTCATCTGCCGGGAATCAGCCAATGGTGTATAAAAATCTTACCATTACATTCAATGGGGAAATCTACAATTACAAAACACTTAAATTCTACGCAGTTAATGATGACAAGGACTACCATGATTCATTAGGCGATACAATGACCTTGCTGCATTGCATTGATTCAGCAGGCATCAATAATGCACTCAACCAAGCCAACGGAATGTGGTCATTTGGCCTGTGGGACAAACAAAAGCAATTATTCTACGCTTCAGTTGACAGATTTGGTCAAAAGCCGTTTTACTACTATCAGCAAGGAAATGAATTATGGTTTTCTTCCACTCCAAATTTGTTATATAAACTTAAATACGGATGGGATTTAGACCGGCAGGCATTAAACTCATATTGGCATTTAGGAGGCATTGTAGGTCCCGATCGTTTGCTTCGTGGCATTAAAAAATTATGCGCAAATGAACTGCTAACCTTCAACCCGGCAACAGGTAAACTTACAATTGAAAACTATTGGACACCAAAAACTGATGCAGTAACAGACATCAGCACATTTGTTTATTCAGCCATTGACAGAGTAAAAACTTCAGATGTGCCAGTGAACATATTTCTGTCCGGAGGTATAGACTCATCACTTGTTGCATCCAGGTTTAAAGGGAGTACTGCAATACATTTAAAGTCACCCGAAATAGATTTCGCACAAGATGTGGCTAATAAGTTTAATCTTCAATTTAAGGTTGCTGATCCTACAGACCATGATATTGAAGATATACTGGATGATTATACAATTAAATGCGGAGAACCTACAATGGCCGGGGCAATACCCTGGATTACTTCAAAGTATGCAAAGCAATTCGGAAAGGTGGCGGTAATAGCAAATGGAGCAGATGAATTGTTTTTCGGTTACAATCGCATACACGGAGATGATTCTGATGGGTCTGTGCAAAATATGCACATGCTTCGTGAATCTGCTTTTGGTCAATTAAATCAATACAGAAGGCGGTATAAAGGAAACCCATCCAGTCGGTGGACGGAACTGATGACCTTTGTTCAGTTTGATATTAATAGCACATTGGATTTTGCCTCTATGTGCCATTCTCTTGAGGTTAGATCGCCTTTTTTAGATCATACCTTGGTAGAGGCTGCCTTGTCCATTAAAGAGTCTATACACCGAAAAAAGGGCAATAAAACGCTTCTTAAAGAACTACTATGGCAACTTGGATTTACTCAATCATTTACTGACAGGCCAAAGCAAGGATTTAGCTTGCATTTTAAACCATCAGGATTGGAAGAATACAAGTCAATGGCTATGGAATGGGCATTAAGGAATAAATACCTGACTCTTCCACGGCAGATATCGGCAAGAGATCAGTCTTATCTTGAATCATCAGCAATAGGATTATTTAATTGGTTTAAACATTACTCACATCACATATATGCAAATCAAAAAAATTAAGCGTCCTTGGGTCATAGACTATAAACCACGCAAATACGAACCTTTTTATCATTCCTCATCCTGGGCAAAGCTTCGTAAGGCATTTATGTTAGGCCATACAACACTTGACAACGGTAAGATTGTGCCTAATAGCATCTGTCTGCATTGTTACAAGGAAGGCAAAACGACACCGGCAAACACAGTAGATCATATACATAGAATTAAGGATGGTGGTTCAGCAACTGATATGGCCAACATGCAAGCTTTATGCAGGAGACACCATGATGAGAAGTCAAGCCGGGAAGGACAAGAGATGAAATTAAAAATGAAATCCAAAAAATCTTGAAAAACAGAAAGGGCACTTTTGAAAAATCGGTTTTGAGAATTTGGCAGATTTTCTGTCGGAATTATGGGAGAAAATCAGGACAAAATATGTCCAAAAATGTCAGGTAAAATGTCGGCAAAAAACATAGCAATTTTATGGCTAAATGTGGCAGTATTTAGTCTGAAAATGGTCAGAAAATCGGTCAGGAAATTTGTCAGAAAAATTCGGAAAAATTTATGCAAATTATTCTCTAAATAATGCTGAAAAATGTGTTGGAAAATAATCAGGTAATTATCTTGTAATTACTGAATAAATTATAAAGCATTTAAAATTACGGCTGAAATTATATGAGCATTGTCAGGAATCGTTTTCGTTTTCATTTCTAATTTCGCTCCAATCTTTTCGCCAATCTATCTCCAATCTTTGCTCCAATCTTATATGCCAGTTTTTTAGCCTAACACTTGTTAGCCAAACAACCGTTAGCCTAACTAACATTTGTTAGGCAAGGCAATAGCTTACAATCGTTAGGCAATACTAACTAACAGTCGTTAGGATACGGCATGGCCTGGCATTGCATCACATTTATAAAATGAGAGCATGCCGGATGAAGCGCATAAATGAGCGCAAGCCGTTAAACTTTGGCGATATGGTTTATACCTTTCACATAGCTCTTAATTGTTTACAGATGAAACAAGGGACAAAAAAAGCCGGTTTCCCGGCCTACACTTCAAAGATCAGATTTAACAGTTTACGGAATTCCTCCGGACTAATTAGAACACAAGAATAAAGCCGGTTTAACTTCCGGATGGCTTTAATCTTTGCGGATTGTTTCACCTGATCAGGCAAACATCCAATAAGCCGTATATTTTCGGCTTGTAGTTCAAAAAATTGCTGGTTTGTGTTCATTTTTTTGACCGATTTAATCGCACGAAAGTTCTAACACCTTTAAAGCCACCAATTCTTTTGTGGAATTGTGCGCTTTGTTTAGCTTTTTTTAAATTTTTTGCAGATACACTAAATGATGATACAAATTCACCGTTTTTTGAAAAGTCCACGAAATAGTTTTTCATTTTGTTTTATTGTTTTAGGTTAATATATGGCGCACATATGCGCCATATTTCGGCCTTTTGGCCTCATCAGTTAACCGGGTTATTTATAGTCTTCGGAATATCTTAAACATTCATTTTGATACCATAAAGCTGCATCAATGATGCGCTCAATTAGTTCGCAGTCTCTTAAACTGCAAATTTCTTCTGCATTAAATTGATCTGTTAATAAATTGCGCAATGTTTCTACTAACTGTTTACGGCTTAAGCTTTCCGAATTGTTTTCTGTTTTCATGGTTTGATGGTTTATGGTTTATTAATTATTAACAGTTTCCAGTTCAGCGGTCGGATCAATCACAAAAGGACTATTTAAAACAAACTGCATTGCTGCTTTGTCCTTTATCTTTTTAAATCGCAGGCCTACAATACAAGCGGACGGATCGGCCGGCCTGTAGTCGGTTACATCGCCATCAATTACATGTAGTCCCCTAAAAGTAGCCGGTAACGGTTGCCCTTTTTTCACTTTAAAAACTACAGCTACACGCACGCCGGAATTAATCGCCTGCAGGCATTCGTTCCAATTGTGGCCTGAATAACTAAAGGTTAGATCGTAGTTATTGAATTTATGAATGAGTGTAGCACGGTTTAGAACTTTGCTATAGTCATAAAATTGAACATCCGGGAACAGTTCAAATAATGTTTTCCCCTCATATTTCCATATAACAGGCGACAAATCAGAAGTGCCATTTATACGGACGCAAAACTCATGATTGCGCCTTTCCGCTTTCCTTTTCGCTGCGCTTATTTCTTTGACTAATTGCGCCATAAATCCGATTCTATCGGAATAAAACGCCTTAGTCCGCTCTATACGAGCTCTCATGATTGAGCCGTTTACATCCATAATCACCCGGCCTGAATTCACAAGGCATCCTTCAAGGCATTCAACTGTAGCACCGGGGCAAACATTATAACCGGATGATGAACCAGCAGCAAGGTATACAACAAAGGTATCAATACCGATTTTTTCACCTTTCGCAATTTTGGCCGAACTGTTAGCCGATCCGATGTAACTAAAATTAAAGTTTTTCATAATAAAAAAGGTTTTAAAGGTTTAGTATTTTTTATCTGTTAATTCAATGCTCTCAGTAATCCCTGTATTCCTCCAAATGATACTTGCAAAGCCTAAAGGGGAATAAAAAATAACATCAATTTTTCCGCATCTCTTTAAACTCAAAAGCTTTCTAAATGTTAATTGTTTCATAAGTAATAAGGGTTAAAGGTTTAAGGGTTAATTTTTTGATGACATGCGCACATAAGTAAACAATAACATAAATGACAAGATAAGACAGAAATAGGCCGAAATGATTAGCATGAGTGATAAGGTTAAAGGGTTAAACATGCACAAAGATATACAACATAACTAAAAATGCAACGGAAAAAGGAATTTAAATAAATGATCAGGTAACAAAGTAACCCGGTAACCGGCACAAGGAATGACCGAAACAAACCAGGCAAGCCAACGGACTAACAAACGGCCGTTAGGTTAAATTCAATGTTATAACACACGGTTTTTTTTTGGGAATCGTCCCAGGGTGGGACAAAAGTTTACTACTTTTACGGAAGAC
>JBBAKL010000116.1:0-4402 GCA_040403535.1 Bacteroidia bacterium
AATTCAGGAAATAAAAAAAGAAATAGAAAACAAATAGTAATTTCTTTTTATTTCTTCGTTATACATTCATGCGTTTAACAACCATATTGCTTTTTATCAGTTATTTTATTACTGCACAGGAATCCTATGAAAAAATAAAAATCAAAAAATCCGATTACAGCATTTATTTTTTCAATACCACTACCACTTCTTATTCAATTAATGCATCAAGTAATGTTTTCTATTTGCGTTTGGGAAGCTCAAGAAAATGTAAAACTCTAATAGAAATTAATAATGGTCAGTTAAAGGCACTAAGTGGCGACAGTCTATATAAACTGGCATATTTACCCGGAATGAATTACCGGCACTACTATATTAATCCGACCGAGCTCAACGACAATATTTCCCCATCTGATAAAAATTGTTCTTTGTTTAAAACAGAAGTAAATGGTGCGAATACCGCAATGCCAGATTCGGTTATTCAAATTAAGCTTTTAAACCTTAACGGCGACACCATTCACCTCGTCAACAAATACTATTACAGGTAATTTTTTTCTGTTATATTTATACAAAACATTTTTATGAGCTCAACAACAGGCAAACATCCTAAAGGCTTACCCTATTTATTTTTTACCGAAATGTGGGAGCGTTTTGGTTATTATTTAATGATAGGCATTTTTGTGTTATACATGACCGACCTTCCCGGCAAAGGAGGTTTAGGTTTAGATAATTCCGATGCTGCAGATATTTTCGGAACATTTATAGCCTTTGTTTACCTAACACCTTTTATGGGAGGATTATTAGCCGATCTTAAACTAGGATATCGCTTCTCAATTACCATTGGCGGAATATTAATGGGAATTGGCTATTGCATGCTCGCAATTCCGGAAAAGTGGGCATTTTATACTTCACTTGCTATAATGATTGTGGGTAACGGTTTTTTTAAACCCAACATCTCCACTCTACTCGGTAATTTATATAACGATCCGCAATTTAAATCCAACAAAGATTTTGGTTTCAACATCTTTTACATGGGCATAAACATTGGCGCGTTTATATGCAATTTTATTGCCGCATTTATGCGTCATAATTTTGGTTGGGGATTTGCATTTGTTTCAGCAGGCATAGGTATGTTTATTGGTGTCATCATTTTTTGGATGGGCAGCAAACATTACGCACATGCCGATGTACGTAAAGAACCTAAACCCGAAGATAAACCACTTTTAATGCGCTTTGCCATGCTTTTAGGTATTGCTCTATTGCTTGGTGTTATAGGCTGGATAATCCCAGGAAACATTATGGGCAGCGATAGTACCGACGCGTTTTTCTTTGGCTGCATTCCGGTTATCGTATTTTATTCCGGCATATACAAACAAGCTACAGCAGAAGAAAAAGTACCGTTAGGAACCATGTTCACAATTTTTGTAATTGTTATTTTATTCTGGACTGTATTTAAACAAAACGGGACCGCTTTAACTACTTATGCCGAACATTATACAGACCGAGAGATGCCTCAATTTATGGTAGGCATATCTGATAAAATGCACATGATTGAAAAGAAAATTGCCGCCAATGATAGTGTTTACATGCTGGATGATCAATTCAGGAAAATTAAAGATGAAAACGGTAAACCCAAAATGGTGTATTCGTATCCAACTTATTATAAAAATTTAGAGAAAGAAAAATATCCGCCGGAAGGACAATCATTAAATCTTATTTCTACTGAATTGTTTCAATCCATTAACCCGTTTTTTGTGGTTGCTCTTACTCCTGTTGTGGTTGGCTTCTTTATGTTCTTACGCCGAAGAGGCAAAGAACCAACTACGGCAACCAAAATCGCCTATGGCTTACTCATCAGCGCATTGTCAACACTTGTAATGGTATTTGCCGTATATGAGAGTCATAACGGCTTACATAAAGCAAGTGCCTGGTGGTTAATTATGGGTTACGCGGTTATTACGGTTGGGGAATTGTGTTTAAGTCCAATGGGATTATCCATGGTGTCAAAACTTTCACCTCCTCGCTTTACAGCATTAATGATGGGTGGCTGGAGCCTTGCAACTTCCATTGGAAATAAATTAAGCGGTGTAATGGGTAAAAACTGGGATAAATTTGAAAACAAAGCCAATTATTTTTACCTCAACTTTGCTTTATTAATGATTGCAGCAGTAATTCTATTTATCTTATTAAAACGATTAAACAAAGCATTTAAAGAAAGTTAAGATGGTATTGTGTTCGATTGTAGCAACCGGATTAAACAACGAAATTGGCAAAGACAATAAATTGCTTTGGCACTTGCCTGCCGATTTGAAATTTTTCAAGGCAACTACCATGGGAAGTCCCATCATAATGGGCAGAAAAACGTATGAATCCATAGGTCGACTTTTACCAGGAAGAAAAAACATCATTATTAGCAGAAATACCAATCTGAAAATTGAAGGAGCTGAAATTTACACTTCTTTTGAGGATATGATTAAAAACTGCAAAGTTGACAAAGCTTTTATAATTGGTGGTGCAGAGATTTACAAATTGAGCATGCCATATGTTGACGAAATTTACCGTACACTTGTTAAAGCAACTTTTGAAGCAGACACCTACTATCCGGAAATTGACTTAAACACATTTCAATTAGTTTGGGAAGAAGAACATCAGAAAGATGAGAAAAACGCCTTCGACTACACCTACCAAAAGTTTATTAAGCGATAGGATATTTAAACACAGTTTTTCAACTATATATCCTTAACTATTAAAAGCTTGTTAATTGTGTTTTCTTTGAGTGGATAGCTTAAAGTTTAATCTTTTAAAATTCAAACTTATATCCAATGCCTTTAACGGTTTTAATAAAATCTTCGCCTAATTTTTCACGAAGCTTGCGGATATGAACATCAATAGTACGATCACCTACAACTACATCATCACCCCAAACCGTATCTAAAATCACTTCGCGCTTAAAAACTTTTCCGGGTTTACTGCTTAACAAAAGCAACAAGCTAAATTCTTTACGCGGTAATTCAATCGGAACTTCATTTTTATAAACAATATGTTTTTCGGTGTCAATTTTAAGTGCTCCAAAATCAGTAGATGTTTTTAAAGGCGTACCTGAATCGGATTTATACCTTCTTAACAAAGCCTTCACCCGACTTAAAAAAACACGTGGTTTAATTGGTTTGGTGATAAAATCGTCAGCGCCAACATCAAAACCTGTTATTTGCGTATACTCTTCGTTGCGCGCCGTTAAAAACGTTATGATTGAATTATTTAGCTCTGGAATTTCTTTTAATTGTCGGCAGGTTTCAATTCCGTCCATCTCCGGCATCATCACATCTAGAACAATGAGATGCGGTTTTTCCCTTCTGGCAATTTCCAATCCTTCTGTTCCGTTATTGGCGGTAAAAACAGTGTATCCTTCCTTTTTTAAATTATACGAAAGAAAATCCAGAATATCCGGTTCATCATCAACAAGCAGAATTTTATGATTAACTGTATCGGGCATTTATATTAAATCAAAAAGTGAATCAATACCGGGATATCTGTTAACAGTAAACCCTTCCGCATACTTAGTACCAATAGCTCTTCCCCAAATGGCGTTTTTAGCTTTAATCACTTCTAAAAATTCAGGTGTTGAAATTGGAGTAACCGGCTCTTTTGATTTTGGATTATAAAACTGTGAACCATATGCCATTATTGATTCCATTTTTTTATCCATGTAGGAAGTGATATCAATCACAAAATCGGGGTGAATAAAATTATCCTGTATGTAATGATAAACCGCTTTTGGACGCCAGCACTCTTGCTTCTTTTTAAGATGCTTGGTTTCAATTTTAATTAATCCGCTATAGAAACAGGCTTCATTCACCAGTTTGGCAGAACGACCATGATCCGGATGACGGTCACTTATCGCATTGCACAACACAATTTCAGGTTTATACAGACGAATTTTTTCAATAATCTTAAGCTGATGCTTTTCGTCAGTTCCAAAAAAGCCGTCGGCCAAATTCATTTGATCGCGAAAAACCACGCCTAGAATTTTAGCGGCTTTAGTAGCTTCGATGCTACGTGTTTTGTCATTACCACGAGTACCTAATTCACCTCGTGTTAAATCCAATATTCCTACTTTTTTACCTGCAGCAATATGCTTTAAGATGGTACCGCTGCAAGATAATTCCACATCATCGGGGTGAACACCTATTGCTAAAATATCTACTTTCATGGGCTACAAACAACCCTGTGAATATACGAAATATAAAACCACTTTTAATGAAAAAAGCAAGCCGGACTATGTATTCAGCTTGCTTATTACAAATTTGTTTTAAAACGGCTTATTTCTTACCCTCAATCCAATTAACAATTTTATCGCAATCGGGCTTTTGCATAGGCGATACACTATCTATTAAATATCCATTCTCATCAATCATGTATTTTT
>JBBAKL010000117.1:0-4227 GCA_040403535.1 Bacteroidia bacterium
TTGGAATAACAATTCACGCTCAACAAGAAAACCAATCTTGCGGAACTTCAGTACCTAGTGAAATGTGGGAAAATGAGTTTCAAGAATTAATTTCAGAATACAAAACTAAACAAAAAAGCCAAAAGCAATCTTCAACAGTTTATACTATTCCAATTATCTTTCATGTAATACATAGCGGTCAGCCTATTGGTACTTTTCCTAATATTTCACAAGGGCAAATAAATTCTCAGATAACTGTTTTAAATCAAGACTTTAGTGGCAACGGATTTAATTCCTCTAATTATCCTTCCAATGCTTTTGTAAATTGGGTAATCACTCAATCATTACCGTCTGCTAATATTGATAGTAACGGTAGGGTAAAAATAGCGGACGTTGGGATTAAATTTTGTTTAGCAACAAAAGATACTAGCGGAAATTTACTAACCGAACCAGGAATCAATAGAGTTAATTTCCTGTCTTTGAATTTGCCAAATCCGAGTAATTATTCTACTCAAGCTACTATGAAGGCTTATCTTGACAGTATACTTAAGCCTCAGACCATTTGGGACGTAACTAAATATCTTAATGTTTGGATTACTGATAAAAACAACGCATTAAGCTATACCGGAGTATCATCTGTACCTCCCTTCAGTGGCTTATTGGGCGTACCTAATAATTCGACCGATTCAACCGATGGTATTTGGTGTTTTGCGAAAGTAATTGGTTCTAACAATTTATTTCCTAGTGGTATTTATGGTTCCCCATTGATTGAGGGCAGAACCCTCACGCACGAAGTTGGACATTATTTAGGACTCAGACATATTTGGGGTGATGGGGCATGTGCCACTGACTATTGTGTTGATACTCCACCAGCAGCAGCGCAAAATACAGGTACACCCACATCTTATCCATTAAATGCGGGTTCGTGTAGCAATCCGTCAAACTCTCCAGATGGAGAAATGTTTATGAATTTTATGGATTATTCTCGGGACCCTAACAAGTATATGTTTACTCCTGACCAAACTACACGAATGCAAACAGCAATGATAAATAGCCCATTCAGAAATCAATTAGGTACACATAATTTATGTTCAGTTCCTCTTGGAATAAATTATGAAAATTTAAATAATAAGATTTCAATTTACCCAAATCCAGCTAAGACAGAATTAAACTTAAATGTATTACCTAGCTACATAGTTGAAGCTTCAATAAGCAACCTACTTGGACAGGTTTTAATAAAAACAAAAAATCAAAATCGCATTGATATTTCGGATTTACCTAATGGGATTTACATTATTACAATCTCGATAGGAAAATTAAACCAGAATCAAAAATTCATAAAAGAATAATGGCAAAAGATATAACACCAACAGGTAACAGCGTGTAAGCAATATTGCCTTGCCGCAGAGTTTACCCCTACCTCGGGGCGCAACACAAGGCAACATCGCCTACGCGCAAACCGCTAGTGGAAAGTTTACGGACGACACTATAAAAAATGGAGACCAGAAACCATTTAAAACGGGGCGAAACCGAAAAGCCAAATGAGTAGGACATAAAAAATAAAAAAAATGAATGTAATTAAAAATGCAATTTTTGTAATGGGACTGTTTCTATTGAGTACAACGGCAACGATTGCTCAAACAGAAAACACCAAATCAAATGGTGAAAGTTCCAAATTTGTTTACTGCGAAATGGTTGGAACGCAAAAGTTCCTAAGTTCGAAAGTTACAATCGTTCTTGACTTTGGAGAAGTAAAAAATATTTGGAAAGACAATAGAGTAAAAGATGAGGTAACAGGTAAAGCTCAATCGTTTAACTCAATGATTGACGCTTTAAATTATATGGGAGAACAGGGTTGGGAATTTGCACAAGCCTATGTTGTTAACGCTGGACAACAAAACGTCTACCATTGGTTGTTAAAGAAAAAGAAAGTCGAATAAAAAAATAGCAGTTTTCGGTTGACTTTATTGACCATAGTTGGATAGAAAACCAGCCACCAACTGCAGTTTGGCTAAATGGCGGGTGAAGTGGTTAATTGAAAATTCTACCTCGCATCAATCCCGAAAGCTTTCGGGATGGTATGTTGACAGTTTTCAGCTCCTAAATCCTCTTCTTCTCACAGCCGAAAAACGTTAGCTGCAACCCTAGACAACGACATACATAAACTATAATTCAGAATGAAAAAAGTAATTTTATTCGGTTCGACAGGAAATCTGGGAAAGGAAATTGCCAAAGAATTAGTCAAGCAAGGCTATGACCTGACCATTGTAGTTAGAAATGAAGTAAAAGCTAAATCTTTAGCTGACATTACATCAAAATATATAATCGCAGACGTATGCAATAAAGCGACACTTGAACACATTTTCGATAATCAAGAAATCGTTATATCGGCTTTAGGTAAAAGTGTATCTCCTAACGACAAAAGTAAACCGACATTTAGAGAGGTTGACTACTTTGCAAATTCAAACATACTTAACGAGGCGACAAAAGCGGGTATTAAAAAATTTATTTACATTTCAGCATTTCATTCAGAAAAATATTTGCATTTGGAATACTTCAAAGTGCATCACGACTTTTCCGAACTAATTAAAAAATCGGGAATAGACTATTCAATTATCAAGCCCCCTGCAATTTTTAGTGCATTTATTGATATAATAGAAATGGCTAAAAAAGGACAACTGATTAACATAGGCAAAGGCGACAAAAAAACAAATCCAATTTATGAAGGCGACCTTGCGAAAATAACGGTTGAAGCAATTAATAAACAAAACAGCATTTTTGAAGCTGGTGGCAAAACTATCTATACAAGAAAGCAACTAAATGAAATTGTCCAAAATGAAGTTGATAGTCAAAAAAATATTAGGACAGTTCCACTCATACTATTTAAGATAACTTTACCAATTATTAAATTATTTAGCAAAAATACGTTTGACAAGTTTGCTTTTTTTATTGAAGTAATGCAACACGATACCATAGCACCTCAAGTTGGGGCAAAGTCTTTTGAAGACTATGTTAAACAAAAAGTTAATGGAAAATAAAAGAAAGGCAGCAGCTAACAGCACCTACAAGAAATTGGTGGTTCAGTAGTTAAATGAAACTTTGTGCTTCACATCAAATTCAGTAGTGGCAGACAGATATCGTCCACGAAATCGCCAACTACTGGTAAACGCAAAACGTTATAGCCTATTGTGGAATGTGCCCATTCCTAATGGAGATTAACTAAAAATTAAGAATTTTACAAAAATGGAAAAAACATATACATTATTTATTTTCCTTCTTTTAATCATCAAACCTATTCACTCTCAAACGCAAGAAAATAACACTATAAAAGAGGATTCAGAATTAAAAGAAGTTATAAACAAAATAAATTTAATTCTTAAAAACAATGATGTACCAGGTGCGGCTATTACAATTATAAAAAATAATGAAGTTGTTTATACAGGCGGTATGGGTTTGGCTGATTGTGATAAACATACACCTTGCACTAATAAAACAATTTTTAGAGCAGCTTCAATTGCGAAAAGTTTCATTAGCCTAGGTGTTTTAAAATTGGTATCAGAAGGTAAACTTAATTTAACAGATAAACTCAGTACCATTGCACCTGAAATAAATTTCCAGAATCAATGGGAAAAGACAAATCCAGTTCTAATTATTCACTTATTAGAACACATGACCGGTTTTGAGGATTGGCAGAGTGATGAACAATTTAGTAATGAACCAAATATTCCAATTTCAATTGCAATCCAAAAGAATAATCGTTCAAAGAAAAGTAGATGGAAACCAGGTAGATTTTACTGTTATTCTAACGTTAATTACGGAATATTAGGTTTTATAATTGAAAAAATAACAGGTCAAAAATTCGATGATTACCTTTCCAACGAAATACTAAAGCCATTAAAAATGGACAATTCTAGCTTTAAATTATCGCAGGAAATCAAGGATAAATTAGCAACTGGTTACAATTATAACTGTAATGAGATTGTTCCCTTTAATTATGGCTTTTTAAGGCCAAGTATGTGTCTAACTACCTCAGCAGAAGATCTAGGGAAATTCATACATTTTCTAATTAACGATGGACGCATTGATGGAAAACAAATTATTGATTCTTCAGTAATTTCAAAGCTAAAACAGACAGAAAGCGTTACTTTCTTTAAGAAGGGAATTTTTGATAATTTTGGAAAAGGTGTTAAGGAATATCATTATAAGAATTTTAAAATTTACGGGCATCAAGGCGATTGGGATGGCTTT
>JBBAKL010000118.1:0-4115 GCA_040403535.1 Bacteroidia bacterium
GCCTATTAATCCAATTTCAACTTCCTGAGTAGGATTATGTAATTTATATAAAAACTCTTTCCAGTTTTTTAACTGGGGGGCTCCCTCTACATTTACACCTAACTTTTTAAGAACTACTACATCCAGCTCTTCCTCTTCCATTAACACAGGTACTTCGTAAATAGTAGATGCGTCTAAGGCTTCTATAACCGCATTCACATCAACATTACAGAACAAAGCTATTTTACGACGAATATCGTTGTTAATGGCATGCTCAGCGCGACATACCAACACATCCGGCTGAACACCATACTCCAATAACAATTTTACAGAGTGCTGGGTTGGTTTTGTTTTAAGTTCACCTGATGTTGACAGATATGGTAATAAGGTTAAGTGAATAACAGTACAATCGTTACCCATTTCCCATTTAAGCTGACGAACAGCTTCTATGTAAGGTAATGATTCAATATCGCCAACCGTACCGCCTATTTCTGTAATAACATACTGATATTGTCCGGTTTTTCCTAATAATTTAATCCGGTTTTTAATCTCATCGGTAATATGTGGTATAACCTGAACCGTTTTCCCCAAAAATTCACCTTTACGTTCTTTTTCGATAACCGACTGATAGATACGTCCGGTAGTGACATTGTTTGCCTGAGATGTAGGAACATTTAAAAAACGTTCGTAGTGACCTAAATCCAGATCTGTTTCGGCGCCATCATCGGTAACATAGCATTCGCCATGTTCATATGGATTGAGCGTTCCCGGATCGACATTGATATAAGGATCTAGCTTTTGAATAGTAACAGTATATCCTCGTGCTTGCAATAATTTAGCTAAAGACGCTGAGATAATACCTTTTCCGAGAGACGATGTTACACCGCCGGTAACAAAAATATATTTAGTGTTGGATGACATACAGTTTTGAATAAAAACTGTTTTCAAAGGTAACTAAAATGGAATGAACTGCAAACTTAAATCTTGATTCCAATCACTAAAATATCATCAACCTGTTCATAAGTACCTCTCCAGTTATAATGATCGGTCTGAATTTCAACTTCCTGTTCGGCCATAGAACGAGAAGAAGCGGATAAAAGCAGGTTTTTGAAGTTTTTGGTCATGATTTTTTTACCATCTTCCCCTCCAAACTGATCGGCATACCCATCACTAAAAACATACAGATTATCCTCCTTTTTCACCTGAAGTTCGGTTTGATTAAAGATGTAGTAATCCGGTGTAAATCCTGCTATTGCCACTTTATCGGCTTTATATTCCACCATATTACAGTCAGAAATAAAATATAAAGGACGGTTAGCGCCGGAATAAGCCACGTTCCCATTTAAATCAAAACGCAATAAAACAATATCAAGTCCGTCTTTCTGCTTAAAATTATCATCGTGGTGCTTTAGTGCCTTTTTTATTTCAATATTAATATGCCTTAAAATTTCTGAGGGCTCTATTAATTTTTTCTCAAATAATGCCTGAGAAATTATATCAACGCTAACAATACTCATTAATGCCTCCAGAACGCCGTGACCGGTGCAATCGGCCGCTAAACAATAATAGTAATTGTTAACCTTATGAAACCAGTATAAATCACCGCTCCCACGTCTTTTGGTCAGTAAAAAATGAAACTATCCGGGAAAGTCAATTTCAGATCAGTGATATCGGGTAAAAATGAGGTTTGAATACCTTTAGCGTAATGAATGCTGCTTTAAATTTCTGCTTTCTTTTGTGATATAATCTGGTTTTGCTCTTTAAGTAGCAAATTGGCTTTATTTTTTCCTGATTTTGTTTAAATAATAAATAAGCAATAATGATAATTACGACCAAAATCACCCCTGCTACAATTAATGCCAGCCGGTTTTGCTTGGTTTTTAACTCTTGGATTTCGTTAGCCTGAGTCAACTCTTTGATGCTGGCTTCTTTTTTCTAAAGCTCATACGTGTTTTGTTTATCGAGAATGCTGGATGAGTAGATTTCATGTTGCGTTGAATCATTTAGGATTTTAAATTTCTCGAGAAAAAACAAAGCTTTATCAATGTTGTTCTTTTGTTTATAGCCTAAATATAAATATTCGTAAACATGAGTTAAAATGTCAAGATTATCCGATCGTTTGGCATATTCATATGCTTCATGAAGCAAACGTAGTCACTCATCCGTTTTTTTTTAATTTCAAAAAATAATTTCCCAAATTCATCTGGCTTAATTCAAACCCAACCTAATCATGCATTTTCAGAAATAAATCGCCTGCTATTTCATTGTAATAAATAGCAGATTCTAAATCGCCAGATAACGACATTAATTCGCCAAAATTGGTCATAAACACCGGGATTTTATTTTGTTTTCTTGCCAGAATATAAATTTTTATTCCTGCATTATAGTATTTTAATGACGAGCCAAAACTTGGCTTTTCTCTTAATGTATTGTATTTATCATTATACATATTACCTAATGCATTATACACCATTCCTATTCCCATTGAATCGCCAATCTCTTTAAATGTATTTAATGTTTTATTGAAATAATCAACTTCGTTGTATTTCCTTTGTTGAATACAAATAATCCAACCGATGTTAAATAATGATTGCGCAATACCTTGTTTATCATTTATTGAGTCGCAAATTCGGTAAGCTTTAAAATAATAGCCTTGCGCTTTGCCATAGTCGGCGTGAAACAGTATACATCTCCTATTGCATTGTAGGCGTTTATTAATCCTTTAGATAGCTTAATTTCCTGAGATAAACGAATGCCTTCTTGTGCGTATTTGTATTAGTCGGCAAAGCTGGCGTTTACGGTTAAACTGGATAATTTTAAAAGAAAGTCAATTTTTTTGCTTATCGGTTGTAGAATTTAACGAGTCGAGATAATTTTTCACCTCTGCCGGTATTTGTTCAAATACAAATAAACTTACAAAGAAAAACAGATAAATAAAAAGGAACCTACGATTCATACTTCATGAATCAAAAAATACATAAATAAAATCAGATTACTTAGATTCGAATGCACGACGCTCGTATTGACAACAAGAGGGGAGGTTGTCGTAAGCGTAATCGTTGGCATAGAATTTTTCGTTATCATAACCGGCTTTTGATACGGCCTGTAAAACTTCATCAACTGTAACAAAAGTAGTGTCTAATTTAAGAGTTAACAACTTAGAATCTACATCCCAGATAGCAGAAGATACGCCTTTTATATTGCAGCTTTTTTCAATGGTAGACTTACACTTTTCGCAATTACCCCAAACATGAGTTGTTGTTTCTTTTATTGCTGAACCTTCAGACTTGCATCCAATAAAGTTAATGCTAACAAATAACAAAATGGTATAAAAAAGGTTTTTCATTTTAAGCACGATAAGGATGCAAAGGTATAATTTAATTTTAAAAAATAATCAATTGTTTTGGGTAAGGCATATTTTATGTTTTCAGCAGCTTTGATATTATCGTGAAACAAAATAATACTTCCGGGTTTAGCATTCTTTTTAACGTTTAAAAAGCAAGTTTCGCCGTTTATTTTTTCATAATCGTAAGAAATCACATCCCACATTACAATTTTGTACCCGTTTTCTAAAAGGATTTTGTACTGCGGTGGTTTTAACTGACCGTAGGGTGGTCTAAATAGTTTAGTTTGCGTTAAAGTTTCGCATTTATTTGTATTAACTAAATAGTCGGCTGTTTTTGTTTTGAAGCCTTTTAAATGATTGTACGTGTGATTAGCTGCCAAATGTCCTTCATTAATAATTCGTCTATAAACATCCGGATGTTTTTCGATGTTGTTGCCAACACAAAAAAATGTAGCTTTTATCTGATATGATTTTAATACATCCAAAACCCAATCGGTTAATTCAGGAATTGGTCCGTCATCGAAAGTTAAATACAGTACCTTATCTTCTGTTTTAATATTCCAAATTGCTTTGGGATACAGAAGTTTAAACGCACGTTTGGGTTGTAATAAAACTTTATTTAACAACGTATTTATTTTTCTGCAATGTAAAACAGATCTAAACAGGTATCATTTACTTCCGCTAAAAAGAAATCTGAAGATTGAATACCTGCTGTTAAGTCGTTATTGGTGTTCAATAATTTTTTACGGTTACGGCGATTCATAATATCATATGGCACCTGAAGTATCTG
>JBBAKL010000119.1:0-4006 GCA_040403535.1 Bacteroidia bacterium
AAATTAAATTTAAGTACGCATACGGTAAATACCCACCGTAAAAATATCATGAATAAACTGGAGGTAAATAATACCGCCGGAATTGTAATGTACGCAGTTAAAAACCAACTCTTGGAAACAAATCATTTTTTGTTTTCTAATTAACTATAAATCAGATTACTAAATAACAGATGCGTTCAACTAGAACGCATCTTTTTTTTTATATTTGCATCCTATAAAAAACTCAGCTAATGACATTCTTAGATTTTGAAAAGCCTGTTGAAGAACTGGAAAAGGAACTTGAAAAGTTAAAAGAAGTGGCTTCAAAAAGTAAAGTTGATTTATCGAAATCAGTTACTGAACTTGAAGGGCAAATTCAAGATAAAATAAAAGAACTATATACCAATCTTACTCCTTGGCAACGTGTACAAGTAAGTCGTCACCCTGAACGACCATACACCCTAGCATACATCGATCATGTTTCTAATAAAACCTTTATTGAGTTGCATGGTGACAGAACGGTTTCGGATGATAAAGCAATGGTAGGTGGATGGGGAGAAATTGACGGACAAACAGTAATGTTTATTGGTCAGCAAAAAGGTATTAATACCAAAATGCGTCAGATCCGCCGTTTCGGTATGGCTAATCCTGAAGGATATCGAAAGGCATTACGATTAATGAAACTTGCTGAAAAATTTAATAAACCTATTGTAACCTTTATTGATACTCCGGGTGCTTATCCAGGTTTAGAGGCAGAAGAGCGCGGACAAGGCGAAGCAATTGCCAGAAACTTATTAGAAATGGTTCAATTAAAAGTGCCTGTAATTTGTATTATCATTGGAGAAGGGGCTAGTGGTGGGGCATTAGGAATTGGTATAGGCGACAAAGTGTTAATGCTTGAAAACACGTGGTATTCGGTAATTTCACCGGAATCATGTTCATCTATTTTATGGAGAAGCTGGAATTTTAAAGAACGTGCAGCAGAGGCACTAAAGTTAACAGCTGAAGATATGAGCAAACATGGTTTAATTGATGGTATCATTAAAGAACCTGTTGGTGGCGCACATCGCAATCTAACTGAAACTTTTGAAACAGTAAAACAGGAAATAAAGAAATTACTTAAAGAATTAAGCAAACTAAAACCTGAAGACAGAATTAATCAGCGTATTGAAAAATTCGGTTCAATGGGCGTGGTTCACGAGTTAGATTAAAACAAATTTTTATATTTGCACCTCTTATAAATTACTAATAAAAACAAAATATTATGGCAGACACAGGCGATATCGGAGTAGGATCGGTAATCAGATTTAATGGTGAATTAATGCAGATTATGGAATACCAACACCGTACTCCGGGTAACTTACGTGCATTTTATCAGGCTAAAATGCGCAACTTAAAAACCGGTAAACAAATGGAAAACCGTTTCCGAAGTGGTGAATTAGTGGATATAGTTCGCGTTGAATATAAAATGATGCAGTTTATCTATCCTGAAGGTGATTTCGCTGTGGTTATGGATACTGAAACTTATGAGCAAATCCATGTACCGATGATGTTATTTGGTGACGGTGCTAAATTCTTGAAAGAAGGAATGGAAGTGAAGGTTGTTTTTGAAGAAGGTGATAATGTGATTTTAGCAGAAGCGCCAACTTTTGTTGAAGCTCAAATCGTTTATACCGAACCTGGTGTTAAAGGCGATACCGCCACTAACACATTAAAACCTGCAAAATTGGATTCAGGAACTGAAGTTAACGTGCCTTTATTCTGTAATGAAGGTGATTGGGTTAAGGTGGATACCCGTACCGGTGCGTATGTAGAGCGTATTAAAAAATAAAATAATAATATTTTTTATAACAAGCCCCTGTAATAACAGGGGCTTTTTGTTTTATATCAGTTATATTAATGACGCATGTCATAATTGCTATTTCGTGTTTTATTTAGTTTTGGGCATATAAAAAAACAATTTCACATGAAAAAAATTTACATCGCACTTTCTCTGTTTTTTATAGGGTATTATAGTAATGCCCAATTAACTTTAACACAAGCGGCCAATGAACCCGTTATTGGTGATTCATGGAATGTTCAAGAATACGATTCCACATCTGCGGTACCAAAAACTACAGGTACTGGGGTAGTATGGAATTTTAATAGTTTAGCAATAAACAGCAATACATCCGTTACTAGCTTTACAAATGTTGCAAGTGCACCTTACGGAACTGCATTTCCATTGGCAAACATTGCAGGAGTTAGAGGTGTTTCAAAAGCTGATTTTTACAAAAGTTCAACAAATAAGTTAGAATTCGCAGGTTTTTTAGATAATAGTCAGGTGGTGTTTAACCCTCCGGTGGCTTGGTACAATTGGCCAATTTCATATGGAAGTGCAACGTCCGGTACTTTGTCAGCAACAGAAACTAACGGAACCAACACAGCTAATTGGGCAGGCGTAGCAAATTTTCTGGCAAGCGGAACCGGTACTGTTATTTTACCTGGTGGAGCTGTATTTAATAATTGCTTGCAATTAAGAAGGGTTGTGGATATAAATATTACCGGCTCCAATACATCGCAATATCATATTGTACAATACGAATTTTTTACTGCAGCACGTAAATTACCAATTCTTAAAATCGAGTATTTTGCAGCAACTACCGGTACAAATGTGTCAAAGGATTTTCATCTTTTAGTGGATAAATCTGCACAAACTGTAGGCGTAAATGAATTATCAAATAGTCAAAAAGAAATAACAGTTTTCCCAATTCCTGCATCAACCATTTTATATTTCTTGCTTCCTGATAATCAAAACGCACATCAGGTTCATTTATTTGATATTAATGGCCGAATAGTGTTTAGCTCATCTAATATTAATTCTGTTGATGTTAACGCCTTTGCAAAAGGAGTTTATGTATTGAAAGTTGTTAGCAAAGAAGCCGTTTATCAGAAACAGGTTATTATTCAGAATTAGATTTTTTTAATTCGATTTAAAAAGCCTCAAAATGTTGAGGCTTTTTTATTTAATGTAAACATGACTTAACGTCATAATTGTAGCACAAATGTCTGTTATAACACATATTGAGTTTACCAAGTGGGTTAATATGTTGTTGATTTGTAAATAATTACGTGTTTAACATATTATAACACTGCCAAAAAGAAACATTTGCGGACTTTTTGCGTTATTGACAATACAAAGAAGCACCTTTAACGCTTTAAATCTTATGAAAGCAACACATAAAAAAGTAGAAATTAAACAAGAGTACTTGGTTAAACTACGTATCGATAAAAGAACTATCATTATGGTTCGTAACGAACAGTCATTAAAAAACTGGAAATCGAAGTACCCTAATGCAGAAGTTGTTCTGTAACGATTATTTTAAATTGAAATAATCAACCGCCAATGTGGCTATTTCGTTGCCGTATGCTAACGATGCTGTTGCTGCCGGCGATGGGGAATTAATCACATGCATGGCATTTCCATGCTTTTCAATTTTAAAATCGTCCAGCATTTCTCCTTCAGGACCTAATGCCATAGCTCTGATTCCACAACGGGCCGAAACAATATCGTCCATTTCTAAACTTGGAATAAGTTTTCTTAAACGCTTTAAGAAAAATGTTTTACTGAATGCGCCTCTGTATTCATCCAATCCAAATTTCCAGTGCTTACCGAAAAACTTCCAGGTGCCTTTAAACCCAAATGCTTCAGCAGTATCTTTTAAACTGAAAGCAGTTTTACTGTATCCTTCTCTGTCAAAAACAAAAACAGCGTTAGGCCCGCATTCAACACCACCTTTTATCATTCGCGTAAAATGAACCCCTAAGAATGGGAATTTAGGATTAGGAACCGGGTATATTAAATTCTTTACTTTACTTCTTCCTTTGTCGGTTAAATCGTAGTAATCACCTCTGAAGCCAACAATGGCCGCATCACTTTTTTGTCCTTCCTTTTTCGCCATTCGATCGGCCTGCAAACCTGCGGTAGTTATAATATAATTCCCTTCGTAGGTAGCGTTTTGCGTTTTTACTAAAGTGGTGTTTCCTG
>JBBAKL010000120.1:0-3836 GCA_040403535.1 Bacteroidia bacterium
CACACACGTTGAACAAGTTGTTCGTTTACAATTACGATGATGGATTATAGGGCGCTAAAGTCTTTAATTAAAGAAAATTACAGTGTTACACCCCTACTACCACAAATATTATAAAGTAGAAGTGCCATGCTTGAAAGACAAGGCTGAATATATATTAGGGTGACTGTAAAAAAAATGAAGGTATTACACTAATTATATTATTTTAAAAATAAATAATGCAAGAAGAACAAAAACGAAATATTACCCAAAATGAAGCCTTTCTGAAGTATTTACAAAGAATGGATATTGAAATGCTGGAAATGATTTTAGATGATTCTATTACTTATTTCGGTGCATCAAAAAAAGTATTTTTGGAAAAGCTATCTTATATCTTCAATCAAGTTAAATTAGGTGGAGGTAAAGGATACTTGAGAATTAAACAACATAAAAAACAGTCCAACACCTACTATTTACTATTGCAAATATTTAGTTATGCAAACAAATTTATAATTGAAGAAAAAGAGGGAATCATTATAAAAATATATGGGACTAAAACAAAAACAAGTAAAGACGACATTGAAAATGTAAGTCACTTGGAACTATTTTTTGGTGACGATGAAAAAATAGACTTTAAGCCTTCCAATGAATATGTAATGAAACTATATAGATGTACAAACGCCTATGAAGAACTTGTTAACGATAAAATTCAAATACTAACAAGTGAAGATATTTTCCAATGGCTAAAGAAACACACTTTACTATATGAGGAAGTAAAGGATGAGTATTTATTGTTTAAGTATAATGATTTCAGAAACCTCTTTTTTATGTTTGAATGTTTATTGGAAGAACTTCAAAATTATAACGAAGTTAAAATGGCATTGAAAACATTTACCGATTCTAATACAACTTCTTTGCGCCAATGGCTGGTTGACTATAATAGATTGGCTTTTTGTAGAGTGCTTTCATTTGAATCCAGCTTCTCGGATATAGATATAGAAAACAAAACCTTAAAATATAATTATCGTTCAAATATTTATTTTAAAGGGGACGACTTTTTAGCAATTGTTAAATTCAACAAACTCTATCATAAACATTATGAGAATTACCAAAGTAACTAAGTGAAAATATAATTTTAACCATACCAGCGCATTTAAAGGCATATTTGCTTTTTTTACAGAGCACATAACCAACGCAAAAATCAAAAGAGTCTACAAGCTAACGCGCCAAGACAAAGAACGATAGACGGGCATAACACGACCGAAGAAAAACAACGAACCGCTAACAGCACCTTTAAGAAAAAACAGTTCAGTGATTAAATGAAGCTTTGTGCTTCAATCAAAGTTTCTGATGGGTTGACACGGTGAATCGCTTCGAAATCGCCACCTTAGGGTAGCCGCAAACCGTTATAGTTAAACGCGATAGGGACACGAAGGGCTTGGTTCGCCAAAGGCAACCGAGCTTTAGCGAGCCCGGAGTAGCCCGGGTCTGAAAGGCATCGCCCAAAAAATATTTAAATATAAAACCCTTCCCGAAGGGACACGTCCAAATAAAATCAATCAAACCAGAAAAGCATCGCCCTAATAATAATTAAAAACACATAAACCCTAACAAAAGGCATCGCCCAAATAAAATCCAAATAAAACAATTGCGATAGGGATACGAAGGGTTTAGTTCAATGCGCAGCAATAACCGAACAAAGCGGGCCCATGGCCTAAACGGTTTTATCCTGATTTTTTTTATTTGGATTTATGCGCTTTGACTAGAATTTTTGGTCTGTTTAATGATTTATGAAATTTATTTGTATTTTAGCTAAGCGCCATAAACCTGCGCTTATACAACCAAATTGGTGTGCTTGGGGAAGGTTTATAGCGCCTATAAGCTAGTTACCCCTAATGCGCCAGGACGACCCGGACATGTAACCGAATTGACATTCTAACGTTATTTTACTAAATTGCTTTTAAAATAAAAGACATGAATTTTAAGGAATATTATCTCAACAGCGGAAAACAACATACAAAAATCGTTGAGTATTGTATTCAATTACTAAAGTTTATTGACCAAAACAGAAATAAGGCGACCGACAAATCTTTTCAAACCAGACTTGAGCTTGAAAAGAAGAAAATTATAAAAGACTTGCATGACGCTTATGATAAAGCAATGGCCAACTTCACAAGTGCTTTAAAATTTGAAAATCCTGACAAACAATGTTACTTAGAAAGAGCTTACCTTAATTCATCTGACACAATCTGGACAAATAACATTATTTCATTGAGCAAATATGAACTTTCGCATAAATATCCCGACAATTATTTCTTAGCAATCAGGGATTATGAAAATTATTTCGGAATATTTACATCATTCGACCGAATAAATAAACGAATTTACAATGATTATGACGCAGCCCTTAAATTAATAAAATGTAGGTATATTGTCCGAAATGAGCGTTATGAGTATAGTCTTAGAGCCATCAATTACGATTCTGCTCTTTCTTACTCTAATGACTTTGACTGGAAAAAACTGGGGGAATTTGTAAAGATTGATCGGGTCAATTCAAATTTTGAATCAATCTATAAAGAAATAAGTGAGTTAATAAAAACTCACCCCGACAAATTGGAAGCAATTAAATTTCGAGCTGAAATTGTCTATGCTGAACGAGAACATTTAATTGAAAGGAACCAGTTTGTTCTAGATAATTACGCTTGGATAAAAACAAACAGTCAAAACGAGCTAAAAAATTCTAATGAATCGAAAATTAGCGGCGCATCTTACATCACCCAAACAATTCAGGATTACAATAAATTGATAGAAGAAAATATTAATAATGGCTGGCTGTACTACAAGAGGGGAATGTTACATTATATTCTTGGTTCGTTTCAGGAAGCTAATAAGGATTATGAAACAGCAAAATCTTTATCCGAGAACACGCATCAAGTTTATGTATCTTATGTTAAATCCGTTATTAGCAACCTCAATTATAAACGCGATCAGGAACACAGAGAATATATCGAATGGGCTTCTGGTGAATGTGCTTGTGGAGAAAGCCCTTGCGCCTGTAGTGACAAAGATAACTAAACATTAAGATGTCCATAGAACCTATCAATATAACGAATCAAACCGAAGCCTTTATACATTTCTTCAGACAAATGGACATTGACATGATTGATGCCATCTTGGACAAAGATATTACATATCAAAATTTCGAGAAGCCAGTTTTTATTTCAAAGCTTCAAAACGCTTTTGACATACTCAAATCTAATGGCGACACTGAATTATTTATTATTCATGGCTCCTGCAATAGTTGTAACAAATGCGACACAGGACTTTCATTTGTGGGCAACAACTCGGGCAACTACATCGACTTAATTATCCAGATCAAAGACGACAAAATCGTTGACCTATTTGAATGCACGTCCTTCTTAAACACAGACAATAATCTAAAAAAGAATAAACGCATCGACATTGACAAATTTAATTTCGACCCAAACTGGGACGCTGACCTTTAAACGGCGGACATCGACAGCAAAACTGTGTGTGGCGCACTAGGGGTAACAGCACCTACCAGTAATTGGCGCGGACGAGGTAATATAAAGTTTTGTATCTTTAAAAAACCATTTGTGGTTATAGACAGTTGAGTGTTCCAAACGCCAACTACTGGTAGCCGCAAAACGTTTTAGTTAAACGCGATAGGGATACGAAGGGCTTGGTTCATTGCGCAGCAATAACCGAGCTTTAGCGAGCCCGGAGTAGCCCGGGCCTGAAAGGCATCGCCCTAAAAATAATTCAAACACATAAACCCAGCCCGAAGGCATCGCCAAATAATCAAAAAACAACTATTATAAGGTTTTACTAAAATAAAA
>JBBAKL010000121.1:0-3834 GCA_040403535.1 Bacteroidia bacterium
CCTATCCGTCAATTTGTGTTTGAAAACGATCGCTCTTCTTTATTCTGTCGAACAGGTATGTTATCGGTTATTGATTTTGCAAACATAGTTTACTCAATTAATGGCTCTGTTAAACACACATGGTGTTGTACAATGGACGGTTGGTCAATTGCTGTTTTCGATTCAATTTCAACTAAGCCCTGGGTAGCTAATGCAACTGCAACTAATGCCCCGGTTACCGGTCCATTTGGAAATTGTTTGTGTGTTGATAATACACAATTGCTCTATGCTTTTGATTTTGGCGGAGGTCCGTCGGCGTGCGCACCTGTTGCCACTTGGAAAACAAATCTTGAGAATTTTCTCAATGGTATACCTCAAAATAATATGGTTTTAGCCTATTCCACACAACGCCATTATTCAAGCACTTTCCCAAATAGTTTATATTCCGCTTTTGAAAGTTTTGGAAGTGGAAATATCAGAACCGTTAAGGATACCACTCCAATTATAATTTTTGGAAGAAAGGGAATGAGCCCGGGTCAGGCGCATGAAGTAGTTGCGCCAAACTCAACAACTCAAGTTTCATTAAACGATACTTTAAAAACCAGATGGAATTCAGGATTTATTGCCTCTGAATTAATAGGTCCTGGTTATAAATGGAACAGTTTGCATTGGAAAGTGAGAAGTTTGGATGCGGTTGCCGGTGATTCAACTTTTGTAAAAGTGATAGGTATCCGTAAAAACGGACAGATCGATACATTGGTTATGTTTAAGGAAGATAGTACCAACGTACTAGATTTATATAATTATGCTGATGCAAATACATATCCATTTTTGAAATTAGTGGCGTTTAAAAAAGATAATGTAAACCGAACGTCGCCTCAGTTAAAATACTGGTATGTTTTATATGATGAAGCTCCAGAGTGTGCTATAAATCCTAAAAAAGGTTTTGTAGCGATTAATGATACCATGCAGGAGGGAGATAATTTTAGTATTGTTCTGCCGGTTGAAAACATTGGTCAAATTCCATTTACAGATAGTTTGGTATTTACTTATTGGATTGAAGATGCAAATAGAGTAGTTCATCCTTACCCTCAAAAATTAAAGACAAAACCTTTTAATCCGGGTCAGCTTATTTTAGATACTATTAAAATAAATTCATATCAGTATCCGGGCAATAATGCGTTGTGGGTGGATGTGAATCCGCCGCAGAATGCGCGTTATCAAAAAGAGCAATTTCGTTTTAATAACGTAGCCCGTTATGCGTTTTCGGTAAGCAGAGATATCACTAATCCTTTATTGGATGTGACATTTGACGGAATACGGATAATGAATGGTGACATCGTTTCTGCAAAACCTTCTATCATCATTTCGTTGAAAGACGAAAATAAATTTCTCGCATTAAATGACACAGCTTCTTTTACGTTGTATCTTAAGAAGCCGAGTGATTTGCAGGAGAAGAAGGTGCCATTTGCAAGCGGGTTAAATTTCACACCGGCTCAATTACCTTCTAATAGTTGTAAGATTGAGTATAATGCCACTTTTGCGGAAGACGGAAAATATTCATTCATTGTTCAGGCAAAAGACCGAAGTAACAACCAGTCGGGGGCAATTGATTATCGGATTACGTTTGAAGTGGTAAATAAACCAAGCATTACGCAGGTGATTAATTATCCTAATCCGTTCAGTACATCAACCCGCTTCGTTTTTAATTTAACTGGTAGCGAAGTGCCGGATATGTTTAACATTCAAATCATGACCATTACCGGTAAGATTGTAAAAACAATTACTAAAGACGAATTGGGTCCATTGCATATTGGAAGAAATATAACCCAATATGCGTGGGATGGAAAAGATGATTTTGGAGATAAACTCGGTAATGGCGTTTACTTATATAAGGTTCAGACTAAAATAAACGGTCAGTCAATAGAACACAAAAGCACCGAAGCTGATCAGTATTTTACCAAGGAACTTGGTAAAATCGTAATAATGCGATAACCATCATGAGAAAGATTTTAATTGCTGTAGTATTGGCAATACTAGTGTCGTGTAGCCGTAATCCTGCTGAAAAAAACGAATACGATACAATTGTGGATAATGAAATTGAGCGCAGATATGAAATGTTTGACGCGGTGAAGAATGATACTATGGTTACAGGTAAATACAAAACAGTTTCTGTGTTGCGCGATGAAATCAGGAATTTGATTTTGCTTACTAAAGATATTGAAAATGCCGACGCGGTTATTTTAAAGGCAAATGATTTCTTTAAAAAAGCTGCAGCCGATTATGGTATACCCTACGAAGGATTTACCGTTATTCTAAAAACCATGTCCTTGCAAACTATTGAAACCACTATTAAAACAAATGAATTAAACTTATTGGATAAAATATTATTTGAGGTGTCGATGCAGGGTGGCGACAGTGCACTAATGAATTCGGTTTATTGATTTACCGATAAAAACAGTTTAATCACCTCAATTTAATATAACGCTATGCAAGTATTAATACATTTGAATTCATGAAATCAAAAAGTGTTTTAATAGGTTTGCATGTCATAGGTGGTTTAACCTTTCTTTCGATACCTGTTTTGATATCACCCGATGTTTTTAATTTCAAAGAGCTTTTTTCTTTACCCCCTTTTTTAAGAGATTTTACCACTTATTTTTTAATACTTGTCTTTTTCTATCTGAATTATTTTCTATTGATCCCAAAGTATTATTATAGAAAAAAGTTTGTTATTTATTATGTTATAGTTATCTCTCTCTATCTTCTGGCTGAGATTCTTCCTAGAGTTTTGTTTCATGAAATGCATCACCATAGACCTCACGGACATGTTGGAAATGGAATGCCTCGACCAGCTTTTGTCATGTGGATGGATATTAGCAGGCATTTTTTTCTGTTTTTAGTTGCATTCTTCGCGGCCCTGATTTTGAAGTTTAATGAAATGCTTAAATCAGCACAACAGGAAAAATTAGACGCTGAGCTTTCTTACTTGAAGGCACAAATTAACCCGCACTTTCTGTTCAATACATTAAATAGCATTTATTCACTGGCAATTCAAAAATCGGACGAAACAGCTAATTCTGTAGTTAAATTATCGGGTATGATGCGCTATGTTTTAACTGAATCGAAGAGCGATTTTGTAGCATTGGATAAGGAAATAAGTTATATCAAAGATTATATTGAATTGCAGAAATTAAGACTAGATAATTCGGTTAAATTAAATGTTAATATTATAAGCAATTCATTGCAAAAGCAAATCGCACCATTGATACTTATTCCGTTTATTGAAAACGCATTTAAGCACGGAGTAAATTCGGAAGAAGATTCAGAAATTACTATTGAGCTTGGTGTTAATGAAACGTCGGTTAATTTACAGGTTAAAAACAAGAAAGTTACAGTGAATAATTCTACTGAATCTGAAACCGGACTAGGTATTGAAAACACGAGGAAACGATTGCATTTAATTTATCCCGGAAAACATAATCTAACCATTGAGGATAATCAGGAATATTTCTCTGTATATTTAAGTGTTAAATTTTAATGATTAAGGCAATTGCCATAGATGACGAGCCTTTAGCGCTAAAAGTGATAGAAAGCTTTTGCAAAGAAGTTCCCGGAATTCAGTTGATGCAAACCTTCACCAAGCCATTTGAAGCAATAGATTTTATAACGAAAAACGAAATCGATTTGTTGTTTTTAGATATTAAAATGCCTTCATTAACCGGAGTAGAAATAGCTAAAAACTTAAAGGATAAAATGATAGTATTTACAACGGCTTACAGCGATTACGCAGTGGAAGGATTTGAATTGAATGCAGTGGATTATTTACTGAAACCATTTACTAAGGAACGTTTT
>JBBAKL010000122.1:0-3827 GCA_040403535.1 Bacteroidia bacterium
TCCATTTTAACAAGTCTCCATTTTAACAAGTCTCCGTTTTAACAAGTCTCCATTTAAATCTTTTATTTTCTCAATGGAAGCAAAGGAGTGCTTCTCATAATGTTGGTGTTTGACAGAGTGGAATATACTTCCTTGTCCTGTTTTTGACGGGAAACGTGCTTGTAGATACTCTTTACAATAAAGAGCGCAACGTAGGCACTGAAGCAACCTACAGCCACCAAGTAGAGTCCTTGGCCGTCCACACACAAAGCCACGTAAAACAAAATTGCAGTCACGAGCATCACAACCATGTAGAGCACAAAATAGGTGGTTCTGTACTTGGTATCCATACGATGTTTCATACTCCAATACATTTTACCCACAAGCACGTGAACAACAAAAACAACGAAACCAAGTATCAGTTGCCAAGTATCCGCCGGCGTCTCTTGGGTAAAGTAGTAGGCAGTAACCACCAACAATGCTCCCATAATGAGGAAAAGCATTTTCCATGCAAACATGTGAAGCATACTCTCATTTTTCTTTTGATGATGTCTCTGTACGGGCATAAAAATAAAGGCAATCCATGCTGCCAAGCTGGCGCATTCGGTAAAACCAAAGGTCATTTTTCCCTATTCTTCTTTTTTTGCTTCTTTTTATTAAAGCACAAGATTTTTTTGTTTTTTATTATTTTTATTTTAAGCAAAGAAGGTGCTGTATGGATTCTCGTCGTAGACGTATTTTGTTAGGCCTCTTGAAATCCAAACTATCCTCTCCCCATTGGGTCTTTTTCTTTCAAAGCAACGAAGCGTCCTTTGTTAAATGCTATTTGGAAAAAAAGGGAAATCAGAGCAGCCTGAAAATGTGGAAAGGGAATCTTTTCATGTTAATCGACTTCTTGTTCAAGTCTTTTGAGGAGGATGAAGAAATTGTATGGAACGATTTAAGACCCGTTTTGGTTGCTAAATCAGAAGCACAATGCAAAAAAGCCATTTGTACTTTACTTGGTAATGATTTTGTGTTTTTACGCAAATGTGCTTTGTGCGGAACAGAAATTGAAATAGAGTCGCATTATACATGCGATGGGTGTTGTACATTTTTGCAAAAGGAGGAGACAAATTGGCGAGAGTGCTTGAAGGATGTTTATTCTTCTATCCAATAATAGTTGAGCACCAAAGCATAAACGCACCAAGCATTGTAGAGTGTAACCATAATGACAGGCACGTAATACAAACCTACCGTATTGCCCAAAATAAAGGGGAAATAAAGTGCAAGCGACGTTGGTAACATACCAAGAAATAAAATATAAAATGCAGCGCTGGGGTTCTGTTTATCCCAAAAGGCCAGGCTCCACTCCTTGTTAAAATAAATATTAACGAAAAACAAAACAAGGCCCGTAATAAGTTGCCACGAATCTGCAGGAGTATTCAACGTAAAGTAAAACATCATAATAACAAGGGCGCTATACAAGAGAGTCCACGCAATGGGAAAAACCCAACCAGGAGGCATCCATGATTGCTTCTTGTTAGTGTACCACGAACGATCGCTTCCTGCATTGTACGCTGTCCATTGAAAGAAAACAAGGATGGACCACGCAATGATTGCGTAACATTCAATAAATCCAAAAACCATGTCAGAAAAAAGAAGTTTTTTTAAACAAAAGAAATTAAAAATCCTTTTAATCATAGGGTTTTTTTAAAAAAAGGTTTTTTTTGAAGAGAGAGAGGGTTAGAAATGAGAGGGTTTGTTGTTCCAAATGAAAAAAATGCCGATTACTGGGCATATGCGCGTTTTTTGTTGAATGAAAAGACGTTTTTAGAATGGCTTCTCTTGGGCCCAGATAGAAACGTTCAGCTTCATTTGCTAGTACCGACGCAATGGGGTTTTTTGTTAAATGACGCGCGAAGGGAAAGAATCGCAACAGTAATTAATCACAATGCTGACAAATTGGATGTGTTGCGCAAACAACAAGAACACTTGTCCATTTGTGCCAAATGCTCAGCGCAATTAGAAGATCATCCAAGCAAACCTTATCAACTGGTATTACGTATAGCCAGTGGTCAATCTATAAGTCCTGCTGATGTGTGGAATTACGACTTTTTCTTTTCTTTCTTTTGTTACAACTGTCAAACGGTCAAAACATGTGCTTTGATGCTTTCTTCGGATACCATTTATGCTGCTCTAGCCAAGTGTATATTTCAATACGGTTTTTGTGAGGCGTTTGCTCCCAATGTGAGAGAGTTGAGCCTGTTGGACGCCTACTTGGAGCGTTTTATACTTTTGAACCATTTTGAAGAAACCATTTTGGAAACAACCATGTTTATTTCTCAATATTGTTACCACTGTGGTAAACAAAAGAAAAAGTTACGCACGTGCAATGTTTGCGGAATCATTAGGTTTTGCAAACGTGGTAATTGTTACAAAAAAAGTAGCAAGGACAATTATCATCAAAATCACTTGTGTTTAGCACTTAGAGAAAGGACCCTATTTCATGTAGATGAAGCATTGTTTGTTTCGCGAGACGGAAAAATACTAGAAGCAAATTTGTACCAAAAAATTACTTAAAATGGATTCTCTCAAGAAAGAAATACTCGATTTTGCGCAATTTATTTCTGGTATTCCACAAGCAGAAGAACATGTGTCCATGGATTATAGACGCTTGTTGTATGCCCCCTACGCGGGCTCTTGGCAAAATGAATGGGTTATGCAAGTGTACGAATCCGTTATTCAACTCTTAAAACAGATACAACCAGAAAACAGAGACGTAATCGAGCAACGCTTTAAAAAAATCAAACACGACTACTACGAGTTAAGAAACTTGCCCAAAAAAACAAGCTATGGAGTAGGAAGCCAATACGAAAGAGCGTACAATAAAAAGTATACTACTCTATGATAAAAATCACAAACCACAAATCAAAAGCGTAACCAAAGCACGCGTTTGCCACATAAATAAGTATAGTGGCGTAAAGGTTGGGATTTGTTCCGTTTGTTTTAATAAAAGCAACCACGGGAATAACAAACGTTAAAACGTACAATATAAAACCAATGGCATAACCAGCATCCCTCCAGTTTAAATACGACTGTTCGGTCATGCTGCTTGAATGCAGTAAAAGAGCAGGATCTTCCATATTGTAACCAAAACAGCATGCAGGCGATAAAAAGGCTAAAAACAGTATTCCCACATTGACAAACAAAGACCATAAATGACCGTAATGAACCATGACAAATAAATATGCACCGCAAGCACAGCACAAGGAGACAAGCATCAATAAAATGCCGGTCAATTTAAGCCGCCGACCCTTCATTCTATCTTTTTATCAAAAAAATATACATCTTATTTCTCCATGGGACAGGGTCAGAGTAATTTTTGTTGGGATTGTGGTCGCTTTGGTGTTCATCACCCTAGGTGTAAGAACAACACGGAAAACAATCCAAACGCTTCCACATCTTCTCCTGCTCCAGCGCCCACTGTTCCTTTACCGGGCGCAGACGTTGTTCCTTCAGGAGAGCCAGATGCAAAAAAGCAACGTTGTATTCGTACTTGTTTGACCGTATGGGTAGCTGTTCTGGGGTCCATTGGGTTGCTTGGTATTATTTTGGCCATTGCATTTGCGGCTCAGATAAGAACTACTTTTAATCCTCAACAAAGCGCGGATTTAAGAACGGCTGCTGGCGCTTGCGGTGGCATAGGCGCTGCTTTTGCTGTTATTTGTATTATACTTAGCATCACGTGGTGTTCTGTGTCTTGTTGTTGTAAAAAACGATGGATATGTGCGTGTTGTGGAAGACAATAAAAAAAAAAAATCCAAAAAAGATCAAAAATGTAAATTTTAATCTTTTGGGGAAAAATC
>JBBAKL010000123.1:0-3616 GCA_040403535.1 Bacteroidia bacterium
CAAAAAATGTAACAGTTGTTAATTTAACAGGAGTTGAGAACAGTATATGTGACTTCTTTGTTATTTGTGATGCGGACAGTAAAACTCATGTTGAAGCAATAGCTGATTCGGTGGAAGAAGTGGTTAGAAAGAAAACGGGCGAGAAGCCATTTCATGCCGAGGGGTATGAAAACGCAGAATGGATTTTAATAGATTATATCAATATAGTTGCACATGTATTTCAAAAAGAAATAAGAGATTATTACAATTTGGAATCATTATGGGCAGACGCAGAATTTACTACAGCTTAAAAAATATTTTGATAAAAAATGAGCGACGAAACTAAAAATACAGATAACACCAATTTAAACTCCGACAACTCTCCAAACAATCAGGAAGAAGAGCGTAAACGTCAGTTTGAAAAAATGAAGGAAAAGTTTGCTAAGCAATCACCTTCAGGTTCTAATAAAAATAATAGCGGCAATAACTTTTACTGGATATACGGCTTAGTAATTGTTGGTTTGTTATTTGTTACTTTCTTCGGTACTAACTTTTCTTCACGTGCTATTGAAATCAGTCAGGTGAAGTTTGAACAGGAGATGTTGGCCAAAGGAGATGTACTTAATATTGATATTGTAAACGAAAAGTACGCACGTATTTATGTGAATGTTGACAGTTTAGCTACTTGCGACCGATACAAAGATCCTAAATCCGGAACTGCTTTTTTTCCGGATAGAAAATTTAGAGGACCTCATTTTGTTTTAACGGTTTCATCTGTTGATGATTTTTTAAGACGTATAGAAAAAGTACAGGATGAGGCGCTTATCCCTAAAGAACGCCGTGTTTATCCGCATTCAACAGAGGAAACAAACTGGATGAATGAAATGACTTGGATTGCACCTATATTAATTATGGTAGTGTTATGGTTATTCATGATGCGCAGAATGAGTGGTGGGTCAGGCGGCCCTGGTCAGATTTTTAATATTGGTAAATCTAAAGCTGTGTTATTTGATAAAGACACAAATGTTAACATTACTTTTGATGATGTGGCAGGTTTAGAAGGTGCTAAAATTGAGATTAAAGAAATTGTTGACTTTTTAAAGAATCCTAAAAAATATACCGACTTAGGAGCCAAAATTCCGAAAGGTGCTTTATTGGTTGGGCCTCCGGGCACCGGTAAAACATTATTAGCAAAAGCTGTTGCAGGTGAAGCAAAGGTTCCATTTTTCTCTTTATCTGGTTCCGATTTCGTTGAAATGTTTGTGGGTGTAGGGGCTTCACGTGTTCGTGATTTGTTTAAGAACGCAAAGGAAAAGGCACCATGTATCATTTTTATTGATGAAATTGATGCTATCGGACGTGCCCGCGGAAAAAGTATTTCTGCTGGTGCTAATGATGAACGCGAGAATACACTTAATCAGTTGTTAACTGAAATGGATGGTTTTGGAACCAATAGCGGTGTAATCATTTTAGCAGCTACCAACCGCGCCGATATCTTAGATCGCGCTTTATTACGTGCCGGTCGTTTCGATCGCCAGATTTATGTAGATATGCCGGATGTAATAGAACGCCAGCAGATATTTAAAGTGCACTTAAAACGCATTAAAATCGATGATAGCGTAGATGTAGAGTTTATGGCACGTCAAACTCCCGGATTCAGTGGGGCGGATATAGCGAACATCTGTAACGAGGCAGCTTTAATTGCAGCACGTGCCAACAAGAAGCAGGTGACTAAGCAAGACTTCTTGGATGCGGTAGACAGAATTATCGCCGGTTTGGAGAAGAAAAATAAAATTATCACCCCACATGAAAAACGCGTAATTGCATTTCATGAAGCAGGACACGCCACCGTTAGCTGGATGTTAGAGCACGCTTCACCACTTGTAAAAGTAACTATTGTACCACGTGGACGTTCATTAGGAGCCGCCTGGTATTTACCGGAAGAGCGCCAGATTACCACAGCCGATCAAATAATGGATGAAATGTGCGCAGCTTTAGGCGGACGAGTAGCAGAGGAAATTGTGTTCGGTAAAGTGAGCACCGGTGCTTTAAGCGATTTAGAAAAAATCACGAAGCAAGCCTATGCAAGTATTGTATATTATGGATTGAATGATAAAGTTGGTAACATCAGTTATTACGACAGTTCCGGACAATCTGAATATACATTCGGTAAACCTTATAGTGAATCTACTGCGAAGACAATTGATGAAGAGGTAAAGAAAATGGTAGACATTGCCTATGCTCGCACCAAGCAAATCTTAAATTTAAATAAAGAGAAATTGACAATCCTTGCCGAGAAGTTATTAGAGAAAGAGGTGATCTTTAAGGAAGATTTAGAAGAGATTTTTGGTAAGCGTCCGTTTGATAAAAAAGAAGATGTTTCACCTCAGGTAAAAACAATTGAGAATACAAATCCTGAGAATCCTATAGGTTAATTAAAATAAACTAATTCATAAAAAAATCCCCGATCAAATGGTTGGGGATTTTTAATTTTAGTAAGACCTGTTCGTTGTTCTTGTCGAAACGCCAGGATTCAATTAATTACTTATACAATCGGAGGCGGAACGTTATTAAACAAAACCGTCAGTTCAGGTTGCGTTTCGGCCGCTAACCAACCTGCCATGCCAGCTTTCCAAACTAAACTCTGTTTGGTTAATTGTCCTTGCTGTGCCATTGCTTGTAATTGCTGTAAATTAAACGGTCCGGTTTGCTGACCGTTTACAGCTACATGGAACTGCACGATTGGAGGCGGTGTAATAGGAGGGGGTGTATTGGTGTTCATCCCTTGTTGCGCATTAAATTGGTTGTTTTGATACATATTACCCATCTGGTTCCCCATACCAAATCCCATCCCTGCACCGATGCCTACCCCCATGATACCACCGTTAGAATTCTCAGCGGCTTTCTCCATGCTTACGCCGGCCTGAAACTGATTAAAGGCGCCTAAATTACCAACAATTCCCATGCTGCTGCGTTTATCAAGCATAGTTTCCACTTCAGCAGGTAAGGAAATGTTTTCAATTAAAAACTTCGTTAACTCAAGGCCAATTTCATTAAACTCAGGCTTAATTTTTTCGTGAATGATTTTAGACACTTCATCATAATTGCTCGCCATGTCTAATACCGGAATTTTACTTTCGGCAATAGCATCCATTCCTCGTGATACTGCTAAATTGCGTAATTGCTCATTGATTTCATCAATGGTAAATTCTGAATTAGTAGAAGCAATTTCCTTATAAAACTTAACAGCGTCGTTTAATTTAAAGGCATACGTGCCAAAAGCACGTATTCTCAAAGGACCAAATTCCGCATCACGCAACATTACAGGATTTTTGGTACCCCATTTTTGATTGGTGAATTGTTTGGAATTGAAGAAAAACACATCCGCTTTAAAAGGTGAATTAAAGCCATATTTCCAACCTTTTAGTGTCGTAAGTATTGGCATGTTCTGCGTTGTAAGATTGTACATGCCGGGTTGGAATAAATCCGCAACCGTACCTTCATTTAAAAATAATGCCTGCTGACTCTCACGAACGGTTAGCTTCGCGTTCATTTTTATTTCGTTTTGGTAACGTGGAAATTTCCATACCAATGTATCGTTTGTGTTATCCGTCCATTCGATAATATCAATGAACTC
>JBBAKL010000124.1:0-3587 GCA_040403535.1 Bacteroidia bacterium
TAGGCAAGTATGTAGAGTTAAAAGACTCTTACAAATCTATCGCGGAAGCGTTTATTCATGCAGGTGCGGTTAATAATGTAAAAGTGAAACTTAACTGGATTCACAGTGAAAGTTTAACTGACGATAATGTGAAGGATACGCTAAAAGGATTAAAAGGTATTTTGGTTGCGCCGGGTTTTGGAAACCGAGGTATAGAAGGAAAAATTTCTGCAATTAAGTACGCCCGCGAAAACAACATACCTTTCTTTGGTATTTGTTTAGGCATGCAATGTGCCGTAATTGAATTTGCACGTAATGTATTAGGATTAAAAGATGCTCATAGCCGCGAAATGAATCCGGCAACAACCAATCCTGTAATTGATTTACTGGAAGCACAAAAAAATATTTCTCATATGGGAGGTACCATGCGCTTAGGAGCATACCCTTGTCATTTAGAGGACGATACTTTAGCTAGAAAAATATACGGTACAAATGACATCAGCGAACGTCACCGCCACCGTTATGAATTTAATAACGAATACCTCACTAAATTTAAAGAAGCAGGTATGATTATTTCGGGGTTAAATCCTAATGCCGGTTTAGTTGAAATTGTTGAGCTAAACAAAAATCATCCATTCTTTATTGGCGTGCAATTTCATCCCGAATATAAGAGTACTGTAGAGAAACCACATCCTTTATTTGTAGCCTTTGTTAAAGCGGCTATTAATAAAAAATAATGAAGTTAAAGCCAATCGGATATTTTAGTAAGCCTCACGGATTAAAAGGTCATTTGGTGCTGTTTACCAACCTTGATTTTGATGAAGCTATGAATGTAGTATTTTTGGAAAGTAAAGGCTCTCAAGCTCCTTATTTCATTGAAGAAATGAGTGAGTTTAACAAAGGATTTCTGGTAAAACTTGAAGGGATAAATGATGTTAATTCTGCATCTGTTTTAAAAAATAAAGAAGTATTAGCTGACGAAAAATTCATCATTGAAGAAGATGAATTTGAGCTTGTAAATTTCACCCTTATTGACAAAAGTAAAGGAGAAATAGGTATTATCACTGGATTAGAAGGTAGCGATACCAATCCATTAATCGTTATTGACGTAAATGGTAAAGAAATTTTATTGCCATTTGCCGAAGATTTAGTTACTAAAATTGTAAAAACCAAAAAGCAGGTTTATTACAATGCACCGGAAGGATTAATTGATCTTTACTTAAACGAATAATAGAATTTAAAATTGAATAGATATACAAACAAAAAGCGCCGATTGGCGCTTTTTGTTTTATTAAGCGGTGAGAGAGGGATTCGAACCCTCGGTACGCGGTAAAGCGTACGACAGTTTAGTCTCGGCTGAGCCGAGATTCCTTTCGGTCTCTCAAGAATGGTTAATAAGCCAATCAATGTACTTTCTGTTTTGTTTCTTAAGTTGTTTTTCTCTTTTAAGAGCATCGCTTTTTGAGTCAAATTTTTCCTGATACACCAAAACCCAAGGGCCTTTACCGGCGGTGTATTTGCTTTTATCTGTATTATGAAACTCCAGTCTTTTTTCAATATTCTCTGTATATCCTTTGTAATAGACATCGTGCTTAGAGGAGTAGATGATATAAACAACAAATGGCATAGATTAAAATAAAAAGTCCCATAGAAATGGGACTTAGTTTTATTAAGCGGTGAGAGAGGGATTCGAACCCTCGGTACGCGGTAAAGCGTACGACAGTTTAGCAAACTGTTCCTTTCGGCCTCTCAGGCATCTCACCGATTTTGTGGATGGCAAAGTTATTTATTTTTTTTTATTGTAAAAATGTTTACCCCACTTTTTTGTACTAGTCTAGAAAGCGTAATGCCTTGATTGGCATTGTGTTTTGAAAACCCATGGCCACAAATTTTATTTATATTTCAATGACTGGGCCTTTTTTAAGAAAACCTTAACGCTTCCTATTACTATAGGGGTTTCTACTTTAATTGGAAGTCTGTTATCATCATCGCTGAGCCAAACCGTCATTACATCGCCGTCCTTAAACATTGTACCAGGTATTAAAGTAGCTTTGAATTTGAAACACGAGGTTTTGCCGTAATCCGTAGTAATTGTTTCTTTGCCGAGATAGGTCATTTTACGATAATATACCTTGTTATCAAGTAATAAAGTAAATGGAATTTGATCCCCACTGTTATACCGTTTATAATCGATCGATCGCGCATAATATATCATGGTGATGGGATCAAACGTAAGGTAATTGATGGCAATAGTGTCCGTTTTTAAATTGGGCTTCTTTTTTGTTTTAATGTAACCGATTGCTCTTTTGTTTTTTTGGTCAAAAGTAACATCATTATAAACCCATTCGCCGCCGTCGTTGCAATCTCTGATGTATTTATAAGGGTGTAGGGTAGAAGTGTCGTTATAACTTTCAAACTTATCACGAACTTTAAAAAACCAATCCCAGTTTTTTTTACTGTTACCTAATCCAACAAAATGATAAAGTGTTTTGTCATTTACCTGCTCGTGTTTCACATTAAAACTCACATATCCTGCATTTACCCAAATTAAGCCCCAGTTATAAACCACATCAAACTCCAGTAATTCCCCCTCTGTAAATGGTTTTTGTTTGGTGTAATAGGTTTGTGAATAAAGATTGTTGAAAAACAGAAAAACAAAAACTATTTGTAAAAAACACTTAATCATTTTAGTGTAGCATCTCTAAAAAATCATCTTCATTAATGATTTTCACTCCCAAACTTTCAGCTTTCTTTAATTTCTCGGGGCCCATGTTTTCTCCTGCTAAGACAAAACTTGTTTTTTTAGAAATAGAACCCGAGTTTTTTCCGCCATTTAACTCAATCATCTCTTTGTATTCATCTCGGCTGTGTTTATTAAAGACGCCACTTATTACTATTGTTAAGTCTTTTAATTTATCGGTTGTGTTTTGCTGATCCGATTCTTGAAGTTGCATTTGCAATCCATTAGACTTTAATCTCTCAATTATTTTTTTGTTGTCATCATTACTAAAAAAATCAATAATGCTGTCGGCAATTGTTTCACCAACTTCATCTAGTTCTAATAATTGTTCTTTATTTAAACTACTTAAAACATCTATGTTTTTTACTTTTCTTGCAATCTTTTTAGCAGTGGTTTCTCCTACGTGTCTGATACCTATTGCAAACAAAACCCGTTCAAACGGAACTTGTTTGCTGGCTTCAATTCCGTCTATTAAGTTCTGCGCGCTTTTTTCGGCCATACGTTCTAAAGGTAATAAGTGCTCCTTTTTTAAATCGTATAGGTCTGCTATGTTTTTTATTAATCCGCTTTCGTATAACTGATCAATAGTTTCACCTCCAATACTGTCAATGTTCATGGCTTTGCGCGACACAAAATGTTCCATTTTCCCTTTTACCTGAGGAGGGCAGCCATTTTCATTCGGACAATAATGTAAAGCTTCTCCTTCTTTTCGTATTAATTCGGTATTGCATTCCGGACAATGGCTTATATATTTTGTTTTTTCTGAATGCTCGTTACGTTTGCTTAAATCAACACCAATTATTTTCGGAATTATTTCCCCGCCTTTTTCTACAAATACAAAATCACCAACACGCACATCCAGTTTATA
>JBBAKL010000125.1:0-3339 GCA_040403535.1 Bacteroidia bacterium
AATAAGTCCTTCTTCTGTTTCAATATAAACTCCTTTAGCTAATAAATCAGCTATTGCAGTTTCTTTGTCTGTATAATTAAGTTTATATATTTCCATTATAGTGTTGTTAATTGTGCAAGTTCAGTGTCGCTTAAAACAGTTTTATAAAGTTGTACTGAATTAAATTGTGTTGTATTATTTCCATAAAGTAAATTTCCGTTTCCAAGCACAGTATATAACCCAAGGGTAGGATTTGTTATTTCAAAACCAAGTAATTGTGTGGTGTCGGTTGCCGGACTGTTATTCATGAATAATCCATACGACTCGGATCTGTTTCGTAAAAAAGTATTATAAGGTCCATTTTTACCATGCGAATTATCAATAACGGTATTTTGGTTAATATTTCCTTCAAACAAATTAGAAAAAGGATAATTACCATGTAGTACAATATCCCCTGCACTATTACTTGGTAAGAACAATTCAGTCCAAAATGGATTTAACGAATAATTATATCCAATAACATTGCCGTTTGCACCAGCTTGAAGCAACAAACTATGTCTAAGATGTTTAAAAATATTGTTCTCAATCTTACATTCATTCGCACTATACTGTAATGCAATACCATATCCTTGTCCGCCTCCACCGTATGCGAAAGCATCTCTGAAATATGAATTAGTAATTTCAATATTACTGCTTCTATTAATTTCAATATGGGCATAATTTGTAGAGTCGGATTCAACTCCGTTTATCCAGCATTGCACAGCTTTATCAAAACTAATATTGGAACTTTGACCAGTGGTTATGTCCTTTCTTGCAATTTTTAGACATTCAATTCCTATAACTTTTCTTGGATTAATTTTGGTTATTTTTGGATTTAATGAAGATTTATAATAAAACCTAAATGGAGAATAAAAGTAGACTTTGTTAACTACTTTGTTTTTAATTTTCATAACCTGTCCTAAGCTTTTGTATGCCCAGGAACTAGTCATATAAGCTACATCGTTACATTGTAAATAAACCCAGTCATTATTGTTAAATTGTGATGCATTAGATACTGTTACATTTGAGCTATCCCGTGCTCCATTTGAAACGAACTTTGTTGAATCAGCAATGTTCATTGAACCGTAAATATTGATACAATTAACGATATTACCGGATAAATTAAAACGGAGTTCTGTACTATCTGCTCCTGCCCCTTTAATAGTGATGCTGTCTCTATTAAGGTTGATATTTGAAGTAAATTTATAAACTCCTTTTGGAAAATAAATAACTCCTCCCTTACCAGCTAATGCCAATAAGGCACTATTAAATGCTGTATTATTAGTGTTATTATTTGTATTGTCACCTCCATAACTCATAATGTTAACTGTGTAATTATATGTAGGTTTTGGACCTTTAAATCCTGCATCGGACCAATTGGTCCTTTTAATTGTATACTGGCTAAATGACAATACTGGATAAAGTAATATCAAAAATGCAATTGTACTATTTTTCATAATGTAAATATAAAACGAATTATCAATCGTATGATTTAAAAACGATGAAAGGATTAAAATTTTCGGTTTTAGAAAGCCTTATTAATAATAATCTATATTGTTAATTAAGCTTTTTTTATTTGTTTAGCTATCAATCGTATTAACTACAAATTAAAAATCAGTTCAATTTTCAATAAACTAATTGATTACTTATTGAGTGATATTTCAAGCGAGAACTTAGAATTATTGCTTATACGAATATTTTTAATATGTATTACAATCATCATCAATCAATCTAATAATGCTGCTGCTACAAAAGCCGTACTCCAGGCATTCTGAAAATTAAAACCACCGGTAATTCCATCAATATCCAAAACTTCACCGCAGAAATATAAGTTTGGTACTATTTTACTTTGCATGGTTTTAAAATCAACTTCTTTCAAATTAACTCCCCCACTCGTTACAAACTCTTCTTTAAAAGTTGTTTTACCACGCATTTCATAACGATCATTACAGAGAACCTGAGCCATTTTATTGAGTTGCTTTTTTCCCAATTCTATCCAAGGCTTATTTTGTGGTAATCCAGTTCTCAATAAAATATATTCCCACAAACGCTTAGGTAGATCAAATAAAGGTGTATTTATAATTAATGCTCTTGATGACTGTTGTTTCTGGATTTCATCTTTCACTTGCTCCTCTCCTAAAATTCCCGTCCAATTAATTAAAATACCGGCGTTATAATCTCTCTCAAAAAAATCCTTGGCTGCAAATGCTGATAATTTCAAAACAGCCGGCCCGCTAAAGCCCCAATGCGTAATTAAAATCGGCCCCGTATATTGATGCTTAGTGCCCTCTACTTTCAGAGTTGCGTTTTTCACACTCAATCCCATGAGTTCAGTAATACACTCATTCTTTAAATTTATAGTAAATAAACTAGGTATTAATTCGGATATGGTATGGCCGGTTTTTTCAATATAATTGTAGTTCTTTTTTTGATTGTGTCCGCCACTAGAACAAATAACGGCATCTGCAATGTATGATTGTTTGTTTGTTTGGATTTGAATTTTTTGATGTTTGATATTCGATGTTTGAGGGTATGGATTAATATACAAAACTTCTTCTTCCACATTTATTTTCACTTTCAATCGTTCCGCCTCCTTCATAAAACAATCAATAATCGTTTCCGAACTATCTGTAACAGGAAACATTCTTCCGTCTGCTTCAGCTTTTAATTTCACACCGCGCTTTTCAAACCAATCGATGGTATCCTGAACTGCAAAACGACTAAAAACCTGACGTAATTCCTTAGCGCCTCGAGGGTAATTTTTCACCAATTCGCTTTCATCAAATATATGATTGGTAACATTGCAGCGGCCGCCTCCAGAAATCCTAACCTTAGCTAAAAGTTTATTGCTTTTTTCAAGAATGATAACTCGGCAATCAGGATGCAATTCGGCTACATTGATGGCGGCGAAAAATCCCGCAGCACCACCTCCTATTACTATTATTTGCTTTGTAGCCATTTTGGTTACAAATATGAGGAATAATTACTGTTACTTTTTGTCTTAACACAAAAAGTAACCAAAAAAGTCAAGGCAGCATAGTATTTTGCTAAAATTAGGATTTATGAAGCCGGTGCTACTGAGCGCAAAGCGAGAGGCAACGTAGCACCTTCAACACAAGCAACGCATTTGATAAATTCCATTTTTTTTAACGCAAAATCCTATGAGACCAATTATACAATCAACATCCTACTCATAACCACAAGCTTATAAAACAAGGTTTAAAGCTTTTTAACGAAAAAGGAATCTCAAAATTCTTTACATTTATATAGTTAAAAACTATAATCATGGGATTATTTGATAAAATAAGAAATGAGTTCATT
>JBBAKL010000126.1:0-3101 GCA_040403535.1 Bacteroidia bacterium
GCAAACCAAATGTTATACTTGCACCGTGGAATATCATAATACCACAGAAATAAGTCACTATCTTTTGCGATGTGCGATAAAGCCCTTTGCTCGTTATCGGCTCTCCCCTTTTCCTTGCCGCCATGATTCCCGTGACTGTGTCTGCAAAAACTACAAAGATTGTAAAAATCAAAAAATGTTTTATGGGTAGGAAAAACGAGAATAGCACTCCGCAGCAAATGGAATAAGCAATGCCATCATATCCAAGTTTAAAAATGTTGTAAATTACTGCTTTCATTATTCAAGTTTTATTAGCCTAACATCACCATCCACCGTTGCAAACTTGCCATTAGCGTACTTGTACAAGTCGTATTTGACAGAGTTAAAAGTAAAGCTAATTTGATTGGTAAAAGTTGATAAAAGTAGATTGGTTGAAATGGTGTAAACTTTGCCATTGTCTGGATTAAAAATTAAACGCTTATTGTTGTTTAACTCAATCACACCATCAATAATTTCACCATTCCAATTCAATTTCCAGTCTCCAAGAAACTTTGCCGTGTCTCTTTGTGCCGTGGTAAAATAAACAGGCTTACCGCTAATTTGAACGTGCAAATCATTGTAATAGTTAATTCTTTGTACTGTTTTGCCTTTAGTAATTAAAGGCTTTGCATGAATAGCTAACGTGTTACTTTGCCTTTCCGCATCGGTGACAAGGCTTTGAATGGCAGTTGCACTATCGCCCAATATTTGCTTTGAGCCTGTGACTGTGCTATCCGACAAAGTCGTTTGCTGAATAATGTAATAAATGTTTCCTTGCTTTTGAATATACACCGTGTCTTTGACAACGTCTTGGGCAAAGGAAAACAAGGGAAGGAATAATAATAAGTATCTCATTTTATTTATTTTCGAGGTTAATAATTCTTTGTTCAAGGGCTTTGATGAGGGCTTGTTGTTCTTGGATGGCTTTCACTAAAATTGGTATTAGATTTTGTGTTGCCAATCCCATAGTTGCCGTTGGTTCACTATCATCGGCACTATTAACTATTGATTTTGCAAATGTTTCAGTTGATAAAGCCCTGTCAACATCTTGTGCAATAAAACCAACTTCTTCATTTACGCTAAAATTATTTTTTGTATCAGAAATAAAATTAAAAGTAACTGGTTTTAATTTATTTACAATTTCTAATCCTTTATTTAAAGGTGTAATATTTTCTTTATACTTTTCATCAGATGTAACAACAAGTGCTCCTGTGGCTTGTGGTGTTCCATTTACTTGTAATTTATATGCGCCTTGGTCAGAAGTGTAACCTAACCAAGTTTCATTGTCTGATGTAATTATTAAAGAAGATGATGAAGTGGTATAATTATATATATCAAAGAAATCAGTACCAGCATTGTTGTTAAAAAAAGCAAATTTTGGGTTACCACCTCTTTGTAATCTAAATCCTGAATAAAGTGTGCCATCTATTATAATTAAATTTTCAGATGCACCTTTTATTATAACATTCCCCGTAAACAAGCCATTGCCGACAACGTGAAGTTTTTCGGTGGGACTTGCGGTTCCAATACCTACTTTTCCTCCTGCCTCGTAAACTAAACTTGTATCAAAAACACCAGATGAATTTGTACGAATTAAATAATTATTAGGACTAAAAATTGTTGCGCCCGTTCCCCCATTTGCCACAGGCAATGTTCCCGTGACTCCCGTTGTCAATGGCAGTCCTGTTGCATTGGTCAATGTTGCGCTTAAAGGTGTTCCAAGTGCCCGACCGCTGCGATAATAAGGCAGTAGCATTGTTGCCGTGTCAAGTGTTGAGCCTCCCGCCTGTATCCATCCATTGCTTGCCGTTTTATAATGCCATAAAAGATTAGTAGTTGTATCAAGAAGCAAAAATGCACTTGTATCCTGTTTGTTTGCCCGTGTTATTTTACTTGTTGCCGTGACTGTGTCAATGGATGCCACGCCTCGGAACACCAGCCCATCGGCAGTCGTTTGTTCTCCAAGTGTTATCTTTTGTCCTGCATTGCCCGTGTACTGTGCCAAGGCAAGGCAAGGCAACAAGGCAAGGGCAAGGGAAAGTATTTGTTTCATGTTTTTGTTTTTAAATTTGTTAATTACCTCTTTGCATTATTATCCAATTAGTTCCATCGCTAACTAATGTTGCAAATCTTATATTTCCTCCTGGATTTAAAATTGCAGTTTGCGTGCTGCCTGAAAATGATACAGCCATTCCAATAATATTGGATGAAGCTGAAAGCACAATTCCTGAACCACTATTTTTTATAAATATTTCTCTTCCCGGATATGATGCAGCATTCGGCAAAGTAACAGTTACAGTATTATCTTGATGTATATTTAACCAAGTTACACCTGTACCCAAAGTAATTGATGTGCCTGTTGAATTTACAAGAACTCTTTCAAGTGCAGTTGTTTTTAATCTACTTTCAAATGTTTTTTCACCTGTTAATGTCTCCGTACAAGATTTACAAGCCGCACCTAAATTATTTCTTGCATCTGCCTCATTTGCTCCACCAGTCCCACCATTTAAAACAGGCAAAGGAACACCGCTTAGAGATACCGCTAATGTGCCGCTTGATGTTACAGGGCTTCCTGATACTGAAAGGAAACTTGGTACAGTCATCCCTACACTTGTAACACTTCCTGTGCCTGCGCCTATTGCCGTCCTTGTATCATTAGCGTTTAATAAAGTAATTGTATTATTGGAATTAACTTTTATAAATTTATCCGAAACGCTATTTGTCAAAGTAAATAATGATATACCACTCGTTGTACCTCCTAAGGTTATTCTTGCATTTGCCGCGTCTGTTGCTCCTGTACCTCCATTTGCTAACGGCAAAGCATTGCCACTATATGTAAGTGCTAAAGTGCCGCTTGTTGTAACTGGTGAACCGCTTACATTAAATATAGAAGGTGCGGATAAAGCTACGCTTGTAACAGTGCCAGTGCCTCCTCCGCTACTTGGTATTGTTTGTGTACTTAAAACACCAGTAGAACTTGCTGTAACCATTCGAGTACCAGAACCAGAGAGATTAGATAATGTTGTTTCACCTGTAACCGCTAAAGTGCTTGACAATGTGGCTGCGCCCGTTACACCAAGTGT
>JBBAKL010000127.1:0-1365 GCA_040403535.1 Bacteroidia bacterium
ATTACTAGCTTCAATTCCCATCGTAACATAGGCCATACCCGGGGGTGTCGAGGAAAGCAAAGCAATCGTCGTCACACTATAAACTAGGTTTTAAACATGGAGAGTCACGATGGTAAAAATAAAGAAATTTTTGAAACAAGATGTGAGGCATAGAAGTAGGAAGAATTGGACCATTTTTCAAGGAAAAATATCTGAGAAGATTGGAACATGTAAGTAAAATCTGGACCTAATGCGGTCAATAGGATTCGGCTCTAAAAATCGAGCATAGCAATCACTTAACACTGATCTGCCACTTCGCTGTACGCGGGTAAAAATAAATTCAGAGTTACTCGGGGGGAAGGGGGGTCCTTAGTTAGCCCAGCCATAGCCCTAGTAACTATCCTAGAAGCGCCGAAATAATTTAAAAATAATTACATTGTATGCAGGAGTTCCAGGTGAGAGTAGATGCCGGAGTAGTTGGTCCAAGGGGACTTGTCTTTGGTCCAGAGGAACGGTCCAGGGAGCCTTGTTACTCGTTCGAGCTGTGGAAGCTGACTGTGGTGCTGAGCTGAAAGCGCTGCCTTTTTATAGTGGCCCTGGCGGAAGCTGATGCAATCCGCAAGGCCATATGGCCGTGAGGTCAGAGGATCGCGGCGTTAGTTCAAGCCGGGCTTAGGTCGTGGGAAACTCGAACAACGGAAACAAAAGAATTTTTTGCATTCTTTACATACTAGTTCAAGCCGGGCTTAGGTCGTGGGAAACTCGAACACCGGAAACCGAAGAATTTTTATTTTATTTATTATTATTATTATTATTATTAATTTATTATTAATATTATTATTATTTATTTATTATTATTATTATTATTATTTTTATTATCTTTTTACATAGAAACGCGGCGCGAGTTCAAGTAGCGCCGGGGTTTATTTTAAAAAACACTTGTTCTTATGGCCGTGAAAGTAACGGCGTTAGTTCAGAGTTCGGCGCTTGCAAAAGTGTCGACGGTACTTGGTCGTGGGAAACCAGAAAACATTTTTTAACAAAAAGCAAGTCACGGCGTGAGTTAAAATAGCGCCGGGTTCGGTTTTCAAGTAACGGCGTGAGTTGAAACAATGCCGGTTTCTTGAAATACGTGTTTATATAAACAAGAGATTGTAAAATAAAAAAATAAAATAATTGTATTGCCGATTTGTTCGTATAGTTTTGAAGCAACGGTGTGAGTTAAGATAGCGCCGGGTGTTATTGTTAAGATTTCAAGTAACGGCGTGAGTTCAAAATGCGCCGTTTGTATCGTTTTTAAGGGTAAATTTAAAGTTATCGTGAGGTGAAGCTGCGCCTGTCTTTTGAAGTCACGGCGTGAGCTAAAATAGTGCCGGGGTCGATTTT
>JBBAKL010000127.1:1465-3077 GCA_040403535.1 Bacteroidia bacterium
TGCGCCTGTCTTTTGAAGTCACGGCGTGAGCTAAAATAGTGCCGGGGTCGATTTTAAGGGACGGCGTGAGGTAAAACCACGCCAGTTCGTAAGTAGTTCGTAGTAGTCGTAAGTAGTGGTTTGAGTTGGAGCACCGACGGGTTTTCTGAAGCACCAGCGTGAATTAAGATAGCGCCGGGTGTTTATTCTCTGATTTTAAGCAACGGCATGAGTTCAAAATGCGCCGTTTGTATGGTTTTTTTTAAAGTTAAAAGTTCAAGTTTAAGCAACGGCATGAGTTCAAAATGCGCCGTTTGTATGGTTTTTTTTAAGGGTAAAATTTCAAGTTTAAGCAACGGTATGAGTTCAAAATGCTCCGTTTGTATGGTTTTTTTTAAGGGTAAAATTTCAAGTTTACGCAAAGGCGTGAGTCAAAGCTGCGCCGTTCGTATGGCTTGTAAGAGAAAATAAGTTGTTTATATAGACAAGAGATTGTAAAAAAAGTAGTGGCAAGTAGTGGCAAGTAGTGGATAAGTAATGGCGTGGGTTAAGATAGCGCCGGGTATTATTTCCCAGATTTCAAGCAATGGTGTGAGTTCCAAATGCGCCGTTTGTATGGTTTTTAAGGGAGAATTTCAAGTTTAAAGTAGCGGCGTGAGTTGAAACCGCGCCGGTCTTTTGAAGGTGCGGCGTGAGTTAAAACAGCACCGGGTTTGGTATAGAAAAGCGCCGTTCGTATGTTTTTTTAAAGGGAAAAATGGGGGTTTATATAAACAAAAGATTGAAATAATTATACTGCTGAATTGTTTGTGTGATTTTTTAATAGTTTTAAAGTAACGACGTGAGTTAAGATAGCGTCGAGTGTTAATTCTCTGATTTCAAGCAACGGCGTAAGTTCAAAATGTGCCGTTTGGATGGTTTTTTAAGGGTAAAATTTCAAGTTTTAAGTTGCGGCGTGAGTTAAGCTGCGCCGATCGTATGGCTTGTAAGGGAAAATAAGTTGTTTATATAGACAAGAGATTGTAAAATAAAATAATCGTATTGCTGAATTGTTTGTGTAATTTTTATAGTTTTGAAGGAACGGTGAGAGTTCAAAATGCGCCGTTCGTATTGTTTTTCAAGGGAAAGTTGGTGTTTTTTTTATAGACTAAGATATAAAACAATTGTAATGCTGAATTGTTTGTGCAATCTTATCATAGCCTTGGAGTAATGGCGCGGGTTAAGATAGCGCCGGGTATTATTTCCCAGATTTCAAGCAACGGTGTGAATCACAATAGGACAGGTCAGGTTAGGTCCGGTCCAGTTGGGTTTAGTCGATAAGTTATTTGGTAAATAATAAGAGTAAAGAGCCGCAGGCTCTCAGAATAGAAGCCAATACACGAAACCGGGGGTTTCGATTTTGACGGAATTTGAGCACACCCCTGAATGATATGTATAATTAGTCCAGGATTTGGAAAAAATGTTGGGGAGGCCAAATGTTTTTATGAAGAACTTCAAGTTCTGCAGCATTATTAGCAAAAGGAATCCATCGCACAGGGACTTTGTTAATGACCACAAGCGTCGCCATAGTCGGCTTTGTTAATAACCCATGCCATCGTCATATCGGACTCCGTCCGTTAGAGGACTTTGTTAA
>JBBAKL010000128.1:0-3038 GCA_040403535.1 Bacteroidia bacterium
TTAAATATCTTTGCTTTAGTTCTTTTGGCTAACCCAAGCATATTTATTGCCCCTAAAACGCTTGTTTTAACTGTTTGAACAGGATCGTGTTGGTAATGTATTGGGCTTGCGGGACAGGCTAAATTAAAGATTTCGTCTACTTCCACATAAAGAGGAAAGGTTACGTCATGCCTAAGAAATTCAAAATTAGGGTTTATAAGCGCTTCTTTTAAATTGGCTTTATTACCAGTAAACAAATTGTCCGCTACTATTACTTCGTGACCTTGTAATAGTAATTTATCAACTAAATGTGAACCTAAAAATCCTGCGCCACCGCTAACTAAAACCTTTTTTTTGCCATAACTACGCATTTTTAGGCAGTCTTTCAGGATGGAATGTATATACATATATATTCCTACGACCACGCTTATTTTCGTTTTTAATTTGTTCTCTAGTTAACCATCGCATACGAATTAAATAACATAATCCCATGCTAATTTCATTTGGCTTTAGTCCTGTTAGTTTATTTAATTCAACTAAAGTTAACCCAATTGGTTGTTGTTGAAAAATTTGCTTTAATGTAGTTGCCGCATTTGCCATAAAAAATCCCCCTATGTATTACATAGAGGGATAATACTAATAATTCTAGTTTTGTCAAGCCGTTAACATAGATATTGCTTTTTGCTTAAGATTGTCACCATTACCAAACCAAGTATTATTTAAGCGGGCATCAGGTGTGCGGGCGGGCAAATGATGATCCATATATTCCGTGACTGCATTTAGCATACCCCATCTAGTATGACCAGCCATATTTGCACCTTTGGCATCGCTACCAAATAATGACAAAATTTTGTTATAGCCCTTAGATTTTTGCATATTGGTAATAGCCAAATCGTCATCCCATTGGTCAGATTTAAGCATTAAGTTTGTAATAAACTTTTTGGCTTGAATACTGTTCATTTGACGAGTCCGTAAAAATTTAGCCATTTCCATAAACGCACCAAAATTTTCTACTGCTTTACCTAGTTTGGCACGCATGAGGTCGTGGTCAAATTTGGTCGCATGAGTAAAACTAACGCAATGACTTTTATCATTAGTTGCCATTGACAAAGTATTATTACAAACCACACGCACAGTCGTAAATCGAGCGGTGGTCGATAAAGTGCGGTCAGCCGATGTGGATAATAATAAAAAGCCACCAATGCCATCCCCATTCGATACCTCGCCAAATTTGCCTGTTTCGGCTAATGCCCACATCCGCTTGCCACCAAATAAAGTGCCAGCGGTGTGCAAACGAAAACCTGATTCTTTAACCAAAGTATCAAAAAATTCTAATACTTCATAAGGTTGAACAGGCTTATAGCGGTTAGTAACTACTGACAATGGCATTCCTGTATCTGAACGATACAATACATTTTGTCCAGCAAAATCACGGCTAATGGCTACGGAATTAGTGTCCGTGATGCATGCAAAATCAACTGGTGCGGATTTAATAGTCCAATCCATACCAGCCGCTTTGCGCCATGTTGCCATATCTGCATTTTGGTCTAATTCTTGCCCAAGACCATGCCAAGGAGTTTTGCCTACAAATGCCATTTCGGCATAGCCATTTTCTCTAATTGTTAATTCGTGTGCCATTTTTAATTCCTTTTCGTGATTAAGTTAAAAGATGGGCTAGGTTATAACCCAACAACATAAGACCTACCGCCACTCCAAATGCAACTGCAAAAACTAATACTGCTAAGATTTCTACCCATAGTGGGATTTTTTTGTCGTCATACCAAAGTTTCATGATTAGACCTTGTGTGTGCCAATAATTTGAATAATCGATTTTGGAAAATAACCCAAAAAAGATTCCTTGGTGCAACGCAAACTGCTATATGCCATTAGTAATACTTCGTTGTTTTCGTAATGTTTGCCACCAATAACAAATTTACTACCGCATGGCAATCCGTTATACGAATGTTTAAGATTTGCGAATTGAATAATTTTCATAATGGTTCCTTTTCGTGGATAGGATTTTGCAATCCATAAGAAGTATTATATACAAATCTACAGTTAGTTCATAACAAACTAAAAATATTTGTAATATTTCTCTATATGAAAAGGGTGGGGGAATGCCACGAAAAGGTCGCTAGTTGTGTGAAAAAGCGAAGTTGTTTATGGTCAAACCACGACCGCATCCCCCCATAGACTGTAGGCTACTCGCTATACCAAATTTCTACCTAAGAAGTCTGCTCGGAAAACCCGATAGAACTGTATAACTTTCGCCTTGATATATCTTACTCTTAAAACGGAATATCGCTTTCTATACTGCTTATATCGACATTGCGAGTTTCTTCTTGTTCGGAAGTTTTTTCAGTTCGTTCTGCCGAAGACAACATTTGCATAGAATTGGCTATTACCTTTGTAATATATTTATCTTGACCATCTTTTTGGTATTTTTCAGTCTTTAGTTTGCCTTCCACATAGACTTTAGAACCTTTTTTTAGGTACTGTCCTGCAATTTCGGCTAATTTGCCAAAAAAAACTACATTTACCCATTCGGTTACTTCTTGCTTTTTGCCTTCTTTATCTTTGTAAGACTCGGTAATGGCAATCGATATGTTGGTTACATATTTGCCATCGCTAGGCATTACTCGCATTTCAGGGTCACGACCAAGGTTACCAATACCAATAAATTTATTTACTGACATGATTATTCTCCTAGTTTGATGATTAATTCGTCTAATTCGGCTAAAAAAGCCGTTACTTCTACTGCCATTTGGTCAATCAATATATCGTCACGAATACAACGCTTTACAAATAATCTTTTGGATTCTTTTTGTATGCGTGGGTCGTAACTTACAAAGTCGCACCAAAGTCTTTCTGTAACCCATAATTGGCATTGGATTTGATTGTAATATTCCGATGGAACTTTATCGTCAAAAATATAACCTAAGTGCGTGGTGCTATTAGGACACTTAATTTCAACTAGCCCATCATGACTAACTAAACCATCAGGACTAGCGCCAAGCCATTCGATTGTAGGGTGTTTCCAAAAACCTGTTTTTTCTACA
>JBBAKL010000129.1:0-2973 GCA_040403535.1 Bacteroidia bacterium
GAAATTTTAGATAATTCAAGAGAATTGGTTATAGAAACATTTTCAAGAAGTGGTGCTGAAGTAAAAGACGGAATGGATATCTCCTTGCTCAGTGTTAAGAAATCGGATGGAGATACAGTAACTGTATAATGGTCGGGAGCAAAAACATTCCTTTATGGTACATCAGTTCAGGTGAATTGAAAGAAAATACAGCAAGTAAACAACCAATCGGCAAGGTTGATAATCCGAAACCATTTATGACTCACGAACTGGAATTGAAGAGTGGCGATATGTTGTATTTGATTACGGATGGTTATGCCGATCAATTTGGTGGAGCTAACAAAAAAAATACAAGTATAAACAATTGAAGGAACTTTTTTTAAGTACGCATACGCATTCGATGGCCAATCAAGTTCAAGAAATAAATAATTCATTTGTTAATTGGAAAGGCACACTCGAACAAGTAGACGACGTGTGTGTCATCGGAATTAAACTTTAGCATCATTCTTTTTGATTCGATAAATAAAATTCAATTTAGGTTCTTCGCCATAATACGCAATTTCCTCTTCTCTGATTTTTACCGCGCCCAATTTTTCAATCGCTTTTTGAGAACGAATATTTTGAGCACCGATATGGAAAATAACATTGTTGACAAATTGAAAAGCATAGTCTAACATTAGGTTCTTGGCAGCCGGATTATATTTTCCGCCCCAATGACTTCTTGAATAAAACGTATAACCAATACTGACTTCACTTTCTTCGGCTTTATAATCATAAAAACGTGTGCTGCCAATCGCTTCATTCGTTTGCGCATCATAAATTATAAATGCTCCTTTAGATTTAACGGCACCTTTAAAGAAATTTTGAAAAACCTCAAGTTGCCAACGATTTTTGTTGGGATGCTGCTCCCAGATGAGAGGGTCTTTGGCAATATTATACAACAATTCGAAATCCTTTTCCTTCAGAGGTATTAACTTGATTATTTTGTTCTGAAGTATGGGTTGAAGATTGCACATTGAGTGTCTATACTTGTTTTAAAAAATCACCATCATCAATTAACAATTTAGTTCCGTTTTCGGAGTCGGAGCGATGACAGCTCAACCCATCAGACACTACATAACTTTCTCCTTTTTTTAATTTTGTCTTTTCGCCTGAGCAGAGTTCTGTCATAAAATCACCTTCCAGACAACACACCACATGACCTTTTTCACACCAATGATCGGCTAAATACCCCGGTAAATATTCCACCAGGCGAATGCGAAATCCATTAAACTGTATTGTTTGCCAATTGGATTTACTGTGTTCTCCTTTGTGTTCTCCTTTGTGTTCTGTTTTCGGAATGGAAGTCCAGCGATGGTTGTAAAAGGAATGTTTTGCATGGTGATTATTTTCATAATGCACTAATTAACTATGTTTTTTTATTTACATACATAGTTGTATTACTAATCTTTAAAAAATGAAATTCTTGGAAAGATTCTAATTGTAATCTGATCCACTTGTTTTTTGACGCATTATAATTAGAATAAAATAAGATTAATTAATCAACAATAATTTTATCGTTGAATGTTTCATTTACGGTTTTAATAATTATAGTATAAATACCTTTTTCGAGTTTTTCAACACGAATTGATTTTGTGTTTTCCTCTTGAGTTATAATTTTCCCTTGCATATCTGCAATTATTATGGATTCTATTTGGTCTCTGCATTCAATGCTTAAATTATGAGACGACGGATTAGGGTAAATATTTATTTTAGTGGAAGAAAAATCGTTTTCTTTTAAATTCAAGAGACTCAATTTACTTACATAAATCATAATGTAATTATTTGCGCTAATTTTTAATACAGAAGGATCTGCTTGAATGGTTGAAGAAGTGTACAAGCCGGTACAATTTACATAAGGAGTCCACGTGTTCCCGTCAGAGGTTTGTTTATTCCAAACTAGACCATTCATCGGATTCGGTGTTCCATAAAATTTCATGAAGCCTCCGTCAATGGATAAATTTCCAGTCCAATTATGATTGGCGTCAGAAGTGATATTTGATGTGCGTGTCCATGATAAGCCGTCATTAGAAGTGAAATGATAAGCTCCATCTTGTGGTGCTGCACGAGGAGCAGTATAATGCCACGTAGTGCCGAATTTAATAACAGCCGGGTCTATATTAATTGAGTCTTTTACTAGAATTCTTACACCTTCGTAAGTGAAATTAATACCGTCTGTAGAAACGGCAGAATAGCAATGTACGGTTGAATCAAGAGCAGTTAGTGATCCGTTTTTACTGGCCGAAAAATACATTCTGATGTTCCCATTATCGTTCACAACTAGAGTAGGGTCAAATGGTCTTTTATAGGTGGAAGGATAACCAATAAAATTGGCTAATTGTGGAGCAGTCCAAGTGAGGCCTCCATCATTAGAAGATTTAATAGCAATTTTATCATGTGCAGTATTTGTAGGACTTGAAGGTGCGGGAAACCATTGAAAGGCCGCATAAATGACTCCTGTGGTATGTTGAATTATACTTGGCACTCCTGATGAATCTTGAAATAAGGTATTGTTTGTCCAATTAACACCGTTTGTACTTGTACAAATAAGTAAGTCGTGTGCGGATGGTTGAGCTTTAAGGTTGTTAAAACCTATTATTAGGCTAAATACAGTAATCCTTAGATTGGTTAATAGTTCACGCATGGGAAAAAATAATTAATAGTTTGAGTTGTTGATGTCTTTTATAAAGCTAATATACAATTATTTCTGCTCTTTAGGTTGAAGCTTATGAATCTTTTTAGTGCCGGCGTACATCTCAAATTTAAAGAGTCGGCATTCTAAGGAGCCGTTAAACAGGGTTATTTTACGTGTAGGACGGAGGCCAATAAATTTAGCTGCATCTAAATTGGAGGTGATGATCCAACAGGTCCAGCCGGCAAAATCTTTTTTTAATTTATCGCCAATCTGCTTGTAAAACGTTACAATGTCTTCTTTTTTCATCCTTTCGTCATAAG
>JBBAKL010000130.1:0-2962 GCA_040403535.1 Bacteroidia bacterium
TCTTGTTCAAAAACAAAGCAGCCTGGAACCATCTGGTTCAAAACGCGCTCCATTTTTGCACACACATACAAGCCATTAATTTTTTTTCTTATTCACTCCAATCAATCCACAATTCGAAATTCTTGGTATCAGTGTCGGCTAATCTAATGACTCTTGTTTTGAAGTCAAATTCATAATCATCCCCGTATATTGTATTTACAAAAATGTGGGACTCCCCCTCACTCAATGATGTTCTATCGTTTTTCCACCCACTATCACCTATATATGGTCCTACAGCTGCCCAAGGATACCCAATCCAGGGATTATTCATCTCAAATTGTAGTATTATATTACTATTATAAAATTCTCCGGTTACGTCAACATCTCCGGAATTAGATCCCACACAGGTAAATGTAGTATTTCCTTCTACCGAAATGTATGGGGATTGATTAGCGGATACCATCCAAGATCCGTTATTTGCTCTAACTATTACTTTTGTTGATTTCATATAAATAAGTATATAAGAGGCTCGATAAAAAAATTTTTTAGCTCTCTTTTTTTGGAGATTTTTTGGTTTTTTGGCAATTTGGAATTTTTGGAAAACCATATCAATTATTGTATAGATGTATATACGCTCGGGGTGAGAAGGTGTAGTTGGGGAGTGAATATGGCCAATTAAAGTCAGGCAATATCGTGCCGTCGACGGCAGTATATTGTGGCGCGGTCATCCCGTTATCATCACGCTATCGATCCGATATCGGTTCAATAATGTACCATCGGGCACCCGATATTTTTAGAGACAAAAAAAGCAGTGCTAAGCACTGCTTTAATTAAACCCACTATTTTATATTATTCGCCCTTATTATTTTGCTGAGCAGCAACTAATCGTGCTTGCAATTTAGCTAATTGCTCTTGCAATTTAATTTGGCGGTCACTATTAGGATCAACCGGCCGGCCTCGTTGTACCACTCCTCCGTTAGCTGCTTTCCTTTCTTCCAATTCGCGGAGCCGCTTTTGACGCTCAGAGCTGCTATCAACTGGCCGTCCACGCTTAATTTCCACTCCAGCTTCTTTAAGCTGTTCCTTAAGTGCAAGCAATTGTTGACGAGTGCTGTTCGGATCAACCGGCCGTCCCAAAGTGGTGGTCACTTCAGCAGCTTTAACTTCTTGCTTCTTCATAGCAGCCATTGCTTTTTTAACTTCGTTGTTCATCTTTTTTTAATCAAGGGGTTTTGTTAAGAGGGATTCATTTTAATTTTTGTTAGGTCAAAAATTATTAAAACCTCCTTTATTAATAATCTAATCATTAATAAAGGTCTTTATTTATTTATTTTTCTTCCTTTTTATTATTAATTCTTATTTAATTTATTAATATAAATTTAATTAAGTCCTTAAATAAATCCAAATGGCAGTTTATTTAAAGTCCTTTTATTAAATTTATTCCTCTTTGTTATACCTGTTTTCATTTAATTTAACAATATAAATATAAGTTAGGCAGTAATTAAATCCAAATGGCAGTTTATTTAAGGGCAATATAGTAATTCCTTAAATATAAACAAATGGCAGTTTAATAAAAGTCATTTACCCAAAATAATAAGGCAATAAATAAAAACAAGTGGCCTTTGTTTGTTGTAGTTGTGTCCTGTTTAATAATATTAAGTCATGTTTAATTATGTTATTCCTCATTATAATTAATTTCATTTTGTTACGTTAGTTCAGGTATAAAAAAAACGAAACATCTTTGCGGTATGCAAAGATGCTTCGTTTCGTTATTGGTCGGGCCTAAACCCTACATTTCCCTTTTCACCAGTAAGCAACACATGAGGGTCGTGATGGGGTACCATTCCACCATCCACTTGCTTGGCGGTATGAACCACTACGACGTGCTCGGTCATTATTACGCTTCCACTGACGCAACATACTCTCGTAATGACGTTCTGGGTTCTTAATCCACTGAGCTGGGTGACGACGATTTCGGGGGTAATCATTCAATGTCTCAACTGCAAACACTGAACTAACACTCAATCCAACAACCAACACCAACAATCCAATTTGCTTTTTCATAATGAAAAATTTAAGGGGTTAAACGGAGAGAATTAAAAATAGCTTAAAAAAAGAATTAATAAAATAATTCAATTTCTATTGTATCCTGTTAGTGATAAACGGGTTAAAAAAGGAATTAATAATGGAACACACCGATTTGAAATACCCCCCATGCCTATAAGGGTTTTCGCTTCGATGTGTTCCATTTTCTTTCACTCCTGATTAACCCCTTAATCAGTCTTTTTTGAGCTGTTCCTTCAATTGCTGTAGCGATTGAAGTTGCTCTTGTAATTTCTTCTGTCGTTCACTAGTTGGGTTAACTGGACGACCTGGTTTGTCGTAACGAATAGAACCTAATCTAATTCGTTGTTGTCGTTTGCTGTTTGGATTAACAGGACGACCTGGTTTTGAAATAATCCCCAGCTCAGATTTGAGCAGACGGATCGCTTCTTGAACACTCAATTCTGTGTTCTCTGAAGCTTGTAATTCAACTTTTCTCATTGTTTGAGATGGTTAAAGTGAAACAAAATAATAACAGGGTTAAACATAAATCAACGTTATTAATTATTATTTCTTTTCAATCTTATAATATAAAAATACTACAGGCATTTGAAAAAACCAAATTTCCTTTTAATAAAATCAAAGGGCTAACTCGTTAGTTTCCAATAATTTACAAAAGTCCTTTTATAGGTTTTTTCAAGAGGCTCGAAGTTTTTTTTGGGGCCACTTGTCTTCTTTTTTTGCCCTTTGGTGTTTCTTTGTAATATGACATTTCACTGCTGGATACATAATATTAAAATCACCAATAACCAACACCACCTGTTCACTACCTGTTCCACCTAACGGATACATACTCAAACAATCAAACCAATCACTTACCCAAAATACCCAACCGCTTAAATCCAGCCGTTACCCCAGTCAATGACCCCTCACCCCGCTC
>JBBAKL010000131.1:0-2925 GCA_040403535.1 Bacteroidia bacterium
AAAAAGAATTAAAATGGGATTAAAGAAATTCAGACCGCTAACTCCAAGCTTACGCTTTAAAATTGCGTCGGATAATTCGGATATTACAGTTGATAACCAACCTGAAAAAAGTTTAGTTACCTCAACTAATAAACGTTCAGGTGGACGAAACAACACCGGTAAAATGACAATGCGCTATATTGGTGGCGGTCATAAAAAACAATACCGTATCATTGATTTCAAACGTGAAAAAGACGGAATCGAAGGAATAGTTAAAACTGTAGAATACGATCCAAACCGTACAGCACGTATTGCATTAGTAGTATACAAAGACGGTGAGAAACGTTATATCATCGCTCCTCAGGGATTAAAAGTTGGACAGAAAGTAATGTCTGGTACAAAAGCTTCTCCGGAAGTTGGAAACACATTGTTTTTATCAGATGTTCCTCTTGGTACAATTATTCACAATATTGAGTTACGTCCTGGTCAAGGTGCAGCATTAGCTCGCAGTGCAGGTTCATATGCTCAGTTAACAGCACGCGAAGGTAAGTACGCTGTTTTGCGTATGCCTTCAGGTGAATTACGTATGATTTTGATTACTTGCAAAGCTACAATTGGCGCTGTATCTAATCCTGATCATAACTTGGAAGTACACGGTAAAGCTGGCCGTAAACGTTGGTTAGGTGTACGTCCGCGTACAAGGCCAGTAGCGATGAACCCTGTTGATCATCCAATGGGTGGTGGTGAAGGTCGTGCCTCAGGTGGTCACCCACGTTCTCGTAAAGGTTTACCTGCGAAAGGCTTTAAGACTCGTTATAAGTCAAAAGCTTCAAACAAACACATCATTGAAAGAAGAAAGAAATAATTAATAACGTTTAATGGTCTCGGTTCGTCCGAGATTCAAAACCAAAACAAAAAACAATGGCAAGATCATTAAAAAAAGGACCCTTTATCGACCACAATTTGGCAGGTAAAGTAGAAAAAATGAACGCTGGCGGAAAGAAGTCGGTTATTAAAACTTGGGCTCGTCGCTCTACTATTCCACCAGAATTTGTTGGACATACATTTGCAGTACATAACGGTGCTAAATTTATTCCGGTATATGTTACTGAGAATATGGTAGGACATAAATTAGGAGAGTTTGCTCCAACTCGTGTGTTTAAAGGACACGCAGGTCATAACAAAGGTGGAGCTGCAGGAGCAAAAAAATAATTGAATAATAAGCATTAAGAATAAATTTCCATGGGAAAAAGAAAAAGATTAGTAGCGGACAAGCGTAAAGAGGCGAACAAAACAACATATTTCGCCAAATTGAACAATTGTCCAACATCGCCTCGTAAAATGCGCCAGGTGGCCGATTTAGTTAGAGGTATGGATGTATACAAAGCTTTAAGTGTATTAAAGTTTAACACCCGCGAAGCTTCAGGTCGTTTAGAAAAATTATTGAAATCAGCCATTGCTAACTATGAAGCAAAGACAGGCCAACGCCCTGATGACGATACACTATTTGTAAAAGAAATTATGGTTGACAGCGCAATGGCGATGAAACGCTTACGCACCGCTCCTCAGGGTCGTGGTTACCGTATCAGAAAGCGCTCAAATCATGTAACATTAGTAATTGACACAAAAAATTAAAAAATAAGAAATGGGACAAAAAGTTAATCCAATAGGTATTCGTTTAGGTATCGTTAAAGGCTGGGATTCTAACTGGTTTGGCGGTAAAGATTATTCTGACAAATTAGTTGAAGATGAAAAAATCAGAACCTATTTAAAAGCCCGCTTGGCAAAAGGAAGTATTTCTAAAATTGTTATAGAAAGAACATTAAAGTTAGTTACAGTTACAATTAATACAGCTCGTCCTGGAATTATCATTGGAAAAGGTGGTAAGGAAGTTGATAAATTGAAAGAAGAGCTAAAGAAATTAACTAAAAAAGAAGTTCAAATAAATATCTTCGAAATTAAACGTCCGGAATTAGATGCACGTTTAGTTGCTGATAGTATAGCTCGCCAGATTGAAGGACGTATATCTTTCCGTCGTGCAGCAAAAATGGCAATGGCGTCTACTATGCGTATGGGTGCCGAAGGTATCAAGATAAAAGTTTCTGGCCGTTTAGGTGGTGCTGAAATGGCACGTACCGAGGGTTATAAAGAGGGGCGTACTCCGTTACATACGCTTCGTGCCGATATCGATTATGCAGTTGCTGAGGCACACACTTCTTATGGCCGCATTGGTATTAAAGTTTGGATCTGCAATGGTGAAGTTTATGGTAAGCGTGATTTATCGCCTAACATTGGCTTAGCTAAAGAGAAAAAAGGTCCGGCTACTCCAAAGTTTGGCGGTGGTAAGAAAAAAGGAAAAAGAGAAGAAAAATAATTGAGGTTTAAGAATTAAAGATTTTATAAAATGTTACAACCGAAAAGAACAAAGTTCAGGAAATCGCAAAAAATGAAAATGAAAGGCAACGCCAAGCGTGGCGATCAATTAGCCTTTGGTTCATTTGGTATTAAAGCTTTGGAAGGCTCTTGGGTAACCGCACGCCAAATAGAAGCTGCTCGTATCGCCATCACTCGTTTTATGAAACGTGAAGGTCAGGTATGGATTCGTGTTTTCCCTGATAAACCAATTACTCGCAAACCGGCAGAAGTACGTATGGGTAAAGGTAAAGGTGCTCCAGAATATTGGGTAGCTCCTGTAAAACCAGGCCGTATCTTATTTGAAGCTGAAGGTGTGCCAATGGATGTTGCGAAAGAAGCGTTACGCTTAGCAGCACAGAAGTTACCTGTAGTTACAAAATTCGTAGTAAGAAGAGATTACAGTGCCAACGTTTAAAACTGAATTAAAATGAAAAACAAAGACATCATAGCTTTATCCGATCAGGAATTATTGGATAAGATTAAAGAAGAAAAAGCAGCTTTAAGTAAGTTAAAGGTGAATCACAATGTTTC
>JBBAKL010000132.1:0-2898 GCA_040403535.1 Bacteroidia bacterium
CTAAAGAAGAAATAAAAAAACTAACACAATTAATCGTATGAAAAGATATTTTATAACAGGTATTGGTACCAATGTTGGAAAAACAATTGTTTCAGCCATATTAACGGAGGCGTTGAAGGCTGATTACTGGAAACCGGTTCAAAGCGGAACGATTGAAGGTAAAGACAGCGATACGGTAAAACAGTTAATTTCAAATACTACATCTGTTTTTCACCCTGAAACGTATTTACTTAAAGAACCCGCTTCACCGCATTTAGCAGCCAAAAAGGAAAATATTGTCATTAACAAAGTTAAACTTCAGCTTCCTTATACTTCCAATTCATTAATTATTGAAGGTGCAGGTGGCTTGCTTGTTCCGTTAAATAATACCGATTATGTTATTGATTTGGCAAAACAATTTAATGCAGCCGTTGTGCTGGTAGTGAACAGTTATTTGGGATGTATTAACCATACACTTTTATCAATCGAATATTTGTTACAAAACAATTACCGGTTTCAGGGAATTATTTTAAACGGAACGTTTGATGAAGAAGTTAGATCGGCCATAGTGAATTATAAACAGGTAAAAGTACTGGCAGAGTTTCCGATAGAAGGGAAACCCGACAAAAGATTTATTTCTACCCAAGCATCAAAAGTAAATAAGGATTTGTTTTAATGAACGTAAGCGAAAAAGATAATCAATTTGTATGGCATCCGTTTACACATTTGAAATCAGCGGAAACACCGGTTGTTATAGAAAAAGCCCAAGGTGTTTATTATTTCGATAATAATGGAAAAAAGTACATTGATGCCATCTCGAGTTGGTGGGTAAATTTACACGGACATTCACATCCGCACATTTCTAAAAAAGTAGCTGAACAAGTTAACCGGATGGAACATGTGATGTTCAGTGGTTTTACGCATGCGCCTGCGGTAGAATTAGCGGAGCGTTTATTAAAGCATCTTCCTTCTAACCAGGGAAAGGTATTCTTTTCCGATAATGGTTCCACTGCAGTTGAGGTAGCTTTAAAAATGGCGCTTCAGTTCTGGAATAATCAGAATCAAGAAAAACCTTTGTTTGTTGCATTTGAAAACGCTTATCATGGCGATACGTTTGGAGGAATGAGTGTTGGCGAACGTAATGTTTTTAATAACGCATTTGAGAAATTACTTTTTGATGTAGTTCATATACCATTGCCAAACGAAAATAATATTTTGGATTTGGAACGGCAACTGACCACTCTTATTCAAAATCATGATGTGGCTGGTTTTATTTTTGAGCCTCTTGTACAAGGAGCAGCCGGTATGTTAATGTATGAAGCCAAATATCTTGACCGACTAATAGGTTTGTGTAAACTTAATCACGTTATTACTATTGCAGATGAAGTAATGACCGGTTTTGGTCGTACCGGCAGGTTTTTTGCGAGCGACTATTTAACCAATAAGCCTGATATTATTTGCTTATCAAAAGGTTTAACCGGAGGATATATGCCATTAGGGGTTACCTCTTGTGCCAATTTTATTTATAATGCCTTTGTTAGCGACGACAAAACAAAAACATTTTTTCACGGTCATAGTTATACGGCAAATCCAACTGCTTGCTCAGCTTCCTGCGCCAGTATGGATTTGATGGAACAAAAAGAAACGTTTGAGAATATTGAACGGATTTCAGATCAACATCAGCAATTTGTTTCTGCCATAAAAGGAAATAATCTTGTTGAAGAAATAAGATGCATGGGGACTATTCTCGCTATTGAAATAAAAACACAAGAACACACGCATTACCTTAATAATTTATCTGAAAAAATAACCCGCTATTTTATGGAACGAGGTATTTTACTGCGGCCATTGGGTAATGTTTTATATGTTATTCCGCCTTATTGTATAACAAATGATGAGTTAGCTTTTGTTTACAATTCTATTGAAGGATTTCTTACTAGTTAAAACGGTTTTTGGAAACTACTGTACACGTGAACCTGCTAACACAGCATAATTCATTTTGCTCGTTATAAATACGAATATCCCAAACATGATTTTTTCCGCTCACGTGAATGGGTTTACAAATACCGGTAACTAAACCACTCGTTACTGCTTTTACATGATTAGCATTTATTTCAATCCCAACACCAATGAATAAGTCGCGGTTAATAGCACACCAGCTGGCAACACTTCCAATTGTTTCTGCTAAAGCCACTGAAGCTCCGCCATGCAGTAGTCCAAATGGTTGTTTGGTTCGGTTATCAACCGGCATAGAGGCTTTAATGTAATCGTCGCCGATATCAGTAAAAGTAATGCTCATGTGTTCGCCTAAAGTACCTTCGTTAAGTGCGTTAATTTCCGTTAAACCGGGTTTGTTATGCCAAATGCTCATATTAAATTTTAACTTTGTGTAAACATAATAATATTTGATTTGTTATATAGATTATGAAACTAAAAAATATCACATTATTAGCTATATTTATGCTATTCGGATTCTCATTTAAGTCGAAAAAGGCCGATGGTCCTAAAACAAATGTTTATGGATTTAAGGTAAAAGCCATTGATGGCAGCGAATTTGATTTCGCTTCCTTAAAAGGAAAGAAAATATTAATCGTTAATACTGCCAGCGAGTGTGGATTAACACCCCAGTATAAGCAGTTACAAGAGGTTTATGAAAAGTATAAAGGTAAAAACTTTACCATCATAGGCTTTCCTGCTAATAATTTTGGCAGTCAGGAACCTGGCAGCAATACTCAGATTAAAGAATTTTGCACTAAAAATTATGGTGTAACATTTCCTATGATGGAAAAAGTTTCGGTAAAAGGAGATGATATGTGCGAAATTTACAAATGGCTGACTCAAAAAGAAAACAATGGTGTGATGAGTAGTTCTGTTAAGTGGAATTTTCAAAAATACATGATTGATGAGAATGGATATTTA
>JBBAKL010000133.1:0-2831 GCA_040403535.1 Bacteroidia bacterium
TTCTTTTTCCCAAATGTCGGTGTCAGTAAATCTCTTAGGCATTTTCATAGTATTTGATGTTTTCCAAAAATGAAGTATCGCTTTCGTAACGCATAAAAGGTATTGATTGAGTACAAGCCCTTTTATAGTTCGTGGATATACCCAATTCCGTAGCTAAATTAAAAAGAGTTCCGTAATAAGGCATAAAGTAACTATCGTTATTTTCAATGTAATTAGCAATCGTTTTGCGTTGCGAACTTAGGGTTGAGTGGTCAGCATAACCAACCATTACTGCAATCTCTTTTATCCGCAAAGGAAAGTGTAAAAATAAAAAATAACCCAATGCCATCCGCATCGAAGCGGTGTTGATGTACTTGTTGTTTCTTACTAATACCTTAAAAGGGTACATTGATTTTCTTCGTAAATCTTTCGGCTGAATGCCATAAAGTTCACAAAACTTTTCTACTAACTGCTTGGCTTGATCTTGTGTGTTCATAGTTTAGATGTTGTAAATTAAATATTCGGTTTTGTTAAATAATAAGAACGTGATATCTTTTGCATCTTCTATGGGTAAATATCCCACTTTTTTCAATACAAAATAATTATTTTTAAAGTCAGTTTCCTTTGGCATCGGGTTGTTATACCATTGCGGTTCGGGTATTTCTTTTAAATCAAAACTGAATACCCCTTTGGGTGTGCTATTCACATACCTGATGTTCTTATGCCTTATTAGGTTATCCCATTTATATTTCTCAATCAACATATCCTCGTAATGGGTTCTTCGGCATTTTAACTCTATGGTCATATTAAACCTTTTGCTATACGCATCCCGATAGCTGAATTGGCTGGTACGTTGTAAGTCGGGGATCATTCTATTAAGGAACTTGAAAAGTATTTCCTCGGTAAGAACTATCATTTGTAGGTTTCAATTATGATTTCAAGTTCATCCCTACTCCATTTTTTTAACCTGTTGTTTTCCGCTTCGGCTTCTAACTTCTTAACGTAATCTTCGCCAAAACGATTGACTAACCCTTGTCGGTACTTGATTAAGTTTCCGTGCAAAAACATATTGCATCGAATGCATTGCCCATTGGTGTTATGATAAGCCAATGTGTGAGGTAAGCCAAAACGCAAAGATGAGTGTTGCCCTTGTGAGAAGTAGTGACCTGCTTGCTGAACTTCGCCACCGCAAGAGATACAACCTAACTTTTCATCACGTTCTCGGATATGGGCATTGTAGATGGTTTGTGCTTTTTTTAATAACTTAGGTAAGGGAGTTAGCTTTGCCATTAAAAGGGTAGATCATTTGGAGGTGTATCATCGTGTACGGGTTGCTTTTCGGGTTTCCAAGTATCAAGCGATATGCTTACATCCTTTCCGTATTGGTCGGGTTCTGGCTTGACGTTGATGTTGATTTTAATAAATTTACTTCCGTTGTACTCTTGGATATGCCCTTTAATCTTGTCAAGATTGATGGTGGCACTTAGCCAATTCTCGTTTCGTTTTTTACCACTTCCGCAGTAGATTTTCTTTTCCATTTTGTTTTTGTTTTAAGTTAAAGATTGAAAACTATTTTTTATATTTTGTGTCAAGTATCATTGGAGTTGTATTTTTCCAAGCAATTGAATGATGTATTCTTTTATTATTAGAATTCATCATAGAAGCCGTAACGCTGGAAGGTTGCATAATAACCGAATGAAAAGATTTTACATAAGTACCCGTTAATGCGTATTCGTCAGTCATTCCCCCATTATTGCTTTGAGTGTCTTTTTGGTCTAATTGAATATTTGTGAATGTAAAAAAAACTTCCCCTCTACTCCCTAAAGTAGTGTATGTATTTACATCTTCATTTATAGAACCAACAAATTGGAACTCTCTATCAGTTGAACAAAAAAAACTATTCATACATTTTCTTTTAAGTTTAATACCGCTAAAGCCACCAATGTGGTCACCACCTTGCGAAAACGCTATGCTTTTAATGTTTACCGACATATAAAAATCTAATACTATTTCAAATACCTTATCTAAATTTTTAATAATTTTTGCTCCAGTATCATATCTATAACCAAAATAATAGTAATCATCATCCATTTGGACAAAGTATTTTATGCCAATTTCTTTAGCTATTTTGAATGATGCATTTCTTGCGTGTATAATAACTTTTCTATTGTCAAAATTATTCCCTTCATCTATGCTATCTGCCATATCCTTTTTATCAAATATTTTAACAAATTCTTCTCCAAAATTATCTTGATATTTTATTATATGTTTGTCCTCATTATCTACTATTAAATATATTTTGCCAGTATATCCACATTTTCTTAGAGTAGAATATGTCTTAACATTGTCTGGCCTTCCGTGTGTTAATACAAACACTGCAAAATTATTCTCCATAATCTTCAAGATATTGTTTTCTAATTTCATCACATAATTTTACATATCCATATTGTATAGCTTTTTCGAAATCAATTATTACCAATGCACTTCGCTCCATAAGATGCTGCATTTCTTTATTAGAATGAGCATAGTAATCGGCTATTTTTTCATAATTAAATATATTATGTCTCCTTGCGGCATCAATCAAAAATTTTTTTTCTTCATATGATAATGATGATGCTTCAACTTCTTTAATAATACGATGAGTTTTTGATTTATCAACTAACTCCAAAATATGAGGTTTTATATTCTTTGGCTCATATATTGGTGCTTCAATCTTTGATGAATATTTTTGTTCATCTTGATTTGGTGCAAATTCTTGACCGAATAGATTTGTTTGTTTCATAATTTAAATTTTATGAGAACTCGGTGCAGGGTTCGAACCTACACTTTTCACACGCTGTGCTACCAATTAC
>JBBAKL010000134.1:0-2756 GCA_040403535.1 Bacteroidia bacterium
CGAACACATCGTGCTTTTACTAACATAGATTATGTAAAACTCACCCCCGCCCTACAATATATATGCGAGACTTTTTTGTGAAAAAAAATAAATAATTAATTTTACGCATGGAATTTTTTTCTGTGCGTAAAAATGTGTCTATTTTTCTGCTCCCAAGTGCGCATATAATATATTTTGTGCGCAATAATCAGAGAGTGTTAGACTCACGCTTGGGCGCATTATCCGCCCAGTATATCGCGGACAATTTTCATGTCCGGGGCTAATTTTGCCTATGTTTTTATGTACGAAAGGGTACTCCGCGAACGCAACAGTCGGCGACACTACCCTCAGCGGGCGGAGTGGTACATCAGGTCGGTTGAAGGGCGGGACTATGCCCGGACAAAAAGACCATGTCGGATAAGCGCGAGATCCGGTCCTTTGCTCCTTTCTCGGCCCGGCCGCAGGAACGTAATGAACCGGAGCGAAGCGTAGGTGAGTGAAGTGACGTCTGAGGAGCGTAGCGACTAATAAGCGAAGCGAGTTGCGAGACCATACCGACGATCGGCGCAGATAGTTGAGCGCAGATAGTTGAGAGAGCGAATTGAGCGTAGTGTTTTTTCTGCGATTAGACCCGATTCTTGTTTGACGACTCGATGTTTTTTGTGTTTTTTTGTACCTATTTTTTTCGAGAATTTTTAGATTTTCGAGTGCTAAGATTTTATTTTTGTTTTGCAATTTTTTGAGGGAAAAGAAAATTTGAGAAAGTGATTGTAGGTATGTGAGCAGTGAAACTAACATCCTATCCGCGGTGCGATATTTTTTTGCGGCGTTAGTTAAATTATTAATTTATATAAAATATTCACTTTTCGTCACGCTGTTAACATTTACGATATTATCCATTTGCGGCCCTAGTTAATTCAATTATTTTTATATATTAATAACATCTCGTTATTATATATAGTCGACCTATCCATTTGCGCGCATATTTTTATCCAAAATTTATTCATTTGCGGAACATAAGATAGATGGATAATCTGGTGGTAAATAGCTGTAATGCGTGCGGTAAACAATTTCGTGACGAACGTGATTTAAAAAGACATCAAAATAGAAAAACACCATGTGTTAAAATAGATAATGGGAATAATGATGCGAACAAGTGTATATACTGTAATAAAGTATATTCTAACAAATATAACTTGGTGAAACATTCTCGCGCTTGTAAGATGAAAGATGATGGTGTTGATCAGATTCCAGACTTTAATGTAAGAATAGCTGAACAGTTACGTATAATGCAAGAAGAACGGGATCGGGAAAAAGAAGAACACAAACTTAAGGAAGAAGAAATCAAGCGCGAACTTGCAGAAATTAAAGAGTTTATGAAAGCAATCTCTGAACGTCCGACTGTCGTAAATAACAGTACGATAAACAACACAACTATCAACAACAATATAACTATATACAACCGGCCGAATATTGATTTTCTACTACAGGCGCCGGATACAGTTCGTAGAATTATTAATGAGTGTGGTGTTACTTTGCCAATGCGCTTGATAACACCGATATGGTATAGTGACAAACGCCCTGAAAACCATTCGGTTATTGTTGATCCCAAGAAACCTTCGCAATGTAAAGTACATTGCGAATTTGGTTGGGAGACTCGTGATACCGATGAAACGGCGGTTGAAATTCGCAAGTCTGCATGCGATGTCGCGAAGACTTTGTTGAATAAAATAACGCCGGAAATTAGAGGGGTAGCGGGTCCTATCGAGGATAGTAAATGGTCAAGGAGTGGTAGAACCGTCGAAGAAAATGCGGAAGTTGTAAAGAAAATGGTAGCGGGTAGTAGGTCGATAAGTTCTAATGAATAAGCTCCGCGGCAGCGCCACTACTAGATTTTTTGTGGGTAGGGGTAGGGGTATTGCATGTGCGATTTCTATTTTCAGAAAAATAAATTAATTAATTGCCGTATACGAAAAATCGAAAACCTGAAAAAATCTAAAAGTTTGAAATCGCGGGAATAGTCAAATAAAGTATGGGGAATTATTATAAATTTGCCGAGCCAAGTTAAGACAAGATAAAAATCGCATATATTTATTATTATAATAGCAGTATTTATAGCTAATTATTATTTATTCTATACCATTTTTAATTAAATATTTTTTGCAAATTTAGCCACAACTATTTCTATAATTAATTAAAATATATTTAATATCATGTATATATGTATGGGATTTGCAGACTTAAGATTAGGGTTTTGCAGGAATTTGCAGACTTAAGACGTATTGGATAAATGGAGGAATTGGTATCGTTCGCCTGTAAAAAGTGCGGTAAAAAATTCACTGCAGAAAAATATGCGCGACAACATGCGGCTAGAAAGACTCCATGTGTAATTACAGATAACGTTGCTATCGGCGATAATAAGTGCCTATATTGTAACCATGTATACTCGTCCAAATATACTTTAGCTAGACATACTAAAGTATGCAAAATGAAAAATGGCGGAATTGAAAAGTTACCAGATAATATTCGTTTTGATGAGAAAATTCGATTGCTAGAAGAAGAACGCGAAAAAGAAAGAAATGAATCACTTAAAAAAGAGGAAGAAACTCGACAAAATCAGGCAGAGTTAAAAAAAGAAATCGCGGAATTAAAAGCGCTTTTAATGGAAAGATTAACTGTACCACCTACTACAAATAACACTACAAATAACACTACAAATAATAACATTACTATCAATGTTTACAATCAGCCGAATATAGATTTTCTCCTGCAAGCTC
>JBBAKL010000135.1:0-2746 GCA_040403535.1 Bacteroidia bacterium
TTATACGGTAGGTAACGAACAAGATTACCACTTTAAAGTATTATTTAAAATACTCGATAAATTAGGTTACGCTTGGGCTAAGGAATGTTACCACCTTTCTTATGGCATGGTTGAATTGCCTGAAGGTAAAATGAAGAGTCGCGAAGGTACCGTTGTAGATGCAGACGATTTACTGGATGAAATGTTTACAACTGCCGAACAAACTACAAAAGAGTTGGGTAAAGTAGACGGCTTTAGTGATGATGAATTAAAAAAACTCTACCACACGATTGGATCGGGTGCCTTAAAATATTTCATGTTAAAAGTGGATCCTAAAAAGAAAATGCTTTTTGATCCGAAAGAAAGTATCGACTTTAATGGAAACACCGGACCATTTATCCAATATACCTATGCCCGCATTCAGTCGGTGTTAAACAAAGCAGGCGCATTAACTGGTAAAGCAGATGAAAGTATTAAATTAAATGAATTAGAACGGGAATTAATAAAATTGATATACGAGTTCCCATTAGTGTTAGAAGAAAGTGCTAAGCAATACAATCCCGCCTTAATTGCCAATTATGTGTATGAATTAACCAAGAGTTTCAATCGTTTTTACCACGATTACAGCATTCTAAAAGAGGAAAATGAAAAGGTAAAAACCATGCGCTTAATATTGGCTAAACAATGCTCGGAAGTTATCAAAAACGGAATGAAATTGTTAGGCATTGAAGTACCAAACAGAATGTAACGATAGCAAAATAAGTTTGAATTAAGATTAAAGACTATAGACAAAAGAGTAAAGAAATACAAAGAATAATTTCATGAAACCAAGTATACCAAGAGGCACCAGAGATTTCGGTCCTGCAGAAATGCAGAAACGCAATTATATTTTTTCGGTTATCAAGAAGAACTTTGAGTTGTTTGGTTACCAGCCATTGGAAACTCCAGCCATGGAGAACATCACTACTCTAACCGGTAAGTATGGTGAAGAAGGCGATCAATTAATATTTAAAATTTTAAATTCCCGTATTCACGAACATAAAGACAAAACTAAACTCAGAGCAGAATTTGAGAAATCATTAGAATCAGCTTACAATACGGAAGATTTAACAGAACGCGCTCTGCGTTACGATTTAACTGTTCCATTTGCACGTTATGTGGTAATGAATCAACATAACATCGGTTTCCCGTTTAAGCGTTATCAGATTCAACCGGTGTGGCGTGCCGATAAACCTCAAAAAGGACGTTATCGCGAGTTTTATCAGTGTGATGCTGATATTATCGGTAGTAATTCTTTGGTGAATGAACTCGATTTAATTGCTCTAATTGATATTTCATTTTCACAATTAAACATTCCGGTTCTTCTTAAATTCAATAATCGCAAAATTTTAAGTGCCATTGCAGAAGTGGTAAATGAAAAGGATAAGATTGTTGACATCACAATTGCCATTGACAAACTCGATAAAATAGGAAAAGATGGTGTGGTGAAAGAACTAGAAGAGAAAGGTATTAATTCTGCTGCCATTGAAAAGTTAAGTCCCATATTCGATTTTAAAGGTGATAATAACGATAAAGTAAATACACTTAAGAAATTTATTGGCGAGAATGAAATTGGTAAAAAAGGAATTGAAGAGATTGAATACCTGTTAAAAAACTGCAATGCTTCACATGCAAAAATTGAATTAGACATCACTCTTGCGCGCGGATTAAATTACTATACAGGAACAATTTTTGAAGTAAAAGCCAATGCCGGCACGTTTACACCGAGTATTTTAGGTGGTGGCCGTTACGATGATTTAACTGGTATTTTTGGATTACCGAATATGAGTGGCGTTGGTATTTCATTTGGTATTGATCGCATATACGATGTAATGGATGAGTTGAATTTATACCCGGATGCAATAAGTAAAGTATCGAGTACCAAAATACTTTTCGCGCATTTCGACGAAAGTAACCGCGATCATTGCATGAATTTGGCTACTGAATTAAGAAAGAACATGATCAGTTGTGAGGTATATCCGGATTTGACAAAGAAAGTGGCCAAACAATTTGATTATGCTAATAAAAAGAACATTGCCTACGTGTGCGTTGTTGGAAGTAATGAAATGGAAAAGAAGCGTTACAATTTAAAAAACATGGTAAGTGGCACACAGGAAGAATTAAGTTTAGAAGAGATAATTAATAAATTGAAATAGTACTTATGAGTACAACAAAATACGATATTATTATTGTGGGTGGCGGCATTGTTGGTCTGGCCACAGCCTACAAGCTTTCATTAAAGGTTCCAAATAAAACCATTTTGGTTTTGGAGAAAGAGAATGAAGTCGCAGCCCATCAAACCGGACATAATTCAGGCGTTATACACTCGGGAATTTATTATAAGCCAGGATCGTACAAAGCGCGCAATTGTGTAGCCGGTCGCAGAGAGTTGGTACAATTTGTAAAAGACTACAACATTCCTCATGACATTTGCGGAAAAATCATAGTGGCTACTCACGAAAGTGAATTAGCTCACATGAACAAAGTATTTAATAACGGTATGGCAAATGATGTGGAAGGTATTGAGATGATAGATACCAAGCGCATTAAAGAAATTGAACCGTATTGCGAAGGCATTGCCGGTATTTGGGTACCATGTACCGGTATTATAGATTATACCGATGTTGCCAGAAAATATGTGGAGCTAATCCATGCAAAAAATAACGGCAGCAAAGTTTTAACCGGTCAGGAAGTAAAATCATTTGCCATACCGTTATTAAATACTTTG
>JBBAKL010000136.1:0-2717 GCA_040403535.1 Bacteroidia bacterium
GGAGCAACTGTAATAAATTATTAAATTTGTAATATGTCGATAGATGAATTTGTAACCAAACTGGAAGCCGAATTTGAAGATATACCTAAAGGCACTTTAAAACCGGAAACGGATTACCGAAGCATAAAAGGTTGGAGCAGCATGCATGCTTTAATCATTATCGCTTTTGTCGACATTCAATTTAACATTACTTTAAGCGGTACTGATTTAAAATCTACTCAAACCGTACAAGACTTATATAATCTGATTCAAACAAAAAAACAGGCTTGAGCATTTACAAAACATCCGGTGTATCCTTAAAAGCCATCTCTGTTTGTGTACCAAAAGAGAAAAAGAGCATTTTTGATTATAGTAACCTCAAACCGGAAGAACAAGAATTATTTTATAAAACAGTTGGTATAAAAGAGCGCAGGGTTGCTAATGAAGATATAACATGCAGCGATTTGTGCGAAAAAGCAGCCAGTTATTTTTTAGAAAACAACATCACAACTCCAGAAGAAATTGATATCTTGATTTTTGTCTCTCAATCACCCGATTACTTTTTACCATCCACCTCCATCATTTTACAAGAAAAATTAAAATTAAAGAAAAGCGTTCTGGCGTTTGATGTGACTTTAGGCTGCAGCGGTTATGTGTATGGCTTAAGTATAATTTCCAGCTTTATGCAAAGCGGGCAATTTAAACAAGCCTTATTGTTATGCGGAGATAAGTCGACCATTTCAACTTTTGAAGAAGATAAAAGTGCTTACCCGTTATTTGGTGATGCCGGCAGTGCAACACTTTTACAATATGACCCAATGGCCGGTGACATGGTTTTTAATCTTAATTCGGATGGCAGCGGTAAAAATGCCATCATTATTGAACATGGTCACTCCCGTCATCCTTATAATGCCGAATCAGACATTATTCATGAAGTTGAACCCGGATTAAAGCGCGCTAAAAAACACCTTGCCTTAAACGGCCAGGATATTTTTACTTTTGCGCTTAAAGAAGTTCCGCCAAATATTTCAGAAACACTAAAGGCAGCAAACAAAACGATTGAGGAAACCGATTATTTTGTTTTACACCAAGCTAATAAACTCATCAACGAAACGATCCGAAAAAAGTTGGGTATCGAAAAAAACAAATACCCCTATTCCATCGAATTATTTGGCAACACAAGTTCTGCTTCAATTCCACTTACCTTGTGCCTTGCTCTTGAACAAGAATTAACAAAAGAAAGCTTACATTTGTTATTATGCGGATTTGGAGTTGGTTTATCGTGGGGCAGTGTATATTTAGCAACACGTCAATTATCCTGTGCGCATATGATTGAATTATGATTTCTTTAAACCATAAAACCATCCTAATCACGGGAGCTTCTTCAGGAATCGGAAGAGCTAGCGCGATTTTATGCGACAGTTTGGGTGCCTCGGTCATTTTAAGTGGCAGAAACGAAACTGCACTAAACGAAACTGCAGCTCAATTAAAAAACAACACTAAAATTATTGTAGCTGACTTAACCGATGAGCAACAACGACAAAATCTAATTAATATTTGTGGCACTATTGATGGATTGGTTAATTGCGCGGGAATTGTAAAACCACTTCCTGTAAAATACATTCAATCTAAGCACATAGCAGAAATGTTTAACGCTAACTTCAATTCAACGGTATTATTATGCAGCGAATTAAGCAGCGCCAAACAAATTAACAACAGTGCCTCAGTAGTGTTTTTGTCTTCCATTTCCTCTTTACACCCATATATTGGCGGGGCTTTATATAGTTCATCAAAAGCAGCGTTGGAAGCCTTTTGCCGTTCGTTTGCAATTGAACACGCCAATAAAAAAATCCGTGCAAACGTAATTGCTCCGGCATTGGTTAAAACCAACATATTCAACGAAACTGAACTTGCAACAAGTGAAGATGAAATGAAAAGATATGAAGAACAATATCCTTTAGGCTTTGGCGAGCCTGAAGATATTGCCAATTGTATTGCTTTTTTATTATCAGAAAAATCACGTTGGATAACCGGAACAACCATTAAAATGGACGGAGGATTATTACTAAGCAGCAAAAAATGAAACCTCAATATTCCATAGTTATTCCTGCTTTTAATGCTGCCAATTGCATTGAAAAACTTTATTCAGAATTAAAAACATACTTTAATTCAATCAATGAGACATTTGAGGTAATAATTGTTGACGATGCAAGCAAAGACAACACGTGGGAGGTATTAAAAGAATTAAAAAAGAATCATTCAAATATTAAAGCTATTCGCTTTTCCAAAAACTTTGGTCAGCACCCTGCCACTTTATGTGGATTTTCGTTTGCAAAAGGAGATTTTGTAATAACAATGGACGATGATTTAGAAGTTCATCCAAGTGAAATCAGCAAATTAATAGATGCCTATAACAAATCTCAATGCGATGTTATTTATGGCGAATACCGTAAATTAAATCAGCCGTTTTTTAGGGGGATTTTATCCGACTTTTATAAAATGGGATCGAAAATAGAAGGTAAAAACAAAGGGAAAGGATCTTCTTTCCGTTTAATTAAGGCAGACTTAGCATTGAAACTGGCATCATCGCACCGTCATTTTGCGTTTATTGATGAACTTTTACTGTGGTACACAGATAAGATGTATTTCATTCATGTTAACGCTAACAAAGACTACATTAAACGAAAAAGATATTCATTACCCGGTCTGTTTAAACTAACAGGTGAAGTTGTAATGTT
>JBBAKL010000137.1:0-2662 GCA_040403535.1 Bacteroidia bacterium
GTAAACGCCGTAACTAAATCATTATAATGGCTGACGTTATTGTAACTATACCCGGAGCAACCAATATCACGGTTGACGATGCGCCAGCCTCGGCGGTTGTGGTAATATTCCCTGCTTCGAATTATGTAGTTACCACGGTAATAGATCGCGGCATATTGTTTGGGGTTCAAGGTGCGCAAGGTCAAACTGGGGGCGTAAATACGGTCAATGGGCAATCGGGCGAAGTGTTATTAAACACTTCCGAAATTCCCGAAACTCCAAGCGCGTTATATTTCACGAATACGCGAGTTTACAACAAGGTTAAATCGGCTTTAATCGCAGGTAGTAATGTATCATTTACCTATAATGACGCAAACCAAACGATAACAATTGCCGCAAGTGGTAATGTCCTAAGCGTTAATGGACAAACGGGAGCGGTGGTATTGGACACAGACGATGTTGGGGAGGGAGTAACGAATCTATATTTCACCGCAACACGGGTAAGAGATGCAGTTTTGACGGGGTTATCTACCGCAACCAATGCGATAATTTCCGCAACGGATTCAGTATTGGCAGCATTCGGTAAATTACAGGCACAGATAACCGCCAACCTATTCATCTTAGCCAGCCACATAAGTAATACAAGCAATCCTCATTTGGTTACAAAAGCACAAGTAGGGTTATATAACGTTCCAAACGTAGACACTACCAATGCAGGGAATATCTCAAGCGGTATACTATCCGATAGTAGATTGTCGGCAAACGTAACCACGCAAGGCAACACATTTAATACCGCTAATAAATTGGTGCAGTTAGACGCATCGGCTAAACTTCCTGCGGTGGATGGTAGCAACTTGACAAACTTAAACATACCTCCATCAACAGGTGGGGATTTATATTTATTCTATAATTATTAAAAATGGCAGCAAACACATCACCAATATTCGCACTCGTACCCGAAACTAAAATCGTAACGGTTACCGCAGCGACAACAGATAGGACAGGAGCGACAACAACTAACTTGGTAGAGTTATTGACCGCGGCAACGGATGGAACTAAGATAACCCAAATTGGGGCAAAGGTTGCAGGGAGTAATTCTGCTACTTCGGTTTTGATATTTATCACAAACACAAGCGGAACAAGCCCGAAGTTATACGATGAAATTGCTTTACAAGCGGTTACTGCGTCGACTACTGTAACTTCACAAAGACAAGTTACCGCTTATAGTGATTTACAACTTAAATCAGGTCAAAAAGTATTAGTTGGAATTACTGTTGCCGTATCTGATGGGGTAAATATATTCGCAATTAAAGGAGATTATTAATGCCTGACTTCGGTATTTTTAGAGGATTTAACGACAAATTGTTTGGCAATAAATTGTATGCTGGACAATTGCCTACGCAGTTGGGGTTAATTGGAAGTTTAGATTTTGGATTTGATGACGATGCAGAAGCATTTTTTAACAGAGTAACAACGGCAGGAGGGACATTGTCATCAACTGAAAAAAATGCAATTAATACACTTGTTTTGGATTTAAAGGGTTATTCTATATGGTCTAAAATGAAAGCCATATACCCAATGGTTGGAGCAAGTGCTGCAGCGTGTGCTCAAAACTTAAAATCGTCAAGTTTTACGGGTAGTTTTACAAGCGGTTGGACTTATGCGAGTACGGGAGTAACTGGTAATGGTACGAGTGCATATTTAAATTCTCAATTAACGCCTATTATTGATTTATTAAGTACTTCGAATCATATTAGTGTATATACAAGAACAAATATAAATGGTGTTTATTATGATATTGGGGCAAATTATCCTGGGGCTAGTGCTGATATAAGTATTTTATCAAGACATAATAATTTATTTTACATATCAAATGGTGTTCAAGATTATAAAACAGTATCAAATATTTCATCTTTAGGGTTTTATGTTAATAGTCGTACATCTTCAAGCGTTATTAAAGGTATTAAAAATGGTAGTGTTGTAATTAACTCAACCGCATCAACTGGCTTACCTGAAGTACCAATATATATTGGAGCATTAAGACAATTCACTAATACAGGAGTTCAGTTTTCGCCAAGAGAGTTTGCATTTGCATCTATTGGTGAAGGTTTAACCGACACCGAAGCAAGTAATTTTTATACCGCAGTTCAAGCATTTCAAACAACACTTTCACGTCAAGTATAATGCAAGGATATATTTTAACAAACCAACAATACCAAGAAATTCAAGGTCAATTTTTTGCACCTGACATTTTCTTTAATTGCGTTCAAGATATTAATCAAGTTTGGTTCACATTTTTAAGCGAACAAGATATCCCATTGGTTCAACAATCACAATACGCTTGGATATTAGACTTGCCCGAAGGCGAATATGTACCTAAACCCTCACCACCATTTCCCTACTAATGAAAAACTTTAACGATTCCGCAGCCGATAGTTTAGCCGCAGTTAGCGGAATAAGTGCAGTGGCTCACTTCGCCACCGAAATACAACCAATAATTTCCGCAAGTGCTGGAATAGTTGCAATTGTTTCGGGCTTACTTGCCTCAATTTATCACATCGTGAAAATATGGCAAAGGTTAAAGTAATCACCGCGTTTAAATCTAAGCCAAAAAGGAAACTTGGTCGGCATAAAAAACATAAGAACAAACATGAATCAAACAAACCATACCAAGGCCAAGGCA
>JBBAKL010000138.1:0-2657 GCA_040403535.1 Bacteroidia bacterium
CATGTCACCTTTTGCTGTTTTAATTAATACTTTTGTTGCCATAGTTTTATTTTATCTTATTACCATTAATAATTCTTGTTCTCTAAACAAATAATATTCTTTATTGTTTAGTTTTACCGTCTGAGCAGTTCCTATTTGTGGCATCATTACTTTATCCCCAACCTTTACAGTCATTGGTATTTTAACACCATCGTTTGTGTAAACACCATCACCAACTGAAACTACGGTGCCTATTTTTGTATCTTCAGCTTTAGCAGTTTCAGGAATTATAATACCGCCTGCTGTTTTTGTTTGTACTTCCTCTTTTTCAATAAGTACTCTGTCCGCTAATGGTTTAGCTAATTCAAATTGTTCTGCCATATTATTTTGTTTTCTTTGTATATTTACGTTTTGGTTTTACTATTGGAGCTATAATCATAGCCTCTTTAATTTCATCGGGCATTTTATTCACATTATCCAACACCGTTTCTATTGCATATAAATCATTAGGATGGATGTTAGCAGTTTTTTCTTCTAATTGCTTACTAATATCCTGCTTAGCAATATCAGCCATTTTCTTTTTAGCTTCCTTTGATACTCTACTCATTGGAACTGATGCCAGTGGGTCATAATCTTCAAACTTAGTTTCAATTGTTGTAAGTTTGGCAGTTGTAATCGGAATAGATGGGTCCGGCGCAGGAAATCCTTCCTTACTCATTTTATCTGCCATATATTTCCAAAGTTCAGGATCGGTTTGATTTTTTGGTAATCCAATTCCTGCTAACTTTTGAAACTGCTCTTTAGCTTCAAACTCTGCTTCAATCTTACAAAGTTCATCTGCTTCTTTTTCTTTCTTTTTGTTTTGTTGTACATCGTAAATGAACTTAGCTAGTGTTGCTACTACAAACACTAAAAAGCTCCAAATGATAAAATATGCCATAATATATGTTTTTAAAATATTGATTTAATAATTTGCCAAATAAATAAGAATCCCGAATACAGAATTCCAAATCCAACTCCCATTGCTCCTAAATACGCAATGAATTCGAATACTTTTCCCCAATTTAATTTTTTCATAATTTTATTGTTTTAATAATCTACCGGCACCTCTATATGCCCTTTTATAATTCGGCTCATTAAGTGAGCTAATCTTTACACCTTCATATCTGTTTGCTGCGTGTACAAACATAGTTTCACCCAAGTAAACTGCACAATGCCATCCACTTGGTGATTGTTTACTTCTAAAAAATAGGAGGTCACCAGTTTGTAAACTATCTTTTGGTACTCTATTTGTTTGAGCCCACTGCTTATAACATACGTTTTCCAAATTCAATTTATATACATCGGTATATAACCTCTTATTAAATTGTGAACAATCAATTCCCTTTTCAGTTTTACCGCCTAACTTATAAGGTTTACCTATCCAATGTAGCATAAAGTTATTTAATGCCGTATCGGCGGTTAAGTATGGTAGCGAATCCAATTCAGGTAAAACTTTCTTTGTTTGTGCCTGTGTAGTGCAAGTATAACACAATATCCAAAAAAGTATTGTGGTAATTATATAAAGTATTTTTGTTTTACGCTTTATCATCCGTTTATCCTTTTTATTGTACAGTCCTCATACCTACAATCGTAATATTCCTCACCATTTGAAATATCCATCACTATCATTCTATCACTTATCTTTACTAATTTAGAATTTGGATATGTCAAAGGACATCCTTTACCCAAAACTCCATTAAAGGTTTCCCATATTGTAATTTTGTTGCCATCGTATCTTATAATTTCTATAAAGCGCATTGATTTATTTTTTGTTCGAATATCTTTTTGAAAAACATTTCCTAACTCTCTCTGAGCTAAACTCATTACTTTCTTTTTTTCTTTGGCGTTTCGATAGTTACCGATGCTTCACGTGCTTTCCAAACATCATCAAACTTTTTTCCATCCAATTCGCCATTATCACACATTTCATAAAACTTTTTAAGTGCTAGTTGGCGGCACATTGTTCTAATCCATCCCAATGTCCAAGTTCCAACTTCAACTTCTGAGCCCGATACTTCGCATACATTATACGATTTTTGTTCGGCATTTCTAATCAATGCCCAATTTTTATCAGATGTGCCGGTTACATAAAAACGTAACCCACCAAATTTTTCTTTTATCTGAGTCACCTTTGTAATCCAATCACCTTTCTTTAAGTCATTAACTTTGATACCATGTACCAATTCATAAATGATTTTAAACCAACCATCCTCTACATCAATACCATATTTGTATGGATTCGTTTGTTGGATATAATCAATCTTTCGTGTCCACTTAAATTTTTTATGTAGGTATGCTAAGGCACTATTATATGTTTTTTCAAACCAATTGTGCTCATACCCTCTAGTTGTGTATGTAAACATCTCTGGATACAACTCAACAATTCTTTCACTATTTTTATTTGTCATCTTTTACTTTTTTCTTTTTACTTTTTAATTGCTTCTCAGCAATCGTTTCACCTTCCGAATCATTTACTACTTCGGTTACTTTTACTTTACGAGTTGCAGCTTTCCATTCTGATTTAGCTACATAACTCCATGCATTACCTACTTTGTTGTAAGCTTCTCTATCGCCTAACCTTTCAATTTCACCTGTTTTTTTGTTTTTAATACACTTCATAGTTTATGTTTTTTATT
>JBBAKL010000139.1:0-2573 GCA_040403535.1 Bacteroidia bacterium
CGGCTGACAAGCGCAGATGCCAGACCTTACTCAATAGCTGGCTCAGTAACCAAAAGCCACCAGGGGGGCGGCCGGCCGGAAAAAAGTCAATGAATGAAGACGAATTTTTGAAACTCATAAAATGATTTAACACACACACCAATGAATTACTATGAATTTCTACAATCAAAAAAGCATAACGAAATTGATTATGGTATTGACGTTAATTTTTTACCGGATCAGCTTTTTGATTTTCAAAAACACGTTTCTACGTATGCAATAAAAAAGGGAAGGTGCGCAGTATTTTTGGATACCGGCATGGGTAAAACAATCATACAAATTACCATAGCCAAAAATTATTATAATCACACAAAAAAGCCAGTACTGATTATTTGTCCTTTAGCTGTTGCTTTCCAGTTTATTGCTGAGGCAAAAAAATTTGGCATTGATGATATATCTTATTCAAAAGATGGTAAATACGAAAGCAGCATAGTGGTCTGCAATTATGAAAGGTTAGAGCATTTCCATCCGGAAGATTTTGACTGCGTTATTTTAGATGAAAGTAGCATATTAAAAAACTTTGATGGCGCAATTAAAAGCCAGGTTACCGCATTCCTTAAAAAAGTTGATTATCGCTATTTGTTTACGGCCACACCGGCACCGAACGATTATATAGAATTTGGAACATCATCAGAGGCTTTAGGTTATTTGCCTTATATGGATATGCTTCAGAAGTTTTTTAGAAACAATGAGAACAACATAAGACCGCAAGACATTGGCAGTAAATGGTATCTAAAACCGCACGCTAAGGATAATTTTTTCAGTTGGTTGGCAGGTTGGTCTATACACATGAAAAAGCCTTCCGATTTAGGATTTACAGATGATCTACACAATCTGCCCAATTTGATTGAAAATATACATGAGGTTTACAATACTAACAACTGGGTGATAAACGGTCAGGTAATGTTATTTAACAGCATAGCAAAAACCATGAGCGAAGTGCGACAGGAACAACAAGGCACAGTACAAAACAGATGTGAAAAGGCGGTTGAATTGGCTTCTGATGTATGCGTGTATTGGTGCAATTTTAACGATGAGGGTAAACTGCTTTCTGAGTTGGATAAGGATGCAACTGAAATACGCGGTTCAATGCAATTAGATAAGAAGGAAGATATCCTTCTGAATTTTGCTAACGGCAATATCAAGCGGCTGATTACCAAACCAAAGATAACTTCATTCGGTTTGAACTGGCAGCATTGTAATCATACGGTTTACTTTCCGACATGGAGTTACGAACAGTATTATCAGGCCATTAGAAGATTTTGGCGGTTTGGACAAAAAAAACCAGTAACTGTTGACCTTATTATTTCAGACGGACAAAAACGAGTAATTGATACATTGCTGTACAAAACCCAAAAGGCACGTGATTTTGCACAGACGATAAACAAGGCCGTAAATAAGCAGATTGATCTTAGCGTAAAATCATTTGATAAGTCAATAGTAAAACCATCATTCATAAACTAAAACACACACCATGAAAGTAAAAGAACAAATGCACAACGAACGCTTCAGTTTATACAATGGCGACTGTATGGACGTGATTACATCACTTCCTAAGCAAAGCGTTGACTTCTCAATTTATTCACCACCTTTTGCAGGTCTGTATATTTATTCCAGCGACAAACGGGACATGAGCAATAATGAAAGCCCAGAAGATTTTTTAAAGCACTACGAATTTTTGATTTCTGAAACGGCGAGGGTAATTAAACCTGGGCGTATTATTGCCGTACATTGTCAGGATGTGATAACGCACACAACTAAGCATAATCTATGGGATTTTCCGCATGAGATTATTAAGCTGCATTTGAAATATGGCTTTACATACAATAACAGAATTACGATATGGAAGGAACCATTAGAGGTTCGGATGCGTACGATGGTTCAAAGTCTTACTCACAAAAATATCGTTGAGGATAGCACCCGATGCTTTACAGCCATTCCGGATTATGTTTTGATATTCAGAAAAGGTGGTGAGAATAAGGTACCTGTCAAACATGATAACGGACTTACTGATTTTGATTATTTCGGAGCGGTTCCTTTTTTGCCTATGCACGTTGAGCAATACGGTGAATATAATTTATTTAAGAAAAAATGGCAAAATTTTGACGGTGATCCAGCACTTAATAAGCTGGCTCACATCACTTGGCAGCGTTATGCATCCAGCGTATGGGATGATATCCGCGGTGATAATGTTTTGCCATATAAGGACAGCCGGGAAGATGATGACGAAAAGCACGTACACCCTTTGCAGTTGGATGTAATTGATAGGCTGGTTTATCTATACACGAATCCAGGTGAAATTGTTTTAACGCCATTTATGGGCGTTGGATCTGAAGTTTACAGCCCAGTATCAATGGGACGTAAGGCCATAGGAATAGAGTTAAAAGACAGCTATTATAAACAGGCTATGCTTAATTGTGAGAATGCGCACAATCGCTTTAAAAAGGAATCTATAGGAACATTTGATTTTTAAACTTATAAAAATGGATAAAGAGTATAGACATAACCATAGTTCAAAAGGGCGTAAAATTGAT
>JBBAKL010000140.1:0-2318 GCA_040403535.1 Bacteroidia bacterium
TGGTGAAGATTTATCGGTTTATGATGGTAAAGTTTACTCCAACTCCAATGGCTATTATGAAATAACAAATTTTTATCAGGGCGATTATTATTTATATGCCATTGGTTATGATTATGCGATATCTGCCCCTTATGTGGTTGATGGTGGCTTGTCGGTTAGTCTGGGTTCGAAAGAGCGTAAGGATGTAGATATTCCTGTAGGGGAAGAATAATTGTAACTTATCGCCTAAATTTCGTTATAGCTGTATGCAGACTCACCCCCTTAAATTTATTTTGGCGTTACTGAATGTCTGTATTGTATTTTCGTTTAATGCACAGAATGTTAAAATAAAAGGCAAGGCTCACGCATCGCATATAGGTAAACCAATTAGCTTGTATGCTTATGGTGATTTAATTACTTACACCCAAATACGTGAAGCAACCGATACTGTTGATGCAGATGGTTATTTTGAGCTTGATTTGCAAATTGATCACACCCAGCCTGTAAACCTTCAGATAGAAAACTTAGTAGGAAAACTATACATACAACCAAATTATGTTTATGGCATTAGCTATCCCGAGAAAGATAAAGAGGCGGATATAAGAAATAATACGGAAGAACAGGTGTTGATAGGAATTTTGTCAGCCGATACTACCGAGCTAAATACCATGATTATTGACTATAACGGTATTTATGAACGAATGTTTGCCGGTGCAGCTACCGAATTTTTAAATAGAAACCGAATATATAACAAACTTGACACTCTCAATTTAATAGCAAGCTGGCGGTATAAAAAAAACAAAAACAGTTATTTTAAATCGTATGTAGAATATAGTATTGGTGAATTAAATGCCAATGCCTCACGTGGTAAAAACTTCTTGTTTTCAAACTATATTTTAAATAAACCGGTTCAGCATAAACATTTTGAATACATGACTTTTTTTAACGCTTATTTTAAGGGTTATTTAGAGGCATATTCTTCAACCAAAAAAAATGAAAATATCCATCATCTTATTAATACAGTTGGACAGTATAAAGATGTTTACAGTTTTGCTAAGGCAGACGACCTGTTAAAAACAAATGACACTTTATGTGAGCTTGTGATAATCCGAAGTTTGTGGGATTATTATTATAGTCCTCAGTTTAACCCCGAAATGGTTTTAGCAATTATAGAGCAAATGGCCGGCACCACTCGAATAAAAGTTCATAAGAAGATTTTAGATAATATCCTTCAAATTGCCTATAATTTAAATGTGGGAGTTAAGGCGCCTGATTTTGAGGCATTGGATAAAACCGGGAAATTAGTGAGCTTATCAAACTATAAAGGGCGTTATGTTTATTTGAATTTCTTCTCTGTAAAAAGCATAAGTAGTTTGAAAGAAATGCCTAAAATAGCCGATTTGGTTAAAAAATATGGTGATAAAATGATGTTTGTGAGTATATGCACGGATGACAGTATTAAAACCTATAAAGAATACATACGCGCTAACCCTAAATTCACGTGGCCAATATTGTATAATAATGGAGGACAAAGAGGTAAAACGGCTTACGATGTATACAATTTACAGACGGTACCGGCTTTTTTCTTTATTAATCAGTTTGGTAACCTGGCTCAATCACCGGCAACAGCCCCAACCCAAGGTTTTGAATACAAGCTTAAAGCCTTGTTTAAGCCTAAGAAAAAAGATACCAAAATCGGTATTCGATAACTTTTGCCGGGAGTTTTTAAGGCGTTGTAAAATTACCACTAAAAGTGTCTATTTTGACTTTTCAAAAACCTATTAACATTGCTTTATTTTTCAATCAATTATACTGACCTTTACATTTTAGAATATAACTTCTAAAAAAATGCAATTGAAATACCAATCCCGCCCCAAAGCCATACTCTTATTAGAAGACGGAAAAGTTTTTGAAGGAAAAGCCGCCGGAAAAATAGGAACCACAACAGGAGAAATTTGCTTTAATACCGGTATGACTGGATATCAGGAGATTTTTACCGACCCAAGCTATTATGGACAAATTGTTGTAATGAATAATGTTCATGTGGGCAACTATGGAATTGAAGAATCGGAAGTAGAGAGCGACAGCATTAAAATTTCAGGGATGGTTTGCAAAAAGTTCAATGAAGGATTTTCTCGTAAACGTGCTCAGCAATCGCTGCAAGACTATTTTGAGAAAGACGGAATTGTTTCGATTAGTGATGTAGATACCCGTGCAATTGTGCGTTATATCCGTGATAAGGGCGCCATGAATTGTGTGATTTCGTCTGAAAATACTAATGTAGAAGATTTAAAAAAGATTCTAGCCAAAGTGCCAAGCATGTCAGGGTTAGAGTTATC
>JBBAKL010000141.1:0-2179 GCA_040403535.1 Bacteroidia bacterium
CATTTTCACCAATTCTTAGAGCATGTATACAATATGCAACAGTATTATCTTCTAAAGCAGTCAACTCATGCATTTTTTCTGCTTTTATATAAATCATTTGTGGAGCTACAAAAGTAGATTCTTTACCATCAACTACTATTTTTAACTTGCCATTTGCTAATAAAGTTAGATGGTCAAATGAATGTGTATGACCATGTTCTATATCCCCCGCTTTTTCAAAATGCATTTGCCTAGAAAAAAGGTTAGCAACACATCCTATGTTTACGTTTAATGCCATGTTCTCTCTCCACGAGTTGTTTTTTAAGCAGCAGTCCAAACTTCTTGTGGCAATGTTGGCCAATAAATATTACCTGATACAGGGTTTAACGCGTATTGTCTAACAGCATTTCTGTATACATCAAATTCATCTTTATTTGCAAGATATGGATTACTTAAAGCAGGATCACTGACACTAGGAATTTGCGTCCAATCAGTTTGTTGTAATAAATATATAGCTTGTCCTTTGTTGCCTTCTGCTGTTGGAGGGCTTGGTGGAACAGGCGTATTAGCTACTGTCCATGCTGCTAAACAGCAATCAACCCAACTTGGTAGTTCTGCAATATCTTGATTATCTTGATCCCAAAACTCTAGCCAACCTGATGTTTCTTCCCATTGTAAAACTCTTACGTTAGAAGGAATGGCACAAGATGATAAATCAAGTTCTAAATAACCGACCCCATCTTTTTTTACATTACCATCTATAGGTATAATTGTTAATTTCATTTCTTACTCCTCAATTAATTTTGGTTGATTGCTATCTATAGAAGGATAGGCAATTTTTGCGGTTTTTAATAATAATTGTTGGCTATTCTCGTTAGCTTTAACCATTTCGTTTCTGAACGATTCAACAGCCGCTCCTGTTTGTCTTTGTTGCCCTGAGTTCTCAATTAACAACATGGGCATCCAAGCAATTGCACATTGATATTCATCTACTTGATTACCCGTATTTGTATCAGTACCTTGAACTCTTGTAAACCATGCACATTGTAAACCAATACAGTCTTTTTTAATTAGTGGGCAAAAGGTTCCATTTTTTAACTGCATAATTTTTCAAATTCTTTTATATTTTTATTTTTTATTTTAAACATCATAGTTTTACGCAAACCTTTAAAGCTTTTTGATATTGGTCTAACAGCATGAACAATATTACCATCAAATAACACAATTCTATTGTGACGAGGTAAAACAGTTTTTATTATTTCGTGTGTATAAAAAATATCATTTATTGGGTTATTTACAAATTCACCGCTAAAAAAAACTGTTTCACCGCCCCAATGAGAATTCCAATTTTCACAAAGATATATAATAACAGTAACAAAATTTTTTTTATCACTATCTATATGGGCATAAGACTCTAAACCATAAGTCAAACCATTAACGTAAGAACTTTCTAAATTATCATTAGTTAATCCACAATTAGTTTTTTTTTTAAAAAATTCCCAACATTGCTCTGCATTAAAATTTTTAAAAAATTTTAGATTTTTGCTATCATCATCTTCATCGTAATTTTCACCAAAAAGTAAATTAGTCCAATATAAATCTGTTGCTAAATCTTTTTTTGTAAACATCCATTGGTAATTATAAGACTCTGCAATTACGGAATCAATTAACTTTAAAGGAAAAAAATTATCCAATACAAGCATTGCTAATCTTTAGTGGCTCTAATCACGTCTATATACTGTACAGCTAGGTTAATCGCGTTACCTGTAAATGTACCTGAACCCGAACTGAATGAGAATGGGTGAGTATGTGAACCGTCTCCGCCTGTTGAAGATATACTATTTGCGTCAAGAGCTGTAGAACTATAAGTAGACCCTGACCTAGTTATTTGTCTGTTACCAGGATTATTTCCTGCATTAAAGTTAGATAAAGGATGAGTGTGACTTGGTATCTGTGGTGTTGTCAATGTCGTTGCACCAGCACTACCTGACACAGAGCTAATCGCTACAGAACCTGTTGGGGTTTGTGAAGCAAATGCTGTAGTAAAGCCTTGAGAACCGCCTGTGGATGCTGTACCTGTTACAACACGCAATGCACTGTTATCACCTGTTGTTGTGTTCTTTGTCCAACCTGTAGGAGCCGCTGTTTGTGCAAACAACATCACAGTACCTGAAGCAAATCCGCCACCTGCCGCTTGGAA
>JBBAKL010000142.1:0-1664 GCA_040403535.1 Bacteroidia bacterium
TGTATGCTCCGTTATTCATCGAATACTGAACGCCATTTACTTCTTGGAAAAATTCAACCATCAACAAAAACACATCAGTTCCCGTTCCGGTCGGTGCAGTACCAGCTGCTAAAAGCAAGTCTGTTAGTGTTGCATCGATAACCAGGTTTTCCGTGTTCGTCAATTCCACGCTGTACGTGTCCGTTGCAAAATCAACTTTTGCCCAGGCACCCGTAAACGCCATGTGAGTTGCTCCCGAAGGAAACGCCACATGCAAATTCGGAACAAGCCCCTGAATTGCGATTTCACCTGCAGCCGTGTTCACTGCAAAAGGACGATACAACACAGCTCCCAAAATTGCTCGGTTGTTAAAGTTGAAACCCTTCAACAAATCCTTAGCAGCAGGATCTGCAATTGCAACCGCCACATTTCGTTCACCTCGAGCACTTGTCGTGTCAAGCGCACGAATGTCAGACATCAACTTCGTCAATCGAGAAGTCACCCTGCCATCAGAAGAACGCATCATCAACGTTCGGAAAGCATCACGCACCAGTTTCCCCGATTTCGCAGCACTTCCAAACTCAGCTCCATTTTCGCGTGTTCGCTCAAACGCAGGATCATTCTTAATTCGTTCCGCATCAACACCACCTTTTTCGCGCGCCAAGTGACCGTCTTTTGTTTTGTAGAAAGACAAATCACCGATTGTGCCTTTCAACTTAATAATGCCAATTTGCTTTGCCATTTTTAAAGTGTATTTTGATTAATAATTTAAAGTTGAGACCCTCTCAACCGATATCTTTTTTACCTCGCGAGTTCAATCAGATAAACCAAAAGTACACCGGTAACAACACAGAAACATTGCGCCACAGCCGTCTGCAACACATTGTTCCAAAAATTGCCGAACAATGCCAAAGATGTTCAACTAAAACACCTTACATTTGTTAAACAGCGGTAAATCATCAGACTTTATTTCCATACATCGTCGCTTCATTCCATGAATGAAAGCACCATACTTTATGGATAAAGCATATATAGAGTACCACGAAAAGCAAAACAGAATAAAACGAATCAAACCATGCAACGAGTAGTAATCTATCCCAAAGACATCATGATCGTAACCGGTCGAAGTGAACGATATTCCAGGGACCTACTTAAAAAGATAAAGGAGACATACAACAAAGCAAAACACCAACCCTTAACCATCGATGAATTCTGTCAATACATGGGCTTTGACAGCACTAAAATTGCCAATTCTCTAAAATAAAAATTGCCCGAAAGCATACTAAAAAATGAACGTCATTAGTAGTGAAACAGCCTATAAATTCGTACATTTGTTTTGATACGAATTGACCTATTTTGTACCAAAAAATGAGGGGCGTCATTCGGGGCGTCGGCACTTTTAAAATTTAAAACCCTTATTGGGTAAGAGATAGAGAGCTTGAGTTCTACACCCTCACTCTCCGCAAAACACAAATCCCAGGTTTAAAACACTTGGGATTTTTTTATGCATTGCACAGAAAGCTTGCTTTTGGGTGTAAAAGAATAAAAAAAGACCAACTGATCGCGTGAAACAAGAGCAGCTAAGTGTTTTAAGCCACCCCCCACAAGGGATCATAAAATACTCCGAACGCTCCGCAAAACACAAATCCCAGGTTTAAAACACTTGGGATTTTTTTATGCATTGC
>JBBAKL010000142.1:1764-2144 GCA_040403535.1 Bacteroidia bacterium
GCTTTTGGGTGTAAAAGAATAAAAAAAGACCAACTGATCGCGTGAAACAAGAGCATGCATGTGTTTTAAGCAATATCTAACGAGAAATCCATAAAATAAAGGGAATAAAAGAAGCCGAACTTCCTAAAAAATGAGGGATTTTAAAATAGTGCTATAATCTAATGACGTTTAAAAAAGTAATTCAAATGATATTAGATTAAATTCTATTCAATATAAGTGTAACTGTTTTTTTGCATAATTAAGAATTAGATATTAAATTGCCTCAAATTACCTTATGAAAAAAACTCTATTCCTTTTTATTTTTTTACCATTAGTCGCTTCTTCCCAATGGAGTTCAACCGTTACGTTAAACGGTTTAAATAATTATACATTTACAATTA
>JBBAKL010000143.1:0-2088 GCA_040403535.1 Bacteroidia bacterium
TCTCTCAAGGAATGCTAAAACAAAAGACATCGTTAAAAACGAAGGTTTATTTGCAGCGACTAAACAAAGTGGTAAGTGAAGAACTGAAACTTTATGAGGAAGCTAAGAATGAACTTTTCAAAAAGTTTGGCGAAGAAAACGATGGTATGATTGAAATACCAAAAGAGAAGATTGCCGACTTTAACAAAGAGCATTTGGATTTACTAACGGCTGAAAAGGAAATCAATGTTAGTGAACTTTGGGGTGCAGACCTCAAATTGGAACACCTTGATAGTGTGGAAACGGATGAATACTACCCTGCATTATTCAGTTTGATAGATTCGAAATGACAAACGTATTACTTTTTATCGCTGGTCAAGCCATCTTAATTATAGGTGGCTTGATTGGTATCTATGTAAAGGTTTCTTTGAAACTTAAAGAATTAGAGATTAGGGTTCACGTTGTAGAAAAGCAAGATGACCAGATTTCAAGAAAGTTAGACACGATTGCGCAGCAATTAAATCAACTTTCAATTCAATTACAGAACAAACAAGACAGAGAATGAAAATAGGCTTCAAGCATTATTTCGAGCCTACTCCGAAACGAATAAGAGTGTTCGGGGATAGTTTGGCTGCCGCTGGCACGTTTGGTGCATCGGTAGTTATTTTAAATGGGCATCCACTCGCGGGTACGATTATTATGGTTGTTGCCGTTATTGGCAAGTTCATTTCAAACTTCTTTAGTGAGGATACTACTGATTAGTTTGCTTTTGCTTTCCTGTAATCCTGTGAAGCAGGTTTTGCGGGATAGGGAAAAATTCGATGAGGTCGCTAAGTATGTAGTGGCTTCGGGATATTGCGCAAACGATACTATCATCCAAACTAAAAGCGACACTACCTACCAGACCGATACCACTTTCGAGTTAAATACCGATACCATTCGGTTGAAAGAGTTTAAGGATAAACCCTTAACAATTACTAAAAAGATACTAAAAACCATTACCATCCGTGATACGATTAAGTCGGTCGTGGTGGATAATGCCCGTATAAGGCTATTAGAGGCGAAATTAGCCGTTCAAACCGAAAAGACCGAGGAATATAAGGCTAAGGCAAATAACCGCTTAAAATGGCTTATTTTACTGATTGTGGCTATTTCGATTCGACTACTCTATAAACCTTTACTAAAACTAATAGCGTGGCACTCTTAACCGATGCTCAAATAATTAGCAAATACGGAACGGCTGGCAACCCCGATAACTTTACGATAATTGCTTTGCCTTACCCAATGCGGATAGCTTGGGATACAAAAGTCAAGGTTCAAAAGATGCAATGCCACGAACTTGCTGCCGATAGCTTTACGAACCTATTTACACAACTTTTAAGCCACTACGGATTGACTGAACTACAACGATTAGGCATTGACCTATTCGGTGGGTGTGTAAATGTGAGAACGATGCGAGGTTCTAAAACCCGTTGGAGTAGGCACGCTTGGGGTGTAGCCATAGACCTTGACCCTGCAAGAAATCAATTAAGATGGGGTAAAGATAAAGCACAATTTGCCAAACCAGAATATAAGGCACTAATTGATATTTTTTATTTGAACGGGTTCTTAAATTACGGAATAGAAAAAAACTATGATTTCCAACATTTCGAATTGTGTATATAGATAGTGCAATTTGAAACACTTTTGCTATTTACTATAAAATAGCTTTATGATTTGGAAAGACATCCGGAATACGCACTATGAAATATCCGATAGCGGTATCGTAAGAAATAAGAATACAGGATATATTAGAAAGCCTGCTTTGGGCAATACTGCTAAATATTATTTGGTTTGTTTAAAAGATTTTGATGGTAAAGCAAAAAATCATTTAATCCACAGGCTAATAGCACAGGCATTTATACCTAACCCAGATAATAAGCCGCAAGTAAACCATATAAACGGAATTAAAACTGATAATAGAATTGAAAATTTAGAATGGTGTACTCAATCGGAAAATGTTTTACACGCAAGGAAAAATGGATTAAATACTCATAAGCCGTTACACTATAAAGGGAAATTTGGATTTCAGCATAATAGAAGTAAGGCAGTTAAGGTAGTTGAAACAGG
>JBBAKL010000144.1:0-2077 GCA_040403535.1 Bacteroidia bacterium
ATATCGGAGTCGAACCGACGACCTCTTGCATGCCATGCAAGCGCTCTAGCCAGCTTAACACGCTAGTAATCAACATCATACATTCTATTTTGCAGAACAGATACCCAAATGTGACCCAATTGAGATTCATCATAAGCAAAAATACAAAATTGCTCTATCACTTTATCCAAAGGGCACAGAAACTGATCGCAAGAAACTATAAAAAACATAACCAAATGGGCAATTAGCAATGAGAAAGTTAGGAAAATGGGGAAAGATTTACAAGTCGCCTTTGTAGGTTACAATTACTTTGCATCCTAATATTTTAAAAGCAAACATTAATTATGGTACAGATACATAAAAAACCCATGTATTTATTCAGAGCGTTAATTATTTCAGGTCTCTTTTTTATTTCAAATCAAGTGAATGCCCAAAAGTTTACGGCAGACGACTTGCTTTATTGCATCATGGCTGACCTTAACAAATTTAACAACTACGTTACTTCAAAAGGTTATGCATTTAAAAAAAGTTAATGGCTATGAATTTATTTGTAATTAGGGAAACGGAAATAAGTATTTGTGATTTACAGATAAACCAACTTATGAGTATTTGAAACAGATGTTTTATCAGACTTAAGATTGCAAAGAACATGCTGCAATGAAAATAAGACTTGTCCAGCTTGGCTATCACATAGATCATATGCAAATGTCACCAATACTTGCATTCTAATATGCGAAAGGCAAGCAATGGGTTGAACTCACATCTGCAAAGGGGACATTCAATACGGTGCACACTGTAAGAGTATAAGTTTCAAGGTAACGGCTTTCTGATATATGGCAAATGAGAAGAAATATGTTTCCATCCAAGACCCCTCTAATTAGGTCTTTGCTTAAAAACGTCCAATGTGAGCTGCACTTCAGTTGTTATTTTTTTGAAATTGCTTATCAACTAGATTAAGCGTCGCACCGTAGGATTTGACCATTTGGAACTTAAAATGGCCACGTTCATTCAAAGAAATTGCACTATATTTGTTTAACTGAACTAAGCATGCTTTAAAAAAACAAAAATCAAATGAAAAGTAGTCAAAAAACAACCTGCAACATATTCAGTGCTGTAGCTTTACTTATGCTTGCGTTACTAACATTTACTCGCTGCAAAAAGGACGATAAAACTATTCCTAGAGGTGGCCAAACAATTCTGAAATATGAGTTAGTCTCTTCGGTCCCCTTTCAAAGTGTTCTTGGAGGACCTAGTTTGAACATTAACTATACCAACGCTACAGGTAATTTACAAAATGAACAACTTATTGTAACTGCAACTACTTGGACGAAAACGGTAGAATTTACCTCTAGTCAAAGACCAATAGTTATTTATTTTAACCCTGCAGGTAATACCAATGCAACTACCGGAACTGTCACTGCAAACATATATGAAAATAATGTGATCAAGGCAAGTACCGTTTTTAACATTTTTTCTGGTCAAGCAGTAGGTATTGGAATATTTGGTGGGATTCCAATTAGCTATGTATTGCAATAAAGCCTTAACTTATAGGCAACTAACCTGTTATTTGTAAACAGGATAGTATCATTACCTTTCCAACTCATTTTCCAAAATCGCTTTATGCACCTCATTAGCCTTTCTAGGTCATACATCCCAAAGTAGATGCCGGTATCAGCATAGGTATACTAATGACCCAACTATTTTACATTTTGTCTTTGCACACAATATGAAATTCGTTACATGGGCTCATCTGTCAATTAATGCATAGAATATCAATAAGATGAGCAAAAGAGAGCCAAAAATTGTGTGTGCTTAACTAGTGTTTTCCCGCGGGATGGCACATTTAAACGCCTTAAAGATATTGGTTCAATTCATTTGCGCCTAACTACTTATTTCAATAAATTAATAGTCTTCATGGAAAAGCTTTTTTCAGCTTCTTGTATTTGATATCCAGTAATTGGATGTTTTATGTATAGTGACCTAGTAAGATAGCCTAGTACCTTAAGTTAAAAAGGGACAAATTAACTCCAAAAGTGCATTCTTCTTCATCTGCACAAGGCGCACCTTTTCAAGTATATGATTGTACACGCTCATTTAG
>JBBAKL010000145.1:0-1964 GCA_040403535.1 Bacteroidia bacterium
AAGGCTCATCTGCAAAAACAACTTTAGGCGAATTAATTAATGCTCTTGCCACAGCGATTCGTTGTTGTTCTCCTCCGGATAATTCGGAAGGTTTATGAAGTTTTCGATCCGATAACCCTAAATATTCCAGTAAGTGTTCTGCTTTTTTTTCCGACTCTTTTTTGTTTGTTTTCGCTATCAGTGCCGGCATGCATATGTTTTCAATAGCGTTAAATTCGGGAAGTAAATGATGAAACTGAAATACAAATCCGATATTTCTATTTCGAAATTCAGCAAGTTTAGTGTCATTTAAACTATACACATCCGTGCCGGCTATACTTAGTTCTCCGGATGTAGGGCGATCAAGCGTTCCTAAAATGGTTAGTAAGGTAGTTTTTCCGGCTCCCGAAGAACCAACGATGGATACTATTTCTCCTTTCCGGATATCAACGTTAACGCCTTTTAATATTTCAAGCTCATTGTATTTCTTATATATGTTACGCGCTGATATCATTAATTACAAAAATAAGTAACAAAACACACTAATCAGAATAATTCCGATAATATCCAACATTAAGCCAACTCTAAACATGTCTTTTATTTCAATGCGTTTGGTGCCAAATACAATTGTATTGGCTGCTGTAGCAACAGGAAGCATAAACCCTAAAGATGCGGCAAATGTTGCTGGGATCATTAATACAAGTGGCTGTAAATCTAAATTTTTCTGTAAGGCTATCATAACAGGTATTGCTAATTGTATGCTGGCAATGTTTGATGCAAACTCGCTAATTAACGTTACAATTCCGCAAATCCCTAATATAACCAGAAAGGGATTCACACCTTTTAAAACAACCAGGGATCCGGCCAGCCACTGACTTAAACCGGAAACTTCAAAACCGTACGCAAGTGCAAAGCCACTACCGAACATTAAAATAATATCGTATCGTATTTTTTTAGCATCATCCCAGGTTAAAAGTGCTTCTCCTTTATTCTTTTTTGAGGGAATTAAAAACAACAGCAATGCAGCGCTAACTGCTACTAACGAATCGTCAATGAATTTGGGTACGTGAAATAAATTTGCCCAGCCTTTGTATTTAAATGTGCCAAAATCAACATCAGCACGGGTAAACCATAAAACAGCGCATGTAATAAAAATGATAAACACCCACCGCTCTTCGTAGCCGGTTTTTCCAAGCGAAGTGTAATTATCTTTAAAGAAACTTTTAGAAAGATTTATTTTAATACTTTTATCAAAATAATATTTAGATAAAATAAAAAAGGTAACAGTCAGCAATGAAAATGATAGAGGGAAGCCAATTGCAGACCAGCTCAGGAAGTTTAAGTCTGTATTTTCCGGAAACGCCTCTTTATAAGCTTTAAAAAAATACATGTTCGGCGGTGTTCCAACCGGAGTTGCTAGTCCGCCAATGGTAGCCGAGTAGGCGAGTCCAAGCAAAAGTGCCGCTGCAAATTTGTTCCGGTGTTTTTCGCCATTAATGTATTGTTCTGTTTCTAAAATTAAGGCAAGAACGGCGCTAAACAACATCATGCAGGTAGCTGTATTGCTGATCCAGTTACTAATGAGGTAAGCGCTTAACATTACACCTAATAAAATACTGGAAGGTTTTGTGCCAACTACTGAAAGAATTTTAATGGCAATTCGTTTATGTAAATCCCATTTTTCTATGGCAAAGGCCAACATGAATCCGCCTAAAAACAAAAAGATTATGCTATCGGTATATTGTTGCGCAACAGTTTTCGCGTCGCCTAATCCAAAAACCGGTAAAAGAATCATAGGCAATAAGGCGGTTACTGCTAAATCTACAGCCTCAGTAAACCACCAGGTTGCCATCCAAACAGCCACTCCGGCCATATAAGTTACTTTTGGAGATCCGGGTTGTAAATCAAAAAACAACCAAAGTATAGAGGCTAAAACAGGCCCGGCTACTATTGGTATATATTTTTTAATAAGATTTGGCATTAAT
>JBBAKL010000146.1:0-1901 GCA_040403535.1 Bacteroidia bacterium
CCTTCCATTCGCCTTCGGTGTATAGGTTTCCGCTTCGCCCGCTTTCCGTGTTTGGATGCGTGTTAATGTAAAGCGTTATTCCCGTTTTATTGACAAACTCCCGTGCTTTATTCATAAAAGTATAATTGCCTTCGTAACTCATTTCTCGGTCTAACCCCGTAAAAGGGTCTATTAACGCTACATCGCATTCGCTTTGCTTAAATACCTCCAAAAGTTCCAACGGCTTGTAAAGTTTACTATTATCCACGAAAATAAAAAATTGCTCTAAGTAGGTAAGGTAGCTTTGTATTTGGTTATTTGTTAGGTTCTTAAATGGTTCACCCGAGTACAATTGTATTAAATCCCTTAGAACTTGTCCCTTTTGATTTTCCCCCGACCATAGGCAAAATTTAAGTCCGTGTTTTAATGCGAGGCAGAGGAAGTACCAATTTATCCAATACGTTTTACCTACGTTATCGTGTCCCAAAATAATGTTTACTTGCTTGCGTTTGAACCTTAAAAAATCGTCAAGTACGCAATCAATACCTAAGCCTGCTTTTATCTTACCTGCTTTTAAGTCTAGTAGGTATTGTATCGTGTCGCCCTGTTTAGTCAGCATTCGAATAGTCTTTAGTGTCCTTAAAATTTAACATCTTTTGCACGTAATTGTAGGTTAACTGCTCTTCGCTTAGTTCTTCTTTTTTAGGTAGCTTATCCCAAAATAAACCTTGCCAACCGTTTTCTATTGAATTATCAATAACAAACTTACATTGTTCTTCCGTAAAGTTTTGCATCTTATCCAAAATAATTTCCTGCGTAGCTTCTTTAATTGGCTTCTTAATTTGTTTTCGGTATTCTATCCACCTATCCAAAATAAGTTCTTTTTCATTCTTTATCTTTCTTATACATTCTTGTTTGTGTTCGTTTGCTTTACTATTTGGTTTATCATTTGGTTTTCTATTTGCTTTATCGTCTGTTTGATATTCTTTGTAGTTAACTATTGATATTAAGGTAGTTACGTTCGTTTTTTGCCTTACTATTTGTTCGTCTTTTTCTAGCATTTGTAAGAACCTTTCCACCTTACCCCTCGACCACTTCCAACGCTTAGATAAAGTGTCTAAATCGTAACCAATTTGCCCCGTTTTTATGTCAACACGAATACCCCTCTTAAAGAAAAAATTATCCGTGTGGTTTGCTATTAAAAGCATATCCACCCAAGCCATACTACGAGTAAATGGTTCGGAAAAGTACAACGGGTTATCCGTTATTTTCCTGTGTAATTTAATCCATCCGCTCATAAGGCAAAATAGTTTTAATTTCTTGTCCGTGTAAAACTTCCAAAGTAATTTCTTGTAGTCCGTTTGAATAAGTACATTGTAAATAATACCGATTGCTTTCGGGTAAAAAACGTTTTTTAACGCTCACTAAATAATAATCATTAAACATAACTTAAAAATTTAATCAATAAAAAAACCCTATTAAATCCGTAGCCTTCGACCTCTACTTCATTAACAGGGTTAATAACATCTTTTGGCTTTATAGTGTCGAAGGAAGCCGAGTACAAATATAACTATTCTTCCGTTAACTTGTACTCATTTCTTAAAATTCTTCGTTGAATTTTTTCTAAACGTCTTACCGTAGTGCATTCGAGTATTTCGGAAACTAGGTCCTCGATATTTCTTACAACGGGGTTGCTTTCTAATTCCTCCCGTATTTCGGCAACGTCTGCTAAATAATATTTGTCTTCGATTTCTTCGTAATATTTGGCGTTTCTAACATTATGTAAAACGGTTGCGTGATTCATTTTAAACATCCTTGCGATTCGTGTAACGCTTAATCCGTGTTTGCTTAAACGGCTCATTAAGAACGCGCGTTGATGTACAAGATATTGATTTCGGCAACGTCTTCGAAGGTTGTATTTT
>JBBAKL010000147.1:0-1830 GCA_040403535.1 Bacteroidia bacterium
TCTAACTGTTGCCAGGCGGTGTGCAACAACAATAACTAAGCATTGATCCTTAATTTTGCTAATCGTATTTGAAATATTCTCCTCTGTTTGGGCATCAAGTGCACTCGTTGCCTCATCCATTACTAAAATTTTTGGATTAGTTAGCAAAGCTCTTGCGATGCCAATTCGTTGACGTTGACCACCACTTAATTTGCCACCCTCATCGCCAATATTAGAATCTAGAATTTCTCCAGCTGAATCAATGTACTCATTTAGTTCAGCTTTTTTAAGCGCCCTCAAAACCTCTTTTTTATTCTCTGCATCATTCTTAAAACCAAGCAGTACATTTTCTGAAATTGAACCAGATATTAATTGAATCTCCTGTGGAACATATGAGATTGCACCCGGCCATTTTTCAATTGCCTCTAATACCTCACACCCACTTATCTCAACCGTTCCAAAATTTGGCTTATGCAAACCCAGCATTAAGTCCACAAGAGTTGATTTACCGGCCCCTGAAGGGCCTACTACTGCTACATACATTCCTGGGTTTAAAACTAAATTAACTTCGGCCACTGCATTGTTCTTACTGCCGGGATACTGAAACTGTAAATTAGAAACGATAATCTTGCCAATAAAATTATCATGCTCTACAGGAACAGACTCTGTGGGTTTTAAGTTATTAAAGCTGCTAACTGATAAATCTAGCAACTTAATTAACTCTAAAGTTGGTTTAGCGCCACCTATCGAACTTTTAATGGTAAGTAGATTTGTTTGAATTCGAAATATGGCAGGAGCAATCCTACTTATAGCAGCCAGGAAGAGTGTTAGAGTTGCAACAGATCTAAGTGCATCGCTGGTTAAAAATTGTAGCCCTGAAATTAATAAAGTTACCAACACAACTGAAGCTTCAAGCATGTATTTATTAATGTTCATTAAAAAATTTGACTGTGCGCCCGCCTCTGCCTGAGATAACCTCGCACTGCCAATTCCCTCTGCAAATACTTGTCTTTGACCACGCAAAAATAATTCTCTATAACTACCAATGGATTCAAAAATTTTCTTTGAAGAACTGATAGAAAACTGGGCTTGAAGTATTGCGAGTTGTTTCTTTTTATTTTTAATAAATAAATATAATATCAATGCAACAAAAGAAAGAGTCAATACCAAGACTGCCGTCATTATAGGGTTTACAAATATCAGACCCGCTAGCATAACTAATAATAAGGAAATGTCAGCTAGTAATGCAACCGAAAGTGCAATTACACCTGTAGTAATTTTATCAACTCCGGCAGTAAGTGCGTAAATTAATTTTTGGCTTCCTTGTCTTTTGATGTCGGTGAATGATTTTTTAAACAAGCTTGAAGCTAGATTTGCTGATATTATTGCCGATCTTCTGCTTAAAAAGAAAATGACTTTTTTATTTAGGTATAGTGAAAAAAATGTTTTCAAGATCATTAATAATGCCGCGGAAATACCTAAAATTCCTACTTGAAGTTGGCTAGAAAAATTTTGGATTCCTAAAAAATTAATTACTGATTCAGTTCTGCCAGTTAATTTATTTGAACTAATGGATGCCACAGTCACAGAGCCGATTAATCCAAAAAAAGCCACTCCCACAAGATCTAGAAAGGACAAAACTATTTGAAATAGGGATACAATTAATAATTTAATACGGTCAGTTTTGTTAACTATTTTGAATATAGAAAAATACTCACTACGTTTAAATCTTGATGTTTTCACTGTGCTTATATTACACCAGTTATTTACGCTTAATTTGAGGACTTACTCTTGAATAATCTGCTTAATATTTTTTGAAACCGATACACTTTTAGTTATGGGTTTACTTGA
>JBBAKL010000148.1:0-1822 GCA_040403535.1 Bacteroidia bacterium
TTATTTTAAGACGAAAAGACAAACATTCTTTGAGGTTTACTTCAAAAGATTTGCAAGGCTTTTTTATTGACACATTCGAGTTGTTAGAAAGTGGCAAGTCAACATTTTATTTTAACGTGTCGAGCAGTCCAAATGATAGGGGGCTTTACTCAATTACGTGGGATGTCTAACATTGCAGCTAACGGGTTGCGGCTTGGTGTCTGTTATTTTGCCTTGCAGACATTTCAAGCCTTAGATAAAATTAATAGGCAAAATAATAGCACCAAACCGCTGTTAGTGGCTGGTGCGGTTTAAAAAAATGATTATGTCAGAACACGCAAAAGCGGCTATGTTAGAAAACATTGAGCAAAATTTAATTGAATTAATGGCAGACTATTTAGATAGTGAAAGCCTACAACTTGACCAAGCAATTGCATTGGTAAAAGACCCTGTTCCAAGAGAAGAAAGCGAATTGCATATACGAATGGCAAAAGCCGCTTTTCTTGAATATAAAAAGACCATTGTAGATGCAAACGGAAGTAGCACTTGCCACTAACGGTTTGCAGATAAGCGAAGGCAAAGATTTAGAAACGAAAATTTTAACTTAAAAACACAATATAATATGAAAACGAGAACATCAATTTACTACCGCACCTTTGCTTTTGCTTATGTGCTGTTAGTAGCTGTTATTTTTTGCGGTTGCGGAGAACAAACCCCAAGCAAACCACAAAGGAAATGCTTTTTAGTAGTAAGAAACGGAAGCGGATGGAGTGCTGGTGGTTCGGTTGTAGAGTGTGATAGCTTTCAAATGTATGGCACACGAAAAGCATCTGCTTGGGTTGATGGATATAAAATGACTATTGAGGCGGAAGATGTTATTTATCCGCACGTAAGGTAGCAAAAAATAATTGCCACTAACGTTTTGCGGCTTTGTGTCTGTTTGCCCCTTGCACAAGGCTTAAATTTAACGACAAACTTAATGGGGCAAATAGCACAAAACCGCTGTTATAGGCAGTAGGGGTTTTTAGCAGAATGTTTAATCGAAGCACTAAAGAAAAAAAAGAAAAAATGAGGGAAGGCAAAAAAATAGAATTACTAAATATAGACTGCATTGAGTTTATGAAAACTTGTGCTGATAATGAATTTGATTTGGCAATTTGCGACCCACCTTATGGATTAGGAATTGATGGGCAAAAATTGAATAATACCAATAAGAACCCTAAACACAACCGAAAAGCACACGACTTTAAAGGATGGGATAATGCAATACCAAATGAGGAATACTTTAAAGAATTGTTTAGGGTTTCAAAAAATCAAATTATTTGGGGTGCAAATTACTTTACTGAATACCTAAAACCCACAAAGGCTTGGATATTTTGGTATAAAGGGCAAAACGATTTAACTATGAGTGATGGCGAAATGGCTTGGACTTCATTCAGTAAAGTAACAAGACAAGTTACAATAAACAGAGCCGAATTGATAAAACAAAATACATTTCATCCGACTGAAAAGCCTGTTAAATTATACAAATGGCTTTTAAGCAATTACGCAAATGAAGGCGACAAAATACTTGATACACATTTAGGAAGCGGAAGTATTGCAGTTGCTTGTGATGTAATGAATTTTGAATTAGTAGGATGTGAAATTGATAAACAATATTATGAAAAAGCAAATAAACGATTTGAAAACGAAAGAAGTCAAATTAAAATGTTCTAAAAGAGCGTGGGGCATTTTTTCTTTTTTTTCTTCCACAAATGTTGAAACGAAGAACGTCTGCCCTATTGCTTATAACTCATTTATATCCGCGTATTCATGGCGCATATCTCAAAAAAAACAATCCTTA
>JBBAKL010000149.1:0-470 GCA_040403535.1 Bacteroidia bacterium
TTTGCTGACATTCATCTACCCCGCCCCCGCAATTTTCTACAAACCACCCATGAAGGGCGCTGAATTTACGCCAATAACCAATCTGCTCAACTATATAGGCAATTCGGTGCGGTTGTATATCTTCCCGCGCATTGTCGCCTAATTTTACGCTGATGGTGTGCCTTTGTTCGGGTGTTTGGTGTTCCCAATTTTGCACATAAGTTTTTCGGTATAAATACATATCCAATCCCATTTTTTTAAGTTTTTAGGGGTTATTTAATAATTTTTATATTTTCTAATTCTTGTATGGCTTTTTCTCTTTCTTCTTCGGTCTTAAACCATTCGCAATCCAGTATATCCCCTTCCCCTTCAAAATCTACATAGTTTATTCCGTATGTATATCCGTTATTATTCCCGTTTTCTGCCGAAAACTCATTTAGCCAGTTTACTTTTTCAATGTAAGTTATCATTGTGTTTTTTTTAGATTTTAA
>JBBAKL010000149.1:570-1807 GCA_040403535.1 Bacteroidia bacterium
AAGTAGTTAATTGACAACCTTACAACCAAAAATAAAGTCATAAGGTTTTGTTAATGTGTTTGCTTGTTACTTCGCCAAATTTTTATAGCTTGTTTTACTGAATAACCAAAATACTTTTGCCCGTTTATATTTATACAGCCATTAGGGTATTTTAAGGCAAAAATTCCGTTTCTTACTTTTGTTGCGCTTATTGGTGTTGCGAACAAGTCAAGGTTTTTCATAGGTTTTTAATTTTAGATAAAAGTAGTTAATTGACAACCTTACAACCAAAAATAAAGTCATAAGGTTTTGTTAATACTCAACGCTTTCGGTTAAAAATACATTCGTTTGTTCTGCCAACTTTTCAAGCGCGGGAACACACGCCATATAAATTTCTTCGTTATTAAATTGGGCAATCAATTCAGCGTGTGTATTGCTTTCAAAATATACATTTATTAACATTGGTTTTGTTTTCTTTTGTGCTTGTGTCATTGTATTGTATTTTATTTTATGGTTTGGGGAATTGGTGGGGGTGTATCATAACTTCCCCCGCATTACAATTCCCCTCCGTCACCAAAGGAATAATATCCATTATTAGGGGTAACTATTAAGTGGTCAATCAAATTACAATCAATCAGCTTTAACCCTTCCTTTATTTTATAGGTTAAATTCTTATCCTCTCTACTGGGTATTAAATTGCCGGAAGGGTGGTTATGAGCAAGGATAACCCCACACGCTAACGAATCAAGCGCGTATTTCAAAATGATTTTTGGGTCGGCAACCGTTCCCGTAACGCCCCCTTGACTAATCTTTGCCCACCCTATTGTAGTATTATTTCGGTTTAGTAGTAAGATAAAAAAGCTTTCATAAACTTCAATATCATCATACCAAAATTGCCGTATAACATTATACGCGTCCTCGCTGTTTGTTATCTTTGTTTGGCTAATCTCTTCCGCTTCGCTAACTTTTGTTATTTTGAATTGGCGAATCGTGGCGGGTGTCTTTGTTTTCTTTAGTGTTTGTGTCATTGGTTTGTTTTTTATGGTTTGGGGAATTGGCGGGGGTGTGTCATAACTTCCCCCGCATTATCTTAATTTAATTACATTTTTTGCGGTGCTGAATTTCCTCTTTGCAAAGTAGCATCCACCTTCCCCCGCTATGGTGTAGCGGGAACAACTAGAAAGGATAAGACAAGCAAGGGCAAAGAATAGTAGTTTTTTCATTGGTTTATTTTTTATGGGTTATTCATAACAATATA
>JBBAKL010000150.1:0-1774 GCA_040403535.1 Bacteroidia bacterium
TCCTCTTGCCCTACGAATAGATTGTAAAAACTTTCGGGATGCAAAAAGAAAGTGCTTGAACCTTTAGCGCATACCCTGCATTCTTTGTTTCTGTAACCTTTGAATAAAGCAAATTCCTCAATCGGTTTGCTTTCTTTACATTTCTTGCATTTCATAATTACCTCCTACAAAATGCGCCACACGACTTTCCATCCTTTTTGTAGTCATCGTATAGCGACTTATCGTTAAATAATTCGGTTTCGCATTCTTGGGCGAGTTGTTGTAAACTTTTACCATTGCCCATTATTGAATAAAATTTTTGCCGCTTGTCTTGTATTGATTTTTCAAAAGCCATTACTTCATTAAACTCATTTCTATTTAAATGATACATTGCACGATATTCTCTTTCCGATTTAAAAAAGCACATTCTACACCCCCCCCTAAGCATATAAACAGGAAACTTTGGGTGCAAATTATTTATTCGTAAAACATCTTCGCAGTCATCCCTTGTTAAACCATCTTCGATTAAAGGATATCTATATCTTATATTGGTTTTCTTTTCTAAATTACCTGTACGACCTTGCTCATCATAATTAAAGCCAATAAGCAGTTCGCATTCTTCTTTGCTTAAAAACTCATCAATTGGTTTAATCTTGAACTCTATGGTGCAAAATCTTCTTTGTTGTGATGGCATAAATTTTATGGCAATGATATAATCTTCTAAACTCTGGTAATAATTGCCCTTGTATTTTGCATTGCCTTTCAATCTAATTAATTCAAAATTTCCGTTGTGATATTCCTTTAGCTTCTGCTCTGTATAATTAATTCGCTCATACATTTCCTTATGCTCTGCACCTGTATCAACCCAAATGGCAGTTGCATCTTTGCCATACAATAAACACATAGTTGTTGATTCAACCCCACCACTAAAGGAAATATATTTTTTCATTTTTTTAGGATTGAATAAATGATAAGCATAATGTTTGCTAAATTGGTTTTGTGTTTATCATCAACGTCTTGCCTGCTTGCCCATTCGGTAAAATCTTTACCGAGTGCTTTACATTCATCGAACGCACCAATGTACTTATAGGTGTACACAATCCAATCGCACACCAAGCGGATTGAGTTATAGTTTTTATATGCGCTGATAAATGCCTTTGGGTTCTTCTCGTAATTACGAGCATAGGTAAGGCTTATTTCAACGAATGAATGATTAGTAATCTCGTTGAATACTTTTAGTTTGTCGGCTGCGTTCATTGCTTAATAAAATAAATGTAAGTATATCCCTTGTCTTTGCAGGTAATAAAATAATCCTTTAAGGTTTGTTGCTTGGCTATTGTTACATCGTTCGTGTAATGTTTAATATATGCATTTAAAGGTATCTTACCATCCACCATAAGCCTATCGTAAATGTGCGGATGCATCTGCGTTGTGCTTGTGCCATTCAAAAACGAAGTAAATGCTTTGTTAACTTCCTTATTCCAATCCTCTTGCTTTTCGGGGTATCGGTTATCGTACATTGAAACATCAGCGGTAAGTAAGGGTTGTTCGTAGTAGCTTCTTTGCTGCCCTTTGTTTGTAATGTGTTTTCTAATCCAATCCAATATTGTTTCGGGGTCTGCAGAATAAACCTTACCATACTCGCCTGCGATGCCATTTTCAAATATCTGCACGAGTTCCTTCATTCCGAGTTCGGGATATTTCTTTTTGATAAACTTTGTTACCAATGCTTCGGTATCATCGCTTATCTTTTTAAATTGTCTTAGGTAATCAAATGCTGGGTTGCTCATAGTTC
>JBBAKL010000151.1:0-1711 GCA_040403535.1 Bacteroidia bacterium
ATTAGAATCTTACACGGACTACCCAAAAGGCGCAATCGAAAACGCTAAAATAGCAATTAGATACGCTGAAGAAAACGGGTGGGGTGAATGCGGAACGGACGTAGGTAAACAACGTGCAAACCAATTAGCAAACGCAGAACCTATTTCAGAAGAAACGATTTCACGAATGGCAAGTTTTGAACGCCACCGCCAAAATTCACAAAAGGAATTAGGCGACGGTTGCGGACGTTTAATGTGGTTAGCTTGGGGTGGCGATGAAGGTATAGAATGGGCGCAAAGAAAATTAGAACAAATTAAAAATAAATAAAATGAGTAACTTAAACACAATCCTAAACAAGTTAGGAAAAATCGAAGAAATCCACGAAACGAACTTAGGTAAACACGAAATCGAATTAAGCGTTGTTACCGAGTTTGAAAAAGCGTATAACGAGGCTTTAGATTTACAAGCTAAAGCAGAAACTAACATAGTTAATTATAATGAATTGGCAAAATCAATTCAAACCGCATTAAACCAAGCAGGACAAAAGTTTTTAAGAGCAAATGCAATTTACCAAGAAATAGAACAAATGTCAAAAGAGTTAGGGGTTGAACCTTCTAATATATTAAAAAACAAAAAAGAAACTATTTCAGTAGCTATAAAAGAAATAGACGGGTATAATAAAAAATTAACTTCTAATAAAGTTAATATCTAAATAAACTTTAATGGCAAAGCAAACTAACGTTAAAGTTCACGTTGCGAAACCCAAGGTTAAGCGTCCAAATGTACACGCAAAAAGCAAAGCGAGTAAGTTAAAAAGTAGCAAAAATTACTTAAAAATATACAAGGGTCAAGGGTAAAACCACAAAAAACTAAAATGCGTTTTAAGGCTATTTTTAGGCGATTTAAGAGACTTTGGGTATTAAGTGGGGTTACTATATTAAAATATAAAGATAATAAAAAATCCTTATTTTATAAGGGTTGTAGAAGGGAAAAGTGTAAGTTTAACACTAACTAAAAAAAATATGATAGAAGGTAAAAGAAGCAGCCCAATAGGGGGCAAAAGAGGTTGTCTGTGTAAAGACGGAAAGTATAGAAAAAAATGTTGTACGGGTGAACTTCCTAACCAAGGAATAGGAAGCGATGTTACACCACCGAACCCCGTACCACCCCCGCCCCTTTGGTATCCGAAACCATAAAAATGCAACAATTAAAAAACAAATAAGTTATTAGATTATGAAAAACATTTTAGACAAAATTAACCGAGCGGACGAAATCCAAGCTAACAAAGTTGAGTTAGGAACGCACGAAGTTGAGTTATTTAAGGTTGAAGATACTTTAAAATTATTAGAAAAAGGCATTGGGTTATTAAAAGTTGCCGATACTGAAAAAAGCAAATTAGCCAAAATGTATAGCGATGCTTTAATTATTTTAGAAATGAATGTACCCGCTCAATTAGACGATAGTATTAAAAAATTAGTTGAATTGGGAATAAATGATAAAGCTAATGAACTTAAACAACAAAAAGATAGGGCGTTAAAATTAGCTTCTACATATTCTAAATTGTATCAAATCTTAAAATAAACAAAATGAAAAACAGCACACTTTTACAACACATTAAAAGCCTACTAAGTAAAGAAATTAACTTAGAGCAAATGTTAATGGGCGACGGGGTTACAAAAATCGAAGCGGAAACTTTCGAAGCAGGAAAAGAGGTTTTTGTAGTAACGGAAG
>JBBAKL010000152.1:0-1686 GCA_040403535.1 Bacteroidia bacterium
TTATTTGTTCATTTGGATTATTAGATTGTGAGTACCAATCGTAAATAATTATTCCGCCAGCATAATCAGCATTAAGAAGTGGTAAGAATTCCAAATTTTTTAACGTGGCTCTCCAAAGTACATTAGAAGTTGAAAATTCAAAGTTTCCAGAACTTTTACCAACTCTATTTATATCTCCAAAAATTCCACCACCTTTTTCTGCTATCTGTTGAGCTCTTTTATAAGGATTCGGCTCCAAAACCTGAGTTTCTCCAGATACTGGGTCAGGTTTTGAGCAATTATTTATAAAAAATAAGAGACTAACTAGTATAAGTGAGTAGATATTATGCTTTTTTATATTCATATTGTTTTAGACCACAATTTACTGTTGTAAAATAGTCACACTTTATAGAAAATTAAAACTATAAAGAACTTTAAGTTAAAATTTTAAAATTAAAGTTTATAAGTTTGGATAATAATCTTAAAATTTTATTTTAAGTTTATAATTTAACAAATAAAGGAAAACAATGAAAAACAAACTATTGTTAACAACGGCTTTAGTTGGATTAGGATTGGCATCGGTTGCTAATGCACAAACAACTGTAAGCGGTAACTTAAATATAGCTTATAAAGCTGTAGGTGGAGCTCAAAAAGCAAATTCTTTTGACGGTTTCGCAAAAGAATCACAAATAAACATTGCTAATAAAGGTAAGTTAAGCAACGGTATGGACTATGCTGCTGGAACATCGCTTGAGTTTGATGGTGATGATACTACTGGCGCATTGGGTATACATACTGAAAATACTTATATTGATTTTATAAGTGGTGGAACTACCTTAACAATCAGCGCAGATCACATTCAAAACTCTGATTTCAGTATGGCAAACATTTCAGGATTTGCAGATTTTACTGAGTTAGCTGATGGTATTGGTGGATCACAAGCGGCAGCAATTGACACTCACAATTCACCAGCTGGTGCGTTTGGTATCGGTGTGATGCAAAAAACTGCAGTTGGAACAATTTCTGCATTATTTGTGCCTTCAGTAACAAATACTGTAATGAATGATATAACTAACACGTCAACAAAAGCTCAAACAGGCGCAGGAAACAAAGGTTTCGAGATTGGTTTTGTTGGAGATTTAGGTGTAAAGAATTTAACTACAGCTGTATTCTATAATAATACAGCTACACAAACACCTGGAGAGGCAACAAAAACTTCTGATCAAAAAGGAAAAATGGTTGCTGCAAAGTATACATTGCCTATGAACCTAACAGTTGCTGCTGAGCATGCAGTAAATACTCCTACTACAGGCATAGATACAAAAACTAAATCTGCTGGTTTATCTTACGCGGTAAACAAAGAACTAACGATTGGTTATGTTTATGCTAAAACAGATACTGATGCGCAAGTTCAAAAAGAGAAAATTCAGTCTGTAAATTTAGGATATAACCTTGGGCCTGTTGTTGCAAACGTACAGGTAACAAAAGGTGAAAACATTGGTCATACAGCTGCTTCTGATGGGGACAGCGCGTATATATCTCTTACTACAAAATTTTAATTATTTAATTTAATTAGATTTTGACTAAACCAGCCTGCAATTAAATTTGCAGGCTGGTTTTTTTATTTCAGCCTCAAATATAAAATTTTTAAATGATAAGTTAGTAGTTTTTAATAGTCTTATTTTTTTTAAAGTTTGATAATTTATT
>JBBAKL010000153.1:0-1657 GCA_040403535.1 Bacteroidia bacterium
CAAAAGGGGCTTTTTTATTATGTTTTAATGAAAACATAGAGTGGCATTATTTTAAATTCTTTTCCGTTTTCTTTGTGTTTTACTACTATTTCTTCGAACGAAACTTTACAATTATTTTCTAAATCTTTAAAAAACGTGGTCATGGTTTCTGGAATAACTTCGCTGTAAAATTCATCTGTTGAAAGCGATTTTTTGTAATTGGTTTTGAATGTGTAATGGATAATTTTAAAATTTTCAGAATCAACACCTATTAGTTTCAGTTCTTTTAATTTCACAATACTATCTTGCCATATCGTATTTTGTAGGTCTAAACCTTTAATGGATAACTTAACAATATCCAAAGTGGTAAGTTCAGAATAATCGGTTTTGTTTTTCTGTGCAAATCCAATTGTAGAAATACAAAGAAACAGAATGGCAATAATTTTCTTCATTGGTTAATCGATTGTGGCAATAACTTTTAGTTCGATTGCAATTGGTGTTGGCAGTTTATTTATTTCCAAAGTAGTTCTGCAAGGAGCATTTTCCTTAAAATATTCTGCCCATATTTTATTATAGGTCGGGAAATCGTCTTTCATGTTAGTTAAGAAAACGGTAACGTCAACAATTTTATCCCAGCTGCTTCCCGAGTCTTCCAAAATATATTTAATGTTTCTGAAAACGCTATGGCATTGTGCGGCAATATCGTAACTGATAATATTTCCGTTTTCATCCAATTCAACTCCCGGAATTTTTTTTGTACCACGTTCACGAGGCCCCACACCACTTAAAAATAATAAATTCCCAACGCGTCTTGCATGAGGATATAAGCCTACCGGTTCCGGCGCTTTGCTTGATTCTATTTTAGTATTTTCAGCACTCATAATTAATTAATAGACAAATGTAAATATAAGCTTAAATTTGCGTTTAATTCTCGTCGATGAAAAAGATTCTTGTTATTTATTTTTCTCAAACAGGTCAGGCAAAACGCGCCATAGATGCCGTTTTAAAACCTTTTAATAATCCGGATCTTTTTCAAATCGATTATGAATTAATACAACCAAAAATTCCGTTTCAATATCCATGGAAATATTCTGTATTTATGGATGCTTTTCCTGAAAACGTATATGGTATACCCTGCGAACTGGAACCTTTAAAGACTGATCCTGCTACCAATTATGATTTGATTTTTATTGCTTACCAGCCTTGGTTCTTAAGTATATGCAGGCCAATAAATTCTTTTTTACTAAGTGAAGCGGCAAAGAAACTTCTTTATAACAAACCGGTTATTACTATCATCAATTGCCGAAATATGTGGATTGGTGCGCAGGAAAAAATGAAAATTCATATGCAGCAACTTCAAGCTAAACTTGTTGGTAATATGATTTTCCCTGACCGATCAGGAAACATTACATCATTAATTACTGTATTGGCATTTGAGTTGAAGGGGGCAAAAGGGAGATTTATGGGAATATTCCCAAAATACGGAGTAAAAGATGCTGATTTACTAAATGGAACTAAGATTGGTGAAAAATTAGTATCATATACTATGAGTAACGATTATTCCGGTTTACAGAATGAAATTGTAAAGGCAGGGCTTGCCGATATTAAACCTAATTTAATGATTATGGAAGGCAGGGGTCGTTTTTTGTTCCCTCATTACGCTAAATTTATTCTTAAA
>JBBAKL010000154.1:0-1627 GCA_040403535.1 Bacteroidia bacterium
CATTATTGTAAAGTAATCGAGGCAAAAAATGAAATTATACGAAATACTATATTGGCAGAGGAAGTTCGCAACGAGCAAGCCAACGAAAACACGGATAACGATAACGGCTTACGACAAAATGGATGCGGTTAGGCGCTTGGATATTTGGGAAAAACTAATAATTAAAATACGGGAATTATGAACGCAAAAGACAAAGCCATTTATTTAATAGTCAAGTTTAACAAGGTTTCAATTTGCGTCAATTTTACGAACGAAATGTTAAACAATTTAGAGCATATTAAAAACCTAACCCCAAGCAAAACAATTTTCGATTTAATTGAGTATTGGGAAAACGTTAAAAGAGAAATAGAAAATTCATGATAGAACAAGCCGAACATTTAATAGTAAAATACAACCTACGTAGACGTTGTCGAAATCAATATTTAGTTCATCAAAGAGCCTTTTTAATGAGCCGTTTAAGCAAACACGGATTAAGCGTTACGCGAATCGCGAGAATGTTTAAAATGAATCACGCAACCGTTTTACACAACGTTCGAAACGCAAAATATTACGAAGAAATTGAAGACAAATATTATTTAGCAGACGTTGCCGAAATACGCGAGGAATTAGAAAGCAACCCCGTAGTTAGAAACGTTACGGATTTAGTTTCCGAAATTCTTGAATGCACCACGGTAAGACGTTTAGAAAAAATACAACGAAGAATTTTAAGAAATGAGTACAAGTTAACGGAAGAATAGTTATATTTGTACACGGCTTCCTTCGACATTATAAAGCCTAAAGATGTTATTAACCCTGTTAATGAAGTAGAGGTCGAAGGCTACGGATTTAATGGGGTTTTTTATTGATTAAATTTTTAAGTTATGTTATTAAAAGAAGAAAAGTTTACCACCGATTTCGGTAACGAAACCTTTACGTTGAGTATTGGCGAATTAACAAAAAGACTATTGTTTTCTACGGAACACGATACTTTACAATTTGAAAAAGAAGAAGTTGCTGAATTGATTTATATTTTACAAGTGTATTATGAGCGGATGGATTAAGATACATAGGAAGTTTTTAGATTGGCAATGGTTTGAAAAAAGCGAAGCCGTACACTTGTTTTTATACTTGCTATTAAAAGCGAATCATAAAGATTCCCAATGGCAAGGAATGGGTATTAAACGAGGGCAATTTGTTTCGTCTTTAGGTAAGATTTCAGCGGAAACGGGAATAAGTATTCAGACTATTAGAACGTTGTTAAATAAGTTTGAAAAGACGAACGAAATAATAGTAAAATCAACAAACAAAAATAGCCTTATAACTATCTGTAAATATGATTGTTACCAAGACGAAACTGAAGAAACTAACAAGCCACTAACAAACAAACAACAAACAACTAACAAACAACTAACAACAAACAAGAATGATAAGAAAGAAAAGAATGAAAAAGAACTATTATTAGACAAGTGGGTAGCATATCGAAAACAGATTAAAAAACCAATTCAAGAAGCTACGCAGGAAACAATTTTAAATAAGATGCAAAACTTTACTGAAGAACAATGTAATTTTGTTATTTCTAATTCAATAGAAAACGGTTGGCAAGGTTTATTTTGGGACAAGCTACCTAAACACGAAGAAGAATTATCCG
>JBBAKL010000155.1:0-1609 GCA_040403535.1 Bacteroidia bacterium
ATTGTATCCGGATGGTAACAGAATAGAGTATCCGTTTCCAATTAATCCAAAAGATGCAGATAGGTATTGCACATAACGTTTTGCGTATAAAAAATCGTTTTAATGTTTTTTATACGCTGTTAGCAGTAGTAACGGATTATTAACAAATAAATTAAATTAGAAATGGAACTTAAAGAAGCAATTTCAAAAATCACACATGAACTTAAAAACGATGCTGGTTATCGTGAAAGTTGGAAAGCAAATATCGCAATGTCTTATAAAGATTGCGAACATTGGTTTAAACAAAAAACAGGTAAAAAGCAATTAAACAAAGAAGATAAACACATCATTGCGAATGATGCTGCTGAACACTTTTTGAAATTGCTTTGTGATGAATATAAATTCGGAGATGGAATGTAGTATTACTGCTAACGGTTTGCAGATAGGCGATGTGGCGGTTTTTGGAAACGAAACTGTCAATAACCGATGAACTTAAATTGAAAACGAAAACTTAATATTAACCGAGAACCCGCCATATTGCCTATGTGCTGTTATAGGTAGGGCTTCTCACAAAACTAAAATAGAAATGACAAATTACGATGTAGTAAAAAAACTTATTGGCGATGTAAGACCAAAAGGCGATGCTTCGAGAGATTATCAAATCCTTGAAAACTTAAAGGCGTTAATTGAATTACACGCTGAAATTCACAAGGCTATTGATGACGTGGCTTATGATTTCAAGGATGATAAACAAGGCTCTGTTAAAATGTGTTGTGATGAAGCCAATAAGTATTTAGATAGTTTGGGTATCGCTGATTAGCCTTACCTATAACGGTTGAGGCTAAGAGCAGTTGCCTAAAATACTGCTCAAAATTTGCACTATGCTTGATGGCAATTGCTTTTAGCCTTTGTTAGTGGCTGGTGCGGTAAATTAAACGAAAATGTCAAAATTAAACGAAAAAGAATTTTTAGAAATGTATGGTGAGGCAAAAGTTGTTTTCACCTCTTATTACAAATACTCATTCTCATTTAGAGGGCAGTTTAACGGCAAATCAATTTATGTAAGTGTTGGTGGAAATGCTGATGATATTTACAGATTTGATGTGACAGCAGGAAAGGAAATTGCCGTTAAAGAATTAGGAGTGAATTATGCCGAAGTAAAAGAAGGTGAAACAACTATTGCCGAGTTTACAGATGGATGGTAGCACTTGCTACTAACGTTTTGCATAAGACCAGTAAAGGAATTTGAAACACTTAATTATCAATATATGAAACACTTAAATAGAAATACAAACCTTTGCAACCCACTGAAACCTTTATTGGTTTTATGCGGTGTTATACCACGTTGTTGTTCAAATTGCCGTTATTGGCGTGACAAAGGATGGGATGGCGAAGGTAATGGAACTGGAATTTGTGACAATCCAACAGTAATTGACCAAGTTTCAATGATTGGCGAGGAACATTTGGGATTATTCGTAAAAGGTGACACACCCGAAGAAATTAAATATAATGCACGTTGGATTAAAAACAGTTTACGATTCTCTGATAAGTTTCGGTGCTGTCATTTCAATGTGGTATAACTTGCTGATAGAAGCCATAAACTCACACCAATACAACAAAACATGCTAAA
>JBBAKL010000156.1:0-1519 GCA_040403535.1 Bacteroidia bacterium
ACTTCCCATATTACTTGTATAACCGGTAGAGGTATGACGTAAATTAAAAGTTGAAGGTGTATATGCGCTTCCAAGTGCAAGTGTGTAATTATAGTTAGAGCGTGGTACGCTAATTTGGTCAACTGTTGTTTTTGGTCCTGCAGATCCTGCGTTATTCAATCCCACTAAATAACCTGCGTTAGGAACACCTTCTTTAATCCAATGCGCATCGTGAGTAACATTAAGGATTTTTGTTCCGGTTGCCTGATAAGCCAAAGGATTACCCCAACGGTATAAAATATCTCCTCCTTTTCCGGAATTACCACCGCTGCCGGTTGCTGCTTGTGCAGTAGTTGTGCTATGATCAATGATATACCACTCATTCAAATTATGTGAACTAATTACAATCTGATCAAGTATTGGGTTATAATCAATACCATTCATATGTAACCAATCTTTTTGTAATCCATAATTGATATTAATTTTTTCAGGATGATTTACAATAGAAGTCTGGTAATTAGAACGCGTTGGATATAAATTTTGAACCAAATGATCCCAAACTTTCCATTCCCATACTACAATGGCACTATTTGTACCAACCGGTTGTAATTCCATAATCTTCTCAGACCACACAGTTATACTATTTGTTGCGCCTGCGTTATAAGCATCCGTTGCCGTATGTACATCATAACTAATCACTAATACATTTCCATTTGGTAACGGACAATGATCGTGATGCAAACAATAAGTTGATGATGAATAAGTATAATCCCACAATTTAGTACCCGCGTAGTTCCATTTCTGGATGCGTCCGGTCATACCTCCTCCGGTTAAAACATTCCCTGTGTTGGAAACGGATCTCCAAAGATCTCCTCCTGGAGTAAGATGTGTTGAATAACCTGTACCGCCTTGTCCGGTAAATGACCAAACTTTAACATTGGTACTATTTGTATCCATCAGGTACGCATTGGTTGATCCGGATGTACTATATATCGTTAGTCCGTCCCATTGCTGCGCCTGAGTAGTAATGGAAAAAAACAATAATGCTGCAAGAGATTTGAATGTAAATTTTATCTTATTCATGTAATTTTATTTTAATACCAATATTAATTAAATATTAAATAAATATACGGAATTGGAGGTGAAAACAGAAGGATTAGAGGTGAATTTTAGAGGAAATTATACCGACTTATTAAACAGTGCAAAAAACGCGTCTTCGTAACTGTTTCCAATAGGTACTTCTAATTCTGGTAGTTGAATAGTTTTATTTTTAACCGCCACAATTCGGCTAAAAGGGATAATAAATGACCGATGAACACGAATAAACTTACCGGCAGGCAATTGATCATGAATACCCTTCATGGTCATCCTGGCAACTAATGGTTTTCTGGAATTTAAATGTATTTTAAGATAATCATCCAGTCCTTCAATGTATAATATATCGGAAAAATCTACGCGGTTTAACTGATAATCCGCTTTAATGAAAAAATAATTTTTTATACCGTTACTTTTAATCTCCTGAAATTGTCCGTCTTTTTCT
>JBBAKL010000157.1:0-1388 GCA_040403535.1 Bacteroidia bacterium
GATCTACGAACACAGCATACAGATAAGCGATCTGTTTGAGGCTATTGCTAAGATGAATCAGGAAGATATAAATCAGGTTATTGAACTAATTAATAAGATTAGTAAAAAATAGAAGTATCGTCAACCATATCGTTAACCATACCGCTATGGTATTATTAAACTTTAATATTATGACAAAAGTATCAAACGAAGAACAAAACAAGCCATTGCAGCAACTCCTTGTTATACGCTGCCTTTATTACTAATTTAAAAAACAAAAAATATGAACGCAAAAGAAAAAGCAAACGATTTATTTTCAACTTTCAGATATGCACTATCTCATAAAGATGCTCCATTGGGAATGTATAAGGATAATATGGCTATTCAATGTGTTTTATAGCAGTTGAAGAAATAATCAACCATCATTCACAAGAACAAAGATTGTATAGAATTGATACATACTATTGGCAACAAGTCAAGTCGGAGTTGCAGTCTTTGTAAGGTTGCGTATAACGGTCGGGCGGTTGGCGTTCGTTGCCGACTTTGGAACACTAAACTCTCATTTCAAAACAAAATTTAATATGGAAAACAACACTTCAATAAACCACGAAAACGGCAATGACGCTAACCGCTTGTTAGGCGTAGTTAATTCTTCGTCATACAAAGTTTTGGATTTATTCGGGAATGAGCAAACTGTCATAATTACAAAGAAGAAAAGTAAACCTAATTTATTTAGCGATTACGATGCTTTTTTAGACAAGTTTGAAGACAAAAAGACAACAGACGATTGCTATACACCAAAGGAAGTAATGGACATAATTATAAACTATGTAAATGAAAAATATCCTTTGAATGGTAAAAAGATTATACGCCCTTTTTATCCTGGTGGTGACTTTGAAAGCATTGATTATTCTGAAGATATGGTTGTAATTGACAATCCACCATTTTCAATAATTACAAATATTTGCAAATACTACCTTAAAAGGGATATAAAGTTCTTTTTGTTTTGCCCACATTTAACCGCTTTCTGCTCTAATATTGATTGCACTCATATAATTGCTTCAGCGGATATTACATACGAAAATGGGGCAACTATAAAAACGGCTTTTGTTTCTAATATGTTTGGGGATTTAAAGATTATAGGCGATTCGGAATTGCACCAAAAATTTAAAGAAATACAAGCAAGGAATAAAGCAAACCTGCCGAAATACGAATACCCCGACCATATCATAACAGTAAGTAAAGTGGCTTATTGTATTGAGAAAGGAATAAGCCTAACATTTGATAAAAAGGATTTGAAGCATTACAGAGGAATGGACGCACAAAAGAAGCACGGCAAGGCTTTGTTTGGCTCTGGCTTCATTGCTTCCGATAAAGCAGCAGCAGCAGCAGCAGCAGCAGCAGCAGCA
>JBBAKL010000158.1:0-1383 GCA_040403535.1 Bacteroidia bacterium
TATACTCAAGATTTTCCTAGGGAATATAAGTGCTAACTAAAGCAAAATAACACAATTATGTGACTGTTAACAAAGTTATGTTTTATGCTATAAACCAGTTTTAATTTGCAGAAATAAAATGGATTTAAGATATTACCCGTTAAAAGAAGAGGATTTTAAAAAGCATGTTGAGCCTTATATATTAAGCCACCACAAGCGCCCAGGTCGGCCTGCAGGAGTAAGTCATTATCAATTTTTTTGCGCTATACTGTATGTTTTAAGAACTGGGATAAGTTGGCGAGATGTGCCCAGCTGTTATGGAAAATGGCATACGATTTATACTCGGTTTAAACGGTGGAGTGAAAACGGATTATTTTGGTTTTTGGTATATCAATTGCAACAACAGAAAAAGATCACCGTAGATATTAGCTGGGTTGATAGTACCACTATTGGTATTCATCGTCATGGCTCTGGGGCATTAAAAAAAACGGCCCTCAATCCATAGGTCGAGGTCGAAAAGGAGTTGGCACCAAGATCCATGTAGCACTCTCCTCAACAAAAATTCAAGGGGCTTGCTTGTCCGCAAGTAACTTAGTTGATATGAAGGAGTTTTCTAATCTTTGGGAACAATGCGATTGGCGAGGAATAGAGTATATTATAGCTGATAAAGGCTATGATTATTCTGCAGTAAGAACTCAAATTACAGCTTCAGGAAAAACAGCCGTTATCCCTCGAAGAAAAGGTGCTGTTTGCCCTGGTGTTCGAGATAAAGAGCGTTACAACACTCGCTCTGCTATTGAGCGATTCTTTGGGAAAATTAAAGAAAACAAGCGATTAGCCCTACGCTTTGATAAACTCGATGTTACATTCTTTTCTTTCTTTGCTTTAGGATGTCTTAAAGTCCTTAACTTACTTTGTTAACAGTCCCATAGTAACAAAAAACGCAACAAAAATTTAGTCTATAAATTAACTAAATAAAAAGCAAACCAAAACTATGGAATAAAAAAATGTAGGAATAAATTTAGTAAGTATTAAATTAATGCTTTGTAAATGGGGATATTATAAAGTTATGGCTCCCCGGACAGGACTCGAACCTGTGACCTAATGATTAACAGTCATCCGCTCTACCGACTGAGCTACCAGGGAATTAGGGCTAATCTTAATAGCAAAAAGCCCTAAGGTCAAGCGTTATTTAATAAAATTTTCTAAACGATTCATCGCCTTTTCCAATTGTTGCATACTTGTTGCAAATGATAGTCGAATACATCCTTCAGAGCCAAAAGCAGAGCCAGGAACCAATGCTAAACCTTGCTCTGATAACAATCGCTCTGAAAAATCTAAATCATTTTTAAACCCTCGAGATTGAATAATTTTTTGTACACTAGGAAAGGAATAAAAAGTACC
>JBBAKL010000159.1:0-1284 GCA_040403535.1 Bacteroidia bacterium
GATATCAATGGATGCAGTAATTCAGCAATAGCAAGTGTCATTTCAAACGCCTTACCGTCGGTAAATGCAACGTCAAATGCGCAAGGCGATTCAATATGTTCCGGGAATAGTATTGTGCTTAATGGAAGCGGAGCTCTCAATTATGTGTGGACCGGCGGTATACAAAATGGTATCGCGTTCAGCCCCGTGTCTACTCAAACCTACACTTTGACTGGTACCGACGTAAACGGATGTAAGAACACTGATTTAATTACGGTGACAGTGAATGCTTGTTTAGGTTTAAGCACAAGTGTTCAAGATGCTTTGATAAATGTTTTCCCTAATCCTGCAAATGATATGATTAATGTGTCAATGAGCGGATTAAACGAGAAAACTCAGGTTGTAATGATGAATGCAGTTGGCCAGATTGTATTGACAGAAAAATCCGGCTTAACAACATCCGAAAAAGAAACAATTCAGTTTGATGTTCAGGAATTAAGCAATGGAGTTTATTTCATGAATGTGTTTACGGAGAGCGGAAATAAAAAGACAGTTCGTGTGGTGATTAACAGGTGATCATGGTTTGTTTTAGATAAAAAGAAGCTGCCTCATTAATGGGGCGGTTTTTTGTTTTATTTCATGAATAGTGTAATGGTATGGATAATCGGGGGTGTTGAATAGATTTTTTTTGTGTTCAATATTTATTTCATTAGAAATTAATATCGTAATATTGCAATATTAAAAAAACTGACTATCATTTTGAAAAAGCATTTCAACATCAGTAAAAAATTATTTTTGATTTTTATCGGCTGTTTATTTTTAATCAAGCATCTATCTGGGCAATCAGTACATGTTGCAGGGATTTTTCCAACAATTGACCACAGTGGCAAAATAAATAACAAGTGGAATTATAGTTTTTATTACTTCGGGGCCTTTCCATTAACTGAAATTAAAGCCTCTAAACTTAGTTTGCAGGATAAATTTTTATTGTTTTATTCCGAACAAGCATTAACTTTTAGTCTATCGAGCCGCTTGTCTTTTACGGGTAGTTACGTTTATCAGCGAGAAAACGTTTTGCAGAACACTTATGTAAATGAAAACAGAATTCACCTGCAGGCCACCTTTAAACATGAATTAAAATCAATTAATTTCAAACACCGGCTAAGGATGGATAATCGCTTTATTGAAAACAGAATTACAGGAAAATCAACCTATACACATCGCCTACGTTACCTATTTGGTATTGATTTTCCTATCAAAAGCAAAAAAAACAATCTTTACTTTGTGGGATATGAAGAGGCCTTT
>JBBAKL010000160.1:0-1266 GCA_040403535.1 Bacteroidia bacterium
TTCATTTTAAATATTAATATTATTTTCATTGCTTCGTTGTTTTCGGCGGGGGTGGGGATTGTGTTTGGGTATCGTCCGGCGCGGCGGGCGGCGCGGTTGAATCCGATTGAGGCGTTAAGGCATGAATAATTGATTAATGTTGACCAGACATAAATTGTAATCTAGTACAGCAAACCTAAGATTATAAGGATTAACTTACAGAACTAACGGCTTACCGATACAAGTCCAACAAGAAGGCTTAGCAAGTGTTTCGTTGAAAAAATCGATAAACTTTAAAATTCGCTCTTTGAGTTCATGCGCTGACTTAAATTGCCCACGTTTGAGCAAACGCCGTGACAAAATTCCAAGCCAGATTTCTCCCAAGAACAATGCTTTGGTGTATAAAATAAAGCGAATTCTGTGCTTTTCATTCTGGAAAAATTCGGCTTATATTAAACCTTCTTTTTTAAAGATTTAGCGCACTAATATTTTAAGTGAGTTTTTTTAATAAGATAGCCCTAAAAAAGTGTCCTTTTTTACTTGACCACTACATGTAAGTAGTTAAGAAAAAAATTATGCGGTATTTATCTTTTTTGTAGGTGCGAATTCATTCGCACTGTTCGGATAAATCCGAACCTACATATACCTTAAAACCTTTGTTTCGTTACTTACAGAGATTATTTTTACACAGTTTCACCCAACGTTAAGGCATGTGCAAAAAGAAAACTATGCAAGATGGAAATGAATTTGATCAGGCTTATGCCAATGAACAATTAGGCAGAAGTCGACATCCTATTAGGCGGTTGCTTAAGTGTTTTTACCTCAATAATATGTTGAAAGATGTTCATGGAGCTACACTTGATGTAGGATGCGGTGCAGGACAGTTGTTAGCAAGGCTGCCGCCCGGCTCTCTAGGGCTTGAATTGAATCCATTTCTTATCCAGGTTTTGGCAGCTTTGGGAATGAATGCAATACATTATGATATGAATGAAGACGATTTTATGTTTTCAAGCATCCCTGTCAATCAATTCAAAACTCTTATTTTCGCCCATGTGCTGGAGCATTTTTCTGAAGCTGCTAGTGTAATGCGTAAAATTTTCAGATCAGCTAACCGACTTGGCATTACAAGAATTATTATCGTTGTTCCTGGTGAATTAGGTTACGCATCTGATAAATCCCATTGTACATTTATAAATCTTGGCTACCAACTTAAGGCGGGACAGTTTTTATGGTTAAGCCGTTCGTGGTGAGCCTGTCGAACCATGAGCGGCTTAACCATTCATCCTT
>JBBAKL010000161.1:0-1242 GCA_040403535.1 Bacteroidia bacterium
AATAGGGAAAATAAAGGATATTAAAACTATGGGGCGTATAGGATTAAAAACCATGGTTTATTTTTTATGTGCAACCATAGTTGCACTTTTTATTGGACTGGCAATTGCCAATATTTTTGAACCGGGAAAACATATGCAACTCGAATTACCGAGAGCAGGTGCAGAGACAGGAGTTAAAGCAAAAGCTCAAACAGCATCCAATTTTATAGAACATGTAATTCCATCATCAGTTATTAAATCAATGGCAGAAAATGACATTTTACCGATTGTAATTTTTTCAGTATTCTTCGGAATTGGTGTAAGCTCTATAAAAGAGAAAGGAAAAATTATTTTAAATGCCTGCGAATCCCTGAGCCACGTGATGTTTAAGGTAACAGACTACGTTATGAAATTTGCACCTCTAGGAATATTCGGTGCAATTGCTTCGATACTGATTCAACAAGGACCGGGAATAATGCTTGGTTACTTATACCTAATTGCTTGTTTTTTCGGCGGGTTATTATTTTTCATTTTTGTGATTCTGTTTGCAGTTTGTCAGATTTACAAAATTCCATTTTTCAAACTTCTTGGCGCAATAAAGGAACCTTTAATTCTTGCTTTCTCTACAGCCAGTTCAGAAGCTGCAATGCCAATGACTATAGAAGCACTTGAGAAATTTGGATTAGGAAACAAGGTTGTGAGTTTTGTTTTACCATTAGGGTATTCCTTTAACTTAGATGGAAGCATCATGTATATGACATTTGCCACTGCATTTATTGCCCAGGCCTATGGAATCGAAATGTCCTTTGGAGATCAAGTTAATATGATGCTGATATTACTATTGGCAAGCAAAGGCGTTGCCGGAGTTCCAAGGGCATCTCTCGTAGTTATTGCAGGCATGCTTAGCACCTTTAAAATACCGGGCGAAGGACTCCTACTTGTACTTGCAATCGATCAGTTGTTAGATATGGGAAGATCTGCAACAAATGTAGTTGGAAATGCTGTCGCGAGTGCTGTAATTGCTAAAAGTGAAAAAGAATATCATAGAGCTAACCCAAATCTCGAAATGTAGTTTTTCACCCGAATTTCCAGGAAGTTTTGCCTGAAAAATTAAAACAAATACCATTTTTAAGAATAATTCTACCCTTTATAATGGGTATAGTTATCTATCTTTCATTTGACACTAATGTAAATTTAAACATTGTAATTACTTCATTATTTTTTATTCTGATATTATTATGGATAAGCATTAACAAATACAAG
>JBBAKL010000162.1:0-1184 GCA_040403535.1 Bacteroidia bacterium
TGCTTTCAAATGTCCATTTAAATTGAATGTTGGTGAAATTCTTTTCCATTTTGTTTTTTGTTAAGTGGTGAAAAAAGGCGGGCAGCTGGGGGACTGCCCTATTGGGGTTAATTAAATTTTAATTAGATTTTTTTTGTTTACTATTTCTAATTTATGATTAAATTTAGATAAACATATCTTGCAACATTCTTCTGGATATTTTTCAGCATACAAATTGTAAAAGAATTCACTAACACCATTACCTGATGCTTTACGATTACATGCAGTTATACCGCCGTGTGTTAAATGTGCTTTTTTTAATAATTTACTTGAAGTCAGATTCATTTTGTTTGTTTTGAAAGTGGTAAAAAAATACGTTTGTTCCTTTCGGTTCGTAAATTTATAAATAAATATTAAGACCAAAAAATATTTACACATTTATTTTAAAAAAAAATCAAAAAACATTTGTTTCTCTTTTCAAAGGGAAGTTATCCCGTTTGATTTGCCAGTACTCAGCCATAAACGAGGCACGAAACTTGTAATCCTTGTCCGTGTGATAACCTGACTTGTAAACGCATTTACAAATGGATTCGTACAACTTGATTCCCTTTATCTTGTAATTTGCCTTTTTACAGGCGGCGTATCTTCCTGAGTTTAAAACGCCCGCCCAAAGCTTCATGCCTTCTTCCGTGCTACTGGCTTTCATAAACTTTGCCTTAATATACTTATCCCTTCCTCGGATAACCTCGCGTGTCCTGTATGTCACATATTTGCCGTTCTTCAATGCCTTAACCCCGCCAGCGTTGGCGTGCTTGCGCCATAAGTCTGTTTCAATACCCTGACTGGTTGCCTCAATGATAAAGAAAGAATAAATCATTGAAATCGGGAAGTCGGTTAATAGGTGTACGTTCATCAGCATTGATTCGTAGCAATAGGCGATATATATACGACGCAACTTTGCCCTATCAACATTTGCAAGGTTTCGAAAGCCGCGACCTTCCAACGTTTGCCGAAGTTGTGTCCCTGATAACTTGCGCACCTCGTACCCGTAGGAACGTGACCCGTATGCGCTTTCGTCAATCTCTTTGTCCTCAGCCTTAGCGGGAAAGGTCAGGGTCGTAATTTTATGAACGTAAACCGTGTCGCGCTCAATGATTGGCACGAATGAGGTATAATTGTACTGGGTATTAATCGGGGAATAAATC
>JBBAKL010000163.1:0-1150 GCA_040403535.1 Bacteroidia bacterium
CACCAGCAGGTAACAGCGTATATACGCAAACCGATTCATTTGTTATGGGTTTACGAGTTACGAAATAGAGTAGAGCGAAAAAGATCAAAGCGGGGAGTAGTTCGTTTATGAAGTCAATCATTTTTTCGGTTTTAAAGATTCAATAAATGCTAAGATGCAGAACTGAGGGTAAGTGATTTTCTGCTCAAAGACTTTGTGCTTTTTGTAATCTGAGCGGAGTTGCTTTTCAAATGTTCCGCAGAAGTTGTAGAAGAGTTCGAGGTTTTTCATAAAAAGCAGTTGGTCGGATACTGCACCCCGTTAGTGGTTTATTTAGATAATATTTGAGATGGTGATACACAAGAACCAACCGCATATCCTGCACGGTATAATTCTAAATCAGAACCATCAATTATAACTAATTCACGCTCTGAAATATTAACAATGATACCAGTATACACACTTGAACATTGTTTAAAAGTAACTTTTTGACCGATTTTAAATTGTGTTTTCATTTTGTTTGGGTTTAAATATGGATCAAAGATATAGGCTTTAACTATTCCTTGCAAGTTTTTTTAAATAATTATTTTAAATATTATTAGAGCCTATTTAAATGCGTTTTAAGCCATTATCTTTTTTACCATATTCCTATACGGGTTTAATACAATAATCGTTTATAGGGCAAATAAATAGACTCTACTGACTTAGAATGGTACTTCGTCTATTTCTGTCTGACGCTCCCTATTTACCCAGTTTGTTAAATCCTGCCCTGTTTCGTTGTATCTGCCATTCATAGGATCCCATCGGTAGGTGATCTTTCCAGTCTCTCCCCAGAATTTAAACTTGACCTTTTGAATATACAGGGTATTCGTGTAGGCTTCGCTTTCCTTGTACATTGAAATTCCTATATCTGCTTTGTTGTAAAAGTTGGCAGAACCTGAAATGTCATACAATCCAGGAACCTCATATCTACTCGCTTGGTGATCGTATTTCATTTTCGTGGGATGAGCCACGATAAAAGCGTGAGTTCCGTTTTTCTTGTTAAAGTTTGAAATCAAATCCAAAGACCGACTAATGTAATTTGTCGAATCATCTTGATGCTCTAACTTATTCCAAGGGTCAATAACAAACCATTTGATTCCATACTTTAAAACTGCCTGTCGAATCTTAT
>JBBAKL010000164.1:0-1133 GCA_040403535.1 Bacteroidia bacterium
ATGAACAGTTATATTTATTCAAGCCAACAAAAAAGCGCCTTGCGGCGCTTTAATGTTTCCCATCCCCGGTGGTTGTATTATTTATCTTGTAGGGTGCGACAGCGGTCGCCGTGCCAACGAGCGTAGGTATTTACAGCTATGTGTTGTTGGCAGTGGGGGCACAGTTTCTTTGGTTTGACTTTGCCTTTGTTGGCTGCACCTCTTCGTGCTTTCTCTTCTTCTGTTTGCACTCTACCGCGAATTTTGTCTCCAATTTTTTTACGAGTTTCTGCAGAGACTTCTACGCCATAACGAGAATTATTTTCTCCACTACCTGCTTGACTTAACTTATCTCTCCATTCTTGACTAAATGGTTCGCGTTTTTTTCCTAATTTAGATTCGCTAATTTTTTGACCTACTTCGGGCCGTTTGGCTGGATTTTTAACACATTTAATTGCTTGGCTTTGTTTTAATTTTCCTTCTTCTGTTCTATAAAATTTGTCGCCAAACATTGGATTGTTTTCACCTTTAACTTTTTCACTTTGAAGTAATGCATATTCTTCTTTGAGTTTAGCATATACTCTGCTGGTAATTTTTGTGTTGTATCTTTTTTGATTAGGATTTTCTGCTCTCATCATTCGTAGCGCATTAAGCATCTTCCAGTGTTCTTCACCGGCAGGATGTATTTTAATTAGTAACCAATGACATACAAAGTGAGCTCTTGGAGTTATAAATGTAATATTTTCTACGTCATCATTACCACCTAAACTGCGAGGTATTATATGATGTCTTTCTAAACCTGGCTCACGGTATTTTTTACCGTTGCTTGTAATTTGATTATACCAATTTTTGTATTTGTTCATAGTATTATTTATACCGAGCTTACTAATATAATATGATACTTTATTAAAGTCAATAAAAAACCCGCCGAAGCGGGTTTTTATTTGCTTTATTGTAATTAACAATTGGAATGTTAAATTACTGAAAGCTGAGGTTAGAAACGGCTATCTCACCTAGGTAGTCAGCAGCATTACCAAACGATGAAGCAGTGTTTGTCAATTCTACGTAGCCATATCTTGTCATAAAGCCAACTACTGGTTCGAATGTGCTTGGATCTAGAACAACGCCAGAGCTCATTAGAGGAATATATGGGC
>JBBAKL010000165.1:0-1114 GCA_040403535.1 Bacteroidia bacterium
TTTAATTTTATACTATCCCTAATTTCAAATAGCGTGCCAAAAAATAAAAATCGCTTAATTCATACAATAATAAATCTTTAAATACCAAATAATTGGTATTTAAATGGATGTACTCGTTTCATTGATCACAAAGATATCAATCGCACTTCTACTTATCTCGATTCAAGCTATCCTTCTTCCGTTCATCTTGCAACTTGCAGTATGGTTTGCTGAACAGTTTGGTGTGCGTTTATCCTAAACGAATAATCAGTTTAACAAAAAACAAAAGCCACCCGGTGGGTGGCTTTTTAAGATTTTGTGGTTATTACCAATTACTTCTCAACGCGAGTAGCAACGTACATGTTAGGAGTGCAACGGAAGGAGATAGATTTTACTACCGCACCTACTTGACACTGATCAACCATAGGCTTAACCTGAGCATTAACTTGCATACACAAGTCGTTGTTTGGGCCTAAAGTCCACTTAGTTAAAGTGAAATTAGGAGCTGGGTTGCAATGTACTGAAGCTGATTTTCCGCTGCTTGGTCCTGCAACTCCTGTTGGAGCTGAAGGAGCACCTGCGCCAGCAGATCCTGAAGGTGAGCTAACTACACCACCCTGAGGTGAACCTGGAGTCATGGAGCTACCTTTGTAAGTTACATTCTTGATAGTTACAACTTTACCCATAAACTGGTTTGGGTTAGCTTTGAACATTTCAGCGTCTACGATCATTTGAGCAGAAACTGCTTTTGCTGCGAAAAGCACGATTGCTAGTAAAGTAAATTTTTTCATGGTTTTTGGTTTTTAATTTTATACTATCCCTATTTTCAAATTGCGTGCCAAAAAATAAAAATCGCTTAATTCATGCAATAATAAATCTTTAAATACCAAATAATTGGTACAAAATACACATAAATCCTAGACCAATATTTCATAAATTAAATCACCACACTTCCTTAAACAGTAGTTTAAAATATCCTATTCCCATTTAAATTGTTGCCCTGAAACTTCACCCAGCCAATCGTTTAGCTCCATTAAATCCATTCCAACAAAAAAGCCACCCGACAGGTGGCTTTTTTAAATTTTGTGGTTATTACCAATTACTTCTCAACGCGAGTAGCAACGTACATGTTAGG
>JBBAKL010000166.1:0-1074 GCA_040403535.1 Bacteroidia bacterium
TATGCGCCCAAAAAAAGGCACTTATCCAAGCTATTTAGAGAATTATATCTCCAAAGCAATCGGAAACAATTTACACGACGCTTTAATTCACAGCACTGAACACCTGTTACAAACCATTTCCTCCATTCCTGATGAAGAAGGCGATTACGCTTATGCGGAAGGTAAATGGACAATTAAAGAATTACTCATTCATATTTCGGATGCAGAACGCGTTTTTTCTTATCGTTTGCTGCGATTTGCCCGAGGCGATCAGCAACAACCCTTGCCCTTTGAAGAAGATGAATATGTAAAAAACTGTAATGCCGATAAACGCAGTTTGAGTTCAGTAATTGAAGAGTTAATTGCTGTAAGAAATGCCACTGCATCACTGGTTGAAAGCTTGCAATCGGAAGATTTAAACAAAACCGGAAACACATCAGTTGGCACTATAACAGTTAACGCATTAGGCTTTGCCATATGCGGCCATTGTAATCACCATCTTTCCGTTTTAGAAGAAAAGTATCTACACTAACCGAAGTATTTAAAAGCACTTATTTCCTAAGTCTAATTTAGATGAATAACAATTTACTTTTAAAACGGTATATGCATATATCCGTATTTCCACAATAGATATAATACACCACCAACCATTGCTGAGATAATTAATATGGCAGGTAAAATTGGTCGCTTCTTCTTTGTAAACGGATCATTCAAATTAATTTTAGCACCCGCCGGTAATTCTGCTAAATGCGTTAATACATTACCGAATTGAATATTCACATTCGCTTGCGCATTAATTGCCCAACCATTCGCATCCAATATCGGTGCAAGATTTCGTTTACGTAATTTTAAATAGGCTATAATCATACTCGGTCCTGATATCAATAATACAATACCTAAAGCCGCAATTGGCATTTGCCACCATTTCAAACCTAAAAATCCTGCAATAACAGAACCTACAGCCGAACCAATAGCGCCTAACGCCAAGCCGATAGCAGCAAAGATTCCGACAAATTTACCGATATCAAAAGGTTGTGGTGCCGGTTTTTCTTTTTTAGCCTCTTCTACTTTTGCAGGAACATTTTCCACGCCTTT